>JAUZSN010000002.1:742456-1484912 GCA_030949405.1 Methylococcales bacterium | reverse complement strand
CGTAAATTATCAAAATACCCCCATTACCTGTCTTTATGAATTACGCTTATTAATACAGGATGTTGAAGCTATTTTAGGGGAAATTACCTTACCGTGTTTAGTCATTTATGCCGATAATGATCCTGTGGTATCAATTGAGAGTGCCAATGAATTTGTTAAAAAATTGGGAAGTCCCCATAAACAATTAGAAATTATTCATACGCAACATCATGGCATTTTAATGGATAATTCGGAAAACACTTGGCGCGTTATTGATCGTTTTTTACATAAATTAAAATTGGAACCGTTAAAAACTATCCTCCCCTAATTTTTATAGCACGAATGAAAGCAAAAAATAAAATAAATTATTGTTGATTGAGTTAATAAATAAAGGAGTCTGTCATGAAAAATATTGTTATTGCAGGGTATTGCCGTTCACCTTTTATGCCTGCCCATAAAGGGGCCTTTTTAAAATTGCGTCCTGATGATTTAACGGCACAAGTGGTGAAAGGACTCATTCGTAAAACAGCGGTTAATCCTGATGAAATTGAAGACTTAATTTTAGGCTGTGCCTTTCCAGAAGCCGAACAAGGCATGAATATGGCGCGTCTGGTTGTCTTTTTTAGCGGGGCTTCCGACAACGGTGGCAGGGACAACACTGAATCGTTTTTGTGGCTCATCAATGCAAGCTATTCACACGGCTGCGGGGGCTATTAAAATGGGGGCGGGTGATGCTTTTATTTGTGCGGGGGTGGAGTCAATGAGCCGTGTGCCGATGGGGGGGCTACAATATGATGCCCAATCCAAGATTGTATTCAAGCTATCCTCAAGCCTATATGAGCATGGGTGAAACAGCGGAAAATTTAGCCCAAAAATATCAAATAACGCGAGAAAGCCAAGAAGTTTTTTCACTACTGAGTCAACAAAAAGCCGCTTATGCACAACAACACGCCTTATTCGATGATGAAATTATCCCGATTCATTTGGAAAATGGCGATAGCATTCATCGGGATGGGTGTATTCGAGGGGATTCAACCCTAGATGAATTGGCTCAATTAAATCCTGTTTTTAATGCACAAGGCTCTGTAACGGCGGCAACCTCGTCGCCTTTAACCGATGGAGCCGCAGCGGTCTTAGTTTGTAGTGAAGATTATGCAGATAAGCGAGGGTTAGAAAAATTAGCTCTAATTAAATCAATTGCCGTTTCAGGTTGTTTACCCGAAATTATGGGCATTGCCCCCGTTTCAGCAACCCATAAAGCGTTGCAACGGGCTAATTTAACATTAGATGACTTAGACATCGTTGAATTAAATGAAGCCTTTGCAGCCCAAGCCTTAGCGGTGTTAAATGAATTACCTATTGCGGCTGAAAAACTTAATTTGGATGGTGGGGCCATTGCTTTAGGTCATCCACTAGGCGCAACAGGCGCTAGAATCACAGGGAAAGCGGCAAGTTTGTTAAAACGTAAACAAAAACGCTATGCCTTAGCGACTCAATGTATCGGTGGTGGACAAGGTATCGCGACTATTTTGGAGGCCATCTGATGAACATTAAAAAAGTTGCCGTCATTGGCGCAGGGGTTATGGGCGCGAGTATTGCCGCTCATATTGCTAATGCAGGTATCCCTGTTTATTTGTTAGATATTGCGCCTAAAGACGCTAAAAATCGTAATATCATTGCTGAAACAGCGGTCAAAAAATTATTAAAATCGCGCCCGCCTGCGTTAATGCAGCCACGTAATGCGCGTTTAATTACGGTAGGTAATATTGAGGATGATCTATATCAGCTTGAAGAGGTTGATTGGGTGATCGAAGCCATCATTGAAAATTTGGCGATTAAACAAAATTTATATCAAAAACTACAACGCCATTGTACTGAAAACACGCTCATTAGTTCAAATACATCGACATTGCCTTTAGCCTTATTAACGAAGGGTTTGTCGGTTAAATTTCAACAGCAATTTATCATTAGTCACTTTTTCAATCCACCCCGTTATATGCGCCTATTAGAAATAGTCGCGAGTGAGCAAACGCGAACAGATTTAGTTCAAGCGGTAACAACATTTGCAGATCATCGCTTAGGTAAAGGCTGTGTTTCCTGTAAAGATACCGCTGGGTTTATGGGCAATCGGATTGGTATTTATTGGATTCAATGCGGTCTTTTAGAAGCCATCAACTTAGGTTTAACGATTGAAGAAGCGGATGCGGTGCTAAGTATTCCTTTCGGCATTCCTAAAACAGGAGTTTTTGGCCTATTAGATTTAGTTGGCTTGGATTTAATGCCCCATGTCATCAAAAGCATGACGACAGCATTACCTAAACAGGATGCCTTTTTAACGCTTAATTCAATGCCGCCGCTCTTAGAAAAAATGATTGCCGAGGGCTATACGGGACGTAAGGGAAAAGGGGGATTTTATCGGTTAAATAAGGTGGATGGCAAGCGGGTAAAAGAAGGCATTGATTTAACGACAGGAGACTATCGTTTAAGCGAAAAACCTAAGCTTGAAATAATTAAACGACTTAAAAAATCAGGACTCCCCAGTTTATTAACCGAAAATGATAAATACGCCGATTATGCGTGGCGAGTCATGAGTAAAACCTTATTATATGCCGCGTCATTAGTGCCTGAAATCAGTGATGATATAACCTCAATTGATGAAGCGATGCGCTTGGGTTACAACTGGGAATATGGGGTATTTGAATTAATTGATCAGCTAGGGGTTGCCGCGTTTGTTGAAAAGCTTGAAGCCGATGGCTGCATCATTCCTCCCCTACTGCAAACGAAAGATCCTTTTTATAAGGTGAGTGAAACAGAATTACAGTATCGATGCTTACAAGGTTATCAAACCGTGAAACGGGCCGAGGGGGTATTGCTCTTAAGTGATATAAAACAAGGTCAACAGCCTGTCTTAAGTAATCATTCGGCAAGTCTATGGGATATTGGCGACCACGTTGCTTGTTTGGAATTTCATAGCAAAATGAACACGCTTGATATGGACTCAATGGCGTTAATAAGAGACAGTATTGAAAAAGTAAAAACTGATTTTTCAGCGTTAATTATTCATAACGAGGCCGATAATTTTTCTGCGGGGGCAAATTTAGGTCTGCTATTAGTCGCCTTAGAAAATAATGACTTTCAAGCGGTGACCGATTTAATTCACACAGGGCAACAAACCTATAACGCATTAAAATACGCACCTTTTCCCGTTGTTGCAGCCCCATCAGGGTTAGCTTTAGGCGGAGGTTGTGAAGTTTTACTCCATTGTGATGCGATACAAGCCCATGCTGAACTTTATGTTGGCTTAGTTGAAGTCGGCGTCGGATTAATTCCAGGTTGGGGCGGATGTAAAGAATATTTACGTCGGCAAATTCAGCAACCTAAACGTTTTGGTGGCTCAATTCCTCCGACGGTTGCAGCCTTTCAAACGATTGGTTTAGCGAAGGTATCAACGTCTGCGTTTGATGCCAAAACATTATTATTTTTATCCGCAGACGATGGTATTAGCATGAATAAGGCTCGTTTATTAGCCGATGCGAAAGCCAAAGCCCTTAGCCTTATCAAAAATTATCACCCCCCTGAACCCTGTACCTACTCATTAGCGGGTAAAAGTGCGCAAATTTTATTAGAAATGGGGACGAAAGCTTTTCAGTTGATGGGCAAAGCGAGTGCTTATGATGTCAAAATCTCAGCGGCGTTAGGAACTATTTTAAGTGGAGGCGACAGTGATATGACGAAACCGCTCACGGAAGCGGATTTATTAGCATTAGAGTTAGACGCATTTTTACACCTAGTTAAACAACCTGAAACCGTCGCTCGTTTAGAACACATGTTAGCGACAGGAAAACCACTGCGGAATTAAAAAGTAACCGATAACGATTTGGAACCGCGATTAAAGTCATCGTTCCAGAACATTTTTTAAAATGTACGCAATCTTAAATCCCGTTAATTCCTTTTTTAAGGTCTCCATTTAAAAATAATAATAACGCTCTAAATCAAGGAGAAGAATCATGTTTTGGTTACTTATATTACTCGTTATTCTCTGGGCTTTAGCTTATTTTAAAGCCTCATTACCCATCAACACGGCGGTATTAGCCGCCCTCTTATTTATGGTCACGTTACAAGGTGACTTTAGTATCGGCACGCAACTTATTTGGATTGTCTTTTTAATGACCGCCAGTGTCCTTAATTTTCCCTCTTTAAGACAACATTTTATTAGTCAGCACGCGTTTAAAATTATGCAAATGGCCATTCCAAAAATTTCACGAACAGAACGTGAAGCCTTGGAAGCAGGCGATACTTGGTGGGAGGCTGAGTTATTTTCAGGCGACCCGAACTGGACAGTTTTGGATGATTTACCTGAAGTAACCTTAACGAAGGAAGAGCAAGCCTTTATTGAGGGGCCTGTTGAAACACTTTGTGCCATGTTAAATGATTGGGAAATCACCCATAAACATCAAGATTTACCCGCCGATGTCTGGGATTTTATTAAAAAAAATAAATTTTGTGGCATGATTATTCCTAAAAAATATGATGGCTTAGAATTTTCACATTTTGCCCACTCCGAAGTGGTGATAAAAATTGCCAGTCGAAGTACCAGTGCAGGGGTTACCGTCATGGTGCCAAACTCTTTAGGCCCTGCTAAACTGCTGTTGGGTTATGGAACGGAAGCACAAAAAGACTATTATTTACCCCGCCTAGCTATTGGTAAAGATATACCTGCCTTTGCATTAACAGGCCCGAATGCAGGGAGTGATGCAGGCTCAATTCCTGATACAGGCATTGTTTGCCAACAAAAATTTGAAGGTAAAAATAATGTTTTGGGCATTCGCCTAAATTGGGATAAACGTTATATTACGTTAGGCCCTGTTGCCACAGTATTAGGCATGGCATTTAAACTTTATGATCCCAATCAATTAATCGGCGATCAAAAAGAATTAGGGATCACTGTGGCTTTAATTCCCACCAAAACCAAGGGCGTTTCTATTGGTCGGCGGCATTTCCCATTAGATTCAGCTTTTCAAAATGGGCCTAATTGGGGTAAAGATGTTTTTATCCCGATGGACTGGATTATCGGTGGGCAAGCTCAAGTCGGTAATGGTTGGAAAATGCTGATGCAATGTTTAGCAACGGGTCGAGCTATTTCACTCCCTGCGTTAAGCACCGCTGCGGTAAAATTTACCAGTCGTAATACGGGCGCTTACGCACGCATTCGTAAGCAATTTAATTTACCTATTGGCGAATTTGAAGGCGTACAAGAAGCTTTAGCTCGTATCGCAGGGCAAACTTACCTTATTGATGCCGCGCGTAAAATTTCCGTGGCCGCATTAGATGCAGGGAAACAACCCTCGGTCATTTCAGCCATTATCAAGTATGAACTAACCGAAAGAATGCGAGGGGTTCTAAATGATGGCATGGATGTACAAGGGGGATCGGGGATTTGTTTAGGGCCTAAAAACTATATGGGGCGTTTATATCAAGTGATTCCTGTGAGCATTACCGTGGAAGGGGCAAATATACTGACGCGAACAATGATGATTTTTGGACAAGGGGCGGTGCGCTGTCACCCCTTTATTCAAAAAGAAATCGCCGCGTTAGATACGAATGATCTTCCTGAATTTGATCGCTTATTATTTCAACATGCAGGGTTTAGTCTACATAATTTAGCGGCAACGGCGTGGTTAGCGTTAACGAATGCGCATTGGTTAAAGATTAAAGCCGATAAAGACACGCAACGTTATTACCAACTGATTAGCCGTTTTAGTGTGGCTTTCGCCTTACTCAGTGATTATGGTTTGTTAACGTTAGGCGGGGCATTAAAACGTAAAGAACGAATTTCAGGACGTTTTGCCGATGCCTTAAGTAATCTTTATTTATGTTCTTGTGTACTCAAGCACTATAAAGAACAAGGAAGTTTACAAGAGGATAAACCGCTGATGGATTGGGCATGTCAGCATACGCTGTTTCAAGTCCAGCAAGCTTTAGCGGCCTTATTAGATAAATTACCTTTCGCCCCCGTAGTCTATGCACTTCGCCTTATTTTATTTCCATTAGGAAAGCGGTTATCAGAGCCTAACGATGCCCTTGAAGAAAAAATTGCTAGACTGTTATTAGACGATTCGGCGACACGAGACCGACTGACTGCGGGTATTTATATTAATAATAACCCTGATGATGCAACGGGACGACTTGAAGTAGCCTTTCAAGCAGTTTTAAACGCAGCGAGCGTAGAAAAAAAATTACATGAGGCTAAGAAACAAAAACAATTATCAAAAGGACTTTCCCAAGAACAACTCATAAAAGAGGCATTAGCGAAAAAGATTATTTCTGCAAACGAGGCCGAACTATTAACGATAGCAGAAATAGCCCGCTCTAAAGCGATTGCCGTTGATGACTTTTCTAACAAAGAATTATCATAAAGCGGAGGTGAATTTAAAAAAATAACAACGACGACGGATAGCGTTTAAATTTGATTAACGTAGAATCGTGTCTAAAATAACTTAAACGATTATCCATCATTGGAATCATCAATAGTTAGGTTATAGGGTGTGTGTTCTTTGACGGGAGTATAAGATGAAAATAAAAATTTTATTAGTTTTATTGATGAGCGGCATCAGTTTTTTGCCTACCACTAGTTTTGCCAGAAACTCGGCTTCTGCCAATGGTAAATATAATAACCTTATTCAAGAACTTGCTTGTCCTAGCGATAGTGCTAAATATGGTACGTTTAATGATTATGGTTATTGGAAAGGGGGTCTTGGTGTGGTCAACAAGGTAAAGCAGGGTATTGGGTTTGGCTACAGCCTTCGTGGTATGTGTGGGCGGATAAAGCATCGGCTAATAAAACCTCAGCAGCAGGTAAATATTCTGGGTTATTACAAACATTGAATTGCCCTAAAGATAAAAGTCAGTATGGGCAATATCGAGATTATGGTTATTGGGGAGGAGGATCGTGGTGTGGTCAGGTCGGTGTAGCAGGGTACTGGGTTTGGGTTGTGCCTAACTGGTATGTCTGGAAAAACCAGCAATAAAAAAATAGATTATCAATCAATAAAACCTCATAGACGGTTTCATTTCTATGAGGTTTTTTATTTAAAGTAACGTGACTGGATTAAAAATAAGAACGCGTTTAACTGTTTTTAATATAATTGAAACGCGGGTCATCAGGGGTTCCTTCAAACACCCCATCAGAATCACTGGCTGCATCCCACATTAAAACCTCATCTATTTTTTTAGCCAGTTTAAAGTCTTTTTCGGTAATTCCTTTGGCCGAATGGGTGACTAGTTTGACGATAACAAACGCATAAGAGACATTTAAATCAGGATGATGCCATGCTTTTTCAGCTAAATGCCCCACAGTTGTAACCACCATTAAGGTTGCTTTCCAGCCACTGGTTTTAAATTTGCGCCGTATCCAGCCATTTTCATAAGACCATTGCGGTAATTCATCGTTTAAGCGTTGTTCTATTTTTTCAATACTAAAGGGTGTTTCTACTTGCTGAGACATAATAAGACCTGCTCGTTTTATGGGTACAGATCAGACCTCACTCAATGCGAATAGTTTATAAATCTCATTCCTTAGAAAATATTTCCTGCTGCTCACGATCATAACGATAATGGATAATCTCACCATTCCTTAAAAGTTGAACCGTAGTTTCTATGATCGCTAAGGGGACGATAAACCATTCGCGGGGTGAATATCGTTGCCCTTGATTAAAAACCTCTAAATTCAAACAGGATTCTGCAAAAAAAGTATGCAATAAAGTTTCTAATTTATGAGGATTTAAATTATAGGCTTGGTATTCTGTGATAATTTGAACCTTTGCCATTAAATAGGTCGGTTCATGGTGAGCATTGGCGATACGTTGTGTTACCGATTTCCGAGAAAACCCAATTTTATACAGGTTTTTAATCGCTTTAATTTGAGGGTCATCGCTTAATGAACGTAAGATATAAATATAACCTGTTGCCTTATCCGCTGGCGTTATTTTTTCCGCGTTATCAAACAATTCTTCACGGTGACTTAATATACGCCGTCCGTTTTCATCTTTATATAATTCGGTCGCTAACGAACGTAATAGCATGTTGGATTCTGTGCCATTTTCAAAAATACACCGTAATCGCGCATTGACCTTGCCGCGTTTTTTTGATTTCTTGCCGACTTTAGCAACATAAACCATCACCCCATGTAAAATAAAAAAATGCCCTGTGGTAATTTGTTGCTCGCCTGTAAATTTCTTTAATTCACTTTTCTCAGACACTAAGTCCGCATGACATTGTTTAAATAATGCTTCATAGTTTGCAAAGTTTTTACACGGTTTTCGTTGAGCAACTTTTTCAGGCATTTTTAAGGTTTTGGAGACATTTTTAAGCGTAAAAATATCATTCTCATCCTCGCCTAACAAACCTAATATATCGTCTACTAAAATATCGCTGACGCTGGTGATTTCTTTCGCTTCGGGTTCAAGTTCAAGCGTAGAAATAGTTTCTAATAACTTAAAACAATCAAAAGGCATTAACCGTTTTACTTTTTTAATATCATTTCTTAAACCCTCTAAGCGCGAAAACAAACTTCTTTCATTAATATCATCACGGTTTTTTGTGGGTTCATGCCCCTGTTTACGCACAAATTGATTAATTTCTTCAAATGAGGCAATTAAACGCTCATCATCATTCATTGCTGAGAGGGTTTTAGCTTTAATGGCTAATAAATCTAAAGGGTCATCGCTTAAAATATTTTCAAGTTCTTGAGCAAAATCAATCATGCTTGCGCGGTGTTTTGTTGGCGTTTTTTATTTTTAAGATAAATAATCGCTTCTGCCATGCGTTTTTCTAGCGCGTCTGATGAATTAATATCAGGTTCGCGGTTATATTTTTTGATAAATTCGCCGATTTTATCGCGGTACAGAATCACCGCTTCTTCGTCAGTCATTTCTATACGCCCTGCATCAATGGTTTCTTGAATCACTTTTAATAATTTTGCGGTGACGGATTTTGATAACACTTCAAAGGCTTTTTGAAACGGATTAACTTTATCAATTAAATCAATATGCAAGTCTTCTATGTTGACGAATTTACTGGCCATGCGGACAAAATATTTACCGCCCACTTCTTTAATTTCGCCATTTTTAATCACGGAATCGGTGACAACATGTTGGCGAATTTCTTCCACTTCCTCTGCGGTTAAATCAGGGTATTTTGTTTGAATGATTTTAGGAATCATCACCTTGTTAATGACCTGTGGATCAACGGATTCACTAGGTAACGCTTTTAGCATTGTATTATCTTGCAAAATAGCGGCTTTTAAATCATTCAAATCTGATTCGACAATTTCTTTAACTCGTTGGCTGCTGGGTTCTTTAAACCCGTGAATTTTAATCGTGCCTGCGACATGTTTATCATCATCGGGTAATTTGGTTTTAAATTTAAAATTAGGCGCAAGCACTTGTTCCATTAATAATGAGGCGGTAATCGCTTTCAACATGTTATTAACCGATAGTTTTACTAAGTCATCGGCGGCATCGGGTTGAGCGATTAAGTTGGTAAATTGAGCGTGGTTTTTGTTTTCGCTATCGCGTGTGGCTCTGCCAATAATTTGGATTATTTCAGTTAATGAGCCACGATAACCCACGGTCAGCGCGTGTTCGCAAAATACCCAATCAAAGCCTTCTTTTGCCATTCCGAGCGCGATAATCACATCTATATCATCTGCGGCGTTCATTTCGCGTAGATAACGCATAATTTTATCGCGGTCTTTCGGGGTGTCGTTGACTAAATCGGCGACTTTGATAATTTTGTCATCGCCTTTGCGTTTAATATGAATAACGCCTGTGTCGTTGTCTTGGTGTGTCACTGTGCCGATGCAGTCTAAAATACAATCGACTTCATTATGTTTGTCTTTGGTGGATTCACCGCCATTAACATTGGGAATATGCAGAATGGTTTTTTTGTTGGTATCTAAGACGTCATCTATTGCGTTGAGATAGTTGCCTTGATAAAAGTGATAGCCAATGCCGAGAGTTTTTAAATAGCTGTAGCCATTGAGTTGTTCGTAATAGTTGTAAGTGACTTTAGAAAATTTGGCTTCGTCTTCGGGTGATAACACAGGTATACTATCGCCGCGAAAATAAGAGCCTGTCATGGCAATAATATGGGCATTTGTGTGACGCATAATAGAGCGAATCACTTCGCCTAATTGGTTGTCACTATCGGCTGAGACATGGTGAAATTCGTCTATGGCTAATAGGGTATTATTAAAGTCATTTTCATCAACGGCTTGATAGGCAAAGCGCAGGGTGGCGTGGGTACAAATTAATATCGTCGCGCTGTTGTCGTTAAGAAAGTTTTTAAAGGCGCTGACTTTGCTGGATTCGCCGCCCCCTGTGCATAAATTGTATTTAGGCGCGTAATCCCAGTCGGCAAAAAATCCGTGTTGTGTAAGTTTGGTGCAATCAAAGGATGCGCCGATGGCACGTTCAGGAACGGCGACAATCACTTTTTTTATGCCTTGGTGATAGAGTTTATCTAAGCCTAGAAACATTAAGGCTCTTGATTTTCCTGATGCGGGTGGCGATTTTAATAGTAAATATTGTGCATGTCGCGCTTCAAAAGCGCGGATTTGCATTTTGCGCATTCCCATTTTATTTATGGAAATGCTGTCGCCTGTTTGGGAATAGTTTACATCAACAAGGTTAGGCATTTTTAGTGACGGCTTGAATTAAAGATATATCTTTACGCAATAAGTCATTCACTAAATCCGTAAGATTAACGCCTTTGGCTTGGGCTTTTTCTGTAAACCAGTTTTCAACATCAGTTTCTAAATAAACGGGCAGTTTTAAAGTGGCATCGGGGCGATAAAAACGCCCACGTTCGGCATTGGAAAAATCATATTCGTCTTTCATTCTATTTCCTCGTAGCGTCTTTGTTCGTGTCGGTTTGCAGGTCTTGCTGAAATAATACGGATTGTTATTTGCTCTTGGCTGTAGCTTACAAAAGTATGAACAACTAAGCGTAATTTATGTTGCTGCGTATTTCCTAAAGTAATCCAGCGTTCTTCTGCATCATGATGTTCATTATCAGGTAGCGTTAATTGTAAGGGGTCAAGAAACACTTCAGCGGCTTCTTCAAAGCTAACAGCATGTTTTTTTAAGTTTGTTTTGGTTTTAATAGGATCCCATTCAAAATGATATTGCATAGTTTATTAAGCCTCCGCTGCAATCATTTTTTCATAGCGTTTAAACAAATATTCTAGGCGTTCTTCGTCATTTTTAAAGGGTGTGGTGCGGTAACATTGTTCGATGGCTAGATCCATTTCATGATGGGCTTGGCGTAAGCCTTCGGGCATTTTATCGGGGTCATAAAGTTGCGCTATTGTTTTTTCGGGATGTAATTCGCGCTCGTCTAAAACTTTAAAAACACAGTCTTCTAAAATGATTTTTTTAGCTTTGCTGATTTTTGGAAAGGGGAAGGTGTTGTAGCAAAGTGTAGAGGAATAACGGTAATCTGTTTTTAAGCGACCAGCCACTGCGCGTACCCATGTCATGTGCATTCTTGAGGAAATTATGGCGAAAATATAAGTGGGTGGGTCGTAAATTGCAAATGCAAGATTAGAAACAATAATATTTTTATCAAGGAAACCAATAGGAATATATTCTCTTCGTTCTGAAGAAACACTTGGAATAATGATTGATCTTTTTTTTTGATAGCTTATTTGAACAAATCTATGAGGTTGATTCGCATATTTTTTTGTACTTTCAGCTTTACTTATCAATCGTTCGTTTTTTACAGCAAGTATTCGATTATTAATTTTAGGAATTGAAGAGGCTTCATTTAAATCTTTATCTTCAATCCATAAGCAATAACGTATCTCACTTCGTATAAACTCTTTTGAACCTAAATATTTAAGAATAAATTTACTAGCCCTAGGATCTGATGAAATAATTGATGCTCTCTCTTCTTCAGAGGATATAACAAGATGCCCTCCATCTCTAGGCATATTACCAAAATAAATAAGGGGAAGGTTTGAAATAGCTTTAGCTCTCTTATTTATTATTAATCCAGTACCAGATGTCAAATAAGCATTTATATTTTTAACTTGTCTTTTCACTAAGTTTTCAAATAAAAATTTAGGTTGATTCGATATATTACGAATACTCACTATAACGCATGTTATTCCAGCGTTACCTCTTGCATTATTTGTCCATTTAAACGATTGATGAGCAAAGTCTATTTCTATTTTTTTGCTAAATAAATAATTCCAAAGCAGTGAGACTTGTTCACCTTGGCATATTGAATTAGTTGAAACAAAAGCACATTTTATTAATGAATTATTTATATATTTAGTTCCTTTGATAAACCAGCAAGAGATATAGTCTAAGTTTTTACAATTCATAATTTCAAATGATACAAAACTCAAATCTTTTTTTTGGTCTGCGCTTTGTAACTTTCCACCCAAATAAGGCGGATTTCCCAAAATATAAATCTCCCCCACTTTCGGACATACCTCTTCCCAATCTAAACGGGTCGCATTGCCACACACAATATGCCCCGTATCTTGTAAAGGCAACGTCGGACGCGCCTCACCAAACACCGCCCTAAACTCAAGATTCATTTGATGCTCAGTCAACCACAAAGACAACTTCGCCGTCTCATGCGCAAAATCATCCAACTCAATCCCATAAAACTGATTCAAATGCAAACCCGAAACAGCCTGCTTCCAATTAGACGCATCAATCTTTTGCAACTGCTTAAAAATCGCAATCTCTAACCGACACAACACCTTATACGCAATAATCAAAAAATTACCCGACCCACACGCAGGATCAAAAATTCGCAACTGATACAAACGATGCAACAACTTCTTCAAGCGTCCCTCATGATTCTCAGCATTCTCTAACGCCAACGTCAAATCATTCAAAAATAAAGGCTCAATCACCTTCATAATATTAACCACCGAGGTATAGTGCATCCCCATATTACTACGCTGATCGTTATGCACCACCGCCTGAATCATCGAACCAAAAATATCAGGATTAATATCCTTCCAATTTAACGTCCCACACTCAATAATCAACTTCCGCGACTGACGACTAAACACAGGCAAAGCCACATCATCGGCAAATAAACCGCCATTTACATACGGAAAATATTGCAAAAACTGAGGAAACTCCGAACGCTCACGCCGATTCAAAACCACAAACAACTTCTGTAAATACCCCTGTAAATCTCCCCCATCCTCAACCGTATGCAATGCTAACGCATTAGTAAACTGACTCGGCTTAAAAATCCCCGTATCTTCCGCAAAAAAACAAAACAACAACCGCGACAAAAAAATATTCAGCGCGTGAATCTCCGTTGCCTCATGTGTAGGATTGTCCTCTAAAATAAGATCATACAAACGCCCCATACGTTCAGCCGCTTTAACATCCGCAGGGTTTTCATTCTGAAATTGCGCTTTTTCAATCCCCGCCCAAGGCAAGAAAAAATCATAATGCTTAGGCAATTCATCCAGCGCAATATCTAAACTATCCCCCGTTTTAGTATCCGTCGCTAACAAGGATTTAAAATTAGTCAACATCATAAAACGCGGATGCTGCTTACTGATTACAGGCGAATTTTTTAACGCATCAAATAAACTATGTAAATCTTCATCCTCTACCGATTTAAAAAAAAGCTTCTTCTTCCAAATAATTTCCCCCTCAACGTTAGATAAATTGTAATCGCCTTTTTTTAAGCGAGTAATCGACGCTCTAGGTAAACCATAAGCTAATAATAAATCATAGATAAAGGTATTTTTATCCAAAGAAGCGATAAGTGAATGAAGATTTTCTTCTGTATTCATAAGGTTTAATGAGGGTTAATAGTAATCATAACCCCTAAAATTCTGACAAAAAGAATAAAACTTGTAAGCTTTTAGGAGGGGGTTTCATATTATTAGACTGAAAAATAAATAAAAATAGCGTGCTTTGGTAATAAGGGCTACCAACTTAAGATGGGACATTATGGAGCGAGGCTTAACCGTTCGTCCTTAGCCTAGTCGAAAGGCGGACCGTTAAGCTGTTCATACTTCAACAAGTTCAGTACGAACGACTTAACCTCAACTTCCCCGTCTTAAGTTGATAGCCGTGACAAGCATTTAAAAATAAAAGGCGATGGCATTTTTTTATACGTTAGCCCGTATATAGTGTGAAAAATACGGGCTATTCATTGTTAAAAATAAGTTTTTATCCATATTTTTTCAAATTACTCAACGATTCCTTTATCATCATTAACATTGGATTCAGGGCTACTTTCTATTTCATTTTCTCCATTTTCTCCATTTTCTCCATTTTCTCCATTTTCTCCATTTTCTCCATTTTCTTCGGCTTCTAATGAATCTAAAGAACTCTCCTCATCGTCATCAGGTAACCCATCAATTCGATCAACCCCTACGACTTTTTCACCATTATCAGGACGAATAACCGTTACACCTTGTGCATTACGCCCCACGATTGAAATTTCATCAACACGCGTTCTAACTAAGGTTCCACCATTAGTAATGAGCATAATTTCATCGGTATCATTCACTAAAACAGCCCCAACTACCGCCCCATTACGTTCTGAGGTTTGAATAGCAATAACCCCTTGTCCACCTCGTTTCTGGCAATTATATTTTTCAATCAAGGTGCGTTTACCAAAACCATTTTCAGTAATATTAAGAACGGTTCCTTCGGCACCAATAATTAATGAAATAATTTTTTGATCTTCTTTTAAACGAATTCCACGAACCCCAGCGGCTGTTCGTCCCATTGACCGTACATCGGCTTCATTAAAACAAATGACCTTTCCATTACTGCTAAATAATAAAACGTTTTGTTGCCCATCAGTAATAACAACACCCACTAAACTATTATCACCACGTAAATCAAGAGCAATTTTTCCATTAACGGGTTGACGGGAAAATTCTTTTAGAGGGGTTTTCTTAACCGTTCCATTTGCCGTTGCCATAAATACAAATTTATCATCACTAAATTCACTAACGGGCAACATGGCATTAATTTTTTCATCCTTGGCCAGAGGTAATAAATTAACAAAGGGTTTACCGCGTGAGGTTCGACTGGCTACGGGTAAGTTATAAACTTTTAAGCCATAAACTTTGCCTAACGATGAGAAACATAAAACCGTATCATGAGTATTGGCAATAATGAGTTTTTCAACAAAATCCTCTTCTTTAGTGGCCGCCGCCATTTTTCCACGACCGCCGCGTCGTTGTGCTTTGTAATCACTTAACGGTTGTGATTTAACATAGCCTTCATGAGACATCGTAACCACCCTATCTTCCTCGGTGATTAAATCTTCAATACTTAAGTTTAAACGATCTTGTAAAATAACGGTACGACGGGCATCGGCATACTGTTCTTTGATGACCTCTAATTCTTCTTTGATAATTTCCATTAGACGGGAATCATGATTAATAATAAATAAATATTCATCAATCAAGCCTAAGAGCTGTTTAAATTCAGCCAGAATTTTATCTTGTTCCAACCCTGTTAAACGATGTAAACGTAATTCTAAAATGGCTTGGACTTGTATCGGTGAAAGTTTATAAAAATCACCGTCTACACCAAAACCCTCGGGTAAATCATCAGGGCGTGAACGCGACATATCAGAATTTTCCAATAAAGCCCGCACCATGCCTACGTTCCAATTTTGTGCTAATAAACCCGCTCGTGCTTCGGCTGGATTTTTCGCGCCTTTAATTAATACAATCATGGCATCAATATTGGATAAAGCGACCCCAAGCCCTTCTAAAATATGGGCTCTATCACGCGCTTTGCGTAATAAAAATAAGGTTCTACGTGTAACAACCTCACGACGATGATTGATAAAAGCGGCTAATATTTCTTTTAAGTTCATACAATACGGACGGCGATTAAGAATCGCAACCATATTCATTCCAAAAACCGTTTGTAATTGGGTTTGTTTGTATAAATTATTAAGAATCACTTCAGCGACTTCACCGCGTTTAAGCTCAATGACCATCCGCATTCCATCTTTATCGGATTCATCGCGTAAGGCTGAAATACCTGTTAACTTTCCATCTTTGTGCATTTCCCCAATTTTTTCTAATAAACGGGCTTTATTTACTTGATAAGGAAGTTCGGTAACAATAATGGCTTCACGGGTATCATTTATCCCAAACGGTTCAAAATGCGCTTTTGCGCGTAAGTGAACTTTACCTCGTCCTGTGCTATAAGCATCATAAATGCCGTCTACCCCATTAATAAACGCGGCAGTTGGAAAATCAGGCCCAGGAATATGTTGCATTAAATCGGCAATCGTCATTTCTGAATTGTCGATTAAGGCTAAACAAGCACTAATCACTTCACCTAAATTATGAGGGGGAATATTGGTTGCCATTCCAACAGCAATTCCTGATGAGCCATTAACGAGTAACGTAGGAACACGAGTTGGCATAACCGAAGGTTCAGATTCTGAGTCATCATAGTTAGAAACAAAATCGACGGTTTCTTTATCTAAATCGGCTAAAATTTCATGAGAAATTTTAGCCATACGAACCTCTGTGTAACGCATTGCGGCAGGTGAATCGCCATCGACACTACCAAAATTTCCTTGCCCATCAATGAGCATATTTCGCATTGAAAACGGCTGTGCCATTCTAACCATTGTGTCGTAAACTGCGGTATCTCCATGAGGGTGATATTTACCAATGCAATTATGAACAGCACACCCTTGTACTAAAAATTCGTGGCTATCATCTGCAATTTGAATATCATAGGTTTCTGCTTGTTCTGTTTGTTTTATAACATCGTTAACCGTCAGTACCGAATAGGTATTGATTAGATGGGTTAATTTTTTGGCCAAGGGTGAGCCAATTCGTTCTAATTTGTTAATAATTCCCCATTGCTCAAGCTGAGAATAGGAAATATCTTTATCAAATAAATCACTGCTATAGCGAATTTTTGCACCTGTTAGGTATTTAATTCCAGCACGAAATTTATCACCGTTTTTATCTTTGTACCAACCACCGCCTAAGTGATGTTTTGATAACTCTGTAAAAATAACGTCACTTGAAATAAACTCTGATAACACATTTGCATGAGAACGTTCCCATGCAGATATTTCAGCTGCTACAGCCTGTTTGCGTGGAATTTTTAAATAATCAACGATAAAACGACTAAAACGACTCGCGTTTTCACCTGTAATCCATAAGTTATAACGTGGTAAGAAATTATCACCATAATTTTTATCACTAAAGTCTTCACAAGTGTAATAACTATGAATACCAAAATCAGCCAACATAGTTTGTATTTGTGTCAATAATTTTGCTGAGGCAGAGGTTAGCGTGATTTCTCGTTTACTTTTTTTAAGGCGGATATGTCCATCGCCATCGGTAAATCCTGCAATAAAAGCTGCAAATAAAGTTCTATCGCTTAAAACCCATTCAGGCACAATTTTATCAGCACAAGTAGGATCACAAGATTGATAGGCTTCATCTAAACCTGTAAAACGAACACAATGTTGTAGGGAATGCTTAGGATTTTTCGGTGTAACTTCTGTCCAGCTCACTTTAATATTATTAGCAACACAATATTGACTTAAAAACTCTAAAGCTTCTGTATCAACCATATTAATAGAGACTCTTTGTGTGCGTCCTCGGTCAGCTAAGCAGCCTTCCGCTACTAACAAACCAATAATATAAGCTAAATTATTTTTATCATTAGTAGAACCGTTATCACCTAAACAACGTGAATTAGTCGCTAAAATACGTTTTCCCTGTAAGTCTTCCGCTTTTTCCCATGTAATTTCTAAGTCATCATTTAAAACTCGAAACAGTTGACCCAAGGTAACCGTTAACTTATTACCATTCGATAAATTAACGTTGACTACGTCGCTCGGTGGGTTATGAAAAGCTTCAACGACCTCACTTAAACGCGCATCAGGTAATAAAACTTTTTCACCTACTTTAATGGTTTCTATTGCTTTTAAGCCTTGTTCTGTATGAACCAAAGCACCTTTCACAAAACAGTCACCCACAATCCGCGCTGATTTTTTATACGGTTTATTCCAATCATTACCGAGTACACTCATCGCATATAAAACCCGACGATGCACAGGTTTTAAGCCATCTCGAACATCAGGAAGCGCACGTCCTATAATTACGCTCATGGCATAATCAAGATAGGATTGTTTCATCTCATCTTCGAGATTAACGGGAATAATTTCTTTAGCAAAATCTGACATAAGATCCATATTAGGTTGATTTAGGACAAACACTTTATGTTGGTCTGTGCATCTCGAAGTTTGATAGACTATTCTTGTTTTTAAAACTTCTAAAGATAACGAATTAACCTCGCAATTATAACAAATAATCCCTGTTAAATAACCTTTTCAAGGTGGGTTTCATGGGATAATCAATTTCATTTTTTTATCATAGATGCCCATGAACTTTAAAACCATTGAATCTTTTGTTGGCAATACCCCGCTGGTTAAGCTACAACGGCTAATTGACTCTAATAGTAATACCCTTTTAGTTAAATTAGAAGGGAATAACCCCGCAGGTTCGGTGAAAGATCGTCCTGCATTAAGTATGATTCAACAGGCCGAACAACGCGGTGAAATAAAGCCCGGTGATCGGTTAATTGAGGCAACGAGTGGTAATACAGGGATTGCTTTAGCGATGGTCGCAGCCATTAAAGGCTATAAAATGACGTTGATTATGCCTGATAATATGAGTGCCGAGCGTCGAGCGTCGATGAAAGCTTATGGGGCTGAGATTATTTTAACCCCTGCGAAAAAAAGTATGGAGGGGGCTATTGATTTAGCACGACAAATGCAAGCAGAAGGGCAAGGACGCATTTTAGACCAGTTTTCTAATTCTGATAATCCACTCGCACATTACGAAGGCACGGGTATTGAAATATGGCGTGATACCGAAGGTTCAATTACCCATTTTGTGAGTGCCATGGGAACCACAGGGACGATTATGGGAACATCGCGCTATTTAAAAAATAAAAATTCAGATATTCAAATTATTGGGGTTCAACCCGAAGGCGATTCAAAAATCCCAGGAATTCGTCGCTGGCCTCAAGCCTATTTACCCAAAATTTACGAGCCTAGTCGCGTCGACCGCATTATGGAAGTCGATCAACAAACAGCGGAAGAAACAACACGAGCCTTAGCCGCTAAAGAAGGTATTTTTGCAGGTGTTTCATCAGGGGGAGCGGTTGCGGCTGCATTGCATTTATCTCAAGAACTTAAAAATGCGGTCATTGTTGCTATTATTTGTGATCGAGGGGATCGTTATTTATCAACAGGCGTTTTTCCTGAATAAGACCCTAACTTCATAGGCTACTAACTTAAGACGGGACAGGTTGAGGTTAAGCCGTTCGTACTGAGCTTATCGAAATATGAATGGCTTAACCGTCCGTCCTTCAACTGGGCTCAGGACGAACGGTTAATCCTCGAACCAGAATCTCCCGTCTTAAATGGGTAGCCCCCTAAATAGATTAAATAATTTGGGATAATAGTTTAGAGAAAAAACAAAAACAGCAAATCCTACACGCTAAAAATGAAGCTGAGGAAGCAAATCGGGCTAAATCCTTGTTTTTATCGAATATGAGTCATGAATTACGAACCCCACTTAATGCCATTCTAGGGTTTAGTCAGCTCTTACAAATGACACTTGACGAGACTAAACATCAAGAACAACTGAGTTATATTGTAAAATCAGGCGAACATTTATTAAAACTTATTGATGAAATTCTTAATTTATCAAAAATTGAGACAGGGCATGTTGAATTATCAATGGAGACCGTTTTTCTTTATGAAACAGTTTGTGAGTGCAAACGATTATTAGATGTTCAGGCGGAAGCAAAAAATATTACCATTACGGTGGGTAGTGAGCTTAATAGCAATGAATATATTGTGTATGCCGATCACACACGGATACGGCAGGTCATTTTAAATATCCTCTCTAATGCGGTGAAATATAATAAAGAAAGCGGATCCATTAAAATTAGTACGCACAAAAATCAACAAAATAAATTAGTTTTATCTATTACCGATACCAATACGGGAAGAGAAATTTCTCCGAAGCATTTAAAAGAAATGTTTAAACCGTTTAATCGGTTAGACGCGGAAACAACCAGTATAGAAGGGACAGGAATCGGGCTAGTCATTACCAAAAAATTAATTGAATTAATGGATGGTCGTATTTATGTGACCAGTAATGAAGGTGAAGGCAGTACTTTTTCCATTGAAATTCCTCTTGCAGAACTTTCGGATGAACAACGAAATAATTTTCAGGCGAGTCAGGATTATATTGAAAAAGATGAGGTATCAAACGATAACGTGTTGCCAAAGTTATTATATATTGAAGACAATCCCGTTAACACTAAGCTAGTTAAAATGTTACTTGAAAAAAAACAGGCCTGATTTAGAACTTATTTTTGCCCCGTCGTCTCATTTAGGTTTAGATTTGGCCTTTAGTCATCAACCTAATTTAATTTTGTTAGATATTAATTTACCAGAGCTTGATGGTTATCAGGTATTGGAGCAATTAAAAGCGCATTCCGTTACAAAAAATACCCCTGTTATTGCTATCACAGCAAATACCAGTAAACATAATATTGAAAAAGGCAAAAAGGCAGGCTTTAATGACTATTTAACGAAACCTATGGATATTCCGTTATTTTATAAAACAGTTGATAAATATATTTAAAAATAACGCAGGTTATTTAATTTTTCCATTCACAAACCCTATTTGCTTCCACGCTTCAAATAAAACAATCGCGACCGTATTCGATAAATTTAAACTTCGGCTATTTTCTTGCATCGGTAAATATAGTTTTTTATCCTCGGTGAGTGAATTTAAAATCTCAGCGGGTAAGCCCCGTGTTTCTGGGCCAAAAATTAAAAAATCATCCTCTAAAAAATGCGCGTCACTGTATAGACTGTGGCCTTTGGTGGTTAATGCAAAAAGTCGTTGGGGCTGTTGTTTCTCAAGAAAGTCATTCCAATGCTGATAACGCTGTACTTGCGCCCATTCATGATAATCTAATCCTGCTCGACGTAATTTTTTATCCTCTAATTCAAACCCTAACGGTTCAATTAAGTGCAGTGCTGCCCCTGTATTCGCACACAGGCGAATGATATTACCACTATTCGCAGGAATTTCAGGTTCATGTAAGACAATATTTAACATAGTGATACGTTATCGTTGAAAGGTAGGGAATAAGCGATTAATAACGCCTGAATTTATATCTAAAATCAAAAGAGGAGTGTAGGCTGGATTATATTTTTTCACTCTCGCAAAAAAATTAACCCAACCCACACGAAAGTTTCGGAGGTTATGACCCTAACTCTAATCCTCCTTTGTCTTTAAATTTTAATTAACCGCCCGTTACTTTAATGGCTTCCAACTTCCAAATATCATGATTGTAATCACTGATAGCCCGATCCGTTGAAAATTTACCACTGGAGGCACAATTTAAAATACTCATTTTTGTCCAACGCTTTTTATCGTTATACGCAATTTCAACTTGTTTTTGAGCATTGATATAACTTCTAAAATCAGCAATCGTCATCCACGGATCATCAGAGGATTTCAGTGAATTGATAATATCATCAAAAATACCTTGCTCAAATTGGTTAAAATGACCGCATTCAAGTAAATTCATCACCCGTTTTAAATCGTTATCATCATGAATGATCGCTTGAGGATCATAATGAGAGCGTAAGGCTTCCACTTCCGTTTCGGTTAATCCAAATAAGAAAAAGTTTTCTTCACCGACTTCTTCACGGATTTCAATATTAGCCCCATCCAATGTCCCAATGGTTAACGCGCCATTCATCATGAACTTCATATTACCTGTTCCTGATGCTTCTTTACCTGCGGTCGAAATCTGTTCAGATAGATCCGCCCCTGGGCATATTTTTTCCATCGCAGAAACCCGATAATTCGACATAAAAACTAATTTTAATTTATTGCCGACTTTAGGGTCGTTATTAATGACCTTAGCCACATTATTAATTAATTTAATAATATTTTTTGCCATCACATAACCAGGGGCTGCTTTTCCCCCAATTAAAACGGTTCGATTGGTCCAGTTTTTAGTATCGCCGCGTTTAATGCGTTCATATAGATGAATCACATGCAGCACATTCAATAACTGACGTTTATATTCATGAATTCGCTTCACTTGGATGTCAAATAATGAATTAACGTCCAAGTCAATATCCATTTCTAACTTATTGAAATCAATCAAACGCTGCTTACTGCTTTGTTGAATTTTATACCACGCATCACCAAACTTCTTATTTTCCGCATAAGGTTTTAGTTTTTCTAATTGTGATAAATCAGTCACCCACCCTTTGCCAATCGTTTTGGTAATTAAGTCCGCTAAGTCAGGGTTACACGCCGCTAACCAACGTCTAGGCGTAACACCATTGGTTTTATTATTAAATTTATGCGGCCAAAAATCATAAAAATTCTTGAATAAACCTTGTTGTAGAAGCTGCGAATGTAACTCAGCAACGCCATTCACAGAAAAACTACCGACGATCGCAAGATAAGCCATGCGAACATGTTTTTCCTGTCCCTCTTCAATGATGGACATCGCAGCCATCTTATGACTGTCCCCTGGCCAATGTGCTGAAACTTCAGCCATAAAATGCGCATTAATTTCAAAAATAATTTCCATTAACCGAGGCAACAAATGCGCCATCAAGCCAACTGACCATCGTTCTAAAGCTTCAGGTAATAAAGTATGGTTTGTATACGCCATCGTATGAGTCGTAATTCCCCATGCTTCATCCCAACCTAAGCCGTGTTCATCCATCAGTAAACGCATCAATTCAGCGACGGCAATACTTGGATGGGTATCATTGAGTTGAAAGCAATTTTTATCTGCAAACTGGCTGAAATCAGACCCATGAAGGTCAACCCAATTATCAATAACATCTTGTAAACTGGCAGAGGCTAATAAATATTGCTGCTGTAAACGTAACGCTTTACCATTTTCATTGGAATCATTAGGGTATAACACCATGGTGATGTTTTCAGCATTATTTTTAGCCGCAACGGACTCTGCATAATCACCGGCATTAAACTCTTGTAAATCAAAAACTTCTGTGGCCGTTGACTTCCATAATCGTAAGGTATTTACTGTCCCATTTTGATAACCAGGAATCGGCGTATCATAAGGAACAGCAATAATGTCATGGGTATCGACCCAACGACGCTTTTCATTGCCTTCACTATCCAAATACGATTCAGTCCGCCCATAAAATTTAATACGCTGACTGTACTCGGTACGTTCTATTTCCCACACATTGCCATTTTTTAACCAATGGTCGGGGTTTTCTATCTGTTCGCCATCGGCAATAGATTGACTAAACATGCCATATTCATAACGCAGTCCATAACCTGTGACGGGAAGTTGTAACGTGGCGCAACTATCAATAAAACATGCAGCTAAACGTCCTAACCCACCATTACCTAAGCCTGCATCCACTTCAACATCTTCCAATTCTTCTAAATCTAAGCCTAAATCGTACATCGCTTTAGAAACCACATCCGAAACGCCTAAATTAAGCATGGCATTACTTAAGCTACGTCCCATCAAAAATTCCATTGATAAGTAATAGGCACGCTTACAGTTTTTATCTTTATAGGTATTAAACGTATCTTTCCAACGCTCAATCATGCGATCACTAATCGCCATCGAAAGGGCTTCATAGGCATAATGCGGCGAACGGCACTCTTTATCACGCCCTAAACGATGGCCGTAATACTGCTTGAAATCATTAATGAAATTTTGTTTATCCATACCCAGATTGGGCAATTTACAAATAATTGCTTTGGGCTTGCTTTTTTTAAAAACTCTATGAGGCATAGGTATTACCCTTAAAAATAGTTTAAATAAGAGAGCGTATCTTTAACAAAAAAAGGGGGTAAAAAAGCCCCCTTTTAGTTTAGTTAAATTTAACGGAGTGTATTTGATGATAAATTAACTTAATTTACCATGACATTGTTTGTATTTTTTACCACTTCCACAAGGACAAGGATCATTACGCCCTGTTTTTTCATTATCACGTGTAAACGGTTGTTCAGTTTCTAAGTCAGGCAGGTCATTCAAAGCAAGTGGCGCAACAGCGACCTCTTCTTCTAAGATAGAATGAGCTTCGGCATGTTCAAAGTGCATTTCTTGTTCAGCTTGTGCCTGGCGTTCTTCTTCTATCGCTTCAACATCTTCTTCACTTGCAATTTCTACTTTGGATAGAATGCCAATAATTTCATATTTAATATGATCCAATAAACTGGTAAACATTTCAAAGGATTCGCGCTTGTATTCTTGTTTAGGGTCTTTTTGAGCATAGCCTCTAAACTGAATGCCTTGGCGTAAATAATCCATCCCGGCAAGATGTTCTTTCCAATTATTATCCAGTACTTGTAACATCACCGATTTTTCAAAATTGCGTAAAACATCCGCTGTAATTTGAACTTCTTTTTCGATATAGTCATCATTCAATGCTTTAATTAATAAATCACGTAGCCCGAGTTCTTGCAACGATTTATCATCGGCTAAGTGTTGAGCAATCGGCACACTCAGTAAAAACTCATCCTTTAAATGCGTTTCTAAGCCTGCCACATCCCATTGTTCTTCCATCGTTTTAGGGGGAATATATTGCGTAATAACACTATTAATTACATCTTCACGAATCGCCCTAATAATGTCAGAAATATCATCCGAGGCCATTAATTCATTACGTTGCTCATAAATAACTTTACGTTGATCGTTAGCGACATCATCATACGCTAACACTTCTTTACGCTGGTCAAAGTTACGGCCTTCTACCTTCCGTTGTGCATTTTCAATCGAGCGAGTTACCCACGGATGTTCAATGGCTTCATCTTCATCCATGCCTAATTTTTTCATTAAGCCCGCCACTTTTTCAGAGGCAAAAATTCGCATTAAATCATCTTCTAAGGACAGATAAAAACGGGTTGAACCGGGATCCCCTTGTCGGCCTGAGCGTCCTCTTAATTGGTTGTCAATACGACGTGACTCATGACGTTCAGAGCCGATGACATGTAGACCACCATTTTCAATCACTTGATTATGACGTACTTGCCAAGCTTGACGAATTTTATCTTTATCCGCCTCACTCGCCTCTTCGCCGAGTGCCTTTAATTCAGCATCTAGGTTGCCGCCTAATACAATATCCGTTCCACGACCCGCCATATTGGTAGCGATAGTAATCGCCCCTGGCATACCCGCTTGTTCAATAATATGAGCCTCACGTTCATGCTGTTTCGCATTTAAAACTTCATGCTTAATTTTTTGTTGTGTTAACAGCGATGAAATTAATTCCGAAGTTTCAATGGAGGTGGTTCCAACTAAGGCCGGTTGCCCTCGTTCAACGCAATCTTTAATATCTACGGAAATCGCACGGTATTTTTCCATCGATGATAAATAAATTAAATCGCCTTTATCATCACGAATCATGGGGCGATGCGTTGGAATAACAATCACTTCCAACCCATAAATATTATTTAATTCAAACGCCTCGGTATCGGCTGTTCCTGTCATTCCTGACAGTTTTTCATACAGACGAAAAT
Source organism: Methylococcales bacterium (assembly GCA_030949405.1). Taxonomy (NCBI): domain Bacteria; kingdom Pseudomonadati; phylum Pseudomonadota; class Gammaproteobacteria; order Methylococcales; species Methylococcales bacterium. Next base: position 1,459,312 of record JAUZSN010000002.1, on the reverse strand, counting down.
AATTTTGAAAAGTGATTGAAGCCAGCGTTTGGTTTTCATCTTGAATTTTAACGTCTTCTTTCGCTTCGATGGCTTGATGTAATCCTTCAGACCAACGCCGTCCTTGCATTACTCGACCTGTGAATTCATCAACAATCATCACTTCGCCATGCGTGACAATGTAATCAACATCCCGTTTAAACAATCCATGCGCTTTAAGTGACGCATTCAAATAGTGCATTAAACGAATGTTACTTGAATCATAAAGACTTTCGCCTTCATTCATCAATTCATGTTCCACCATTAAACGTTCAATATTTTCATGACCGGCTTCGGTTAAATGAACTTGACGTGATTTTTCATCAATCGAGTAATCGCCTTCGCCTTCTTCTTCTAATTGTTTGGTCAGAAAGGGGACTAATTTATTGGCTTGTGTATACGGCCCTGTACCTTCATCAGTTACCCCTGAAATAATTAAGGGGGTTCTAGCTTCATCAATTAAAATGGAGTCAACTTCATCGACAATAGCAAAATATAAATCACGTTGAACTTTCTGTGACAAACTAAAGGCCATGTTGTCACGTAAATAATCAAAGCCTAATTCATTATTTGTTCCGTAGGTAATATCAGCCGCATAAGCTTCCCGCCGTTCATTAGGACCCATTGAACTTAGAATAACACCTGTTGTTAGTCCTAGAAAGCCATAAAGTTTTGACATCCATTCTGAATCGCGTTCGGCTAAATAATCATTCACCGTGACAATATGAACGCCGCGCTCAGGCAGTGCATTCAAATAAGCCGCTAAGGTTGCCATCAGGGTTTTTCCTTCCCCTGTTTTCATTTCAGAAATTTTTGAATCATTTAAGACCATGCCGCCGATAAACTGCACATCAAAATGACGCATATCAAAGACACGGCTGGAGGCCTCTCTAACGGTTGCAAACGCTTCTGGAATAAGATTTTCTAGCGTTTCACCGTCTGCTAAGCGGGCTTTAAATTCAGGCGTTTTAGCTTGTAACTCCTCATCCGATAATTTTTCATAGTCGGATGTATAGGTGTTAATCTTTTTAACGACCTTCATTTTCTTTTTGATGAGTCTGTCATTACGACTACCGACAACGACTTTAACCAGCTTACTGAGCATACTTTATTCCGATGAAATGAAAAGATTGAAAAAAACAGGTCATTATATACTGTATGAGGCGGCTAATTCCAAATTAATAGCAATTATCCATATAATACAAGTTAATGGCGTCATACCGTTATAAAACGCATCAATTTCAAGCACAAGTTTCCCTCAACAAATTTATTCAGTAACCGTTGCCTACAACGAGTATTAATACTGAATCATTCAGATAAAAAAACAGTTTTTTTGAGAGCTGTATACCATAGCGTTAAACTTTTCAAAAAATCTTATACTCTTTATGGTATTGTACGCAAAAACTGACTATTTATTTCATAACTAGGCTAACACTTACACTAAAAATTAGTTTATATATGAATAAGTTGATGAATTTAACTGAGTTAAGGTGATTTTTTATGTTGAACAGGTATTTCCGCTTTCTGTTATTACTGTATTTTTTTTCAAGCACGGCTTTAGCAAACGTTTGTGAAAATATAAATGATAATTTATCTTCATTAGCCCCCTTAGAAAAGCAACAAATACAAGGGGTTCAAGCAATGGTGTTAGTTAATCATGATTTATATATTTTATTGCGTAAAGGAGCGGTCGATTCTGATGCATTAACGACGTTAATACGTATGAATATCAATGATAATAAAGGGGTTCAGTGGGTGCCTAATGTATTATCTGTTTTTGAACAATTACCTATTGAACAAGTAAGTGGAATGAGTTTAGTTCCTCAAGGAATAACAAAGGATCAAACCCTCTTCTTTCCTTTATTTTATGGGCAAGGACAATCAACCAACCTTTCTATTCAAGGATTACAGGAAGGTGATCTGGTTTTTTTATTAAATAGAACCCGTCAAGGGCAACCACAACAAGCTCTATCGATTTATCGAACACAGGGCGGGAACACTCAGTTTCAATGGCTACATAGTCAATGGAATACGAAACAATTAAAAATAGTCATTGATTCAGAACAACCGGGGAAAGAGGTTATCCTTGCTTCCGAGTTACCACAAATAGATGCTTTAGGAATGACGATCATTCAGTTGCAATCAGGGTGGAAAATTCTTAATACAACGGCATCAAGTATCTTTAATGCCAATAATTCTTCTCAAGTTGCTTATAACATCTATGATAGTGATGCTCTTAATGAGCCTATTTTTATTGATGTTAAACCATGGCTAAAATACGGTGATGATCAAATAACTGCCCTAGCTATATCGGCTAACGCAAAAAATATATTGATTGCGGGGCGATCGGTTAACCCTTCAACCCATGAAGGGGAAGTGAGATTACAATGTATTCCTCAAAATAGCCCGTTTATTTCGTCACAGCTAGGTGATGGTACTCAACCTAAAATTGAAACGCGAAAACAAGCGTTACGATTGTTACGACAAAGTGCTTTTACGTCAAAAGAAGTGGATATTGATTTTATCAGACGAAGAGGGGATGAGGCATGGTTATTAAAACAATTAGCTTTACCTAGTGATTTAGAGGTTATTTCGACTGAACCCGTTGGATCTGGAGTGAAAAAACAGGGGCATCTTAAATCAGTGCTTCAATTTTTAAATAACGTAACGCCAACCCGTTACCCAGAAGCAGTTATCAATGATCCTTACACGCATTTAGAAGAAAAAGAAGATAAAGACCGGTTTAAAATTTTTAGTCGTTCGGTATGGTGGCAAAAAGCCCTGCACAATGAAGACCAGCTACGACAGCGAGTGGCTTACGCACTTAGCCAACTATTAGTTGTTTCTAATATATCGCCAGCAGGGAGGGCTTTAGAAAGTCGAGGGGAGGCATTAGCTCATTATTATGATATTTTAATTAAACATGCCTTTGGAAATTACCGTGATTTATTAAAAGAAGTCACTTTATCTTCTACCATGGGTTATTACCTAACGTATGTAGGTAATAAAAAGGCATTAGGAAGCTCCGCCCCTGATGAAAATTATGCGCGTGAATTAATGCAGTTGTTTACTATCGGTTTATATGAATTAAACTTAGATGGAACACAAAAAATAGTTAACGGGAAAGCCATTCCTACCTATACGCAAAATGATGTTTCCGAATTATCAAAAGTATTTACCGGGTGGGATTGGCAAGAACGTGCGGGTGGAACGGCAAATTATGGCTCAACCGCGTATCTAACCCGTCATTCGTTAACTGTCCCATTAGAGTTCACCTCAATTTATCATGACTTTGGGGCTAAAAATGTATTGGGGCATCTTATTGTAGCGGGTCTTAGTGGTGAAGCCGATATTGATGCGGCTTTAAATATTCTTTTTTCCCATCCTAATATCGCCCCCCATGTCAGTAAGCATTTAATTATGCGTTTAGTGACCTCTAACCCGACACCTGCTTATGTTAAAAGAGTAGCAACCATCTTTAATAATAATGGTGAAGGGGTAAAAGGGGATTTAAAAGCAACCGTTAAAGCTGTTTTAATGGATGCTGAAGCAAGAGACCCCGCATCACGAAAACTGGCTTTACAAGAACAGGGAATAGCAAATCCTAACTTAACAGCTGATGATTTACGCGATAACTTTGGTAAGGTTGATGAGTTTTTATTAGCCACGACACATTTTTTGAGTAGCTTTAATGTGAGTCCCTTATCAAGTTGGGATTATTGGAGTGAGAAAACGTCTGATAAACGGGTTCCTGTTGCAAATACTTATTGGTTTAACCCAACATTTTACTATCCACAACTTCCTTTAAAAGCAGAATCGGTTTTTAATTTTTATAGTGCTGACTTTATTCCTAGCGACCCCTATTTTGTGAATAAACAATTAGCGGCTCCAGAATTACAAATTCGGAATAATAATAATTTATTAGGTTTTAGCGGGTTAATTTATTCATTGATATTCTATGAAAAATACCGTCTCATTGATTTAGAAGGGGCAGGATCAATGGCGAAATGGGCAAAAGACCATCGTAAGAGAAAATTACACAGGGATAATTTATACATTGATTTAACGGGCGTATTTCGCTTTTTTGAACAACAACTGGATGGCGATAATAACGGGGATTTTATTAATATGCCAGATATTACAAGAAAAACAACCGCTATTAATAATCTTATTAGTTACTTAGATTTGCGATTATTAGGCGGGACGATGCCGATGGATTACAAAATGCAATTACGCGATCATTTATTAGCTATTACGACAGTTCATTCAATTAATAAAGCTAAATATATTATTTCAGTAGCGATTCGTGCCATTGTTACCTCACCCTTGTATTTAGTTTTAGATTAAGGATAAATAGATGAATAGACGAAATTTTATAAAAGCGACAGTAGCAACTACCGCAACAGGGGTCTTTCCCTTGTTATCATTAAATAAAAACGCCCTTGCCGCGTCGCCTAATTTTACGGATTATAAAGCCATTGTTATTCTAAATTTAGATGGAGGAAATGATGCGATGAATACATTTATCCCTACAAATCCTATCCCTTATGGAACCTATGCGGCGCATAGAGGTCGTTTAACTATCGCGCAGACTAATTTATATAATGATGAAGCTTATCAAGTAGATAATGGCTATTTTAGAGGAAATACGCCTAATGGTAGCCCTAATATTAACCAGCCTTATTACGCGGTTTCTTTAGATAGATCAACGGCTAATTCACCTCGAACGGATCGAGAAGCAACCTATAGAAAAGGGAGTTATCATACAGGGTCGGGGTTAGGTATTAATAGCATGATGCCTGAAATGGCGGGTTTGTATGCGAAAGGAAAGTTATCGTTAATTTCTAATGTGGGACCATTGGTTAAACCGACCACTAAAATAGACATCAGTAATGGAACGGCCGAACTTCCCATCTTTTTATTTGCTCATAATCATCAAAGTCGTGCGGTAGAAACAGCACAAGCGGATGTATTAGGCACAACAGGTTGGGCAGGACGATTAGCGGATGCTTGGGATCCTATTAACGCGCCTATTGGTTTAAACATTTCGTATGTTAATGTTAATAAAACCTTGATTGGAGCAAAGACCTGGCCGTTAGCCATGAGTTTAGGTACGCCTAAATCGTATGCAAATGGTCGTGTTGAGGGTGAACAAATTGAAGATCTATTGTTTCGTTTCGCCGATAACACGACGCATTCAAACCCCTTTGTTAATTATTACAATAAAATTAATAAAATAACGGCAAACTTATCGACAACATTAGCGAGTGCTTGGGAGAATGCGCCTGATTTTTCAGGGTTTAGCGCAAAAAATAGTTACGGAGAGAATTTATTTACTATTCCAAATCCACTATTAACATTGGGTTTAGATAGTAATTTTAGATTAGCTAATGTCTTATTTGAGCAATTAGAAACGACGGCTAAAATGATTAAACTAGGTGCAAATGATTTATCTTATAGTCGACAAATTTTTTATGTCCGTGCAGGAAATTACGATTCACACTCTAATCAAATGAAACAACATTCATCAAACTTACGATCATTGAGTTTAGCCTTATCTGATTTTTATAAATCCTTAGAAGAAATGGGAGTCGATGATAAAGTACTGGTTATATCGGTTTCTGAATTTGGGCGTACCTTACAAAACAATGGTGATGGAACGGATCATGGTTGGGGAGGGCATTCATTTATGTTGACAGGGGATACTACCTTTAATGGCGGGCAGGTTTTAGGGCGAGTTATAACTGATTTAAATTTAGAGGGGGTGAACAATTATAAAAGTCGTGGGCGCACGATTCCTACCACCTCTATCGAACAAATGCTCGCGCCTGCTTTACGATGGTTTGGGGTTAATGATGAGTTAATGACCACTGTTTTACCTAATTTAAATAATTTTAAAACAACCCTTGACGATAATTTAGAAACCGCTTTTTTACAAAATGTTTTTCAAACCACCACGCCAAATTTGTAAAAGCAATGTACCCGAGTCATAAGGTTTCATCCTGGGATGATGATTAAGTAAATTTTAGGCTGTTATAATAGGCTCTTATACCTCGTTAAATATCATTATTAAATGCCAGCCTTAGATCAACGTTTACATGCACTGCCTTACCAAAAAGACAGTGCTTCTCTTTTTGCCCTTATTGCTCAAAACGCTTGGGCTATTTTTCTGGATAGTGCTTACCCACATAGCGAACAAGGACGTTATGATATATTAGCGTCTGATCCTCGTTGTACATTAGTCACAAAAGGACAGATAACTACCGTTACCATCAATGGAAAAAGCGAGCAATCGACAGATGACCCTTTCGCATTAATTAAACAGCACTTACCCTTTATTGAATCCGATCATGACTTACCCTTTAATGGCGGGGCATTAGGTTATTTTTCCTATGATTTAGCCCGACGTTTAGAAAAACTGCCTAATTTAGCGGAAGATAAAGAAAATATGGCTGAAATGGCCGTGGGTATTTATCCGTGGGCGGTTATTGTCGATCATCAATGCCAACAAAGCTGGTTAGTTGGGGTTGATGTGGAACTAGAACACTGGCAACAATTAATTCATCAATTTAGTGATGTCAATCCACCGACAAATCATACGGATTTTCAAGTCTTAAAAAAACCGCAGTCAAATATGACTAAGGATTTTTATGCACAGGCGTTTGAACGGATTAAATATTATTTGACCGAAGGTGATTGTTATCAAATTAACTTAACACAGCGATTCCAAAGTCCCTGTGAGGGAAATCCATGGGTTGCTTATCAAAAATTACGTCAATTAAATCCCGCGCCCTTTTCAGCCTATTTGAATTTTCCAGAGGTTCAAATTTTAAGTTCATCCCCTGAACGGTTTTTAAAAATTTTTAAAGGCGAGGTTGAAACCAAACCCATCAAAGGAACACGCCCCCGAAAACAAGATCCATTGGAAAATCAGCAACAAATAGAGGCGTTAGTGAATAGTGATAAAGATCGGGCTGAAAACCTGATGATTGTTGATTTATTACGTAATGATATGAGTAAGGGCTGTCAAGCAGGGTCGATTCATGTGCCGCTGTTATTTGATGTTGAAAGTTATGCAACGGTTCATCATTTGGTGAGTACGATTAAAGGCGTTTTGGCCAACCATAAGCACGCGATTGATTTGTTTAAAGACTGTTTTCCCGGTGGCTCGATTACAGGTGCGCCTAAGATTAGAGCGATGGAAATCATTGAAGAGCTTGAGCCGAATCGGCGGGGTCTTTATTGTGGTTCCATTGCTTATATGGGCTTTAATGGTAATATGGACAGTAGTATTACGATTAGAACCTTAGTGCATTCCGATAATACGATTCGTTTTTGGGCAGGGGGCGGTATTGTTAATGATTCGGTTATGGAAGATGAGTATCAAGAGAGTTTTGATAAAGCAGCGGCGATGTTACGTTTGTTGACATATTTTATGTCATCAAAAATAAGTAAGTAATGGTTATCTGACAAAGGAAGGACGGTAATTTATCCACTACTTTCGGTTAAAGTTGTTCGAGTAGTAATAATAGTTCTGCGGCATCATCGTAGTTTAGTTCAGGGTCGTCTATTAATTTGGGGTTACGATTACCTTGAAGGATAGCGATAAGCTTAGGGATGATGGCGTTTAGGTAGTCGGATGGATCTTCTTGGTTTTGAGCCTCATGGAGATCTTTTAGTCGCTTATCAATGTTGTTTTCATGAATAGCTTGTAAAATGGTTTAGCAAAGTTGAGGGACTTGTGAGTCACTCATATTCTCGCCACCGTCACGGCGATAGCTAAAATAGCTTTGAATGGCTTCTTTCTTTGCCTTAAAAGCGGCTGTGGGGTTATTGCAGGCGATCTCTAAATCGTATAATATATTCCAAGTTACCCACAAGGTTTCCACTATGTCCAAATTCTTTTCTACCGTCTATTGCTCGTTGTAATTCACTACGCGCTTCCTTATAGCGTTGCAGTTTAATTAAGCTACCCGCAATATTATTTCGATCTTGACCTTCATAGCGTTTATCTCCATGTTGAACGTGAATATCTGCCGCTTGCCTATAAAACACTATCGCTTGTTCCAGCCTACCCCAAGCAGCATAAAGGTTGCCTAATTCACCTAAGCTTATAGCTTCACCCGCTTTATTACCGAGTTGACTTTTAATTGCTAAAGATTGTCCGTGAATGCTGATTTTAAAAATTGAATAAAGTTTAACATACCCCTCAATTTTTTTGCGAAGTCTCCTGTTATGAGAGCAATTCTAATTTTCAAAACACAGTATTTATTGAATAATTACTTTCGCATTTTTAATTTTTTGGCTATGATTAATTTAGTCAAAAAACGATAACAATTCACACCTGCTTAGGAATTTAACCATCATGCGTCATCAAGGTAAAATCACTCAATGGAATGATGAAAAAGGCTTTGGCTTTGTTCAGCCGCTAAAGAGTGAAGAGCAACTATTTATTCATATTACCGCCTTTAAAGATCGTCAATTACGACCTGAGATTAATCAACTTATTACTTATACCCGTTCAACCGACAAACAAGGGCGTAAATCGACGGTGAAAATCACTCGTTCAACCGATAAAAAAAGAACGTCTCAACCATCAAAAAACAATTCGTTTTCAATTATGCTCGCGGTTACTTTTTTAATCATCGTGAGCAGCCTTGTTTTCATTAATCATACGTCTGTTTTGATTTTATACGCCTATCTTATTCTGAGTTTGATTACTTTTTTAATTTACGGTTGGGATAAATCAGCCGCTCAAAAAAATAATTGGCGAATATCTGAAAATAATCTTCATTTACTTGCATTAATAGGCGGATGGCCGGGGGCTTTAATCGCTCAAAAATTTTTTCGACATAAATCTAAAAAACAGCCTTTTCGTAAGATTTTTTGGCTAACGGTTGGTATCAATATTTGTATTTTTATGGGTTTTTTAAGTTCGTTAAACGAAGTTAAGATCATGATTACTTTTCTGCAAACCTTCATCGAACCGATCCTACCGCATTAATAGATTCCTATGTGAACTCGTTAATATGCGTATCACCAAGACTAAAAAAATAATATTTAAACGTTTATACCGCAAAAAATTATAATAAAATAAGTCTTGTTTTCAAAATAACACCGATAAAAATATGCCTGAATTACCCGAAGTAGAAACCATTTGTAATGGAATTCGTCCTCATATCCAGCATAAAATGATTCGTGAAGTCATTGTTCGTGAGTCACAATTACGCTGGAAAATTCCCGCTGATTTTGCTGCGCTAATAACTGAATTAACGGTTGATAGTGTTAGCCGACGCGGTAAATACTGTTTATTAAAAACCGCATCAGGGAGTATTATTTTACACTTAGGAATGTCGGGAAGTTTACGCATTGTTAATCTACAAACACCTGTCACCGCGCACGATCATGTCGATTTTGTTTTTAATGACAATACGGTATTACGGTTTAATGATCCGCGTAAATTTGGTGCGGTGTTATGGGGCGAAGGCGATGTTTATACCCATAAACTTCTCATAAATTTAGGCCCAGAACCTTTGACGGTCGATTTTACGGGCGATTATCTTTACCAACGGGCCGCCAAACGCCGAAAAGCGATTAAAAATTTTATTATGGATGGTCATATCGTGGTTGGGGTTGGAAATATTTATGCGAGTGAGTCCTTATTTAGTGCAGGCATTCATCCCACTTGTCCAGCGGGTCAGGTTTCATTAGCGGATTATCAAAAATTGGTTTCGGTTATTAAAGATGTCTTGCAACGAGCGATTGAACAAGGGGGGACGACGTTGAAAGATTTTGTTAATGAATCAGGAAATCCAGGCTATTTTAGTCAATCATTATTAGTTTACGGGCGGGCAGGACAACCGTGTTATCAATGTCAAACCTTAATTGAACAAATAACGTTAGCGCAACGTGCCAGTTATTTTTGCCCAAACTGTCAACCCGCTCTCGTTTCCCACTAAAAATGAACCGTTTAAGGTCTGCATTTTTAGAGGTTAGTATTTGAATATTTACCCTAAGCAGACTAAACTTGAAAATAATTACGTGTAATTTTTCATTAGACTGATTCATTTGTAATTAAGGGATAACATTGATTAACGTAAATAATTCAAGATAATGGCTTACTCGTTTTACCCGTTGCCTATAACGTGTCACTAAACCTATTCCTCAATGACTCAGTATTCAAAGATGTAACGCACTGCATCTTTTCACTCTAGGAGTCAGTCCTTTGTTAATCAACGTCTCTAATCTCATTTTTGAATATACGGGGTTTCGTGCTTTAAACGACCTTTCTTTTTCAATTCCTGCTGGCAGTATTACCGCGTTAGTCGGCCCTAATGGGGCAGGAAAAACAACCTTATTACGTTGTTTATCCGCCTTAGACCAACCCTTAACGGGTTCCATTCAAATTAATAATATTGACGTATTAGAACATCCGCGTCTTTGTCATCGTCAAGTAGGGTATTTATCCGATTTTTTTGGACTTTATGATCGTTTAACCGTCCGCCAGTGTTTATATTTTGTGGCTCGAGCGCAAGGCATTGAAACCAATGCGTGTGAACAGGCTATTTTGCGTGTCAGTCAGCAATTAAATATTAGTGATCGCTTAGACATGACACCCACTGAATTATCACGCGGTTTACGCCAACGGGTGGCGATTGCTCAGGCGATTATTCATCAACCGAAAGTTATCCTTTTAGATGAACCTGCGTCGGGTTTAGACCCTGAAGCACGGCATTTATTAGCCGAATTATTTTTGGCGTTACAAAAACAAGGGATGACGCTGATTGTCTCGTCACATATTTTGGCCGAATTAGAAGCGTATTCCAGTGATATGTTGGTGTTGCGTGAAGGAAAAATTATTGAGCATATTTCTATTCAACAAAAAGCCGAACAACTCAAAGCCTTTAAGCTTGTTTTAACCCATCCCAGTACAGAATTAGCGACTATTTTATCAACGATAGATCAGCTTACCGAGCTAAAAATAGAGGCAGAACAGGCTACTTTTAAATTAGGGGGGGATCTCAAGAGTCAGCATGAGTTATTAAAAAAACTTTTAGAGCATCAACTTCCTGTCTGTGAATTTAGTCCGATAACGACTAATTTACAAGATGCGTATTTATCAACGGTGAAACTATGAATCCTGAATTTCAACGACAACTGTACTTAGAATTTTCCTTATCACGCGTCATCGGGATGCCTATTTTTTTAGGGGTCATTTTTTCGTTTGCGTATTTACTCAATGATAAACAAGCGGATGAGGGCATTGCTTATACGGCATTGGGACTATACACCCTGCTTGTTTTATTTTGGGGGGCTAAACAAGCGGCGATGAGTATGATTGATGAATTAAACAATAATACGTGGGATATTCAAAAAACCTCGGCTATTTCCGCGTGGTCATTAACCTGGGGGAAATTATTAGGAAGTACGCTTTTCACATGGTACGGTGGAATTATTTGCTTAATCATCTATATGTTAGCCACGCCTGAGCCTGAATATATTATTTTAAACGGGGTTTATTTTTTAGGGTCAGGGTTATTAGCCCAAAGCATTAGCTTATTAATGAGCTTATTTTCAGTGCGACAAAAAAATAGAAGCAATAATATGAGCTATTTATTTATTCTTATTATTTTGTCCTTTATTATTCCCCTGATGTTTAATAGCCATGATATTAAAAGAGAAAGTGTCGTTTGGTATGGGGAGTCGTATAATCTTGCTTATTTTGTTGGCGTTAGTTTAATCCTCGCTTGCTTATGGTCGGTTATGGGAATTTACCGTTTATTATCAACCGAATTACGAATTAGAACCTTACCATCAGCATGGTTAGCGTTTATTAGTTTTTTAATTATTTATTTAACGGGATTTTTTATTAGCAATGATGACCCTCAAATTAACCTTTTTATGGGGATCGTATTAGCGAGTTTTTGTGTCGGTATTTCAGTGAGTTATTTAGGCTTATTGATTGATGACAATAGTCCACTGTTAGTGCGTAAATTATGGATTTATTCTCAACAGCATCAATGGCTACGCGTTTTACAAGAAATTCCATGCTGGATGGTAAGTGTCATTTTTGTGTTACCCGCAACTATTTTTCTGACTATTTTTTACTCTGTTCAAGCCATTGAAGAGCTTTATCTGCATCCATTAGTGATTTATTTATTACTCTTGCGTGACATCGCAATATTACTTTATTTTAGCTATTCACTCAATTCTAAACGTGTGTTGGGGTTAACCTTACTGTATTTGATTTGTTTATATGGTTTACTTCCTGCCATCTTTATAAGTGCTGAACTTGAATGGGTTGCAGGCATTATATTACCTATTCTAAATGAAAATTTAATCATTGCCCTTGTGATTGCAAGTTTGCAAACTTCCTTTATTGGGATTCTTTTATTTCAACGCTGGCAAGAGCGGGTCATGAATATTAAAGCGATCTAATGTTTAAAGTTTGTTAAAATAATTCATTTTTTTGATACCTTAGAGGGTTCTAAATGGCATGGTTGCTTTTATTTACAGCAGGGGGGGCAGAAATTATTTTTGCGTTAAGTTTAAAATATAACGAAGGCTTTACCAAATTATGGCCTAGTGTCATTACGTGTATTTCAGGATGCTGTAGTTTCTATTTATTAATGCTTGCGATTAAATCACTGCCTTTAGGAACCGCGTATGCGATTTGGACGGGAATGGGAGCGGTTGGTGTTGCTATTTTAGGCATTGTTTTATTTAAGGAGTCCATTGACTGGGTGCGGTTAGTTTCCATTGGTTTTATCATTATCGGTCTGATTGGACTTAAATTAACCTATGTTGAATAATGCTTCATTTAATTTAATTTATCAATCGCCTTTAGAAACGGCAACACTCCAACGAATCTCGGCGGGGGATAGTATTCTTTTTATGGAGAATGCGGTGTTACGATTATTAAAATCAAGCCGACACACAACGGAATTAAAAACAATGACCTTAAATAAAGCCTTGTTTGTTTTAAAGGAGGAGATTGAAATTCGTGGAATTTGTCCCGATGACTTAATTTCAGGAATTGAAATTATTGATTACCCAGACTTTGTCCAACTCACCCTTAAACACCCCTTAATACACACATGGAATTAAGTTTAAATTCAGACGGTTTTTTAGTGCAACCTAATGATTGGGATCAAGCAACGGGACTTACCTTAGCACAGTTAAATCAATTGGAACTCACGGAAGCTCATTGGGAAATTATTTTTTTTATTCGAGCCTACTATGAAAATTTTAAGGACTTACCCAATGCACGGGTTTTTACCAAAGCGATTGCTAAAAAACTAGGAACGGATAAAGGCAATAGTCGTTATTTACATCGACTATTTCCAAAAGGGCCTTTAAAATATGCCTGTAAAATTGCAGGATTACCCAAACCCCCGACCTGTTTATAATTTTTTTGAACGAAATTAACTTTGCTTAAATTGATGAATTTGACGGCGTTGTTTTTTATTGGGCCGATGTTCGCGCTCGGAATGGGGTAATAAGTGACGCTGTTCTTTATTATCGATGATTTGTTGTTGGCGTTTATCGTGACTTTCGACACTTTCCTCATATAATAAAACCGCCTCAGAGGCAGGGCGACGTTGTTTATTCAACCCTAAAACCTGAATTTCCCAACGACACTGGTCTTTATGGATGAGGACTTGTGAGCCTATTTTTATTTCTTTACTGGGTTTACAACGTTGGCCATTAACATGGACTTTTCCGCCTGATACCGCATCCGAGGCAAGTTTTCGGCTTTTAAAAAAACGACTCGCCCACAACCATTTATCAATTCTTAATGTTTCTAATTCTGGCATTTGTTGATAACATCTTTAGTATGAAGAAGCATAATTTTACCTTGCTGACTGTTTAATTAATATCTTTATGAACTGAGTTGTCAGTAAAATCTTACCTATTTCGTTTCTATAATTCTTTAGGTTAAAATACATTCCTTTATAAATTGTTACTTGCCCTGTGTGGTGGAGAAAAAAATGAATCTTGAAAAAGTCATCTTTGGTTTTTTTATTGTTTTTGCCTTAACCTTAAATTTTGGATTTTTTTTAGGTGACATGGGGAAGGCAGATCATCACAACATTCTTGAATTATTTGCGGCGATCGTGGTTAATTTTATTGCAACGATCTTAAAATTAGGGGATCGCTCGCAAATTGGGGCGGTACTTCTTGCAACCAGTTTAGTCGCTGATTTACAACTGGTCATGGCCGCGATGTATTGGACATTTGCCGTTCATATTACAGGGGGAGGAGTTGAACCTCGGATAGTTGCCGCCATTGTTTCACTTTCAGGGGGTGCTTTATTGGCGAATATTATTTCCGCTGTTATTTTAGTCAGTGAAACCTTAATGACCCGCTTATAAATCATTCATTTCAGGAACGATAAACGATGGCAACCCCTGTAGATCTAAGTCGTGTGACCTTTATTGTCATGCGTGATATGCGTCGGCCGATTATGGCCTTATTGTTAGTGTATGCCTTTTCTATTTTAGGGATGACCTTTATACCGGGTGAACTCGATGATTTCGGTCATCCCCGTCGAATGACTATTTTTCATTCCTTTTATTTTATGACCTATACGGCAACAACAACAGGCTTTGGTGAGATTCCATATCCTTTTAGCGATGCACAACGCGGATGGGCCATTATTTGTCTTTATTCCAGTGTCATTACTTGGATTTATGCCATTGGCGCGATTGTACAACTATTACAAAACCCTTTTTTTATATACGCTTTAGCGGAGTGGCGATTTTCACGTAAAGTTCGTCAAATTAGAATCCCCTATTTTATTATTTGTGGCTTTGGCGATACAGGCAGTGTATTGGCGCGGGGCTTAAGTGATTATGGCTGGGCATGTGTTATTATTGATGATAACGAAGAGCGAATTAAGGCCCTTCAATTACGGAATTATAAAGTCCCCATGCTTGGGCTTTATGCGGATGCCAGTGTCCCTAAACATCTATTAGAAGCGGGTCTTACGCGTAAAAATTGCAAAGCGATTGTAGCGATCACCAATGATGAAGAAGTTAATTTAAAAATCTCCACGATTGCACGGGTTTTAAATCCTAATCTTGGAATTATTACCATGTCTAAAATTGAAGTCGTTGAAGAGACGTTAGCCAATTTAGGGGGAGAAACACATATTGTTGACCCTTTTAAAACCTTTGCCAAAGTATTAGCCGCCTCCATGCACAATCCGGGGTTTTATGCTCTAAATCGTTGGTTAGCTCGAGAGAAAAGAGGACGGATTAATTATCATACTAAACCGCCATTAGGAAAATGGGTGATCTGTGGTTATGGACGGATGGGCTATGAAGTTAATCGCGTGTTATCTCATCATGGTATTGAGGCGACAATTATTGATCCTCATGGCTATAATGGTCAACCTGTTAATAGTTATATTACAGGACGTACAACGTCAAAAACATTATCTGAGGCAAAGATTGAGCAGGCGGTTGGAATTTTAGCAGGAACCAATGATGATGGGCATAATTTAGCGATTATATTAAATGCCCGCCGTTTTAATCCTACTTTATTTACGATTGCTCGACAAAATCATCATCAAAATGACATCGCCTTTACCGCGACGGATACTGATATGGTGATGCAACCTACGTTAGTCACGGCAAGGAAAATTTTATTTTTATTGATTGCGCCGTTATTAAAACCCTTCTTTTTTTATCTCTTAGAGGATAAAGTAGGAAGAGCGGACGAGATGGAACAGGTTATTGAGCGTTTACGAATGATTATTGGCGATAAAACCCCTTATTTAACCACCATTAATTTTACCGAAGACAGTACGGAATCGGTTTATAAATGGTTAATGAATGGTGACGATGTTTTTTTAGGCGGGCTGCTAAAACACCCTGATAATAGAGAGCGGTTATTAGAATTAGTCGTTTTTGTCATCAAATCAGGAAATGAAATTATTGTTTTACCAAAAGATGATTACAAAATCAAACTGGGCGATCAATTACTTTTTTGCGGTACCAAACGTAGTCAGTCTTTATTTAATGCCATCACTAATAATGACTATAAATTATTTTATACCCAAAAAGGTGTTTTTCTACCGAGAGGTAAATTAGGTAAAAAAATACTTGATTTAGGGAAAAAATTTGAAGGTACGGAACAGGATAAAAAAAATAAGGCATGAATTATGACGATACTTTAAGTCATATTAGGGGTAAAAACGCTATTTAACTATATGGTGAAACTAATTTTTGGCATCCTTCTTTAGCTCAAAAGTAATTTACACTTTATTCTTAAAAAATAGTGTGGCGTAAAATAGCTTTAGCTATTTTCGTAACTCGCCAACAGCTAAAGCTGTTGGACTCCAGTTTAAACTGTAAACCGAAAAATGAAGGATGCTAAAAAATCCATACTAATTAAGGCACTTATATGAAAGGAATTATTCTTGCAGGCGGTTCAGGTACACGCTTATACCCCATAACGAAAGGGGTCTCTAAACAACTGGTGCCTTTGTATAATAAACCGATGCTTTATTATCCATTGTCGGTCTTAATGCTTGCAGGTATTCGTGAGGTATTAATTATTACAACCCCCGAAGATCAGGCCAGTTTTCAACGGTTGCTTGCCGATGGTTCTGATTTAGGCATGAAATTTGATTATGTCGCTCAACCCTCCCCTGATGGCCTTGCCCAAGCTTTTCTGTTAGGTGAAGATTTTATAGGTGATGACGATGTTTGCTTAATTTTAGGCGATAATGTTTTTTATGGGCATAATTTAGTCGAATTACTCAATCAAGCGGTGATTAATGCAAAAGAAGATCAAAAATCAACCGTATTTGGTTATCGGGTTTCCACGCCCGAAGATTACGGCGTTGCCGAATTTGATGATAAAGGCAATGTGGTCAGTTTAGAAGAAAAACCCATCGAGCCTAAAAGTAATTATGCGGTCACAGGGCTTTATTTTTACCCGAATGATGTTGTTAAAAAAGCGAAAGAAGTTAAACCATCAGCACGGGGTGAACTGGAAATTACCACTGTCAATCAAATGTATTTAGATGAGCAACGACTTAAATTAAATATTATGGGCCGTGGAATGGCGTGGCTTGATACGGGAACGCATGAAAGTTTATTGGAAGCATCGGTTTTTATTGAAACCATTGAAAAACGCCAAGGAATGAAAATTGCCTGTTTAGAAGAAATTGCCTATGAAAAAGGCTATATTGATAAAGCCCAATTGTTAACCTTAGCCGAACCTTTACGAAAAAATCAATATGGGCAATACTTATTACAAATAGCCGAAGAGGGGCAATCATGAAGTTTATTCCACAAACTATTTCAGATGTCATTCTGTGTCAGCCCAAAGTTCATGGTGATACGCGCGGCTATTTTGTTGAAACCTTTCGACAGGATTTATTTGAAAAAGCATTGGGTTATTCCGTTGATTTTGTTCAAGACAACGAATCCAAATCCTCTAAAGGGGTTTTACGCGGGTTACATTTTCAACTGGCTCCTTATGCGCAATCAAAATTAGTGCGGGTCATTGAAGGTGAAGTCTTAGATGTTGCCGTGGATATTCGCCAAGGGAGTCCCACTTTTGGGCAACACGTTACCGCCCGATTGAGTGCTGAAAATAAACATCAATTATTTGTTCCACGCGGTTTTGCACACGGCTTTGTCGTTTTAACCGAAACCGCTATTTTTGCCTATAAAGTCGATAATTATTACTCGCCTGCCTGTGATCGTGGATTAGCCTTTGATGATGAATCCATTAATATTGATTGGCTCTTAGCTCCCGACGCGCTACAGCTTTCTGAAAAAGATAAAAAACAACCGAGCTTATCCGAAAGCCCTGAATTCTTTAACGCCTCAATCAATTACTACGCTTAAAAACTCAGCTTATGTCTTCAAAAAAAACGATTTTAGTAACGGGTGCAAACGGACAGCTTGGACAATCCATTCAAGCGATTCAAACGGATTACGAGGATTATGATCTAACCTTTGTCACTCGAAATGAATGTAATCTATCGTCCACCGATTCTATTCAACATTTTTTTTCACACCATCATTTTGATGTCATTATCAATTGCGCGGCTTATACAGCGGTCGATAAAGCGGAATCAGAACCTGAATTAGCCACCTTAATTAATGCCACAGCGGTTGAACAATTAGCCCAAATAGCGAAACAACAGCAGACGATTTTGATTCATATCAGTACGGATTATGTCTTTAAAGGTGAAAATTTTGCGCCTTATCAAGAAACCGAGGTAACCTGTCCGCAAAGTGTCTATGGCGACAGTAAACTAAAAGGGGAGCAAGCCATTCAAGCGATTAACCCCCAAGGGTTGATTATTCGTACCAGCTGGGTTTATTCTGAATATGGGGCTAATTTTGTTAAAACCATGTTACGACTCGGACGTGAACGAGAATCACTGGGGGTTATTTTTGACCAAATCGGCACTCCAACTTATGCCACCGATTTAGCACGGGCTATTTTAGCGATTGTCTCGAATCCTAAGCTAGAAAAACAATCAACCTCACTGGGCATTTATCACTACAGTAATGAAGGGGTCTGTAGTTGGTATGATTTTGCCAAGGCTATTTTTGAATTAAGTGCGATAGACTGTCAGCTTAATCCGATTGAAACAAAAGACTACCCCACCCCCGCTAAACGGCCTCATTACAGCTTACTTAATAAAGCAAAAATAAAACAAACGTTTGATTTAACCCTTCCTTATTGGAAAGATTCCTTACAACACTGTTTACAGACTCTAAATAATTAATATGACAGCGAGCAAAACTATTTTAGTGACAGGGGGAGCTGGATTTATTGGCTCGGCGGTCATTCGGGAACTTATTAACAACCATTCACATCACGTTCTTAATGTTGACAAACTCACCTATGCAGGTAATTTAGAGACCTTAAAATCCATTGACCACAGTGATCGCTATCAGTTTGAACAGGTGGATATTTGTGACAGTGTAGCAATGGAACGGGTTATAACAAACTGTCAACCGGACGTGATTATGCACCTTGCGGCAGAATCTCATGTTGACCGCTCTATTTCAGGGCCTTCTGAGTTTATTCAAACCAATATTGTCGGAACGTATACCTTACTTGAACAAGCCCGAAATTATTGGTCACAACTGGAGGCCGATAAAAAAGCCAATTTTCGATTTCATCATATTTCAACCGATGAGGTGTATGGGGATTTACCTCATCCAGACGAGCAAGAAAATTCAGATGAACAGCCTTTACCGTTATTTAAAGAAACCACGGCTTACGCTCCGAGTTCACCTTATTCAGCCTCAAAAGCGAGTTCCGATCATTTAGTCAGAGCATGGCACCGAACTTATGGTTTACCCATTGTCATCACCAATTGTTCAAATAATTACGGATCATACCAATTCCCTGAAAAATTAATTCCCTTAATGATTCTTAACGCCCTTGCGGGTAAACCCTTGCCTGTTTATGGAAAAGGGCGGCAAATTCGAGATTGGCTGTATGTTGACGATCACGCACGGGCTTTAATTTTAGTCGCAACGGAAGGAAAAATAGGCGAAACCTATAATATTGGTGGGCATAATGAAATGCAAAACATAGAAGTGGTAAACCTACTTTGTGAACTACTGGAAGAACTTGCGCCGAATAAACCTGAGACTATTACCCACTATCGTGATTTAATTACTTATGTCACCGATCGTTCAGGGCATGATGTTCGTTATGCGATTGATGCCAGTAAAATTCATCAGCAATTAAACTGGTTACCTAAAGAAAGTTTTGAAACAGGGATTAGGAAAACAGTTGAATGGTATTTAGCCGCCTATCAACACTAACCTAATGAAGCCACCTCTTTTTTTGAAACATAAGCCGCAACGTATTTTAGTCATTAGTTTACGTTTTTTAGGAGATACGTTATTAATCACCCCGTTACTTAATTCATTAAAAAAAGCCTACCCTGAGGCTGAAATTGATGTGCTTACTTACGGGTATAACGCCCTAATTTTGGAAGGGAATCCTGCTATTTCTCAGTGTATTTTTAGTCCGAAAAAGCCAACGCTACACGATTACAATGTTTTATTGAAACAAATATATCGACGTTATGATTTAGCGATGACGACTCAAACGGGGGATAGACTGACTTTATATGCGGTTTTAGCGGCTAAAACGCGGATTGGATTTATCCCTAAACCCACAGAAAAAAGACGATTTAAACGTTATTTTTTTCAACGATGGTTAACGTTTGATGAAACGAAAACCCATACGGTTTTAGAATTATTACGGTTATGTCAATTATTAGCCATTAAGCCTGTTTATGAATTAACGCCGCCGTCTACAACGCAACCCTTGGAAATATCACGGATGGGGATTACGTCAGCGTATGTAGTTATACACGTTTTACCGCAATGGCGTTATAAGCAATGGACGGAAGCGGGGTGGATTGCGGTTGCCCATCATTTAAAACAGCAAGGGTTACAAGTCTTATTATCAGGGAGTCCTGTTGTGGAAGAGGTTCATTATTTAATGCAGCTTCAAAAACAGTTTCCGACGAATACGATTAATTTAGCGGGAAAAGTATCGTTAGCACATTTGGCGATGATTATTGAAGGGGCTCAATTATTTATAGGCCCTGATACGGGAATTACACATCTAGCTGCGGCAACTAAGGTTAAAACGATCGCCTTATTAGGGCCGAGTGACCCAGTTAAATGGTCGCCTTGGCCTAACGATTATCATTCGACTACTCCACCGTTTAAAACACGCGGTTGTCAGCAGGTTAATAATATTTATATTATTCAAGGTCAAGAAGCCTGTGTTCCGTGTTATTCAGAAGGCTGTGAGCGTCATCAAAATAGTTATAGTCTGTGTTTGGATTCAATCCGTGCCGATCAGGTTATAAAAACAATTGATCGTGCTTTGAATAAGCCTGATTAGTTTTCTTGAATTCAAGTTATAAGTGCAATGCCAGTCGTTATACAGCTTTGCGCTTAGGTTGAATTCAAGAAATGATAAAATAATAAATGTTATTTTTCTGTAGTCTTTATTTTCAACAGCCAGCCATTATTCCCTTTACATTTATTGGTTCCCGTTGCGTTGATATTAACTCGGGCATAAGCCCCTTTTATCTCAGCGGGTAAGGTTCCCGTTACTAAATATTTATTACCCTTTTCACTGACTTTAATTGCAACGGACTGTTTTTTCACCGTGACCTTTATGCTTTTAGGATCCGTCGTTGATGAGGCGATAAATGAAAATTCGGATTGTAGTTTTACCTCGGTAAGTTTTGGCGGACTAAATTCAGAGAACGTGGGTTTTTTACAGGCTTTCTTACTGCTACTCGTACCGTAGGCAGCCACTTGATTAGTAAAGGCTATAAAAAATAATAAAATTATAATTTGATGTAATTTAATCATGCTATTCCCCTGGTTAATTAGAGTTGCCGATAAACAAGGTGACTTGTTTGGCATTTGACGCTTTATTAGTTTAACACCCCTTTCTATGAGTTAGGGAAAAACAAGCGTGATAAGTTCTTCCACTTAGGCTACTAACTTAAGACGAGACACGTTGAGGTTAAGCCGTTCGTGCTGAGCTTATCGAAGCATGAACGGCTTAACCGTCCGCCCTTCGACTGGGTTCAGGACGAATGGTTAAGCCTCGCTCCATAGTATCCCGTCTTAAGTTGGTAGCCAAAACGTGCTTCAACAGGTAAACGTACTGCTTGAATTTTATTATTAACAAATACTGAACTTTGTAACATGATATCCTCTGTATTTTATGTATATAGTTTGAGTATCTACTTGTTATTAAAAGTAATCAACTTTATAAGCTCCATCACCCCATTATTTTACTGCTCTTTATAGCTGTTAATTTTACTCTGACTCCATTTGATCGAGAAATTGCAAAATACAATACCCAACCAAAGGAGTCATAATCAAGTTGATCCGACCCTTTTGATTCGACCCTTTTGATTTCAGAGGAATAATAGGGATAAAATCGGAGAAAACTTAAAATTAACAGTTTTATTTAAATTTACTCGAATCTGCTAAAATACTTGTAAGAGATGCTTTAAAAAAGGGTGAAATCCACATTTACCAGCGATTTATTGACGACCAAAAATCCACTTTACATGTTCAAGCATATCTTTAAAGGAATTTCCTTTTAAGGTTTGAATAAACTCATCAACCTTAAACGCATGATGTCTTTCATAAACAACGCCTGTTTGTGGCATATCGGCTAATCCCGTTTCTCTAGCATGATCGACAAAGCCATCATTTTTCCAGAAAAAGGCACCTGGCATGGTGGTTGGAATGACCAATACAAAAAATAATGAACGCCCAAATGCACCCATGACTAACATGGAGACCGTTAATAATCCACCAAGGATAATAAATGCCAGCGCAGATTCCACATAGATCATCAAGATAGACGCTAATAAATTAATCCCTAATAAACCATTTCGTAATAAATATGATTTTCCATATTGGGTGACTTGACGATAATAGGAGGCCGCACCTTCATTGTTTCTCGTTTTCATATCACGAGCATGAAAAATATGCCCAATGCCCTCTAAACTTAAACCGATTGCCATGATAGTCGCTAAGGATTGTAATAACAGAATAGCATCAACTCTCAAGGGTAGGACAATGGTAGTCACCACCGCAATAATTAACGCGCCAAAACTAAGCATTGAACCCACAAATGCCGTCGCCGTTTGATAATGATCCCAAAAAGGACGCGCAGGAATTCGATACAGTTTATACATGTAAAATAAACCAATGAGGCCACTTAACCCCCCTAATAAAGCAAAACTCGTGGCAATAAAACCCATAAAGGCATTATCAAATAATGCAAACAATCCATAACCTAGTAAGCCAGTATAAAACATCGATACCCCTGCAATTTCCCGACTCACAGGTGATAAACGTAAATTATTAAAGCCGCGATAAAACCGATGCGGTTTACCTAAGTGCATATTGAGTTTATATAAACCTATTGTAGAAATCACAATTGTTACCCACAACACGGGCAATAATAAAGCTTTTTCAGTTAATAAACTTAAGGCTTCAATCGCAAAAATATCGCCTAAAATCAACATCAATAATACCCCAATAGTCGCTTGGATACACAAGGTGAAAATTACATGTGCGGACTCATGACTGGTTAATAATGTTTTAAAATTCCAAAATTTTTCATGCCCTTGCTTTTCATCGACAACCGCTTTAAATTCACTTTGCGGACTATCTTTATGATATTTAATCGGCATCGAATCGGTACGCGTCATTTCCTGTTGCGTGGCTTTTGTTTGTTGAAAGCGAATATTAGGATGGGTAATTTCAGGGGTTGGAAAACCTGGAATGGCCGCTTTTGCTTGTTCACGATTTTCAGGAATATCTTCAACAACCCCAAAATCCAGCGCGTTACCTAAACAAGCCGCAACACAGGCGGGTTTTAAGCCCACTTCCAAACGATCCACACACATATTACATTTGCTGACTTCACCTTTTACGGGATCAAGTTGCGGCGCATTATAAGGACAAACCCATGTACAATAACCACAGCCAAAACAAATATCAGGATCTTGTAACACTGCCCCATATTCGGCAAATTTAGTATAAGCACGAGTGGGACAGCCTGTTAAACACACGGGATCATCACAATGATTACAGGCCATCGAAAGATTAATTCGTTGATAATTCGGGAAACTTCCGCCTTCAATAAAACCGACCGACCGAAAAGCTAAATGCGCGGGAACATCATTTTTTTCACTGCAAGCCGATTCACAAGCATGACAACCAATACAATTATCGACATTTAAATAGAAACCATGTTGCTTATAACGATTAGGATTATCACCAATAGCCTCATCCCCATTAATTAATAAACTTTCATTGCGTAATTCACTAACATCTGAGGTTAATTCTATATTTTTACCGTAATGGTTTTTAGTTTGGCTCTCCAATTTTTCTAAAAAAGCGTATTTGGGTTCATCGGGACGGACTTCAAACATAATATTTTCTTAATTCCTTAATAGGTACGTGCTTCTTTATTCAGAATCGCCGCTTGTTTTTGGTCTATGAGTTCGATGTTAACTGCGGATTGTTTAAAGGCAGGTTGACGTGAATGTGGGTCTAATAATCCGAGGGTTAAACGATTAACACAATTAAAAAAGTGAAACGGAATAAAAACCATATTGCGGGCAATTCGTTGGGTTAGCATCACCATCACAATGGCATCACCTCGTTTTGAAATCACTCGAACATAGGATTGATGTTTAATCCCTAATTCTATCGCCGCATCAGGATTCATTTCCATAAACGGGGTAGGACTAAATTTATTATTATTGGCAATTTTTCCAGTACGGGTACGAGAGTGAAAATGCTCCACTAATCGCCCAGAATTTAACCAAAAAGGAAATTGTTCATCAGGTTTTTCATTATTATCAATAAAGGGTAATGGAATTAATTTAGCTTTACCCTCCGCAAATCGAAACGTTGCATCCTCGGTATATAATCGTAAGCCACCTTTAACAGGAGTTTCACCTCTTTTCGCTTGAGCTTCGGTATACGGCCATTGAATCCCTTGATGTTGCTCAATTAAATCATGCGTCATCCCTGAAATATCAACCAATCGCCCTTTGGATAATTCACACATTTCAGCAAATACTTCATGGAAATTATCAGGAAAAGTCATTTTTCGACCTTGTTCAAACTGTTGAGCTAAGGCGTTGAAAATATGTAAATCGGTTTTAGTATTCGCATAAGGTTCTTTAATTTTACGAATAATATTAACCCGTCGTTCGGTATTGGTGAACACGCCTTCTTTTTCTGCCCAAATCGCCGCGGGTAAAAAAATATGTGCATACTCTGTGGTTTCAACATCCAAATAAGAATCTTGCACAATACAGCATTCAAGTTTTTCTAAGGTTTTACGAATTCGAGCGGTATTCGCCATTGAGGTCATGGGGTTAGTTCCAACTAACCATAAGCCTTTAATTTTTCCTGTTTCAATCGCAGGGAAAATATCGGTCTGCGTCATGCCGCGTTTTTTAGGAAAAAATTCAGGATCAACCCCCCAATAATTACCTATTTCTTCGCGATCATCGGGATTTTCTAATAACCGATAGCCAGGTAATCCCGAACATGAAGACCATTCTCGTGTTCCCATCGCATTACACTGTCCCGTAATGGATAAACTGGTGCCGCCTTTTTTACCAATATTTCCTGTTAATAAACTAAGATTATTTAAACCCACCACCCCATCTGAACCATGCGTACTTTGGTTAATTCCCATGCACCAGATATTCATCGCTGCCCCCGCTTTGGCATAGAGACGTGCCACAACGCGAATGGTATCTTCATCAATCCCACAAATTTTAGCCGCACTCACGGGGTCATAATTTTGTACTTCGGCAGCGAGTTCATCAAAACCAGTGGTATTGGCTTTAATGTAAGCTTGATCCTCCAAGCCTTCATCTAAAATCACATACATTAACGCATTCATTAATACCACATCCGTCCCTGATGTGATTGGTAAATGAATATCCGCTGCTTGGGCAAACATGGTGACTCTAGGATCAATCACAATTAATGGGAAACCGCGTTTTTCTTGGGCTTCTTTAAATCGCCAATAAATAATTGGATGTTGTTCAGGTAAATTCGAGCCCCATGCTAATAAGCAATCCGTATGTTCAAAATCTTCATAACACCCTGGTGGGCCATCGGAACCAAAAGAGCGTTTATACCCTGAAACTGCTGAGGCCATGCACAGCGTGGTATTGCCATCATAATTATTTGTGCCAATTACGCCGCGTGCTAATTTCCCTAACGTATAAAAGCCTTCGGTTAAAATTTGTCCTGTTGAAACAATCGCAAACGAATCACGCCCGTATTTTTCTTGGATACGCTTGATTTCATCCGCCATTTTACCGAGTGCCGAATCCCAACTGGTTTCTTGATAATCATCATGAATACGATCACGAATTAAAGGCGTTGTTCCACGGCCTGCGGAATTAAAAATTTCATGTTCAAAAATACCTTTGGTACAGAGTTTGCCGCGATTAACATCCGCGCTCGCAACGCCTCGCGCACCGACAGGGTCGCCTTCTTTATTGATTCCAATTTCTATCGCACAGCCTGTCGAGCAATAATTACAAGTGGAATACGACCATTTGACAATGCCTTTGTCAGTAATTTTAATGGGATTTTTTTTGTTTCGACCAAATAGCATGAAAGAACCATTTATTAGTTAATATTAAGTATATTGATATGTAATGATATTTATAATTACATTGTGGTTATAAGTCAATTCTAGCTATAAATAACGTTTTAAACCATAATCTTACCTTCCGCAAACATAACTGCCGTGCCACCAGTCCTAAGCGTCAACAGCTCTTTTCCTTTATTATCCATTTCTAAATTCAACACACTACGACGCGTTTCTTCATCACCTCTATCTACTGCAAAAACATGTGTCCCTTTTTGAGTAATATCAAATGAACATAAATACGCCGCAAACGCTGGCATTGCCGTTCCTACAGGCGGATCATCATGAATGCCAATATTAGGTCCTAATAAACGCACGTTAAAATCGGCATCATTAAACGGTGATTTGGGTGCAAATAATAAAATTTCAGAAGCCGCCGTTTGGGGGGCTATAGATTGACTCCACGCGCTATAACTAAATTTAGCATGGCGTACACTGTCATAATTCCATACAGGCACAATTAAATACGGAAACCCACAAGAAACTAAACGCGGACTGTATTTTTTATGATCTAATTCCGATTGATCTAAACCTAAAAAGCTGACTAACTCATCATCATTAGGCGTAAAACGATCAATAATAGAACTGCTTTGACGACTAAATTGTACAAAAACAGGTTTACCCGATTCGCTGGTGACATTCGCTTCAATATCACCTAGATTTTGTTGAAATAAAATCGGCGTAATGGTTTCTTTTAATTTAACATCACCGCAAGTGCCTAAAACGTAAGCCGTAGCAATAATAGGGTGTCCCGCGAAGTCTTTTTCTTCTAATGGCGAAAAAATACGCATTCGGCGAGTATTTCCTTCAGCTTCTGGGTGAGTGACAAACACTGTTTCCGAAAGATTAAATTCTTTGGCAATCAACTGCATAGCTTCATCAGTCAAGCCATCGGCATTAGGGAAAACAGCAATTTGTGCACCACCAAAAACTTCTTTAGTAAAAATATCAGCAATATAGTAATTATAATTCATCATTTATTCCGTAAGACTCACTTCAATACGCCCATTTTTATTTCTTACCGCATAAGTATTAATACAAACAGTTTTATCTTCAAAACACTGTCCCGTTTGAAGATTAAAATGTTGTTTATAAATTGGAGAGGAAACCATCGGGATTCCTTTAATATCACCGATTAAGCCCCGTGATAAGACCTGAATTTTACTAAAAGGGTCGTAGTTATTAATCGCATAGAGGCCATTTTCTTTCGGCATATAAAAAATCGCAACTTGCGTGTTTTCCACTAACGCACACACGCCAGAATCAGCTTGGAGATCATCCACGCTGCCTACATCTATCCATTGAGACATTTACGCGTCCTCCACTAATTTAAAATGTTGACGTTCTTCTTCATCGGCCGGGCGAATTTGTCCGCGTTCTTCAACAAAGACAATATTTTCATCGGTTTTATCACTGTTAATAAAATGACGAAAACGTTTGAGTTTTTCTTCACTTTCAATGGTGGTTTTCCATTCACATTGATAAGTATCAACAACATGCTTCATTTGTGATTCTAAGGACTGACTCAAATTAAGCTTGTCTTCGATGACCACGGATTTTAAATAATCTAACCCGCCCTCCATGTTTTCCATCCAGACTGAGGTTCGTTGTAAACGTTCAGCCGTTCGGACGTAGAAAATTAAGACCCGATCAATGTATTTAATTAACGTTTCTTTGTCTAAATTAGTGGCGAATAAATCGGCGTGACGAGGTTTCATTCCACCGTTGCCGCAGACATATAAATTCCAGCCGCCTTCGGTTGCAATGATTCCTATGTCTTTACCTTGCGCTTCGGCACATTCACGAGTGCAACCTGAAACCGCAAATTTAATTTTATGCGGTGCGCGTAACCCTTTGTAGCGATTTTCTAATTCCACCGCTAAACCCACACTGTCATCAACTCCGAAACGACACCAAGTGCTACCGACACAGGATTTAACCGTTCTTAAAGATTTTCCATAAGCATGACCTGATTCAAAACCCGCCTCAATGAGTTCTTTCCAGATCGGAGGCAATTGATCCACTCTTGCGCCAAATAAATCAACGCGTTGTCCGCCCGTAACCTTAGTATAAAGATTATATTTTTTGGCAATTTGTCCAATGGCAATCAAACCATCAGGGCTAACTTCGCCACCTGTCATTCTAGGAACAACGGAATAAGTCCCGTCTTTTTGCATATTCGCTAGAAACGTATCATTAGTATCTTGCTGACTTAAATGATTTTTTTCCAGAACATATTCATTCCAATAAGACGCTAGAATTGAACCGACTGCTTGACGACAAACGTCACAACCGCGTCCTTGTCCGTGATTGTCTAATAACGCATCAAAGGTTTTTATTTTCTCAACCATGACCAAATTATAAAGGTCTTGGCGAGTATGAGAGAAATGTTCACAAAGGCTAGTATCGACTTCAATACCCGATTTTTCTAATTCAGAATCTAAAACTGATTTTAATAACGCCGTACACCCTCCACAGCCTGTTGCGGCTTTAGTCTCATCTTTTAAACCATTTAGGGTCATACAGCCTGATTCAATAACGCGACAAATTTGTCCTTTAGTCACATCGTGACAGGAACAAATTTGCGCCAAATCAGGTAATGCATCCACGCCTAAACCAACGGACTCATCAGAACGTGAAGGTAAAATTAATGAATCGGGATGTTCAGGTAATTCAATTCCATTTAAACAGTATTGTAATAACGTTCCATAACCCGAAGCTTCCCCGACCAATACCGCGCCTAAGAGTATTTTTTTATCTTGGCTAACAACCAAACGTTTATAAACTTCATCTGCCCCATTTTGATAAGTATAAACTAAAGCACCAGGCGTTCGCGCATGAGCATCACCGATACTCGCGACATCTACCCCCATTAATTTGAGTTTGGTACTCATGTCTGCCCCTGTAAATTCAGCGTCACCGCCTTCAAGGACATTCAAAACGGTTCGTGCCATGGCATAACCTGGTGCAACTAAACCAAAAATTTCACCGTTCCAAATCGCACATTCGCCTATTGCAAAAATATCAGGATCAGACGTACGACATTGGTTATCAATTTGAATGCCGCCACGTGCACCCAAGGCTAATCCTGCTGAACTGGCTAACTCATCACGCGGACGAATCCCTGCGGAAAATAAAATAATATCAGTTTCAAGTTCACCACCATCCGCAAAACTCATTTTATGAAAACACGATTTCCCTGCCGCAATTTTGGTGGTATTTTTACTGGTGTGAACACTAATGCCTAAGTCTTCAATTTTTTTCTCCAACATTGCACCGCCGCCTTCATCAACCTGTACCGCCATTAAACGGGGTGCAAACTGAACAACGTGGGTTTTTAAACCTAAATCTTTTAAGGCTTTCGCCGCTTCCAAACCTAATAAGCCTCCACCGACTACCGCCCCTACTTTAGATTTTTTTGCAATTTTTGTAATCGCCTCTACATCGTCAAGCGTGCGATAAACTAAACATTGTTCGCGTTGATGTCCTTGAATCGGTGGAACAAACGGATAAGAACCTGTGGCTAAAACGATTTTATCATAAGCGATACTTACCCCTTTTTCAGACGTGATTAATTTACGCGCACGATCAATCGCAACGGCTTTATCGCCAATATGAATGGTAATACCGTTATCTTCAAAAAAACCATCTTCGACTAACGATAAATCGTTTGCACTCTTGCCTGAAAAATAGTCGGTTAAATGCACTCGGTCATAAGCGACCAGCGATTCTTCGCAAAATGTCACCACCTCATAGTTGTCTTTGAGAGGGCTTGCCATTAAGCCAGTCAGGAAGTTTTGCCCGACCATGCCATTTCCAATAACCACTAATGTTTGTTTCCTACTCATGCTTGATTCTCAGCAATGTTTAATATGAATGATTTCAAATTAAGCATTTAACATGCCAAGTGGCTTTGAGATATTTGTAAGTAGTTGATAAATAATAACTTACAATTAAATAGGATTTAGTTTTTATTTAATTAACGCACTAAAATAGTGCATCAATTAAAGGGATGCGATCAATGCGTCTTAATTAAACCAATAAATAAGCACCAAATTACTTAAAAATAATAAAGCCGTCAGCGATTTCCAAAATAACAGCGGATTGCCTTCTATAAATGGAATGTTTTCTTCTGCACTTAAAAATCGTGTATTAGGCGCGGATAAATCATAAATAAATTCTGATAAATGCTCATAACGTAATTGAGGGTTCAGCGAAGTCGATTTTTTCAATGCACCATCTATCCAAGCAGGGACCATTGTATTGTGATGAAAACTTGAAATATAACGTAATTTAGCTAGGTTGATTTTATTAGGTTTTTCAGGCATTTGCCCATAAGGTAACGCGTGATTAATCATTTCATAAGTAATCACTCCCAGTGAATAAATATCCGATTGTATCGTGCCTGTTTGCCCCAAATGATATTCGGGTGCGCTGTAATTTAACGTGCCTAAAATATTTTCTTCTTTATCGTAATCTAAGGGGGTTATTTCTGCAATCCCTGCAATTTTAACCGAGCCAAAATCAATAATTTTTACGACATTATTCCTGTCAATCATAATGTTTTCAGGCTTTAAATCTTGATGCAACATTTCCATACGGTGAAAAGCACGCAAACCTTTCACCACTTGCTCGATTATTTCCCTTATTTCACTTATCTCTTTTGGATAAAGGCTGGCATCTATCCATTGTCTTAAAGTCTGACCTTCTATATATTCAGTGACATAATAAAGATAGCTTTTTTCTTTATTTAGATTAAGAATTTTAAGGACATTTTTATGCTGGATACGTTTTCCTGCCCACTCCTCGTGCAAAAAATGTTCAATATAGTGCGTATCATCGTTAAATAATATCGAAGGGGTTTTTAGAATAACCCGACTTTGAGTCTCTGTATCAAACGCTTTATAAATCTGAGTCCGATTACTGGCGTGTAGCTCTTCCTCGATTCGATAACCATCCAACAGCATCCCCACTTTCAATAGAGGGGGGAAAGGAATATTCACATGACGGCGCAAAACTTCATCGCCTTCAATGGGTGGTAATTGTTCAATTTTAATGATTTGACAGGTTAAATTATCATCACTTTTATTATCCACCGCTTGATTTAAAATGGCCTGTGCTTGCTGTTGTAAATTGTGTCCTGTTTGTAAACAATTTTTTAAATTTTTATCCTCTATAAAATCATGAATACCGTCCGTCGTCATTAAAAAAACATCGCCTCTTTCCAAAGGAAACGCTTTGTAATCAACTTCTAAACGAGGCTCTATTCCCATGGCTCGACTTAAATAATTTTTATCTTTGGATAAAAAAATACGATGATCGCGGGTCATTTGTTCAAAGCGTCCTTTACGCAAACGATATATCCGTGAATCTCCAATATGAAAAATATGTGCGGTGGTTGATTTAAACACCAAAACACTCAACGTAGAAACCATTCCCTTCGATGATTCATACTGAATTTGTCCTTGACTGTAAAGCCAAGAATTGGTCGCGGATAAAATTTTTTGCCCTGATTTTTTAATCGTCCACGAATCAGGCGTGCTGTAATAATCATTTAAAAAACTCACGATGCAACACTGACTCGCTTCCTTGCCTGCCTCACAACCACTCATACCATCGGCAATACCCACACTAATGCCTTTATGAGTCAGTTGTGCGCCTTCAGGTATTAAACTGCCAAAAAAATCTTCATTTTCTTCTTTAATGCCTTTATCACTTGCATAAGCAATGCTTACAGAAAGTTCATTTACCGCTGTCATTTTTAAATCCTCACTCATTTATTACCCTTAATCATAGAGTCAAGCAGAATATATGCCAGCTTAAAACCCAACCAATCGCTTTAAAGGAATCAATTTACTTGGCATATAAACTGCTTATATAACCCTTAATAGGATTAAACCGTTCAAATAGTTACAAACAAATTTTCCAACTTTATAGGGGTGTGTATATGTCAACGCAAAAATTTAATTTACTGTCTTTTTCAGGCAATATGAAAATTCTCCACACGACGTGGATTGCTTTTTTTATTAGCTTTGTGGTGTGGTTCAATCACGCCCCATTAATGCTCGTGATCGCTGATTCACTTGGGATGACTAAAGCCGAAATTAAAACAGTTTTAATCTTAAACGTGGCATTAACCATTCCAGCTCGTATTGTGATTGGCATTTTAGTCGATAAATTTGGTCCTAAACGCACTTTTTCCACTTTACTGGCGTTAGGCAGCCTACCGTGTTTTATGTTTGCTTTTGCTCAAAGTTTTGAACAACTGGCGTTAGCACGTTTTTTAATGGGCTTTGTCGGGGCGGGTTTTGTCATTGGCATTCGCATGGTCGGCGAATGGTTTCCAGCCAAACAAGTGGGCGTTGCTGAAGGAGTTTATGGTGGCTGGGGAAATTTTGGTTCAGCAGCGGCGGCAATGACGTTACCGACCTTAGCTTTAATATATGGCGGTGAAAATGGCTGGCGTTATGCGATTGCATCAACAGGTGTGATTGCTTTAATTTATTCAGTGATTTATTTTTTCAGTGTCACGGATACGCCTAAAGGCTCAACTTATTTCAAACCGAAAAAAGCAGGGGCGATGGAAGTAACCAGCATTTGGGATTTATTCTTTTATGTGACAATGACGATTCCTTTATATGCGACTTTAACGCTATTAACGTGGAAATTATCGCCAGCAGGGGTGAGTTTGCTTTCGAGTAGTTCTGCTCTTTGTGCTTACCTCGGTATCTGGGTGTTATTTTTCTACAATGTTTATAAAATTGTTCATGTTAATGAAGAGCATTTACAGCAGCCTGTTGATGAAATTCATAAATACAAATTCAAACAAGTAGCCATTTTAGATTTAGCTTATTTAATTACCTTTGGTTCAGAGCTTGCGGTGGTCTCTATGTTACCGATGTTTTTTTATGAAACTTTTCATGAATCTCAAGGGGTAAGCATGGTGCAAGCAGGATTATTAGCCGCAGGTTTTGCCTTTATGAATTTAGTCGCCCGACCTGGTGGGGGTTGGATTAGTGATAAGTTTGGTCGTAAATTATCGCTAACTATTTTTATTTTAGGCTTATCAGTCGGTTATGGCATTATGTCGCAAATTGATTCTGAATGGTCAATTGGGTTAGCGGTTGCAATGACCATGTGTTGCTCCTTTTTTGTGCAGGCGGGTGAAGGCGCGGTATTTGCAATGGTCCCTTTGATTAAACGTCGTATGACAGGACAGATTGCTGGCATGGTCGGAGCTTATGGTAATGTAGGAGCGGTCTTATTTTTAACCGTTTTATCGTTCGTTTCACCGTCAATATTTTTCATGGTGATTGCTTCAGGCGCATTAATCGTATTAATTGCCGTGCAATTTATTGAAGAACCCAAAGGACATATAGCCGAAGTTCAAGAAGATGGATCAGTTGAAATGATTGAGGTGGCTTAGCAAGTAGCCCGTATGGAGCTTGCGTAATACGGAAATCCCCATGTTAACGCTTCATATAAAACGACAATATTTATGGGCACGATTAAAACATCGTGCCGAAAATCCCGTATTATACTTCGCCACATATAACTTGTCTTTATCGGCTAAATATTTTTAATCAGCTCAACTTGCGGCAAATAAAATTCAAATTAATATATGCGTATCAATTAAATAATCCATTTCACATATACTCTTTTAAATCTTCAAGTGGTTCATCAAAATCATCTGGAATACTGTAACCTTTACCGACTAAACTGCCTATTTTCACACCTTTATTCGTCTGTTTTATTGGCGCAGTTTTATTTATTTCTTCTTCAATAAACATAATCAAAACTTTACTAGTTTTTGTCGTTGGGGCAGCTTCTTTTAAAATCACTCGTCCATTTTCGTAAACACCTTCTATTGCTGCATACATAATCAAAGCCTCTCAAAAAATCAAAAACTTAATATAGCATCATCTAATCCACCACGCCTTAAATTCCCTTTTGTTTTCAGTAAGTAGCAAGTCGCTCATATAAATAGTAAGTCACCAAATTAGTACATAAAATTAGGTGACACTAACGTAATAACCACCCTAAATCAAGCGTATTTGTCAAGTTCATTTAAAAATTTATTTTAATATTGCAAAAATAAATACATTTTTAAAAATAACAATTTTACTTATGGTTGGGTAGATAATAAAAGCAAAAATTGCTCTATGAAAAACAATTTGATAAAGTGTCTAGCCACTCTAGCCTTAATGGGAAAATAATTATGCAATGGCAATTACAAGAAGCAAAAAATAAATTTAGTCAGGTGGTGCAAGAAGCACGAAAAGAACCGCAAATTATTACTCTACGCAGCAAAGAAACCGTTGCAATTATTTCAATAGAAGATTATCGAAAACTTTATCCACAAAAAACTAAACCTTCATTACTTAACGTAATGCAAAATTCACCGTGGGCAAACATCGAACTAGATACTTCTCGCTCAAAAGAGACAGGACGAGATATTGAATTATGAACTATTTGCTAGATACCTGTTTTTTATCCAAACTTAGAAAACCACAACCTGATAGAGGCGTTACCGATTGGTTGAGCCAAATTGATGAACAACATTTATATATCAGTAGCGTCAGCGTTTGTGAAATTCAAAAAGGAATTAGCAAACTCAGTGACCCTGCTTATCAACAAAACCTAACGCAATGGTTAGAGGGTGTTTTACTCCCGTGGTTTGAAAATAAAATCATCCCTATTGATACCAAATTAGCACGTTATTGGGGAGAATTATTAGGGACGTTTAGTAAAAAAGGGTTAACACGCCCTATCATGGATACCTTAATTGCCGCCTCTGCAATACACGGTGAATTCACATTGGTTACTCGTAATACCGATGACTTTAAGTTATTTGAAATAGCGTTACATAATCCGTGGAATGTATAAAGCAAGTAGCCCGTATGGAGCTTGCGTAATACGGGAAACCCCACGTTAACACTTCATATAAAACGACAATATTTATGGACACAATTAAAACATCGTGCCGAAAACCCCGTATTACGCAAGCTCCATACGGGCTACAACTCTGACACCTTGATTGATAGTCGCTTAAATCACCAGCTATGTATGACTATTTTTTCTCATTATTTATCACAAAATAAGCTTCGTAATTTACTTAATATTTTTCTAAAAAGGTAAGTTTAAAAATATCAATTCCAATAAAAATCACTGTATTATCTCCCATTAAGTGTAAACTAAAATTGGATAAAATAACGTCATGGCATTCTTGTAACTATTCGTGCTCTTGCGTGGTTGCAGGCACAAGATACTGTTCGCATTTGAAGGCGTTATTAAAGAGAGCTAGGCACTAATCTGACCCACGATTTTTCTAATCAAGAGTACTTACAGTGTCTCTACCTCTCATCCAACCGTCATTGGATAGTGCCATTTATTTAACTAAATTGACACTGGAATCTAAGATACAAGAGTCAATGTCAGAAACTTAACACTAAAGCATTGATTATAAATAACTTTAATTTATTTGACGCAGATATTATTCTTACCCATTTAAAAACCCCTAATCTTCTTTATATAATTTATCAAGTACAAAGAAGCTAATAGATTTTTAGGGACACTTCAGATTATATTTTTGTACGCGGTATCGAAGGGTTTCTCGTGTCGTTCCGAGCATTCTGGCAGCGGCTGTAACATTATTACTTGTCCGATCCAGAACATCTTGAATAATATATTTTTCCATATCTTGGAGTGATAATGATCCATCAAGCGGTAAAAATACACCGTCATTAGTCGACATAGACCGTTGATTAGCGTTATTAGGTAACTGTAACCATTGTTCAGGAAACACACTCCCTGTTGCGAGTAAAACACAACGTTCGATAATATTACGTAGCTCACGGATATTACCTGGCCAGTGATAATTTTCTAAATTTTTTAAAACACTTTCAGGAATTACTCTGATATTTTTATTAGACTTAGCATTATTTTCTGCAACAAAAAGTAAGACTAACTCTCGTAAATCATCTAAACGATCCCTTAATGGCGGTATAGGTAAGTTAATCACATTCAAGCGATGATATAAATCCTCTCTAAACGTTCCTATGCTCACCTCGTGTACCAAGTTCTTATTGGTTGCAGCAATAATTTGCACATCAATATCTATTTCGTTCTCTCCCCCTAAACGACGAATACGAAAATCTTCAACCGCTTTAAGCAATTTTGCTTGCAAATCTAAATCCATTTCACCGATTTCATCTAAAAACAGCGTCCCCAGATGTGCTTGTTCGAACAAACCACGATGCCGTTTTTTTGCACCCGTAAAAGCACCCGCTTCATAACCAAATAGTTCAGATTCCAATAATTCACGCGGCAATGCTGCACAATTAATTTGAATTAAAGGGCCTTTAGCGCGCATTCCAGAATAATGCAATATATTGGTGATTAAGCCTTTCCCTGTCCCTGTTTCACCTGTAATAATCATGCTAGAAAAAGGAACTTGAGACACTTGCATAACCATTGTTCGTAACTGGTTAACTGCTTGGCTATGACCTACTAGCGTATGGATAGAATATTTGTTATTTTGCTCTTGAGTTTGATTTTCAAGGCGACGTTGCGCTCTCGCACTCCGTGCAGCCCCTGCAACCAACATATTCAGACGTTTTAATTCGCAAGGTTTTTCTATAAAATCATAAGCACCTAAGCGTACCGCCCTAACGGAATCAGAAACTGAGCCATATCCTGTTAAAAATATCCATTCAATACTATTATTATTAGCGTTTTGAAATTGTTCCAATAAATCGAGTGCATTGCCATCAGGTAAATTCATGTCCGATAAGATGACTTGAGGATCTACCCCTTGTTCCGCTAAACATTTTTCAGCATCAGCTAGACTACAAACCAGCGTTGTTTCCCAATTTTGTTTACGAAAATACCGAGCTAATTCATGTCCTAGCAAGGTTTCATCTTCGATGATTAATAAACTTTCTCTCATTGTTCATCCGGTAATATTAGTGATGCACAAGCATAGCCGTGGCTATCATTTTTTAATGCCAAAGTACCGCCATAAGATTTAGCAAAGCGTTGCACCATGGATAATCCCAATCCTGTGCCTTTTTCTTTATAACTGGCAAAAGGTCTAATTCCCTGTTCCAATAATAAATTTGGAAAAGCAGCCCCCGTATCACTAATTATAATCATGAGCTTATTATCTTGACGATGCACATGAAGATTTACCACGCCTTCCTCAGTACCTATGGATTGTATGGCATTCAGTAATAAATTGAGTAATGCCTGACGTAATTCGTTTTCTGGTAGAAAAGCCATTGTGTTTTCTTCAACCTGATAATGTAACGATATATTTTCTTTTACCTGATAATTCAACAAGGTAATGAGGTCATTAATTAACACATATAAATCAATACTCTTAGCTTCTTCAGGGGTTTGTTTAGAAAAAGCCAATAAGCCATTAAGTCGTTTTGTTAAACGATTGGTTTCTGAATTAATCATGGTCAAACGTTCATTCATATCCTCATCATGACAGTCTTGAAGCATATTTTCCAATGCAACCTGAATACCCGCTAAGGGATTGCGTAATTCATGAGCAGCCGTAGCCGCTAATTCACCGACTGCCGCAAGTCGTTCAGTACGTGCGAGGCTA
Source organism: Methylococcales bacterium (assembly GCA_030949405.1). Taxonomy (NCBI): domain Bacteria; kingdom Pseudomonadati; phylum Pseudomonadota; class Gammaproteobacteria; order Methylococcales; species Methylococcales bacterium. The sequence goes on along the minus strand of JAUZSN010000002.1, from coordinate 1,421,439 downwards.
TGGCTTTGCTCTAATAAAGTATGAGTGGCATTGCGAATTTCTTTTTCTAGTGAATAGGTATGTGATAAGTGTTCTTGTTCTAATTCGGATAAACGAATGACTAAACAATTATAGTTATTAAATAATGGCTGCATCACGGAATCGATTTTATTATTTTCAATAGGTTGTTTTTCGCCTTTAATAAGATTTGATAACAGTTCATCCAATGCTTTAATGGGTCTCATCACATGGCGATTAAAAAATAATAATCCAAAGCTTAAAAAAATTAAAAAGACACTGGAAGGAATTAAAATAGCTAACTTTAATTCTAATTGACTATCAAGATACACTTCATCTAATAATTTTTCTTCCTCTTGAGATTGTTGTGACAGTACATTGAGTAACAATTGTACGGCTTTAATTTGGTCTTGCTGATAACCCTGCTCTACCTTTATCAGTAAATGCTGAATTTTTTTCAATGCTTCGGTGGTATTTTTAGCAGCAGGGTATTGATTATTAAGTAAGTTAATTATTTTATTATGAATATCAATGCGTTGATTAACACTGTCTTGAATAAGAGCAGGTGAATTAGGTTGCCTTTGATGTTTTAGTAATTGAAAGACTAAGTGCTGTAACTGATTACCATGGTTAATATCTTGTTTAATCCTATCAATACGAAGCTGATTTTTCCAAGTTATACTACTTAATGCGACCACTGAAATAATAACTAATATACTCAACACCAAACTGATGATAATAAAAGGACGAAAGATTATCTTATGCATGAGAATGACTAGAGACAACAAATAAATTAAAAAATAACCAAAAAAGAATAGGTGCGGCTAATAAGGTTAACATCATTGCGGTACTCCTTATTTATAGATACTAACTTAAAACGAGACAAGTTGAGGTTAAGCCTCGCTCCGTAATGTCCCATCTTAAGTTGGTAGCCTCTTTATTGAGGGCAGTGAACGCGAGGGTTTATTTCGCCATTAAACTCAATAAGCCTTTAACCAAAGTTTCTGGTGTCGGCGGACAGCCCTTAATAACCAAATCAACGGGAATCACATTTTCTACAGCACCACAACTCGCATAAGAAACCCCAAATTCGCCTCCGCAAGCCGCACAATCACCTACGGCAACCACCCACTTTGGATTAGGGGTCGCCTCGTAAGTACGCAATAAAGCGGTTTGCATGTGCCGTGAAACGGGGCCAGTTACCAATAAAACATCCGCATGACGGGGTGACGCTACAAAATGAATCCCAAAACGCTCCACATCATAAATTGGATTATTGAGTGCATGAATTTCCAGTTCACAGCCATTACAAGAGCCTGCATCAACCGCACGAATAGCAATACTACCCGAAAAACGCTTATCAATTTGACGTTTAACTTCAATTCCCAGCGGCTCTAACGCATCCACTTCAGGGCGTTTAATACGCTCAGTGACGAGACCTGTTTTTAAGGTTTTAATAAAAAGTCTTAGCATAGTGATCTCCTATAAGTCCTGACCTGAATACGAGGCATTAACTGATTTATTACACACAGGAAAGTCTGGTACGATATTATTCAGTACCATTTTTTCCAGAGCTAATGCACTAAAAACACTCGGATCTCGTGCATAAAAACGACTCACGGTGTTATTGTCAGCAAAGCGCACATAGCTGATAATTTCACCTCGCCAGCCTTCAACCATCGCCAGCCCTTGGCTCTGATCTAAGGGTATTTTCCACGCGGTTACTGTTTCTCCTTCTGGCATCTGTGCCAACAATTGCTTAATCAATTTGATAGAAGCAAAGACTTCTTTGATGCGTATCCAAACCCTAGAGGCGACATCCCCTTGCTCTTCTATGGCGACTTTAAGCTCTAATTGCGTATAGGGCGGGTAAGGTGTATCGCGACGCACATCAATATTCTGTCCACTGGCTCGCCCGACATAACCGACAACGCCATAAAGTGCAGCGGTAGCAGGCGATAAATAACCCGTGATAAACAAACGATCCTCCAAAGAAGAATTTAAATCTAAGGGCGGGATAATTTCGTTTAATTCGTTACGTAAGTCCTTTAATTCTTGCTCGATTAACGCACTATCAGCAGCTGATAAATTGATGTTCACCCCTCCAGGTACCAGCTTATCCATCAACAACCGATGCCCAAATATCTTAGCCTGAGTGCGTTGCCATTGTTCACGTAATCGGCTGAATTGCATTTGTGCAAAGGCAAAACCGACATCATTACAAATTGCGCCTATATCTCCGAGATGATTGGCAATACGTTCCCGTTCACATAACAAAGCGCGTAAAAAAGCCGCGCGGGCAGGAATTTCAATCCCTGCCGCGTGTTCCATCGCACGGCAAGCGGCCCAACTGTGTGCAACGGTGCTATCCCCAGAAATACGTCCTGCTAGGCGCACTAATTGTTCTGGAGTACGTCCTTCGGCGAGTTTTTCAATGCCTTTATGCACATAACCAAAACGCGCTTCCAAATTTAAAATGGTTTCACCCACTGCCTGAAATCGGTAGTGTCCAGGTTCAATAATGCCTGCATGTACTGGGCCGACAGGAATTTCATACACCCCTGCACCACGCGCTTTAACAAACTGATAATCCATATCCGCTGGGGTAATGGCTTTAGGATTACCCTGTAGTGGGAAGTCCTTACGCAATGGGGAATCATGCTTCCTCCATGCCTGATGGCGCAACCAAGCTCTGGAATCGGGATGATCCATAAATTTAATGCCAAACATATCTTGTGTATGTCGCTCACTACGGCTTGCAGCAGGATAGATGGTTGCTTGTGAAGGCAGTTCAGCACGTTCAAAGTCAAGTGTGGTTGATAGGCAAATATACTCACCTTTTAAGGCAAAACAGGCATGTACTAAAAAAGTATCCGAATTTTGTTCTGCCCAGCCTGCTGCCCAACGCATAGAATGTTGTTGGGCCAATTTAGCAAAAGATAACCAATTTTCTGGAGCAATATGCCATTGCTCGCTATTGGCATCAACGATTTCAAGCTTAATAGCTGCTGTGTCTAGTTCGGAAAGTAAGCGAGTCCGCCAATTTGATTGAATTTCACTCATAACGGCGCACTCCCTGAAATTAAAATAGTCGCTTGGGTAAACCAATCCGCCAGAAAATCAGGCATCGCCAATCCCAGCCATAAAACTATTACAAGATGCAAAGCCACAGGCCATAAATTAACCTTGACAGCGTGCTGTCCTTCAGGGCATTCGCCATAAACCATTGGCTGAATATTTCTAAATAAACCGGCACAGGCGATACCGATACCTAATAATAGAAAAGGCGTGAGCCACGGATAACTTTGCATAGTCGCGAGTAAGACCAAAAACTCACTTGCAAAGACACCAAAAGGCGGAAAGCCCGCAATCGCGAAAGTCCCGATTAATAAGCCCCAACCCACTTGCGGTTGAGTTTTAATCAATCCACGGATTTTATCAATACTTTGCGTACCTGCAATTTGCGCCGCATGACCTACCGTGACAAAAATAGCTGATTTGGTTAATGAATGTACGGTCATGTGCAATAAGGCCGCAAAAACAGCAAACGGTGTGCCGATGCCAAAAGCAAATGTCATCAACCCCATGTGTTCAATTGAAGAATAACTAAATAAGCGTTTAATATCTTTTTGACGATGAAGAAAAAAGGCTGCAACTAAAAATGAGACCAAACCAAAGCCCATCATTAAATAACCTGCTATATGGCTATCAGTTGCGCCATCGACCAGCATTTTATTTCGCACAACGGCATATAAAGCATCATTTAATAATAAACCCGATAACACCGCTGACATGGGCGTTGGACCTTCAGAATGGGCATCGGGCAACCAGTTATGTAACGGTACTAAGCCAATTTTAGTGCCATAGCCGATTAACATAAAAACAAAAGCAATTTCTAAAATATCGGGTTTTAATAAATAAGAATTTTCATTCAGAACTGACCACATCAAGGCATTTTCAGAGTCGTTGATTTGTATTGCAGCATAATATAATAAAATAGTGCCGAATAAAGCCTGAGCAATCCCAACCCCACATAGAATAAAATATTTCCAAGCCGCTTCAATCGCTTCGGGCGTACGATATAAACTCACTAATAGTACTGTCGCCAGTGTTGCGGCCTCCATTGCCACCCACATAACCCCCATATTATTCGTGGTCAGTACCAGATACATGGCAAACATAAAGCCCTGATACATGGAGTAATATAATTTTAAACGCTTGCCACTTAATTTACCCAATTCTTTCTCATGCGCCATATAAGGCCCCGAAAAAATCGAAGTGGTAAAACCCACTAAGGCGGTTAGCACGATTAAATAGACATTAAAGGAATCAACAATAAAATAATGTTCCTCTGACAAGATAGTGCCCGCATTAAACACATTAACCGCTAGCCATAATGACAGAAATAAGGCCACGGCATTGAAACGGATATTTTGTTGTCCCACATGGTCTTTATGTCCCTGTAAAGCAAAATAGACAATCCCACATAACGGTAACAATAATAATAAATAAGCTGGAATCATGAGTCTACCTCGTTTAAACGATTCATCTTATCGACATCCAAAGAATCTATGCTGCTATTAATATGCAGAAAGAAAATACCAAATAAGATCGCAGCCACTAGCACATCAAAGGCAACGCCTAATTCCACCACCATTGGCATACCATTAGTGGATACGGTGGCGGCAAAAAACAAACCATTTTCAATCGACATAAAACCGACCACATGGGCAATTGCTTGATGATGTGAAATCATTAATAACATGCCTAATAAAATAACCGCCAAACTTAAAGACAGCGCATTTAATAGAATCATGGATGAATCTTGCATAATAGGATGCAACACATAATAACTAAATACGACTAAGCCTGCACCGCCCATCATGATAGCGGTCTTATTATTCAAGGCTTCAACATCACGGTGCATATTCAGCTTCAAAATATGCCGCCTAAGCATCCAAGGAATAAAGATAACTTTCAAGGCGAACGTTATTGCGGCAGAAATATACAAATGCGAATTATTAAAGCTATATGCGGCAATTGCAGTGGCCGCGACTAACATAAAACCTTGCACAGCAAAAACAAACACCAAGCGTAATAAACGACCTTGCCCCAGCATAATGAATGACGTTAAGGTCACTAAAGCGGCTAAGGATAAAATAACTTGGGAATAATGATCAATATTTTCAATATCCATTAACCTACCGACTCCAAAATAATGTGGCTTAACATACCAAGCAAACCCAATAAATAGGCAAAACTCAGAAACTCTTGTACCCGAAATAAACGCATTTTAGCCAGCAGGGTTTCTGAAATGGCCAGTAAGAGAGCTAACACCGCTAATTTACCCATAATAACGAGTAAGCCATAACCTAATGCACTCAGGGTAAAGCTCTCGGCAATGCCCCAAGGGAAGAATATATTGGCAATCAAAACCCCATACAGCAGCAGCTTTAATTGACTCGCCCATTCAATTAACGCCAAATGACGACCACTGTATTCTAAAATCATCGCTTCATGAATCATGGTTAGTTCAAGGTGAGTCGCTGGATTATCGACAGGAATACGTCCCGTTTCAGCAACCGCGACTAATATCAACGCAAACAAGGCAAAGATAAAAGAGGGACGTAATACCAGACCTTCTTGTAAAACATGTTCTATCGCAAATGATAAATTAGTGGTTGAAGCGGTCATGGTAATGGTAAACACCGCCATTAACATGGCTGGTTCCGCTATTGAAGAAATCGTCATTTCCCGCGATGATCCCATCCCCCCAAAAGCAGTGCCTACATCTAAACCCGCAAGCACTAGAAAAAATCGTGCAAAGGCCAGAAAACCAACCAGTACAATGACATCTGCACTCGCTGCTGTGGGTAAGTCAACGGCAATTAAAGGAATCACTGAAATCGCTAATACCGTTGCAGAAAAAATAATATACGGTGCAATCACAAATAACCAAGACGCTTGTTTAGAAACCACAGGCTGCTTATGAGTGAGTTTTAGTAAATCCCGATAAGGCTGCAATATCGAAGGGGCCCTCCGATTTTGTAAATGACATTTACACCATTTCACCCAGCCTGCGAGTAACGGCGCGAGGATAAGAAACAGCAGTATTTGAATAATGGCTAGTAATCCACTCATTAGCTAATCACCCATAATAAGAACAATAATGTAAAAAATGAATAACTCAAATAAACACGGATATTTCCAGTTTGCATCCGACTCACTAAACGAGCAGTTTTATTAACCGTGCGTTCAATCGGCTGATAGAGTCTTACCCAACTGTGATCTTCGATATGTAATTGATAACGAATATCAGTGACTTGTAAGGGCATCCCTCCTGCCTGCTTATCAATCACTTCGTCAATTTTCCAGACTTTGGCAAAAATGCGTCTAAAGGGCATGGTAAATGCCATGCTGGTATATTGCATACGCGGGGTCAATCCCCCAAAACCACAATCCCAGGTATCGGATTGACGCAATTTAACGGCGGGGTCACGACGTAAATAATAAAAACTAATACCGCCTGCAATCAATGAAAAAATCAATACAATCGGTGCAGCGTAAGATGCTTGTTGTGCCGATACAGGTTCTAACCATATCCACCCAGCCGCTGCTGCATTAGGCATACCTTGACCAATAATTTGTACAGCAACATTGTCCAGTAAATTAAGCATCAGTCCTGGGAAAATACCGAATAAAAAGCACAAGCCCGCGAGTAAACTTAAACTTAACAACATGCCTTTATCTTGTGTTTCTTCGGCTTTATCGGCATGACGAGAACGCGGTAAACCTAAAAACATTATGCTGTATAATTTAACAAAGCAAGCCGCCGCTAAGGCTGCGGTTAACGCTAAAGCCGCTGCCATCACTGGGATTAAACTACGCAACACCGCATCATCTAATACACCAACCTGCAATGCCGTTTGAAAAGCGAGCCATTCAGAAACAAAACCATTCAATAAAGGCAACGATGAGATGCTCATGCAAGCAATCAAAAATAACTTACTGGTATGGGGCATCCGTTTAATGAGTCCGCCCATATCCTCAATATTCAGGCTATGGACCTGATGTTGAATTATTCCTGCCCCTAAAAATAATAGATTTTTAAATAAGGCATGATTAAAAGCATGAAACAAAGCGGCAACAAAACCAAGTGCGGCTAAATTAGGATGGCCTTTGGCGAGAAAAATCATTGATAAACCAAGGACCATAAAGATGATGCCGATATTTTCCACCGAACTATAGGCCAATAAGCGTTTTAAATTCGGTTGCATCATGGCGTATAAAATCCCACCTAATGCCGAAATAGAGCCAAAAATCATTAATATGACCCCCCACTTCCATTGAATATCACCGAGTAAATCAAAGCTAAAGCGAATTAAACCGTAAACAGCCACTTTTAACATCACCCCACTCATCAATGCAGAAATATGCGAGGGGGCAACGGGATGTGCTTCGGGTAACCAAACATGTAGAGGCACTAAACCCGCTTTCATACCAAAACCGACTAATGCTAGTACAAAGGCGATGCTGGCCCAACTACGGGAAAGCGAGACATTGCGTAAGGCATCAAAGGTAAAGGAGTAATCTGTTGAAAAGCTCGTGAGGACTCCAAAGGCGAGAATAATTGCGATAGCGCCGACTTCGGCCATAATCAGATAAATAAATGCAGCTCGCCTATTCGCTGAATTTTCATGCTGAAAAGCCACCAGAAAATAACTCGCCACGGACATCATCTCCCAAGCCATCATAAAAAAGAACGCATCATCCGCGAGTAAGACCATCAGCATACCCGCAATAAATAAACCACTGAATAAGCCTAAGATGGCAAACGGATGGTCTTGTTCTTTATTGTTTTTAACATAACCTGGCCCATAAAAACTGATCGTAAAAATAGCAATCCCAATAATCAGATAAAACAAGGCGGACAAACTATCAAAGCGTACATGCCAAGGTAGCCACGGCAACCCCAGAGGCAATACATCACGGGCGACCGATTGACTCATCATCCCTGCTAACCCTGCGGCAATGGCAAAGACACCTGCTACGCCCAGTGATATAAAAACGATTTGTTGGATACGCTGTAGATAATTTTCTTCAGTGAATACGCTACCTAAGCAGGTAAAACCTGTAGAATTCTGTGTACAAAGCTTACGAATAAGCACGAACACTCGGTTTCTCTGCCGGGCAAGCAAAGCCAGTAAGCCCGATAACAAGCTAAAACAAACCGCTGCATAAGCTAAAAAAAGAATCATACGATTTCTCTCCCTAAATTAAAAATTAAGATTTACGCATATCATGAGTCATCAAGCGTGCTGCTAAATCATGATCAGAAAACTTATGAATAGAATTCCCTATTTGTTCACATTGCCCACCATGCAACTGATAATCGCGCATAAAATCATGGAAAAACTCCATAACGGTATGATCAATCAAATAAGCATTACTTAAATTTAAAATAATTTTTTTACCCCTTGGAAGTTCATTTAAGGCTTTTTTAAGCGGTAAAAAATTACTAAAGACAGCCGAACCATTTAATTCAACGTCAAAGGTATCGCTGTGTGTTTCGTTAATAGAAAAATAGATTTTGAATAAATTGCTCCACCAGACACCCCGTATAAGATGCACCAGCACTTTAACCAGCATACCGATAGCGACCCCAATTAATAAGTCGGTTGCCAAGACACTAATAAGGGTAATAACAAACATGAAAAACTGTTCAGTACCAATCTCAAGCACATGTTTAAACTCTTTCGGTGAGGCTAACTTATAACCGGTATACACCAATAATGCCGCTAATGCCGCTAAGGGAATACTATGAATCACCTGTGGAAACAACATGACAAATAATAGCATCATCCCGCCATGGAAAAAATTTGCCCAGCCTGTCTTTGCCCCATTATTAATATTCGCTGAACTCCGCACGACTTCAGAAATCATCGCAGTCCCGCCGATCATTCCCGCAACGGTATTACCCACGCCGACTCCCCTTAAATCTTTATCCAAATTTGAACGTCGGTAATAAGGGTCTAACTTGTCGGTGGCTTGCGTGGTGAGTAAACTTTCCAAACTTCCCACTAAGGCAATGGCAATAACCGCTTTCCAGAACTCTAAAGTCAAAAATTTACCAAAATCTGGAAAATAAAAACTGGACATAAAATGATCAGAAATCGCCACTAAATATTTAGGCCCTACCGTGTCGTCATGTAAAATATTACCCGTCAACATCTCAAGCTGATGGGGGACATGAAAAATATGTATATGCGCCAAATTAAAAAAAGCCGCTAAACTGACTCCTAAAGTCACTACGACTAAAGGGGCTGGAATTTTTTTCAACAAGGGATGCTGTTGTTTATTCCAAAAAATTAACAATAACAAACTACTCACCCCAATAAATGCAATTTCCGCATTCATGGTCATAATACTGTGTGGAATTTGTGCCATGCTAGAAAAAATACTACCCGATTCTGGCGATGTACCGACCATGACATGAAATTGCTTAGTCATAATAATAACGCCAATTGCAGCCAGCATACCGTGTACGACTGACGATGGAAAAAAAGCACTCAACGTCCCTAATTTAAACTGCCCCATCAGTATCTGGATAATCCCAGCAACGACAATAGCCGCTAAGGTATAACGGTATCCCGCAATCGCATCGCCCTGCCCCATGCTTTGCACAGCATCCAGAATAATAACAATCAAACCCGCAGCGGGGCCCGTAATCGTTATATAAGAACCATTGACACGAGAAACCAGCATTCCGCCGACTATGGCACTTAAAATACCGGCCATTGGAGGCAAACCTGATGCCATAGCAATACCTAAGCACAAGGGCAAAGCAATCAAAAAAACTAAAAATCCAGAAAGAAGATCGTCTCGCCAATATTTTTTTAAGCCAGCAATACCTGTTTCAGGAACATTTTGTATCGATGAATTATTCATAAAGATAAGTCTCCAAAATAAAATATTAAAATAGATAGTGCAAAGCCTATGCCATAAATCAAAATTAAGATAACTAATTGAATTTAATAAAGTTTTTTATTTTTTAAAATAGCTTAGTGATTGCTCAAACCATTAAATCGGTTGAAAACAACCAAGCTCAATGGTTGTTTTGAACCAATTCAAAACTCCCTATGCTGGATTTCTGGGGGACGATTGTTTTTCAAGGTGACGTTAAAGGAATATCACCTCTCATAGCCAGAAAAAAGTTTATTTTTTTAACAGCATCCTGAAATTTCATTGTGTTTTTATGCTAAGAATTAAAGAGGTTAAGATAAATGAATATCTTCATTTTTGCAATAGAGGAAGATCGGTATAATATCTAATAAAATCATCCGCATAACGAATCACATTAATCTTGTGTGAACGCTTCTCATGAATGTTCTTGTACATGCAACTTTCCAGACCATCCAAACACAGATTTGCCAACAAAGTCGAGATAATTCCCCCTTGCGGCGTACCTTTATCGGTGTGATGAAAGACTTGTGGATCGCCTCCGTACTTTATTAACGCAAAAAAACTAACGTCGCTTACTCTAACGTCCGTTGCATTTTTTGATGGATCGCCTCAATCACTTGTTTCGGCTTAATCTCGGTTAAGCATCGTGTATGCTCTAAAGGACAGACGCGTTTAAAACACGGCGAACACTCAAGACCTAAATTAATGACCGTTGCATTTTCATTCAGAGGCGGAGTAAAGTTTGGATCTGAAGAACCATAAATCGCTATTAAATTTTTATTTAATCCTGCGGCAATATGCATTAATCCTGAATCATTAGCCACTACCATCGTTGCTAATGACATTAAATCAACCGCGTCTGCAATAGAGGTCGAACCTGTAAAATCATGACAGGTATTATTCGTCTGTTGATTAACCTCAGCAGCGGTCGTTTTATCTTTTTCTGAACCTAATAACCAAACCTGCCAGTTTTCAGAAAGAAAATGATTAGCGACTTGAGCATAATAATCCCCTAACCAACGCTTTGATCGTCCAAATTCCGCCCCTGTACAAAGAACCAAAACCTTAGCTTGACGGTTTAAATTAAACTTATCTTGCATCCGTTGTTGTTGATCGTCTGAAACTTTAAACGACGGAACAGGACAAATGGGCCGTGTGGTCGCTGTTTTTGGGTAAGCTAAAGCAACAAATCGCTGAACAGTTTTTGTTAGCTGGGTTTTATCTAATTTATAAGCATCATTTAATAACCCCCAACGGCATTCACCTACATAACCCGTTCTCAGCGGAATATTAGCAAAAAAAGGCGTTAACGCTGATTTCCATGAATTAGGTAATAGGATGGCTTGGTCATAGTGCTGATCGCGTAATCGTTTGCCTAATTGAATCCGCTCCATTAATCCTAATTTACCATGACCTAATGGCATTTCAATTGCTGTCGATACTTCGGGCATTCGGTCTAATAATGCAAACGTCCATTTAGGGGCAAGGACATCAATCTGGCAATCGGGGTGTTGTTGCTTCAAGGTCATGAATAAACTTTGTGCCATGACCATGTCGCCAATCCATGAGGCTCCTACAATTAAAATACGAGAATTTTTCATGGGTAACGGGATGAAAGGTAAGAGGTAAAGGGTTAAAGGGTTAATAACGTCCAAAAGTCGCCTACAAAATAAAAATAAATTTTGTAGACTGGGTTAGCTTATTTCGCTTGAGAAGTAACGTCAAGACCCTGCAAATTTATTGGAAATTATTAGCGTATTCTGCCTAAGCGGTATAGGTTAACCATTCAGGATGCGTTCCACGGCGACCATGCACATAATCAAAATAGAGACTTTGTAATTTTTCAGTAATTTCACCCCGCGTTCCAGAGCCAATAAGCCGATCATCATATTCCCGAATAGGCGTGACTTCTGCGGCTGAACCTGTAAAAAAAGCTTCATCAGCTACATAAACCTCATCACGTGTGATTCGCTTTTCGACAATCTCCAAGCCTTCCTCTCGCGCAACCGTCATAATCGTATCACGGGTAATGCCTTCTAAAGCGGAGGTCGTTTCAGGGGTATAAAGTTTACCATTACGAATAATAAATAAGTTTTCACCACTGCCTTCAGCAACATAACCTTCATGATCCAATAATAAAGCCTCATCATAGCCTGCGGATAACGCTTCTTGTAAGGCTAAAATAGAATTAATATAATTACCATTTGCCTTGGCTTTACACATGGTACTGTTAACATGGTTGCGAGTATAAGAAGAGGTTCTAATACGAATGCCTTTTTCCATGCTTTCATCCCCTAAATAAGCCCCCCATTCCCATGCAGCTACCATGATATGGACTTTTAAATTATCCGCGCGTAAGCCCATTCCTTCTGAGCCATAAAAGCACATTGTTCTAATATAGGCACTATCCAGATTATTTTTACCAATAGCCAGACGCTGGGCTTCATTTACGACCTCTTTGGTAAAAGGAATTTTCATGTTTAAAATATGCGCGGAACGGTAGAGACGATCCGTGTGTTCTTTTAATTTAAAAATAGCCGTCCCTTCTTCAGCATGATAAGCACGTAGACCTTCAAACACACCCGCGCCATAATGTAACGTGTGGGTTAAAACGTGAACTTTCGCCTCACGCCACTCTACCCACTCGCCATCCATCCAAATGAGTCCATCTCTATCATTCATTGTTTGCATATTTTTATCTATAGGGTCAATTTAATTTGACCTGATTATATCGACTTTAAAAAGCAAGGTAAACCCGATAGAAGCATTGTTTCAGGTATTCCGCTTAAAAAATAAGAGGTAGAAAGAAGCTAAAAATAAAACTAAGGTGAATGGGGGGGGGGTTTTAAACCTCGAATGAGCTTTAAAAATAAAGAAGGGGAGAATCTAAAACAGGGTCATAATCAACGAGTGTTCTATCGTGTCATGACCCTGTTATTTTATGAGGAAGATAAATTTAATTTAAAATTAAATGCTATTTAGATAAGCTGAAATTTTGTTTGCAGAGTCCGCTGTAATTACGGCACTTAGAAATCCCATTCCACCTTTATTTCCAGCAATCGCACTCATGGTTGAAGTTGCACTTCTGCCTTTTAATACGCCGTTTTGATTAAAGGCTGGATTTGCACCATGACAAGCCGATGAAGCACAACTGGCATAAGCAGCTTGACCTTCAGTAATTATGGAGACAGGTTCGGGTGTTACTGGAACAGGTTCAGGAGTTGTTACAGGAGTTGTTACAGGAGTTGTTACAGGAGGGGTAATGTTCTCATTCGCATCACGGATACCATTTTGATTAAGATCATCATCGTAGAAACCATCATTATTGGTATCGGCATCATGAAAACCATTTTGGTCTTTGTCGTCATCATGAAAACCATCGCGATTAATGTCATCATCCGCAAAACCGTTATTATCAAAATCACCACTTTGCTGAGGCGGTAACCCAATCATAAAATTAAGCTTACTTAAGCCCCCAAGTCCCCCGACCCAGTTGTTAAAATCTAAGGGATTGCTATCAGGATTTGCAACGACCTGAAAGATGGTATAACGACCTGGTGCTATACCTTCTGCGAGGATATTAAAAAGAGGAACTTGACCCAAATATTCTTGTCCTTGTGAAAAAGGGATAACATCAGGCGTTAATTGACCACTCTTTGTCATAAATAAGAATCTCCCCCCTGTTTGAATGGCTAAATAAAGATCCCCACTAACAGGGGTTGGAAAATTTGCTTTTGCAACAATACTTAACGTCGGATCATTAACAACCGCTCTATCGGTTTGTAATTCAGCAAAAGCAGGGCTTATTAAGGGGCTACAGGCAATTACCATTGCCATTATATTTAATTTTTTCATTTGGGTTATGCCTGTTTTTTAATTTTATATGAGATTAATCCCTTTTTTTATTTTAAGGGAACTGTTGTTATACAATGCACCCATCGTGCCAAAGCAGAAAATAACCTTTTTTTTCAATAGGTTAATTATTTATTTGTTGATTTAGTGACGATTTTTTTTAAATCTTGAAAATAAACCTGCAAAAAAAGTATGAGAATTTAAACATAAACTACAATTTTTGCAGGAAATAACCTGGTTGAAATTAAATAACCGTTGAAATTAAAAGTGCAAAAATATAATGCTTCTTATCTCGATCATGAAATAATGTGAATTATTTTAACGATAACGTTAACGTATTTATAAATGAGGTCGTAAATAGTAGTCAGTTATTTGCGTTTAAAAATTTAATATTTATTCAAAACCACACCCTATGCAAACGCTTAATTCAATTCAAAGCCTACGCGCGACGATAAAAAAATGGACTCAACAAGGAATGACGCTTGCTTTTGTGCCTACAATGGGGAATTTACATGCGGGACATTTAGCCTTAATACAGGCGGCTAAACAAAAAGCGGATAAAGTTATTGTGAGTATTTTTGTTAATCCGACTCAGTTTTCAGAAGGCGAAGATTTTAAGAGCTACCCACGAACAGAACAACAAGATAGGACGGCATTAATATCTGAAGGGGTTGATTTGTTGTTTTTACCGACTGTTGAGGAAATTTATTATCCCGATGCCCAAACAAGCCTTCATATTTCAACACTGGCTGATTTGCATTGTGGTCAACAACGGAAAGGGCATTTTTCAGGCGTTGCGACGATTGTGTGTAAATTATTAAATATCGTGCAACCCAATCTCCTTTTTTTAGGTGAAAAGGATTTTCAACAGCTCGCGATTATTCGACTGATGATTCGTGATTTAAATAGCCCAGTGGTCGTGGAAAGTATCAAAACTATGCGTGAAACAGATGGTTTGGCGATGAGTTCACGTAATGGCTATTTAACCTCAGAACAGCGTCAAATTGCGCCTAAGCTTTATCAAGCATTGGGTTACGCCCGTGACCAAATTATACAAAATGAGCTGGATTTTAGAACGATTGAAAGGCAACAACAACAGTTTTTAACGTCGATAGGTTTTGAAATTGATTATTTTTCAATTTGCTGTGCGAATGATTTATTATCTGCAACTAATTATGAGCAGGCACTGGTTATTTTAGCAGCAGCAAAATTAGGGAAACCTCGTTTGATTGATAATGTTTATTTGCAGAAATAATTGAGCTTCTTACCCTTAGCCTTTAGGGACTAAACTTAAAATATAAGAACCGACCTCAAAAATGCAAGGCGTTCTATTTATACCGATTTTTTTCCAGTTTTAAATTAGCAACTCCACAACAAGGTTTAAGCGATGACAAAGCCATTAATTTTTTTAATTATGCTCATTTTAAGTGTTACGGTTAATGCGAAACCCAGTGACCAAGATGACGTTATCAATAAGCTTTCCAAGCTCAATAGCTTTAACCAATCCTTGTTAACGCTGGAGGATGATGAAAAAATTGACCGTTTACTTACCGAAAAAAATCAGTTATTAAGTGATTTAATGTTTCAATTAAGATCAACGCTCGTTGAAAAATTACCGGGGGTTATTGATAAAAAACGATTAAATTTTTTAAAAACGCGTATTAGTGTCAATCAAGAAAAAAATAACACCTTGGCCGTACAACGAGATAAATTAAAACAGGCCTTGTATCATGTTCAACAAAATACTCATGAGTCGATTCTCTACTTCATTCAAGCGGCTCATAATTATGAACAACCTGAAACAATTGTTCTTTACGCAAAACAAGCGTTAAGTGATAACACGAAAGAGCGAAAGTTAATCGAACTTCCTGATGAAACCGAGTCGAGTATTTATCATGATGTGGTTAAAAACTACAAACAGTTTCATATTTTTAACGATACCTATCGTGATATTTTAAGCTATGCAGCTAATAATCCTGAACAAATATCCGTTAAACATTGGATAAAGAATTTTACGTTGCCATCAATGATTGCTTATGTGAATCATTTTGAATTTATTAAACCCTATAATCACAAATTATCCGCCTTTAAGGTTGATGTTGGGGGTGTTTTTCTATCCATTATGATTGTGTTAGTCGTTTATCTGTTTCACCCGTTTGTTTTTCGATGCACCAGTTGGTTTGTCGAGACCTATTTACTCGAAGCGGGAGCCGATCATCAAGAATTAATTTATCATGAAATTCGTCGTCCCTTACGAACGTTGTTAATCTTTTTTGGTCTTGATCTAGCGAATTATGCCTTTTTTTATAAAACCGATTATCGACTGTTACTTGAAAATGTTATTTTCGTTGTTTATGCGTTTATTTATAGCTGGTTTTTCTTTAAATTACTCGACAGCATTGCTTTATTACATATTCGTAAAATTTGTCGAACCAATAAAGAGCTACGGAAAGAGTTGTTTAATTTAGGCGTTCAAGTAAGTAAAGGACTCATTTTAGTGCTTATCATAACCGTCTGTTTAAAACATTTTGGTATTAATATTACCGCGATTGTCTCAACGTTAGGAATTGGCGGCTTAGCCTTTGCTTTGGCGGCAAAAGATACCCTATCCAATTTGTTTGGCGGCGTAACGATTCTTTTTGATAATATTTTTAGAATGGGCGATTGGGTAAAAATTGGCGATGCCGAAGGGACGGTGGCAGAAATTGGTTTACGAAGTACCACGATTCGCACCTTTGATAATGCACTCATTACCATTCCCAATGCGTCGGTATCGGTTTCTTGTGTTAAAAATTGGAATCGTCGGGTGGTTGGGCGACGGATAAAAATGTATATTGGCCTAACCTATGAAAGCGATATGAAGGATATACGTCAGGCGTTGGAGGATATTCGTACCATGTTACAACACCATAGCGATATTGCTAATCCCCATTCGACGATTCAAGGAAGAAAACGGCGAAATTTTCGGTTTTCATCGCAGGCGGATACGCAAGGCATTAAAAATATGCAATTAGTCTTTATGGATCGGTATAATGATTTTTCGATTGATATTTTAGTCTACTGTTTTTCAAAAACGGTTAATTGGAGTGAGTGGTTAGCCGTTAAAGAAGATGTTTTATTTAAAATTGCTGATATTCTTCAAAAAAATAATTTAGAATTTGCCTATCCAACCGAAGTTAGAATTAATCGTGATGGGGAAAATTTAAAGGATAAAACTAAAGAAGAATCATTTGAAAGTTGATAGTCTTATTAAAATAAGGCATAATCAAGAGTTCACAAGTATTTAAGTTTATTTATTATGCAAGCCACAATGCTTAAAGCAAAATTGCACCGGGCGACGGTTACACACTCTGAATTGGGCTATGAAGGCTCTTGTGCTATTGATTCCACTATTTTAGACCGTTCGGGAATCAAAGAATACGAGCAAATTCAAATTTATAACATTAATAATGGCGAACGTTTTACCACCTATGCGATTCGTGCAGAAGCGGACTCTAAAATTTTTTCAATTAATGGGGCGGCGGCTCGTCGTGCCTGTCCAGGTGATTTGATTATCGTTTGTGCGTTTGCAAGCTATAATGAAAAAGAACTTGAAGCCTATAAACCCACGTTAGTTTATTTTGATGAACAAAATAATATCAGTCATGCCAGTCATGTAATTCCTGTACAAGCAGCCTAACAAATAGGTTGCTAAATTGGGCATCCTTCATTTAGCTCAAAATATAGTTTACACTTTATTCTTAAAAAATAGTGTGGCGTAAAATAGCATTAGCTCGTTTCGTGATTCGCCAACCGCTAGTGCTATTGGACTCCGATTTAAACTGTAAACTGAAAAATAAAGGATGCCCTAAATTTAAAGAATTAATTTTTAAAAGGACACGCTAAGTGTCCTTTTTTTATCTCATTAGCTTGAATTCAACTCATTATGCAAATACAACTTATTTCCGTGGGAAAAAAAATGCCCGCTTGGATTGAACAAGGCTACGATGATTACGCTAAACGCTTGCCGAAGGCGTGTGAATTAATTTTAAGAGAAATTCCCGCAGGAAAACGAGGGAAAAATAGCGATACTCAGCGAATTATAAGAGATGAAGGCGAAAAAATGTTAGCGGCCATTTCACCGAGAAGTCATCTGGTGACCCTTGATATTCCTGGAAAAGCATGGACGACTCCAGCCCTGTCCGTTAACCTTAAAAGCTGGCTCGAAAGCGGACAAAACATTGCGTTATTAGTTGGTGGTCCTGAAGGCCTTGCTGATGCCGTAAAAGCACGCGCTCACCAATCGTGGAGCTTATCTAACTTAACGTTTCCTCATCCCCTTGTTCGCGTTTTAGTGGCTGAACAAATATACCGTGCGTGGAGTCTTCTTAACAACCACCCTTATCACCGCTAAATCATCATGACACAGATTATTTTAGCGTCAAATTCACCGCGACGACGCGAATTATTGACTCAATTAGGGGTTACTTATCATGTTTGCCGGATTGATATTGATGAAACCCCCTTAAAAAATGAATCCCCTTTAGTGTATGTACAGCGGGTAGCCGCTGAAAAATCGGCCGCGTGTGTTAAGCTAGATAATCCCATCTTGCCTGTACTTGCGGCGGATACGGCGGTCATTTTAAATAAAAAAATCATGGGAAAGCCTGAAAATCAAGCCCATGCCGCCGAGATGCTAACGCAGTTATCGGGAACAACGCATCAGGTTTGTAGTGCGATTTCGTTTAGG
Organism: Methylococcales bacterium; assembly: GCA_030949405.1. Lineage (NCBI taxonomy): Bacteria > Pseudomonadati > Pseudomonadota > Gammaproteobacteria > Methylococcales > Methylococcales bacterium. The sequence continues at coordinate 1,402,898 of JAUZSN010000002.1, read as the reverse complement.
GGGACTGAACATTGGCAGCGATTAGTCATCACTGAGGTTAAATTTAGATCGCTTCAGCCGTCTGAAATGCGGAACTACTGGAAAACAGGCGAACCCTGCGATAAAGCAGGTGGCTATGCTATTCAAGGTCTAGGAAGTATTTTCATCGAATCAATCAAAGGCAGTTTTTCAGCGGTGATGGGGTTACCCTTATTTGAAACCGCTGAACTTTTATCTAAACAGGGAATAAAAATTATCCATGAGTGAAGAAATCTTAATTAATGTTACGCCACCGGAAACACGCGTCGCACTCATCGAAAATGGTATTTTGCAAGAACTCGTGATTGAGCGAATTCTACAACGGGGTTTAGTGGGTAATATTTATAAAGGCGAGGTGTGTCGGGTTTTACCAGGAATGCAAGCCGCTTTTATTGATATTGGATTACCGAAAGCGGCTTTTTTACATTTATCCGACTTCAAAGCCAAAGAAAAGGGCTGTGATAATATTGAACGCTATTTGCATGATAAGCAATCGGTTATTGTGCAAGTTACGAAAGATCCTTTAGGGTCTAAAGGGGCGCGTTTAACCACTGAAATCTCAATTCCGTCCCGCTTTCAAGTTTACATGCCTTATAGTAAAGCCTCTGGTGTTTCTCAACGCATTGAATGTCAAAATGAACGCGCCCGATTAAAAACGTGTAGCACGGCGTTTCAAAAGAAAAATAACTGTGGAGGCTTTATTGCCCGTACCGCAGCCGAATGTATTGAAGAGCCGATTTTATTTGCCGACATGACCTTTTTAATTAAATTATGGGAGTCTATCGCGGCAAAGGTTGAACTTGCGTTGCCTAAAACCCTTATTTATCAAGATTTCCCCTTAAGTGAACGTATTTTAAGGGATCTTTACAGTGAAAGTATTGAGCGTATTCGTATTGATTCGCGTGAAACATTTATACGGGTCACTGAATTTGCAAAAACCTTTGTTCCTGAAATTGTCCCCATTATTGAACATTATTCAGGCGAGTGTCCTGTGTTTGATATTTACAATGTCGAAGGGGAAATCAAAAAAGCCTTGGATCGAAAAGTTCCTTTAAAATCAGGGGGTTATTTAGTTTTCGATCAAACCGAAGCGATGACCACGATTGATGTTAATACGGGGGCCTATGTCGGTGGGCGGAACTTAGAAGAGACTATTTTTAAAACCAATCTTGAGGCAACACAGACCCTTGCACGACAGTTGAGACTTAGAAATCTGGGGGGTATTATTATTATTGATTTTATTGATATGCAAAGTAGCCGTCATAAAGATCAAGTATTAGAAGCCTTAGAACGCTATCTTGCAAAAGACCATGCAAAAACCCATATCTCCACCGTCTCTATTTTAGGTCTCGTCGAAATGACCCGTAAACGGACGCGAGAAAGTTTAGAGCATATTTTATGTGAACCTTGCTCGGTATGTGAAGGGCGTGGTGTCTTAAGAACAGCCGAATCCATGTGTCTTGAAATTTTTAGAGAAATTATTCGTGAAGTGCGACAATATAAGGTGCAAAAATTATTAGTTTTGGCCTCACATGAAGTCGTTGAAGCCCTCCTTGATGAGGCCGCTGATATGCTATCAGAATTAGAGGTTTTTCTAAATGTGCAAATTAAATTTCGTGCCGAATCGGAATATAATCAAGAGCAGTATGATGTGGTTTTATTGTAAATAAGAGGGTTAGTGATTGCATTTATTGAGATCACCCTCATCACTTAACCAACCGACTCCATTTTAAGGGACAAAATCGTGTCCGCCCTATTCTCTAGGATAATGAGTGATTTCTAAATTAACTCGCCTTACGCGTTATCTTACCCTTCTTAGTCTTATTTTTATTGCCTTCGTCTTAACGGTAATACGTCTTTTTGTGTTTTGTATCGACGTTTATAAACATGAATTAGAACTGAAACTCTCCGAACTTGTTGATGCCCCTGTCAGTATTAAACATTTATCAGCAAAAATGTACCGCCTCCATCCTGAAATTATTTTAAACGATATTTTTTTATCCACGCCTGAAAATAAACAAGCGATCAGTCTTAAAGAATTACACATTGGGGTTGATTTAGTGGAGTGGGTGTTAACGGGCCAGCTACTTGCCGCGACCCAAGTAAGTTTAATCGGGGCAAAATTATCAGTAATTCGACAACACGATGGGAGCTTCAGTCTTCTGGGATTAAAAGCAGGTGAAGGGCAACCTCTGTGGCTTTTACAGGGGAAACAATATCAATTATTGCAAAGTGAAATCACTTGGCTAGATAAAAAAAGACACGGTAAAAAAGTGACGTTTAAACACGTTGATCTGATTATTAAAAATGAGGGGGCTCAACGCCGCCATCAAATTCATTTTTTAAGTCAATTACCCTCTGTTTATGGGAAGAAATTACGCGCTTCCGTTGAAATACAAGGGAATCTCTTCGAGCCTGATAATCTAAGTGGGCGACTCTTTATTGAAGGCGATAACATTCAGTTTTCAAAATTACTCACAGGGGAACTCCCCTTAAAATTAACCCTTAATCGGGGGCAAGGTGATTTTAAACTATGGGGAAAAATTCAACATTCTGAACTGAATGCGTTAACGGGTTATATTGATGCTAAAAAAGTAAGTTTTCAGCGTCAGGATAAGAAAAAAATTAAGTTTAGTCGAGTCAAGACTCGGTTTAATTGGGCTAATCAAATGGATCATTGGCGGCTCGCGGTAGAAAATTTACAAACCACTCAAAAAAAGGGAATACGATCAACCTTTTCATTAGGAGCTAATCATAAACAACAAGTAGCCGCGACAATAACGAAAATAGATTTACAGTTATTAAGTCGTTTAAGTCAATTTTTTATGCCGTTAATAACCGATAAACCCATCTTTAAAAAGAGGCTTTTATTAAGCGGAGTTTTATCAAAAGGACGGTTATTTGCGGATTTAAAACAACAACGCTATGCTTTAAACGCAGACTTTAAACAGCTTGCAATTCAAGGCATGACAGGGATGCCTAATCTATCCAATTTATCAGGTTCAATTCAAGGCAGTGACGAGGGCGGTAAACTCACATTTACCAGTCAGAATGTAAAAGTACGGTCTAAAAAATTAGTACGGAAGCCCTTAAAAATAAAGCAATTAACAGGGATTGTTCATTGGCAACAATTCTGTGATCATTGGAGACTAAACACCCCCTTATTACGCCTAAAAACCCCTCATTTACGCACTGAAAGTCAATTTACCCTGACGATTCCAAAAACAAAACAAGCTAACTTTATTGATTTACACACCGCTTTTTATGATATTAAGGATGTCAGTCAGTTAAAACATTATTTTCCTGTCGGTAAAATGAGTAAAGAAACCCTCGCTTGGTTAGATCGTGCCTTTGTTAGTGGTGCCATAAAACAGGGGGGGATCTTATTTCACGGGCATTTAGATGCGTTTCCTTTCAAGAAGCATGAGGGGGTATTTCAAGTTTTATTTAAGACCCATCAGCTTGAGCTGGCCTATGCTGAAAAATGGCCTAATCTAAAAGCGATTAATGCCGAGGTCATGTTTTTAAATGAGGGCTTAGAGGTCACGATTAATCATGCCCAATCGAGGAATGTGACGGTTAATAAGACCGTGGCGAAAATTCCTTCTTTGAAAGACAGTGCGTATTTATCGGTTGATTTAACGGCAAAATCACGTACCCTCGAGGCATTAAATTGGTTACAGAAAACCCCCTTAAAACTCCCGATTGATGAAATTTTAGAACAATTAACCATCAAAGGTAACAGTGACATTGGGGTTCATTTAAAAATTCCATTGATGGATCAAGGGGGGGATCAATTAAAAGGTCAGGTGAAATTTAGTCAAAGTTCATTGATAGTACGCGCGATTGATTTACCCCTGACTCACTTTAAAGGGACGATTAATTTTGATGAGAAACATTTTTACAGTAATGATCTGCAAGCCGTGGCGATAGAGTCACCGATTAAAATTAAAATTAAAGATACGCCCCAGGCCGTTAAACTTAATATTAACGGTGAAGTGGGGGTAAAAGCCTTACAACGACAATTTAAATTAGCCGATTTAAAATTTGCGGAAGGTAAAGCCACCTATCAATTAGAACTTAGCTTACCTGCTGCGAAAAACCGTAATACTAAATTACACTTACGCTCTAATTTAAAAGGGATCGCGTTAACATTACCCGATCGTCTTGCAAAAAAAGCACATCAAAAAAGACCGTTAGCCATTGATTTATTTTTAAAACCCGACCCTTTATTACGGGTGAATCTTCGTTATCAATCTGATTTACACATTAAACTTGAGATTGATAAACAGCGTAAAAAATTACATTCAGCCGATATTTTATGGGGTGAAGGCAGTCTGTTTTATCCTAAACAACGGGGTCTTACCATCAAAATAAATCAAGCAACGTTTTCGCCCTTAGCGTGGTTGCCGTTGATTAATACTGACACCCCGAAAAAAAAGGATAAACCCACCTTATTAACCCGTATTGAGATAAACACCCCTGCGCTGAATTGGAATAATAAAAATTTAGGCGCATTTACATTCAATTTAGCTCGCGATGATATTAACTGGAAAGGACGTATTAATAGCGCGTTTGCAACAGGAAAAATAAAATTTCCAATCACCACCGATCAGGCTAATTATCAGCTTGATATGGAAACGATTAATCTTGATGAATTAACAAAATTAGCTCTTAATGACGATACAAAGCCAATTAATAAACAGGGGAAACTTCCACTGATCTCTATTCGGAGCCAGCAATTAATTTGGCGAAAACAAAATTTAGGCAAGTTTTCACTCAGTAGTCAGGCCGATCAGCACGGGGTTTTTTTTGATGCCATTAATATTTGGAACGATCAAGATACACTGTCGCTAACGGGACATTGGTATAAAGAAAACGGTCAGTTACTGTCGGATTTTAAAGGGCAATTAAAATCAAAAAAATTTGGAGCATTATTAAAAAAACTAGATTTTAGCCATGAAGTAAAAGAAACCGTTGCCACCCTTACCTTTGATTTTAATTGGCAAGCCGCCCCTTATCAATTTTCGTTTGCAGACTTAAATGGGGGTCTGAAATTAGAGCTTAACGAAGGACGTCTTTCAAGTATTGAACCCGGTTTTGGACGGTTACTTGGGGTTTTAGCGATGGAGCAGTGGATTAAACGGTTACAATTAAATTTTAGTGATGTTTATCAAGAAGGTCTCACGTTTAATACCATTACAGGACGTTACACCGTGGAAAATGGCATTGCCTATAGTAATGAACTTATTGTTGATGCGATTCCTGCAAAGATTATTTTAAAAGGCTCTATTAATTTAGGGAAACAAGAACTGGATAAAGAAATTTCAGTGATTCCTAAAAGTTCTGCGGCACTGCCTATTGCTGGTACAATTGTGGGAAGTATTGCAACGATGATTGCTCAAACGATTACAGGTGAATACACGGAAGGTTTTTATTTACGGACCAACTATCATTTATATGGAAAATGGAATAATCTTGAGGTAAAACCGTTACATGAACAAGATGGGTTACTCCTTAAAATAGGACGAGGACTGACTGATTTTTCATGGATTTCAGACTAATAAATAAGAATAATAGGAAATCAACGAATGAATAAATGTGCAGCCATACAAATGGCCTCTAGCCCTAATGTTGGCGCAAATCTTTTAGAAGCTGAGAAGCTCATAGCAACCGCCGTTAAACAAGGCGCAAAACTAGTCGCATTACCCGAAAATTTTGCGATTATGGGAATGAATGAATTTGATAAGGTCAATGAAAAAGAACACGATGGCGTTGGAATTATTCAGCAATTTTTAGCAAAAACGGCTGAAAAATATGCGGTGTGGATTATTGCAGGGACGATCCCTTTAGTTGCTGATGATGAGACTAAAATTAGAGCCGCCTGTTTAGTCTACAATAACAAAGGAGAGCGGGTTGCACGTTATGATAAAGTCCATTTATTTGATGTCAGTGTCCCCGATACCGATGAAAAATATTTTGAATCTAATTCCATAGAGGCGGGGTTTGAATCGGTGATTATAGACACCCCGTTTGGTAAAATTGGATTAGCTATTTGTTATGATTTACGTTTTCCTGAATTTTTTCGACAATTAGTCCATAAAGGGGCTGAAATTATTATTGCACCCTCTGCATTTACCGCTGAAACAGGGGCGGCGCATTGGGAAGTTCTTTTACGGGCGCGCGCCATTGAAAATTTATGTTATGTTATCGCGCCTAATCAAGGGGGATTTCATGTCAATGGGCGTAAGACTTTCGGTCATAGTATGATCGTTGATCCGTGGGGAACGGTTTTAGGCTGTCACAAAACAGGGGCGGGCGTGGTATGTGCCGACATAGATAAGGCTAAATTAGACAAAGTACGGACTAATTTTCCTGTTTTGAAGCATAGACGTTTATTTTGCGAAGCTATTTAAGAGAAATTAAATGAAAGCGGTTGTTAAATTTATAGGATTGATGGGGGCATCCTTGCTAGTTATCGGATGTAATAGCACTCAAAAACACCACGATAATGCGGTATTAGAACGTCCCCCGACTCTTGAAATATCCCATGAAATTAATGCACCCGCCCTAACAGAAACAACGATTAAAACAGGATTGAACTCAAAGGTTACCTTACTCGATTCAAACCATTTAAATTTAAAACAACCATTTGAACAAGCGTGGACAACGATAGCGACGGCACTGGAATTTCATCAAATTGAAATTAAGGATCGCGACCAAGAAGCAGGAACTTATTTTGTTAACTATGATCCTGATGATATAAAAACCACCAATATGCTCGATAACCTTGCTTTTTTTTTATTTAAAGATGATTATGCTAAAGCTGCTTATAAAATCATCTTAACTAAAAAAATCGCCAGTGTTGACGTGACCGCTGAAAAGCTGGATCATTTTGAAATGGATTTTCTGGATGATGGCGATGAAATAACGTTTGATGATAAAACCGATGATGGCGCGGATAAGCTTATTCATCATTTATACGGCCTATTAAAAAATGATTTGCCCTTAGATTAGGAAAATTAAAATAGGCTATCCTCCCCTTACAAAGTGGAATATTATGGCGTGAAAAAATATATTTTTTCACGCCGAATTATCAGTCCCTTTCCTTAATGTTATCTCTTAAATAATTTTAAGGTTAGGCTAAACGCAGGAGTACAAAACATGTTTTGTACTCCTGAGCGTGTGTAATTTAAGATAAGGAAAAAAATGAAAAATAATGGCACAAATTCTTCTGTCGCGGAAGGAAGTCGAAAAGTCGTTTTAACTAAATGGATGCTCGTCATTTTTACATTAGGTACCTTTGGCTACTTTGTGCTTTTAGGTCTAAAAGGCGATTCACCTCCCGATTCTTTTTTTATGAACTTTGTCTTGGGCTTAAGTACCATCGGCAGTGCTTTTACAATAGGCAATATATTTGAGCATCGGGAAAAAACAGCACAATTAAAAGTAAAACAAGGCGTTTCTAATAATGCGAATGAAGAAAATTCAGAAGAAGAATAGCAGGATTTTATCTCTTTAAAACCCAAGACCATGTTCATAGAGACGTGAGGATTCGCGTCTCTTGCATTAACGTGAAAGGGATGATTTTGAGTCATAAGCCCGTTTAATACGTTCTGCCATAGCAGGGGGGACTTGAAAAATAATTAGAATCGGAATCACTAGGCAATGGGGCCTGTAAATGCGTTAAAATTTCTGCGAAGGCTTTTGGGTCAATGTTATTTATTTTCAAAAACTCCAAGGCGTAATCATCGGCTTCACGTTCAAATTGGCGTGAATAACGCATATCAACTAAGAGTGTGGGTAATGCAACCGCAAGACTCGAAATCGAACTTATATCACCTAAAATCCCAGACATTAATAATGCGGTAAATGAATTTTGAAAGATTGAGCGCAAGCCATGATGTGCGATGACATGACCTAACTCATGCGCCAAAACAGCCATAATTTGCGGGTCATTATCAGCAAGGTGAACTAATGCATCCGTGACAATAATAATCCCACCGGGTAACGCTAAAGCATTCGCACCTAAAGGCGCACTATAACGAAACGCTAATTGATACCCGTTTGAATGTTCTAAGGAACGCCATTTTAATAATACCCGAAACTACACATTGGTTTACGCAATAAAACATATAAATCATGAAGAACATGAAGTTTTAATGATTTTTCTTCATGAACTTCATGTTCTTCATGGTAAAAATATATTTTAAGTTTCGAGTATTATTTAGTTCTCATTCCTAACATTATATTTACAATCCATATTTTAAAAAACTCAGCACTAGAGCCTGTGAATTTTAAGGGGTGTGTATTTTTATGTGTATCCATTTCTTGAGCCTTTTAATGTTATATTCGTTAGAGAGAACCGTGAGCTATCATCTTATTTTTTGAGTCATTCTTAAGGGAGGGGTGTGTACGTTATGGCGACGAACTTAGGGTGGGACACGTTGAGTTTAAACCGTTTATACTGAGCGTATTGACGTATGAATGGCTAACCGTCCGCCCTTCAACTAGGCTCAGAACGAACGGTAAGTGGATCGCCAAAAAGAGTAGAGACACAAGGCTTCGCGTCTCTATTCTTACCTTATATAATTTCCTCTTAACGAAGTCGCCTTTAAAAGCATCGTAGCACCTACGGATAAAATAGGTACTTTTTAATCATTCCAATTATTTTTTAGTTTCTTTAAGACTTCCCCCGACAGTAACCGTTTGTAATAACTCAGGACGAACGCGACGTTTAAACGCCTCTTTAATATCGGCTACCGTAATCGCTTCAACCCGTTGAGGAAAGGTATTGAGATAATCTAACGGTAATTTATGAAAACCAATTAAGCCTAAATAACGCATTAATTTACTGTTATTATCAAAACGAATAACAAAGCCCCCCGTAATATTTTTCTTAGCCGCAATTAATTCTTCTTCCGTAATGCCTTGATTAATAAAATCACTTAAGGTGGTATTTAAAACTTTTAACGCTTCTTGGGTTTGATCGTTTTTAGTTTGTAAACCCATCGTAAAAGGCCCTTTCTTAACCATCGGTGAAAAATGACTGTAGGCACTATAGGCTAAACCCCGTTTTTCCCGCACTTCCTTAAATAATTTAGAGACCAAACCGCTGCCGCCTAAAATATGATTCCCCACATAAAGAGCAATATAATCTTTATCATGGCGATCCATCCCAGGAAAACCGACTAAGACATGAGTTTGTGTTGAAGGATAATTAATATATTGGGTTGTTGATTTTTCAGGTAATTTAACATCAGGCAACGGCGCAGGTTTTTGTCCTTTAGGAAGTTTCGCCATCAGCGTTTCAGCGGTATAGGTGGCTTGTTGTTTGTTTAAATTACCGACAATAACCACCATTGCATTCGCCGTCACATAATGACTTTTATAAAATGCTTGAGTATCACTGGGCTTAAATTTAGAAACGGTTTCAATATAACCCGAACCTGCGTAGGCATAAGGATGATCACCATAGAGTGCCTTATAAAAAGCAAGACTTGCAATTGCCCCTGGTGATTCTTCACGATGCTTCAATAAGGTTAATAAACGCGTTTGTTCCCGATTAAAATCAGCGGAGGCAAACGTAGGCTGGGTTAAAACTGTTTGCATCGTTGCCAATGCTTTATCAAATAACTTAGGCTCTGTTAGTGTTCTTAATGACAGCGAAGCCGAATCATCACTTGCTCCAACACTAAATTGCGCCCCGACACTTTCAAAACGTTCAGCAATTTGATCCGCACTCCATTTACCCGCGCCTGTTTTTAATAAACTGGAGGTAAAAGAGGCCACCCCATGTTGTTTTAAATCTCTCGCACTGCCCGCATCAAAAATAACTTTGATGTCAACCATCGGCAAGGCGGAATTATTAATATAATAAACAGGCACGCCTTGTGAGGTTTGCCATTGTTGAATACTGACTTCCGCCTGTATAGAAACTGAAAAAACAAATAAAACAACGGATAATAATTTAGTTCGCATGACGCGCTCCTGCTATTGAGGCGGGTTTAGAAGGTTTTGTAATCGGTTGAGGATCCAAATACGCAATGGATAATTTATCGTCAATTAAATATTTAATCGCAACATCACGCACTTGTTCAGCGGTAATTTTATTAACATTTTCAATATAATGATCCATTTCTTGCCAACCAATGCCCACGGTTTCCATCATCCCTAATAACATCGCTTGATAGAAATTAGAATCCCGTTGATAAACCGCGCCTGCTAAAACTTGAGCTTTAATTCGTTGTAACTCATCCTGACCAACTAACTCTGTTTGTAATAATTTAACCTCAACTTTTAAAGCCGCTTCCAGTTCTTCAATCGTTTTACCTTCAACAGGTGTGGCTGATAAAGTCAATAAATCATCTAAACGCGCGGCTAAGGAATAACCCGCGCTGGCAGAAACCGCAATTTGTTGACCTCGCACTAAATGTTTACTTAAACGCGCACTATTTCCCCCGTCTAAAATTCCCGCCAAAACTTCCAAGGCATAGGCTTCGGAATCATCATCCAACGTATTTAACACAGGGACCTTATAACCCATGATTAAGTAAGGAAGTTTTGCAGGTAACTTCAAGGTCATTTTACGCACACCGTGCTGCTCTATTTCCAATTGGGGTTTTAAAGGCTTGATGACTTCGGCCTTAAAGCCTGCAAAGTATTTTTCAGCTAAAGCAAACACCTTCTCGGCCTCTATATCGCCAACCACCACTAGAGTTGCATTATTAGGCGCGTACCAACGTTGATACCATGCTTCTAAATCGTCAACCTGATAAGCCGAAATATCGCTAGGCCAACCAATGACAGGGTTTTTGTAAGGACTGTTGGAAAATGCCATCGCCATAAAATGCTCGTAAGTTTTAGCGCGCGGTTTATCATCGGTACGCATTCGGCGTTCTTCTGTAACGACTTCTAACTCTTTAACTAGCTCTTCTTTTAATAAATGCAAATTTCGCATTCGATCGGCTTCTAATTTAAAACTAATTTCCAGCCGTGATTTTTCCAAGGTTTGGAAATACGCGGTATAATCTTGACCTGTAAACGCATTTTCATTGCCTCCATTTTCGGCAATAATTTTAGAAAACTCACCTGCGGGGTATTTTTTTGTCCCTTTAAACATCATGTGTTCAAGCATGTGAGAAATGCCAGTAATCCCATTAGGCTCATAACTGCTACCGACTTTGTACCAAATTTGAGTCACAACAACAGGGGACCGACGGTCTTCTTTGATTAGGATTTTTAACCCATTTTTTAAAACTTTTTCATGAACCTTGCTTTCAGTTTCCGCGCTATTGACCCCGAAAGGCAGGCAGCAAAGTGCAATTAATAACAACTTAAATTTCATAACTTCCTCAATAATAAAAATGTTAGACGCATTGGACGTTTTTGATAATCAATCGTTCGCTGTATTTTATACGATTATCGCTAGTAATTTGAATTCTAATGACACACGAAAAAACAATTCTTTCTTGGAAAAATTATCTAGAGCTGTGTAAACCGAACGTGGTTGCATTGATTATTTTTACCGCTATTGTTGGCATGTTGCTTGCCATAGATGGAATTCCCCCGCTGGGTAGGTTTATCTATGCAACGATAGGGATTGGTTTAGCCGCCGCTTCAGCCGCCGCGATTAACCATTATATTGATCGCAAATCAGATGCTAAAATGGCTCGAACTAAAAATAGGCCGTTACCTAAAGGCGATCTGGAAGCAAAAAATGTAATGATTTTTGCCTTAATTTTAGGGGCAATTTCGATGGGTTTATTGGTATTTATGGTTAATATCCTCACGGCTTTCTTAACCTTTTTATCCTTAATCGGTTATGCCGTTATTTACACCGTTTATTTAAAGCGAATGACTCCCCAAAATATTGTTATTGGTGGAGCTGCAGGCGCTGCGCCGCCTGTTTTAGGCTGGTGTGCGATGACAGGTGAGGTTCATCCGTTTTCTTTATTATTATTTTTAATTGTATTCATTTGGACTCCCCCGCATTTTTGGGCATTGGCGATTGCAAGACGTGAAGAGTACGCAAAAATTGAAATCCCCATGTTACCTGTAACACATGGGGTTGAGTTTACCCGATTACAAATTTTACTGTATACCATTTTATTATTTATAGTGACTTTATTACCGTATTTAACAGGAATGAGTCACTTAATTTATCTTTTTACCGCGATCCCCTTGGGTTTTATATTTTTATTTTTTGCTATTTTGATGATGAAGCGAAAAGATGATAAAACAGCGATGAAAACCTTTGGCTTTTCGATTATTTATTTAATGCTAATCTTCGCCGCTTTGTTAGTCGATCATTATATTCCATTGAGTTTTTAAAAAACTAGGATGACCTTGATGGTTATTAATTAATTTTATCCAAATTTCGTACTGATCACCTCATTCCCAACGTCTTCATTGGGAACGAGAAAATTACATTCCGTTAAATTTTTAAAAAAATAATTATGAAAGATATCTTTGCTACGTCTATAGAAGTTAAAAAAGTCCGTAATCTTGATAACTTTACAATTAATTTAAGTGATACTGAACAATACCTTCGCCAATTTAGGTTTTGAGCTAGAATCTTTCAAAATCTAATATTTAGATTCTAATAAAATCAAGTAGTTACAATATTAAAAAGTAGAGTTTCAACTTACTTTATACGTTTGGCGAAGGTATTGACGTTTACTGGGGAGTTCTAATATTGCTCCCTTTTCTTGCCAAGCGTAAGGTACAGAAGGATTTAAACTAAAGCCAGATCCATCAAAGTAATATAAATTAATTTTCCCCTCAGTATCTAATTTTTGCATGATTTTCTGAGCATATTGTCCACGCCTAAAGGCTCCCTCATCACGCTGGCTCTTTAGTGATCGAGGACAGCGATGTCACGAATAATTTAATTTTTTTAATGCTTTCTTTAAGGTTTTTGTACATCAATACTTCGGACAGTTTTAAAAGTAGAGGAAATCTTCAATTCATAGGAAAATGTAGTTTCTAAAGCAACAATTTCCTGAAAAGAAGATTTCCATGCAACTAATAGAAACGATTTTAGAAAAAATGTCTAGTGGTTCTAAACCACCGTTACAATGAGTTATCAGAAAAAACCTATCGTCGATGGTTTAATAAAAAGTTAGATTTTCTTAAATTTAATCAGGTAGGTAATAATGAAATTCTTTCAACGTCGGGACAAAAAATAGCGGCTTTAGAGTGTAGCTTTGTTAACAAAAGTGGTGAAAAAACTTACGGTTTAGCTAAGTTTTGGGATTCTAAACAAAAGTTTACCCATGGCGTGATCGCTAAAGGTTACCATCAAATTGGAAAATTACGTTGTGATGCTAATTTACGTTTACTCTACGAAGGTGAGCAAAAAGAAAAAGGTCGCCATAAATGTTATGACAGTAAGTGGATTGTGGGTGAGACGAGAAAATTAGAATTAGCAGGTAAACAGGGTGGTGTTAAAATTTATACAGCAATCGTTAATTCTGTCTCATTGAAATGTAATATTCGCATCGCTTATTTAGTTAAAACAACGTCACAAGGTACACGTTATGCCTTGTTGTTTTCAACAGATACAGAGATTGATGCAATGACACTTTATAATTATTACAAGGCACGGTTTCAGATTGAATTTCTATTTCGTGATGCTAAACAATTTACAGGACTTTGTGATTGCCAAGCACGTTCTGAACCTGCTTTACACAGCCATTTTAAGGCACGTTTTACTGCGCTAAATTTGATTAAATGGCATGACCGACTTTTAAGTCCTAAACGAAAACCAATTTCAATCGGTAGCTGGAAGACTAGATTTTTCAATGAGTTATTGATTAAACGTATTTTTTCAAACTCTGGGGTAGACCTGAGTTTAATAAAATGCTCTTCTCAATACGAGGAGCTTTGTCGCTTCGGGGTTATCTCGCATTAAAACTGTCCGAAGTGTTGATTTTCTCTTTCTCCATCCAACAGGTCTCCCTCTGTTTACACTAACCAAATTATGACCTGTTAACACCTTAATCTGTGCAATAAAATCCTCATTACCAATCGCCATGCCCTTATTCGTGATTTTGCGAATGTCGTCAATTAGCTTATCATTAAGTCGTTGCTCGAATAATGACCTAAGTACCTAACTAAAAGTTATTTCTCGTTTGTATCATGTTTTTTACACGTTTTATTGAGTTATATGGCATTATCCAGCCTATTTAATTATTTTTAATATCTAGTGTAATATCTTGTTAAATAAGCTCTTTATATCTAAAAGTAGCTTTAAATTCAACAAGAAAGAATATGGGGTTTAGCTAAAATAACGCTTATTTTAAACGTGGAAACTCCCAAGCTCCAGCTTGGGAGCGAGATACGAGATAACTTCAAGCCTTATCAATAAATAACGTCCCACTTCCTTTGTAGGGTTTTATCGTGTTTAATCATCACACCTGTGATCCTTACTCTTTCTTTTTAGAATCATCCGTCGGACTCACAATTTCTTTAAACCGTTTTTTAAAATGTTCACGATCAAAAACAAAATAAGGTAATAACAATAAAATAGGCCACAATAGAAACCCAAATAATTTGAGAATAATTAAAAAGTTCATACTAAATTTCCTTTCGGTTTAATTAATAATAGAGGTTACGCAGAGACGTGAAAACACCCATTTTTTCACGCGTGCAACGACTTTAATCGTTAAAATATAACAGGATCCCTCTTGCTTTAAACATTCATTCCGCCTATGTTAAAAAATACCCTGCTCTTTCTTAAAGAAGATATTTGGTTCATGGCAGAAGATGGACTGCATCAGAGCCAACGCGTTGCCATCAAAGGTTTACGGATTTTATTACTAGCAGGACAAGGCTTTAATCACGACTTGTGTTTATTACGCGCCTCGGCATTAACCCTTTACACCTTGCTTTCGATAGTTCCTGTTATTGCGATGTTATTTGGAATCGCCAAAGGTTTTGGCTTTGAAACCATTTTAAAAGAACAATTATTAGACTATATTCCCGAACAAGAAACCTTAATTTTACGGCTAATTCAATTTGCTGAAAACTTATTAGCAAATACCGAAGGCGGTGTTGTCGCAGGAACAGGCATTATTGTTTTATTTTGGACCATTATTCGTGTGATTGGCAACATTGAAGAATCGTTTAATCATATCTGGAAAATTAAAAAACATCGTAATTTTGCACGTAAATTAAGTGATTATTTATCCCTCATGTTACTCGCGCCTATTTTATTAATTACGTCCAGTAGCATCACCGTTTTTGTCACCACGCAAATAACAGGATTGATTACTAAAACCCCATTTTCAACCCAAGGAACGGCGTATTTATTGTACCTGTTGAATTATTCACCCATGGTGATTATGTCTATTTTATTCAGTATTATTTTTATTTTTATGCCGAATCAAAAAGTTAATTATAACGCAGGTATTATTGCAGGCAGTATTACAGGCATTTTTTATCAAATTGTTCAATGGGGCTATTTAGAATTACAACTCGGAGTTTCAAGTTACAACGCCATTTATGGGAGTTTTACCGCCTTACCGTTATTTGTTATTTGGCTGCAATTAGGCTGGCTATTGGTTTTATTTGGCTGTGAAATGACTTTTTTTATTCAATATTATGCCCTTCATAAATACAAAGATAAATTTTCATTCCTGAGCTTTCGCTTAAAAAAACTAATTGCGTTACGCGTGATGCAATTAATTATTCAGCAATTTATTCAAGCGGAAAAGGCGTTATCAATGGCAGAAATAACAACTCAATTAGGATTGCCTGCGATGGTGATTCGGTCGAGTTTACAAACCTTAATCACTTGTAAAATGATTGTTGAATTTAAGAACGACACGCCGCTAGATCCTGTTTTTTATCCTGCTCATGATATTAATAAGCTAACGATTTATCAATTTATTAAGGCGCTGGAAACCCAAGAAAAAAATCAATTACCTGAAATGGCGAGTCTTGCTCAACTCGCTGAGATTAATTTAGGCTTTGATGAAAAAATAAAAAGGTCGGCTAAAAATATTTTATTAAAAGATCTTTAACCACGTTTGCCTTAAATAGATGAGATTAGCGTTTAAGCCTAAAATGATGTTGATGATACTGTTGAACGCGCTCAATAAAATTTGAAACCGTGTCTTGCGTCTGTAAATCAATCGCACAACACACAGGTAATAAAGGTTTTTCTTTTATAATCGTTGCCGCAAATAAACCACTATTCACTCCGATTAACGCGCCTTGGGTTGAAAAGACCTTACAATTATCAATCCCACAACTTGGCGATTTTTCTTGCAACACTAAGCCTGATATCGAGTGTTGTTTTATAAATTCTACGGCGTAATTTTGTAATAATAAGGTTAAATCAATCCGAGGGTTAACCGTATCTAAAACGCGGATTTTCCCCTGATCTAAGGTTAATTGAATTTTATTACGAGGAACAGGCAAGCCAATCGCGGTTTCTGGACAAACAGGCTGCAATTGAAGTTTTTCTTTCAGTCGATTAATGAGTAAAGAATTATACTTAGGTTGACCATCATAACGGACGATTTGCCCTGTTAAACAGCTACTTATGGCAAGAATAGGCAAGGCGGTCATCGTTTATTCGCGCCCCGAACAACAAGGACACTGAGGATTTTTTCTTAAGCGCATCGTTTGCCATTCCATTGTTAACCCATCCAACAATAATAATCGTCCGTTTAAAACTTCCCCAATCGCCATAATAATTTTCATCGCCTCTAATGCCTGAATACTGCCCACGATGCCTGTGATCGGAGCAATGACCCCATGAGTCGCACAATTTTGTAATTCGTCGCCTTCGTCTTGATACAGACAATTGTAACAAGGGCTGTCTTTCTGATGATTTAAAAAAACGGTTATTTGACCTTCAAAACGAATCGCTGCGCCTGAAACTAAAGGCGTTTTTTGCGCTACACAGGCGTTATTAATGGCAAAGCGGGTTTTAAAGTTATCGGAACAGTCTAAAACCACATCGGCCTTTTTGACTTCCTCTAATAATAAATTCCCTTCTAAACGCTGTTTTACCGCTTTTACATGGGTGTGTGAATTTAACAAATTTAACGTCTTTTTAGTTGAAATAACTTTATCCGTCCCTATATCGGCTGTGTAATGTGTAATCTGTCTTTGTAAATTAGATAACTCAACCACATCATCATCATAAATAGTCAGCGAACCTATACCCGCTGCTGTTAAATACAATGAAGTGGGCGAACCTAGCCCACCGGCCCCTATGATTAAAACATGGGCGTTTAGTAAGGCTTGTTGTCCTTTTATATCGACTTGAGGCAACATAATTTGCCGACTGTAGCGTAACAGTTGATGATCGTTCATAGCTTGATTTGATTAAAAAGTTAAGTAAAAAAGCGTTGTTATCATAAAACACAGATTCACTTGAAACAAATAACTTAGATAGATAAAATAACCCGATTATTATTAGCACTCATTATTAAAGCGTGCTAACCCTTTTAATTTTTACTCATTTTGGAGACATTAATGAAAATACGTCCGTTACATGACCGAGTCATCGTCAAACGTGTTGAAGAAGAAACAACAAGTGCTGGCGGTATCGTTTTACCAGGTTCTGCAACTGAAAAACCTAGCGAAGGCGAAGTTTTAGCCGTCGGTAATGGTAAACAACTTGATAATGGCGATGTTCGTGCTTTAGAAGTTAAAGTAGGCGATAAAGTGTTATTTGGTAAATACTCAGGTAACGAAGTCAAGGTTGACGGTGACGAATTAATCGTTATGCGTGAAGAAGACATCATGGGTATTTTAGTTTAATCCCTAACGTTCAAATAATCATTTACAGAATAGGAATAGAAATAACATGGCAGCAAAAGACGTAAAGTTTGGTGATGATGCACGTGGCTTGATGGCTCGCGGCGTAAATATTTTAGCAGATGCAGTAAAAGTAACGTTAGGCCCTAAAGGTCGTAACGCCGTTTTAGATAAAAGCTTTGGCGCACCTACGATTACTAAAGACGGTGTTTCAGTCGCGAAAGAAATCGAATTAGAAAATAAATTCGAGAATATGGGCGCGCAAATGGTTAAAGAAGTGGCATCACAAACGTCTGATGTCGCGGGTGATGGAACAACAACAGCCACTGTTTTAGCACAGTCTATTGTTAATGAAGGTTTGAAATCAGTTGCAGCGGGCATGAATCCTATGGATTTAAAACGCGGTATTGATTTAGCGGTGACGAAAGCGGTTAAAGCGATTATTGATAGTGCAGCACCTTGTACCGACAATAAAGCGATTGCTCAAGTCGGTACAATTTCTGCAAACTCGGATGAGTCTGTCGGTGAAATCATTGCAGAAGCAATGGAAAAAGTCGGTAAAGAAGGCGTTATTACCGTTGAAGAAGGTTCTGGTTTAGAAAATGAATTAGACGTTGTTGAAGGAATGCAGTTTGATCGTGGTTATTTATCACCTTACTTCATCAACAATCAAGACAACATGAGTGTTGAATTAGAAAGTCCTTTTATCTTAGTTTTTGATAAAAAAATCTCTAATATTCGTGATTTACTTCCTATTTTGGAAGGCGTTGCTAAAGCAGGTCGTCCTTTATTAATTATCGCAGAAGATGTTGAAGGCGAAGCCTTAGCCACCTTAGTAGTTAATAACATGCGCGGTATTGTTAAAGTAGCGGCTGTTAAAGCACCAGGTTTTGGTGATCGTCGTAAAGCGATGTTAGAAGACATTGCTATTCTTACTGGCGCGGTCGTTATTTCTGAAGAAGTTGGTTTATCATTAGAAAAAGCTGAGTTAGAGCAACTAGGTACAGCGAAAAAAGTTCAAATCACTAAAGACAACACCACCATTATTGATGGTGCGGGCGCAGAAGACGACATCACAGGCCGTGTTGCTCAAATTCGCGCACAAACAGAAGATGCGTCGTCTGATTACGATAAAGAAAAATTGCAAGAACGTTTGGCTAAATTAGCGGGCGGCGTTGCGGTTATCAAAGTTGGCGCGGCAACTGAAGTTGAAATGAAAGAGAAAAAAGCCCGTGTTGAAGACGCGCTGCATTCAACTCGTGCTGCAGTTGAAGAAGGCGTTGTTGCTGGAGGCGGTACTGCCTTAGTTCGTGCGATTGCAGCTCTTACTGATTTAGAAGGGATTAACCACGACCAAACAGTCGGTGTTGCTATTCTACGTCGTGCAATGGAAGAGCCTTTACGTCAAATTGTTGCGAACGCAGGTGATGAATCATCGGTTGTTCTTAATGAAGTTAGCAAAGGCGAAGGTAACTTCGGTTACAACGCGGCAACAGGCGAATATGGCGACATGATTGAGATGGGTATTTTAGATCCAGCAAAAGTGACGCGTTCAGCCTTACAAAATGCAGCATCGGTTGCAGGCTTAATGATTACAACAGAAGTAATGGTGTCTGATGCGCCTTCTTCTGATGACGGTCATGCACATGCAGGCGGCGGTATGCCTGACATGGGCGGAATGGGCGGCATGGGCGGCATGATGTAAATCATTGTCGTTGACGATTTTTTGAATCGTTAGCTGTTCAATCAAAAGCCTCGGTTGTGAAAACAATCGGGGATTTTTTATGCGTGCAATACTCGAAAGGTAGGCTACCAACTTAAGACGGGAGGCTATAGGGCGCGAGGTTTAACCATTCGTACTGAGTTCAATCGAAGGAAGTGAGGTTAAGCCGTTCATACTCAGCACGAACGGCTTAACCTCAACGTGTCCCGTCTTAAGGAATCAAGAGAAAATAAAGTATCCTTCATTTAGCTCAAAAGTAGTTTACACTTTATTCTTAAAAAATAGTGGGGAGTAAAATAGCTTTAGCTATTTTCGTAACTCGCCAATAGCTATAGCTATTGGACTCCAGTTTAAACTGTAAACCAAAAAATGAAGGATGCCGAAAATAACGTCCAAAACTAAATATGAAAATCTAGTGAATAATCAAAATTTCTCAAGGCTAGTTTCGGGGGTTATTAAAATTTCATTCCTACGTTCAATACCTTCGCCAATTTGAATTTTGAGCTAAAATTTTCCAAAACCTAATATTTTAGATCTAATAAAATCAATGAATTACAAACTTTTAAAATGATATTTCAACTTATTCTATATGTTTGGCGAAGGTATTGTAAGTTGGTCGCTGAAAGGTAAAGCATCCTAATTAGTGAATATGTACGGAACGGGCTTTATTTTTATCGGTTCTTAGTAAACTGTATTGATTTTGATTGCCTTTCAGTTTCATCCCATTCGGTTTCAATAAAATTAATTCCCCTTCATCTTTAATCTGATATTTTTGTATTTCACCCTCTTTTCGTGAAGTCAGGGTGACAATATTAGCTTGTTCGTCCCATTCATATTTTCCTTTATTATAATATTCCTTATTAGACGAGCGGGCATATTGAGTGACTAATAAATAATTTTGTTTATTTTTGAGTGATAAGGTCATTTTAACCCCTGCACAATCATCACAAGGTAGATAACCATAAAAAACGCCTCGAAAAGGGTGGCCTTCATCCATAAGCGGTATCGGCGGTTTTATATCATTATTTTGACTTCTAAGTTTGGCTCTATTTTCTTGAACAACAGCCATAATTTCCATATCCGATTTTTCTTTAAAAGGATTGAGATAGATCACTAAAAGTCCGAGTAAAAAAAGAATAATCGCTGTTTGCGAGGACTTTAGAAAATTTTTCATTATTTTTAAACCAATGGGCAGTGAAATAACCTGAGTTATTTAAATGGAGAAGCGTGGTTACTTATTAGATATTCCACGGGTTAAGAATTGTATCATTGGCTTCTGTAGACGATAAAATTTAAAATTAAACGTGAATGCCTTCAATAAAAATATCAACAAAAGCAATTATTTTGTCCGTCACTCGCTTAATGATCTTTTTTCTTTCAAGTAACTTAGGCTTATTATTAAGAATCGCTACAATATCATCCCTAAGCGGTTTTCTTGTTGTATAAAGATAATTCCCGATAACTTCTTGCAACTTTTCAGGGTTCAGGTTTTCTTGTTCACAAAGCACTTCAAAAGCTTTTTGTTTTTCTTCACCCCAAAAGGTTTCAAATATTTCTTCAATATTTTCTATCTCTTTAAGCTCAATAACATTTTCATTAATAAATTTTTCAATCAGGGATTTTTTACTTCTCAGCTTGGCATCCCCAGTTAATAAATCAATAATCGCTTTTTTATTTTTTTCCCGATCTTCTTGTTTTTGATCTTTAAAGTTACCTAGCAACCTTAAAATATAAGCCACATTTACATCATCACGATGAATAAGTTCTAGCTCAAAATCCACATCATCAAGAATAGAAACTTTTTCTTTAGCACGGTCACTTTTAACTTTATCGTGTAAGTCTAAATATTTACTTTTGTAGTCCTCAAAATTCTGCTGCGTCATCTCTAAATCAGTAAATTTAAAATTTGCAAAACTGGATAAAACATTATTTAACCGCATTAATTCCCTGAAGGCTTTTATAAAACCAAGCTCTTGCTCTTCAGTGCTTAGTTCATCCACACTTTCAAGCGTTGGAGCTAACTTTAACAATTCAGCAAAGCCCTGATTAAATTTATCAATATAGTTTTCATAAGGCTCTACTAAAATGGTTTCTTTGGCCTCTTTATTAGAAAATAAAGTAATCGCATCATCGGTATTTTTTTTCAGGTTACGGAAACAAATAATATTCCCTTGTGATTTTTTCTCGTCTAATATTCTGTTAGTTCTTGAAAAAGCCTGAATCAAACCATGATATTTTAAATTTTTATCAACATATAAAGTGTTAAGCGGTGGACTATCAAAGCCCGTTAAAAACATATTCACCACTAGCAAAATATCAATTTTTTTCTCTTTAACTTTTTTAGCTATATCTTGATAGTAATTGTAAAAACTGTGGCTATCTCTGGTTGAATAACGGGTATTGAATAGCTTATTATAATCAGCAATATAGCTGTCTAATTTATCCCTACTATGCTGATTTAGAGACCCCCCTTTTTTTATTTCTAGTTCCACATCAGGAATAAACCCGTTAGCATCCGTATCATTTTCATTGGCGATAAAACTAAAAATCGTGGCAACCCTTAAATTATGTTTTCCTGCCTGTTTTTTAGCCTGAAATAAATCGTAATATTGGGTTACGGTATCAATAGAACTCACACAAAATAGTGCTGTAAAGGCTCTACTATGGGTTTTGCGATTATGATTAGCAATAATATAATCGGTGATTTTCTCAAGCCTTACAGGGCTTTCTAATAACTCTTTAGTATCAATATCTTCGACTTCAATATCTATTTCATTTTGACTGTCTTCTTTTTGCTTATACCTACCCACATACTCAATAGAAAACTTTAAAACATTTTCATCTTTAATCGCATCGGTAATTACATATTTATGCAAACAATCATGAAATAGGTCTTTGGTCGTTTTTAAGCCTAGGGTATTTTCTGCAAAAATCGGTGTCCCCGTAAAACCAAACATTTGATGATTTTCAAAAAAGTTTTTTATACGATTATGCGTTTCTCCAAATTGTGAGCGATGGCATTCATCAAAAATAAACACGATTTTTTTATGTTTAAGTTTTTCCATTTTACTTAAATACTTGGGGTTTTTAATCGCTGTATTTAGTTTTTGAATGGTGGTAACAATCAGCTTGGTATCATCAGAAAATTGTTTGACTAAGGCGATAGTATTATCTGTACCATCCACTGAACCATCCGAAAAACCGTTAAATTCTTTGGTGGTTTGATAATCAAGATCTTTTCTATCCACCACAAAAACCACCTTATGTACTTGGGGTAGTTTGGTTAAAATCTGACTGACTTTAAAGGAGGTTAGCGTTTTTCCTGAACCTGTTGTATGCCAAATATAACCATTTTTATCAGTATCTTTTACGCGGTTTATAATAGCTTCCGTTGCATAATATTGATACGGTCTAAGTGCCATTAAAATTTTTTGAGTTGCGTTCAAAACGATGTATTTTGTAATCATCTTGGCAATGTGGCATTTTTCTAAAAAATCATCGGCAAATTCTTCTAACCCTGTGATATTTTTATTGTGTTCATCCGCCCAGTAAAAGGTTTGTTTAAAGGACTGGTGACGATTATTTGCATAATACTTGGTATTGACCCCATTACTGATAATAAATAACTGAATATAATTGAAGAGAGCTGAACCTGCGAAATAAGAATGTTTTTGATAACGGTTGATTTGATTAAAGGCTTCTTTGAGTTCTAGCCCTCTTCTTTTCAGTTCAATTTGTACCAATGGCAAACCGTTTATAAGCAGAGTAACATCGTAGCGGTTTTTATAGCTTCCTTCCATGGTCACTTGTTGGGTGACTTGAAATTGATTTTTACACCAGTGATCTTGGTTGATAAATTCAAGATAGAGCGAATCACCGTTTTCTTTTTCAAGGTGCATTTTATCTCTAAGAATTTTCGCCCTTTCAAATACATTGCCTTTGTTCAAGTGGTTTAGGACTTTAGAAAATTCGCCATCGGTTAAGGTTAAGCGATTATGTTTTTCTAGTTGAATTTTTAAATTAGCCAGTAGATCTTTTTCGTCTTTGATTTTTACCAAGTTGTGACCGAGTGAAACCAGTTGTTTAACCAGATTATCTTCTAAGGCTTGTTCTGATTGACTAACTTCTTTTGCATAATTTTTTTGCTGCATTTGTTTTTGTTGTTGTTTTTTAAACAAGTTTTTATTATAAAATTCAATGCCTATATGGTTAATATGTTTGATTAAATCAGCATTATTAAGAGGGGAAAATAAAGAAATATCAAAGCCGTAAATAAGCTCTAAATCCTCTATGGCATCCATGACCTGAGATAATAAATTTTTAGCAGGTTTTTCGATGGTTTTAATACTTAAATCAATATCAGAGCCATTTTTATAATTACCTTTGGCGCGTGAGCCATATAAAACCACGCTTTCAATCGCATCAAATTGAGCTAAAGCGGTTTGAATTTTTAACACAGTGTCAGGGTTTAAGCCTGATTGTTCAGAAAGATTCATCACGATGTTTTTTTAAGGTTTCAATAAGTGCTGCAAATTCTGAATAATAATCATCAATAATATGATTAATGATTTTTTGGGTTGTTTCTTCATGGTAGGTATGAGAGCTTAAATTACGGTCTTTAATCATTTCCATCCATAGTTCAGACTCGGTAATTAAACCCACCTTAAATGCCTCTCTGGTCACATCTTTTGAACCATATAAATTTATAACGCCCCGATATTCTAAAAAGTCTTTTTGGGTTTTCCAAGCTAATTCATGATTGTATTCAAAAGATTGAATTAAGCCTTGTTCTTCCAGTTCATTTAAACTATCTCTAGCCATAAACTTAGTTAATTGAGCAAAGGCTTTTAAAAAGTTATTAAAGCGTTGTATCCAGCGAATATCTTGCGTCATTTTTAAAGTTTGGCTAAGGTCAAAGTTTATATTTGGTGATGGTAATTTATATCAAACACACTTGATTTTTTATTATCTAAGATTATACTACGAGGTACATTTATCTGTACTTATTAGTAAAGAGGTTTTTATGGATACGATAAGCTATACGGCTATTCGCGCAAATTTATCAAAAACAATGAAGCAGGTTTGCAATGACCACGCGCCCATTATTATTACCCGAAAACGTGAAACACCTGTGGTTATGCTTTCTTTGGAGGATTATCACGCATTGGAAGAAACTGCTTATTTACTTTGTTCACCTGCTAATGCTCGAAATTTACTTGAGTCAATTGAATCACTTGAAACAGGGAAAGGTATAGAGCAAAATTTAATAGAATGAAGCTTATTTTTGCGCCTAAAGCATGGGATAGTTACCTTTATTGGCAAAAAACGGATAAAGCGATGCTGAAAAGGATTAATAGTTTAATTAAAGCTATTCAACGAGAGCCTTTTGAAGGCATGGGTAAACCTGAGCCATTAAAACATGCGTTATCTGGTTTTTGGTCTCGGCGTATCAATGATGAGCATCGAATTGTTTATAAAGTGACTGAGGATTCTATTTTAATTGCACAACTTCGTTATCATTATTAAGTAAATGACATTGGTATCAAGTAAATACATTATGATAAGTTCGCTGGGCGACAAAGCGGTGTATTTAATTTAGGTGGATTAAATTCAATTTCAGCGATTTCAGGCATTGCGAGTAGCTCTATAATGTTGGTTTGTTTGGGTTGTTGTAAATAATCAGATAAAATTTTACTAATAGCTTCTTGTGCATTTTGGTAATGACTTTTTGCAATGACTTGATTTATTAGGTTATCATCGAGGGTTATTGTGGTCATGGTTATATCCTAAGTTAAATAAACATTTGCTGGAGTAGTCCTTTTTTATAGTCCTTTGTGCCATTTAGTTGTTTTTCTACGAGGTTTATTTTTTGATCGAGTTCGGTTAGGAAGTTGGCGATTTTAGTTTGTTCTTCAAGACAAGGGAAATTTATTAAACAATGACTAATTTCACCTAAATTTATTTTTTTAGGGAATGCAACATGAATAATCCTTTTATGTAATTCCTTTTGAAAAAGTGAAGATTTAATATACTGATTAATAAATAAAGTATTATTAATTTCTGTTTTTTTTATTAAGGCAAGACTTACATAAAATGAAGCATTAACATCCCAATTAATATATTTTGATGTTCCAATATCTCCTATTTTAGTCATCAAAATATCACCTTTTTCCAGTTTTACCCTTTTATTTTCTTTTTCAAAAACCTCTTTAGAAATAAATTTTGTATTAAAAAAATTATTACTGGTTAAATGTTCAACACTATAAAAAGGTATTCCCTCTTTTTTATAATCAGGAGTCATATGAGTACCATCATAAATTTTTGTAACATCCCCCAACCTTTTAACTTCCCAATCAGGGTAAGCATTGCCGTTGTCGTCTTTAAATCTCAACGCTTGAGAAAAAACCTTTTGCATCACCCCTTTTTTATAGCGTTCTAAAAGCTGTTTTTTCTTGCTTAACTGCTCTATTTTACGGTCGATTTGGGTTAAAAAATCGGCGATTTTTTGTTGTTCTAGTTTGGCTGGTAGATTTATTTTTACTGAATTAACCAATTCGCTACTGATATTACTAACCACGCCTCCTGCCGCTAATCTTTTATATTGTTTTTGAACAAGTTCAGAACCTAATAATTGACGTAAATATGCTTTATTAAAATTCTTTTCATAATCTCTGAGAACAAACCATCCATCGTGAATATATCCATCTATATTTAATATATATGGCTTTCCATAACTCATAGAGTTTGACAGAATTATTTCACCCACATTAACTTTCCTAGATTTTTCAGCACCTTTTTTTGTTATTTTCTCTGCTGTAGAATTAATATAAATATTACTTAATTTGGTATCACCAATCTTAATCCAATTTACTCCATCATCAGACTTTGTAACAAACCTCACAATAGGACGAGGAGAACTTCCCCTTTGCAATTTGACTAATTGCTTGAAACTTTTCCCTTCCCAATCCCCCGAAAATTCAGGAAACCTTAAAACAGGCACTTTTTTATTGATGGCTTTCAATGGAAACACTATTTTCTCTTTATCAATAATTTCTTTAAAATAAGGCTTAACTGCGTGCATATCAATAACATCAACACGATAAGGCAGGCGTGAATCTTCAAAGGCTATTTTTAGCTGAGTCAATAATTTTAATGCTATCTTATCCTTGCACTCTAGGGCTAAATCCAAATCAGAACCCACTAATGAGCTGCTTTTAGCACGACTACCAAAAATCCAAACCGTGCAATCCTCTTGCAAATATTTCGCTAAAATATCCCTAACGATAAGTAACTCTTTTGGCGTCACATCAAATTTAATTTTCATTGTTGGCATTAATACGGTCACTTAAAAATAAAATCTCATGATAAAACGCGGGTAACTGTTCCACAATTTCAACAGCAATATCCTCATCATAGCCATGAGAGGTATTATTTCTATTTTCCCTGTAAATATCCCACTCATCCCAACTATGCTTAACGATGCCGATTTTATAAGCGTACCGAATTAAATTAGATAACTTTTCTCGGTCGATTTCCATCGGGTCGTCAGACATACTTTTTAAATAGCGGATTAATATTTTTTTTGACATTTCATAACAGTATTCAAACCGTTGAATACAAGAATCCCTGACAAAGGTGTTGGTTTTGTCTTTTTCGTACTCTCTTAATGCCTCACCCAATGACGAAATCACTTTATTAAAGGCGGTTAAATCGAGTCGCTCGTTATACATTTTACAATTCCTTAAAACGGGGTTGCAATATTAAGTTGCTTACAAAAATCTAAAATATTATTGTCGGTTTGAGTTATTTCCTCATCTAAACTCACCAACTCACTGGCGACCGCCTGTAAATCAATGGGCTCTTCTTCCTCAAAAGTATCGACATAACGCGGAATATTTAAATTGTAGTCATTTTCCTTAACCTCTTCTAAACTGGCACAATAACTGTATTTATTCTCAACAATTCGTTGCTGAAACGTGTGAATAAGCTTGTTAATATCCTCATTTCTCAAATAATTTTGATTCTTCTTTTTTTCAAAATGCGCACTAGCATCAATAAATAAAATCGTATTATCCGCTTCACGACATTTCTTAAACACTAAAATACAGGTGGGTATCGAAGTCCCATAAAAAATATTAGCAGGTAAACCAATCACCGCGTCAAGATAATTTCTATCTTCAATTAAATATTTTCTAATATGCCCCTCGCTACTTCCCCTAAATAAAACCCCATGCGGTAACACCACTGCCATAATGCCATTTTCAGCAAGCTGTGAAATCATGTGTTGCACAAAAGCAAAATCCGCTTTGGTTTTTGGGGCTAACTTGCCATATTGACTAAAACGCTCATCGCCCATAAAAAGTTGATTAGCCGACCAATGCGCTGAAAAAGGCGGATTCGCTACAATGGCTTCAAATTCTTGCCCTAAGTGTTGTGGATGCTCAAGCGTGTCCTCCTGCTTAATATCAAACTTTTGATAATGAACCCCGTGCAAAATCATATTCATTCTTGCAAGGTTGTAAGTAGTATTATTTAATTCTTGTCCGTAAAACACGTTAACATCCTGAACCTCTCTTTTAACCCTGAGCAATAATGAACCTGAACCACAAGTAGGATCATAAACCGATTTTAAACGCGTTTTACCCGTGGTCACGATTTTAGCCAACACCGTTGAAACTTGTTGTGGCGTATAAAATTCCCCTGCTTTTTTCCCTGCCCCACTGGCAAATTGCCCAATTAAATACTCATAAGCATCCCCTAAAACATCCGCTTTAGGATCATCAAGACTAAAATCTATGGCATCTAAATGACTTAATACTTTAGAAATTAAGGTGTTTTTAGCGGTTGCAGTTTTACCCAGTTTTTGTGAAGTTAAATCTAAATCAGAAAATAAATCATCAAAATCATCTTCTGAAGCCGTCCCCATGGTACTGGCTTCAATGTTTTTGAGAATCTTAGTTAAATCTTCAAGAATAAAATTACTTTGATCCTCGTTCTCACTTTCGGCATTGCCCTTTTTAGCTATTTCACTGAATAATTCAGACGGCTTTAAAAAGTAACCTAATTTATCAATAGATTCTTCCTTAATCGCTTCAAGGTACTCTCTCCCCTCTTCGTTATCTTCCTTGATAGCGTCATACTGCAAGCCGTCTTCTTTTAGAATCTTGTTTGCATAAATCATCATCTTTTCAGAAAGATATTTGTAGAAAATAAAGCCCAAAATGTAATCACGGAACTCGTCCGCATCCATCTTTCCTCGGAGTTCATTGGCGATATTCCAAAGCTGCTGTTCAAGTAATTTCTTTTGTTCTTCTGACATTGAGTAGTTTTAATTGAGATAAAAAGGGCCGTCGATGATAAATAGTTTAGTCAACCCAACTTAAATTTGATGGCTCAATAAAATAAGGACCTCCAAAAATCTATTTTGAACGCCCTCTTATTGTTTTATCATTGACAGAAAAACCTAACCTATAAAATATAAATTTTTAGGGGGAATGACGACATCATTTTTTTCAAATGATAACGGTTGAATCTTAAAGATATTGCTTTGAAACCGTATTTAATGTTTGTTCTAATTTTTTATCTGCGGTGGAATCACCAATCGAGGTAAATTTCCACGCGCCCGAATGACGGTAAAGTTTACCCATAATCATTGAAACTTTGCCTGAAAAAGTCGCATCATTTGCAATATCAAAGGTAGCGATAATCTCATCAACACGCTCAGGCGTGCCTTCATAAATCCGAATGGAGGCAAATGGAATCGAGGCAAAATCTTGTCCCTGAAATGAATTCAGCACAAAAACGACTTGATGAATAGTTTTAGGAATACGGGTTAAATCAACCACGATAACCTCATTATCTAAGCCATCATCGCCTTCCATATCCCCCGTTAAATCATCGCCTGAATGCTGAATTGAACCACATTTTGACGCTAATTGACCAAAATAAACAATATCCATTAATTGTTTGTTTTCTGCAAATAATCCCACTGACGCATCTAAATCAACCGCCACTTTTTTCATTTTACCGAATAAGCTTTTTTTCTCAATCGCGCCCCAATTTACCCCAATACAAATACGCTCTAAACTATTTCCGCCTTTAGCCAGACTAATACGTTGCCCTTTTTGAAGACTTATCGCCATGTTATTCCCCTTAATTATTAAAGATATTTACGTTCAACTGTTTTTAACGTCGCATCTAATTTACGATCTTCAGTTGAGTCACCTAGTGAGGTAAATTTCCATGCGTCTGCATGTCGATATAATTTCCCCAAAACCATTGAAACTTTACCCGAAAATGTTGCATCATTCGCTATGTCATAAGTGGCTACAATCTCATCAACACGACTTGGAGTCCCCTCATAAACGCGAATGGATGCAAACGGAATGCTGGCAAAATCCTGTCCATTAAATGAATTTAAAACAAAAACAAGTTGGCTTACATTGGCAGGAACCGCAGTTAAATCAACGGTGATGACTTCATTGTCTAAGCCATCATCCCCTTCCGTATCGCCCGTTAAATCATCCCCTGAATGCCGTATAGATCCGCATTGTGAGGCTAATTTACCAAAATAAACTTTACCTATTAATTTTTTATCATCTGAAAATAAACCCACAGAGGCATCTAAATCAACGCCCACTTTTTTAAGCTTTCCAAAGAGCCCTTTTTTCTCAATCGCGCCCCAATTAACCCCGACACATATTTTTTCTAATCCTTTGCCTGCTTTCTCAAGACTGATCCGTTGTCCCTTTTGAAGACTAATTACCATGATAGTTACCCCTGTTAGTTTAATGAATTATTTTATGATAGATGCGTTATTATATAGGCAGATTCTATTATCTCTTATACTTTGTCAATTTCTGTTATCGAATTTTTAAAGCTTAAGTGACCTAGCTCACACTCTTAATGCAGCTTTACCTTTAACCGCTTAAAAATATGTCAAAACAACGTCTTATTTTAATCGACGGCTCTTCTTTTTTATTTCGAGCCTATCATGCTGTTCCACCGTTAACCAATTCCGCTGGACTCCCCACCCATGCTATTTATGGGGTGGCTAATATGTTGCGTAAATTAATCAAAGATTATCAAACGCCTTATTTTACTGTGGTCTTTGATGCAAAAGGCAAAACCTTTCGCCATCAGCTCTATGAGGCGTATAAAGCAAACCGTCCGCCGATGGATGATGATTTGCGCGTACAAATTCAACCGTTGCATGATTTGATAAAAGCAATGGGCTTACCTTTAATTATTGAAAGCGGGGTTGAAGCCGATGATGTGTTAGGGGCTTTGGCACGCTATGCCGAAAATGAAGGCTTTGAGGTCATTATTTCCACTGGGGATAAAGATATGGCGCAATTAGTCACCGAGAATATTACCCTTGAAAATAGTATGTCCAATACAAAAATGGATCGGCAAGGGGTTGTTGATAAGTTTGGGGTTACGCCTGAGCAAATTATAGATTATTTAGCCTTAATGGGCGATAGTTCGGATAATATTCCTGGTATCCCTAAAGTGGGTACGAAAACGGCGGCAAAGTGGTTAGCTCAGTATCAAACCATTGATAATTTAATCGCCTCAGCCGATGAAATTAAAGGCAAGGTCGGCGAAAGTTTACGTGCCAATTTGGAACAGTTAGCCTTATCAAAACAACTGACGACCCTTAAAACCGATTTAAATTTAACCTATACGCTGGAGGATTTAAAATCGAAACCCGCTGATCTAAATTTACTGATGCAGCAGGTCAGTGATTTAGGGTTTTCAGGATGGCTTAGGCAACTTCAGTCACAAAATAAATCCACAAAGGTGGTTGAAGTGGTTGAAGTGGTTGAAGTGGTTGAGGTAATTGAAGTCGTTGATGCGGTTGACGAGTCACCGTCCAGTGATCCGCTAAAAATAGATTATCAAACGATTTTAACGCAAACACATTTAGATGAATGGCTTCAACGTTTAGAGCAGGCTGAAATTTTTGCGTTTAATACTAAAACGACCGATCTTAATTATTCAGAGGCAAAAATCGTAGGCTTATCGTTTGCGGTTACGGTTGGAATAGCGGCTTATCTGCCCTTAGCCCATGATTATATTGATGTTCCGCCTCAGCTTAATTTAGAGTCTGTTTTAGCCCAGTTTAAACCGCTATTAGAAGATAAAACGAAGGCAAAAGTCGGTCAAAACCTTAAATACGAGGCGCATGTTTTAAAAAATCATGGAATCACCTTACAAGGGATTCAAGACGATACCATGCTGGCCTCTTATGTGTTGAACAGTGTGGCAACCAAACATAATACGGATGATTTGGCGAAATTTTATCTAAAATTAAAGACGATTCATTATGAAGACGTGGCAGGGAAGGGAGTAAAACAAATTTCATTTAAAGACGTTGCCTTAGCGCAAGCAACCCCTTATGCCGCAGAAGGCGTTGAGATGAGTTTGCGTTTGCACTCGCTGTTTCGTGATAAATTAGCCGCGTTGCCACAGTTGCAACACCTTTATCAGCAATTAGAAATTCCGCTATTATCTGTTTTGACACAAATTGAAGCAAATGGGGTTTTAATTGATAGCGATCAATTAGCCACTCAAAGCATGGAGTTTGCCAGTCAATTAATTTCATTGGAACAACAAACCCATGATTTAGCGGGTGAGAGTTTTAATATTAATTCGCCGAAACAAATTCAACACATTCTTTATGATAAATTAAAGCTCCCTGTTTTAAAAAAAACCCCTAAAGGGCAACCCTCAACGGCGGAACCTGT
This sequence comes from Methylococcales bacterium, assembly GCA_030949405.1. NCBI lineage: Bacteria > Pseudomonadati > Pseudomonadota > Gammaproteobacteria > Methylococcales > Methylococcales bacterium. Next base: position 1,370,630 of record JAUZSN010000002.1, on the reverse strand, counting down.
ATTACAAGAACTGGCTCAAGAATATCCTTTGCCTAAATTTATTTTAGAATACCGTAGTTTAAGTAAATTAAAATCGACTTATACCGATAAACTACCGTTACAAGTTAAGACTAAAACCAATCGGATTCATACCTCTTATCATCAGGCGGTTACGGCAACTGGACGCTTATCCTCATCCAATCCTAATTTACAAAATATTCCTATTCGCAGTGAAAATGGGCGTAAAATCCGCCAAGCGTTTATTGCACCTAAAGGCTATAAAATCGTGGCGGCTGATTATTCTCAAATAGAATTAAGAATCATGGCGCATTTATCGAAAGATTCGGGTTTGTTAAATGCGTTTGCAAAGGGTGAAGATATTCATACCGCAACCGCAGCGGAGGTGTTTGAAATTAGCAAAGATAAGGTGACACCAGATTTACGTCGTTCGGCTAAAGCGATTAATTTTGGGTTAATTTATGGAATGTCCGCGTTTGGATTAGCTCAACAATTGGGGATCGAAAAAGGCAAGGCGCAATTGTATATTGATTTATATTTTGAGCGTTACCCCGGGGTGAAACATTATATGGAAACCACCTGTGAATTGGCAAAACAACAAGGCTATGTCGAGACTTTATTAGGGCGGCGATTATATTTACCTGAAATTAATGCCAGTAATGGACGCAAACGTCAATATGCGGAACGGACGGCGATTAATGCCCCAATGCAAGGAACGGCGGCAGATATTATTAAGCGGGCGATGTTATCAACTCATGATTGGATTGTTAATTCTCAAGCCGACGTTAAAATGATTATGCAAGTCCATGATGAGTTGGTTTTTGAAATCCATGAAACCATTATCGACTCCGCGACCACTCAAATTAATCAGTTAATGTGTTCAGCAATGCCGCTGGATGTTCCTTTAATTGTCGATATAGGCATCGGCGATAATTGGGATGAGGCGCATTAATATGGGTCTCAAGGTGAGCCGTTTAGACGGCTCGGCTTTTCCTCCACGTTAAAGCAGGATTACACTCGTGTCAAAAATAGCCCCACTTAACAATAAGAAAACCGTAACGATGCTAACCACGCAACAAGGAACGTTTAATTTAGAATGCTACCCCAACGATTTAACAGGTAACTTACGCGCATGGGATGCCGCAGATGAATATTTACTCAATACGCTGGAACTATCACCGAATAGTCGTTTATTAATTTTTAATGATCGTTTTGGTGCATTAGCCGTTGCGCTGAGTCAATTTAAACCCTACATCATCTCCGATTCCTATTTATCACAAACCGCAACCCGTTCTAATTTAGCCGCCAATCAATTAGCTGAAACTCAGGTGACGTTTTTAAATAGCTTAGAGTTACCGCAGGGAACGTTTGATTATATCTTAATTAAGGCCCCTAAAACGCTGGCCTTTTTAGACGATTTTTTAATCCGAATACACGCATTACTTCACCCTAAGATACAGGTTATTGTGGCAGGAATGGTCAAAACATTACCCGCGTCGGTTTGGAAATTAGTCGCAAAACACATCGGTGAAACAACCCCGTCTTTAGCGAAGAAAAAAGCCCGTTTAATTTTTGCGACCCCCAATCCACAGCGAATGATTCCTGTTTTAGATTATCCGACAAATTATCATTTAGAAAATACAACCTACACCATCGCGAATCATGCTAATGTTTTTTCACGACAATCCTTAGATATAGGGACTCGATTTTTATTAGCACATCTGCCTTCAGATCCGCAGCTAAAAAATATTGTTGATTTAGGCTGTGGAAATGGTGTGGTTGGATTATTGTTAGCTGAAAAAAATCCTCAAGCAAAATTGTATTTTATTGATGAATCGTATATGGCCATTGCCTCTGCCCAACAAAATTTTAATCAAGCCGTTGCCAATAAAAATCCCGCCGTGTTTTCTGTAAGCGATTCATTAACCAACTTTGCCGCTAATTCAATGGATTTAATTGTTTGCAATCCTCCTTTTCATCAACAAAATACCATTGGAACGCAGATTGCGTTGACGATGTTTCAACAAGCCCATCAGGTTTTAAAAACAGGGGGACAATTGCTTGTAATTGGAAACCGTCATTTAGGCTATCATAGCGTCTTAAAAAAATATTTTAAACACACTAAATTGGTTGCAGCGAATGCTAAATTCGTTATTCTTCGAGCGATAAAATAAGTTTAATACAATGCAAATTAAATCATTAATGGTACAAGGCACAACCTCGGATGCGGGGAAGAGTGTGTTAGTGACGGCATTATGTCGTTATTTTTATCGACAAGGCATTAAGGTCGCGCCATTTAAACCGCAAAATATGGGATTAAACAGTGCCGTAACCGCAGACGGCGGCGAAATTGGACGAGCGCAAGCGGTTCAAGCCGTCGCAGCAGGATTATCCCCGCATATTGATATGAATCCCATTCTGTTAAAACCCAGTTCAGATAAAACGTCGCAAGTGATTGTTCAAGGAAAAGCCTTAAATTATCAAAATGCAACCACCTATCATGCCTATAAAAAAACGGCGATGAAAGCGGTTTTGGAGTCCTACCAACGGTTACGTGAACACTATGAAACGATCGTTATTGAGGGGGCGGGCAGTCCTGCGGAAATTAATTTGCGGAAAGGCGATATCGCCAATATGGGCTTTGCTGAAAAAATAGATTGCCCTGTGATTTTAATTGCGGATATTGATAAAGGCGGCGTATTTGCCCATCTTGTTGGCACCTTAGAATTATTATCACCCTCGGAACGTCAACGGGTTGTTGGCTTTGTCATTAATCGTTTTCGGGGCGATAAGGCATTATTAGAATCAGGTCTTAGCTGGTTAGAACAAAAAACAGGGAAACCCGTGTTAGCCGTTTTACCCTATTTAGAAAATTTTCATTTAGAATCTGAAGATTCATTGTCCCTTAAAAATTCAACGTCTAAACCCACACAAACGTTAAACATTGTCATTCCTAAATTACCGACCATGGGTAATCATACCGACTTTGATCCTTTACTTTTTCATCCAACTATTAATTTAAAATTTGTTGAACAGAGTCGTGACCTTGATAAAGCCGATTTAATTATTTTAGCGGGGACAAAATCGGTGCGTGATGATTTGAATTGGTTAAAAAAAACAGGATGGCAAACCGTTATTAATCGCCATTTGCGTTATGGTGGAAAGTTAATGGGAATTTGTGGGGGGTATCAAATGCTCGGTAATGCGATTCATGATCCTGATGGGGTTGAGGGATCACTAGGCAGTAGCCAAGGATTAGGGTTTTTAAACGTGGAAACTACTTTAAAAACACAGAAAATAGTACGACAAAACACAGGGCATTTAATCATGGATAATACCCCCATTAAGGGTTATGAAATTCATGCGGGTATTACGACAGGGCTGGGCTTACAACGTCCGTTAATGCAATTATTACAAGGGAATGAGGGCGCGGTTTCAGAGGATAATCTGATTATAGGCAGCTATTTACACGGTTTATTTGATTGCCCTGATGCCTGTTATACCTTACTGAAATGGGCGGGGGTAAATGAAGCTAAAACTATTGACTACAGCCTTTTACGTGAGGAAAATATTAATTTAATTACCGATACCTTAGAGCAATATTTTGATTTCTCACGTTTAAAAACGAGTCTAAAAAAATTTGATACCGCTCGCTAATAAAACTAACGTAAGCGTGTCATCAACATTAAGCTTACTTTTCAAAAATTCGGGTGGCCCCAGTCCAGTTTTCATCAGGCAATGATTTCATAAACTGTTCACATTTTGCGATCATTACTTTTGCGGGGTGGTCTTGCGGATTATCCTTTAAAATATCATGATAAACCGCTAAAGCCTGTTCAAATTTCCCCGCCAAATAGTAATCAAACGCTTTAGTCGCTTTTGCAACTAAGGCTAATGTTTCCTCATCGGCATCTTCTTTTTCAGTTATTAATTCATAAATTTTAATACCTTCATTTTTACCTTTGACAATAATGAAGTCTAAAGGTCTAAAAACAAAATATTGATACACTTGACGATAGGTTATTTGGCTAACAATAATATTGGTGTGATAAATTTTATTAACCCCTTCAATCCGACTAGCAAGGTTTACATTATCCCCAATCACGGTGTAATTAATACGATCATTTGAGCCTAAATGGCCGACAATCGCCAGACCCGTGTGAATACCTATTCGAGTATTAAAGGCTTTTTTCCCCTCTACTCGTCGCTGTTCATTCAATGAATCAATCGCTCGCCGACAGCCTAATGCGGAATAACACGCGAGTCGAGAATGGTCTGAAATATAGTTAGGTGCTCCCCAAAAAGCCATAACAGAATCACCAATATATTTATCAATCGTTCCTTGATTTTTTAAGACAATAATATGAGTCATCTGATCAAAATAATGAGATAAATCCGTCATTAATTCCTTCGGTCCGACTTCTTCTGCAATACTGGTAAACCCTTCAATATCTGAAAAGAAAAAACTTAGGTTTAATTCTTGATGTTCTGCGACAACGGCGGCCTCGCCCTTTTCTATAAACTGCTGTACTAATGACGGGGGAACATATTTTAAAAAGCCCTTTAATCCTTGTGTCATCGAGGTCGTTGCATCTGACATTTGTTGAAATTCTTGAATCGGGGATGAAAATAACTTTAAATCTGTAAAATTTAAGTTTTTAACTTGCTCCATTGTTTGAGTAATACTTTCAATGGGTTTGGATAAACTACGCGATAACCAAACACAAAAAAGAACCGAAAGTAGCAGCATCAACGAAATAATTAATAAGCTCATGGAGCGTGCTTGTTTTGCCCGCCCTAAAAAATCATCTTCGGGAATAATAATAATTAAAAACCAGTCTTGTCCCGTTTTGGCTGAAAAATCATAAACTTTTAGTAAATAATTTTTACCTTGCCAACGATAAGTAATTTCAGTCTCAAGGCGTTTAAAAAATTCTTGCGCCCCTTCGCGTACCCAGTCTTGTTCAATATCATTAATGGTCATTTCTTGACCACTGGTTAATTTTTCCATGGTTAAATCAGAAAACAAAATAATCTTTCGGGCTTGATTAACCACTAATGCTTTACCATTTTCACCTATTTTTAGGGATGAAAAAAAATCAGATAAACGATTTAAACTAATATCAGCCCCGACAACCCCTTTAAATTCATTATTAAGGTTTATGATAGGGCTAGCAACGGTAATGCCATAGAGTTGTTGTTTATCACTGACTTGCTGATAAATATTATCAGGCTCATTATTATGAAATTTATAAACTTCAGTCCAGTGTAGTTTTGATGCAGCTTTTACCCCTTGGTACCACCCTCGTAGACGAGGATCAAATTCAGCGTATTTTTCAGACTTGACTGTTAAAATAGCCTCTTCAGCATCTCGGTATTTCCATACGGTATGGGGATTCTTAGCGGTGTTATAAATTAATTTAGTTGAAATAGAACCAAACTTATTACGATATCCTAAAATGAAATGACCGTTTTCATCCGCAATATAGTACATGAATAAAAAAGGGGTTTGTTTTAAAATCTTAATAACATGCTGTTCTAAATGCGGGTCATTAACTAAATCCAGTTTATTGGCTAATAAAATAGACCCTAACGAGGTAGCGTCTTCTGCAATTTTTAGATGATGGGTGGTTTCACCCACGGCATGATTAATGGTTGTTGTCAGTAACGAATTAGATAGGCGTAACGTATTTTCAGAGTTAACGTTATAACTGTAAACTACGATGCCGACTGTAAAAATAATTAACCCAATAAAACAAGTCATTAAATCAAATTTAAAGGCGCGTTTATAACCTCTGAGTTTCATAGCATGAACCTAATAAGATGATGGGCTAAAAAAGATAGAATTAGATTATAACGGATGCAAATTTTAGACGCGCGTCTATTCGTTTACACGGATGAATAATTTAGAATATTCGGCTTTTGAACGTGGTGGGGATAACGAGCCGCCAACGTGACGGCTCTTTATTTTTTAAATAACTTTGGAGAATTGCTGTTGTTTTTGGGTTAAATAACGATCAAAAATCATACAAATATTACGAATTAATAAACGTCCTGGGGGTAATACGTCAATCTTATCATTAAAAATAGTGATTAAACCATCGACTTCCATGACCTCTAAACGGGATAATTCATCCGAAAAATAGTCTTTAAAGGTAATTGAATAATTGTTTTCAATGGTCTTAAAACTCAAATCAAAATGACAAATTAATTGGGTAATCACGGCTCGACGCAATTTATCATCTGCGTTAAGGACCAGGCCTTTAACGACGGGTAATTTACCTTGATTAATCAGTTGATCGTATTCGTCTAAGCTTTTTACATTTTGTGAGTAAGAATCGCCCACCCAACCAATGGACGTGACTCCCATGCCAATCAAGTCACAATCTGAATGGGTTGAATACCCTTGAAAATTACGGTAAAGCTTACCTTCTCGCTGTGCAATGGCGAGTTCATCATCAGGTTTTGCAAAATGATCCATTCCGATATACACATAGCCTGCATCTAATAGGCGTTGCCCCGTCATTTGTAAGATGTCTAACTTTTCTTCTGCTGAGGGAATTTCCTCATCTTTAATTTGCCGTTGGGTCTTGAATTTTGTCGGCATGTGGGCATAATTAAAAATAGAAAAACGGTCAGGTGAAACCGCTAACACTTTTTCTAAGGTTTCCGAAAAACTTTTGACCGTTTGTAAGGGCAAGCCGTAAATCAAATCTAAATTAGTTGAACGAAATCCATATTTACGAGCGGCTTCTAATACTGCGAAGGTTTCGGCTTCACTTTGAATACGATTAACGGCTTTTTGCACGATCGGGTTAAAGTCTTGTAAGCCTAAGCTAATTCGATTAAAACCTAATTCGCGTAATTGCTGAATGGTATTGTCATCGGTTTCGCGAGGATCAACTTCAATCGAATACTCACCACTATCATCCTCATGCAAATTAAAAAATTGACGGGTTGTCTCCATCAAACGTTTCATTTGCTGATAATTTAAAAAAGTCGGTGTGCCTCCACCCCAGTGCAGTTGATTGACTTTTCGACTGGAATCAAAAAGCTGGGCTTGCATTTCAATTTCTTTGAGTAAATTATTAAGATAGGGCTCTGCATGTTTTCGATTTTTAGTAATAATTTTGTTACACGCACAAAAAAAACAAACGGTATCACAAAAAGGTAAGTGAAAATATAACGATAATCCCCCACCATTAGCATTGGAATTTTTAATTTGCTGGGTGTATTCTTTCTCAGCAAACTGCGTATCTAATTCTAAAGCGGTTGGGTAAGACGTATAACGAGGGCCTGCTTTGTTATAACGGTTAATTAAGTTGAGGTCGAAGCTGATTGATTGATCCATAAGGTTTAATGACCTGTTATTTCAATATGACGATTAAATATAAAAGACGTTACAAAAAAAACGGGAACTTTGTTAGCCAAAGTTCCCGTTTTTTACGTTCATTGGGGTAAAAAAACTAGTTTTCACCCGATGCTATTTTTCGTTCGGCTTGTTCGTAAACAAATAGAGGTTCATTGTCACCTAAAACCGCTCCTTCATCAACCACAACTTTTGTAATACCATCAGCTGTGGGTAATTCATACATACTATCAAGTAATACATTTTCAACAATGGTTCTTAATCCTCGAGCCCCTGTTTTTCTTTCCATCGCTTTACGCGCAATAGCGATTAAAGAGTCTTCTCTAAACTCAAGCTCCGCGCCTTCCATTGAAAATAAATGCTGATATTGTTTGATCAGGGCATTTTTAGGCTGCGTTAAAATTTGAATTAAGGCGGCCTCATCAAGATCTTCAAGTGTTGCAACGACGGGTAAACGTCCTACAAACTCGGGAATTAATCCGTATTTTATTAAATCTTCCGCTTCAACTTCAGCAAATAATTCGCCTACATTTTTAGTTTCATTTTTAGATTGAACCTCAGCACCAAAACCAATCCCACTTTTTACGGAACGATTTTGAATTATTTTATCTAAGCCTGAAAAGGCTCCACCCACAATAAACAAAATATTTGCGGTATCAACCCGTAAAAAATCTTGCTGAGGATGTTTGCGTCCTCCTTGAGGAGGAATCGAGGCAATGGTTCCTTCAATTAATTTTAATAATGCTTGCTGCACGCCTTCACCCGAAACATCACGAGTAATGGAGAGGTTTTCAGATTTTCGGGTGATTTTATCAATTTCGTCAATATAGATAATCCCCGTTTCTGCTTTTTCAACGTTATAGTCACATTTTTGCAGAATCTTCTGAATAATGTTTTCAACATCTTCACCGACATAACCCGCTTCCGTAAGGGTGGTTGCATCGGCAATGGTAAAAGGAACATCTAACAGTCGCGCCAACGTTTCAGCTAATAAGGTTTTTCCTGACCCTGTCGGCCCGATCAATAAAATATTACTTTTACCGAGCTCAACATCATCTTTATTGGACTGACTACGCAAACGTTTATAATGATTATAAACAGCAACGGATAAATTTCTTTTTGCAGCATCTTGACCAATGACATATTGATCTAGAGTCGCTTTTATTTCTTTGGGCTTCGGTAAAGCCTCAGGAACGACCTCAGATGCCGCTAATTTTTCTTGTTCAGCATCATCTTTAATAATATCATTACAAAGCTCAACGCACTCATCACAGACATGAACCGAGGGGCCTGCAATCAATTTCTTTACTTCATTTTGACTTTTACCACAAAAAGAGCAATACAGTAGTTTATCGTCACTACTCATAAACAAGTCTCCAAGCTATTAGGCTACACATTTTTAGTACCGTAACACAAAATCATAATCTATTAAATTAAATAAATCGTATCGGCTAAGGAATAAGCGATTAATAATGTCCGAAAGTCGCCTACAAAATCAAAAAGTAATTTTGTAGACTAGGTTAGCTTGGTTTCGTTTCGTTTGCAAAATAAGTTAACCCAGCTTTGACTCTTTACAATAAAATTTCGGGTGTTATTAAAGGATTAGTCTAAATAAATTAAACATTAATACTAGGTCGATTTGATAATACTTTATCAATTAACCCATAGTCTACAGAGGCTTCAGCACTTAGAAAATTATCTCTATCCGTATCTTTTGCAATGGTTTTGACATCCTGACCCGTATGAAAGGCAAGAATATTATTTAATTTTTCACGAATCAACAAAATTTCTCGAGCATGAATGTCAATATCAGACGCTTGACCTTGAAAGCCCCCTAACGGTTGATGAATCATCATTCTTGAATGAGGCAAACAAAAACGTTTTTCCGCCGCCCCTCCCGCTAATAATAAAGCCCCCATGCTGGCGGCTTGGCCAATACACAAAGTACTTACATCAGGCTTAATAAATTGCATGGTATCATAAATTGACATCCCAGCGGTTACTGAGCCACCCGGTGAATTAATATACAAATGTATTTCTTTATCAGGGTCTTCAGATTCTAAAAACAAAAGCTGGGCAACAATTAAGTTGGCCATATAATCTTCAACTTGCCCGACTAAAAAAATGATACGTTCTTTTAATAGTCTTGAATAAATATCATAAGAACGCTCCCCTCGCGCCGTTTGCTCAATCACCATGGGGACCAGACCACCCGCAGCTTCGGGGGTTATCATTGAATGGGGGCTTGTTGTTTGATACATATTAACCTCGTTGTTGGCTCTGCTGATGAAACTTATTAACTAAATCGTTAAATTTATACAACTCATCCGTCAAAACGATTTTTCCTGTTAACCACTGAACTGTTTGCTCTTCTAACAGCCTTTGTTTCACTTCATCTAAACGCGATTGATCTTCGTAATACCACGCTAAGACTTCATCAGGCGAATCATAGCTTTTCGCCAAGTTAGTAACTTCTTTCCGAAGATTTTCACTACTAACAACCAATTCATTTTGTTCTATAATTTCACTTAAAATCAATCCGAGTCCGATACGACGTTTAGCTTCTTCTTCAAAAACATCCTTCGGTAAATTTAAGTCCTCTAAGGCTATGTTTTGTTTTTTTAAATTCTCAACATAAGGCCCCATAATCTCTTTTATTTCGCGTTGAACCAGTGCATTAGGAAGCGTAATCTCGGTATTTGTATACACCGCGCTTAAAACAGATGTTTTTAAGACCCCTGTTAATGCTTTTTTTAGTTCATTTTCCATATTCGCTTTAACATCCGTATAAAAAGCGTCTATATCGCCACTATCAATCCCATACTCTTGCACAAAATCTTCATTAATTTCAGGTAACTGAGGCGCTTCAATTTTGACAACATCGACTTCAAAACTAGCCAGTTTGCCTGCAAGTTCAGGTTTAGCGGTATATTCTGTTGGGAAAGTGAGTTCAACCTGTTTATGATTTCCTGTCTCTAACGACAACAACGCCGCTTCAAAACCTGGAATCATACTATTACTGCCTATTTCCACTTCAAAGTTTTCAACCGTACCGTCGGTAAAGCTTTCATCTTCACAGGTTCCTGTAAAATTTACAGTAACACGATCTTGATCTTGAGCCGCACGCTCAACTATGGCCCAAACAACTTTATGCTTTCTTAATTTCAATAACATTTCATCAAAATCAGCATCGCTTATTGACGAAATAGGACGCTTAGCTTCAATTTCGGTCAGACCCTCTAATGAAATAGTGGGATAAACTTCAAATTCAGCGGTATAAGCCAATCCTGTTTCTTGCACAATAGGCTTAATAGTTGGCATATCAACAGGGGTTAAGCTTTCTTGTTGTAACGCTTCATAATAACTGGATTGAATAATATCTCCTGCAATTTCCCCTCTAACGCGTGAACTGTATCTTTTTTTAATAAGACCTTTAGGGACTTTTCCAGGACGAAAGCCATCAATGCGAACCTCATTTTTCAATGACTTTAAGCGTACATCCACTTTCTCTTGAATGACTTCTTCTGGGATACTAACAGTCATAGTTCGGCTTAATTCTGATGTCTGTTCGACAGAAACTTGCATGAGTTTACCTCAAATAAAATAGATAGGAAATGGGCTTATGAAATGGGTGATTAACGGTGATTATGCTAATAACAATGGGGAGTAAAGTGGTGCGAGCGGAGAGACTTGAACTCTCACATCATAAGATACTGGTACCTAAAACCAGCGCGTCTACCAATTCCGCCACGCTCGCATACTTTAATAAAGCAGATAATTATAAGTGACTTTTTTCATATAAGCAAGGTTTAGTAAACCTTAAACTTATTTTTTTATCGTTAGGTGTTTATAAGAAAGCCATTTTAAATGGTTACCAAGAGACCTTTAATCTTAAGCTGAATAGCTTATTTATACTATAAAACAAGGATTTATTGTTGTTTTAAACTAATTCATAGTGATTTTTTTTATCGTGTATACCGCGTTAAAATAGTAATAATAGAGGTCTTGTTTTTAAGGAATTTAATTTTTAAAAATGCTTAAATAGCCTTCCAAATTTAAGATTAATTAAAATTTTCCCTTTTTATAATACTCATAATTTACAAGACTTAGATATTGCTTGTGACCCTACTTACTTAAAAACATTCGTTAGAGTTGTTTGCTATAAGGTAAGCAATAACAAAGTGTTATGTGAAAAAATATTTTTTATGATAAATTTTTAGGGGGCTTTCATGAAGGAGAATTGCTGTTAGCCAACAAAAAAGCTATAATGCAAGCGCGTTCAGAATACACAATAAATATTCGTTAATATGAGGTTAAGGATGGCGTTGGATAAATACATTGTCTCCCCCAGCCTAAATTAAGGATATTCGTTCTAGAACTAGTCAGCGTAATATTTAAAACCTATGATATTGTTGTGAAGAATTTACGTGTTTAACGCGAAGTCTTTGCCATGCTTACAGTCGCTTTAAATTTAGGTCGTAAATAAATTAAGCCGTAAAGCAATATTTTTGTATTTATTTGTAAGACTATTAAACATGCTTCAAACCTCTTGCAACCCATTGAGTTTAAAATAAAAACAATAATTAAATCATCCTAATTTTTATTTTTGTGTCATGATATTTCAACATTACCTAATGTACATGCTTAAATACGTAATAAAAAATCAAAATATAACTTTGGTAGAGTAAAATAGTGAAAGTTTTTATTATTTTTTGTGGGCTCATCAGTGGATTCATTTCTGCTCAGAGTTACGCATCAAAACCTAAAATAGCCTCAGAAGAAAAATTAAAAGCTATTTATTTAGTGCATATTAGCCAATTAACCACATGGTTAAAAAAACCTTCTGTTGATACTTTTTCTATCTGTATTAACAAAGCTGAGGAAATTAGTAAAAAACTAAAAGAAATCGAAAACCACTTAATTAAGAAAAGACCCCTTAAAATTCAATATAATTTATCACCTGAACAACTGCTGAAATGTGATGTTTTTTACGTCAGTGCCTCCGAAATTTCTCTGTTTGAAAAATATAAATCTGAACTTGAAAAACATGCGGTTCTAACCATTAGTAGTGAAGTCGGTTTTACCGAAAATTATGGTGGAATTATTCGTTATTACGTTGAAAATGATAAAGTAAAAATGCAAGTTAACTTAGAATCCATGCGAAAAACAGAACTTAATATGAGTTCTAAATTATTACGTTTAATGAAACCCTAGAGCTTATGTTAATTTTCTATAACTTACCTATCACAGCGAAAGTTAAACGACTTATTTTTATCGCAGTTAGCACCGCTTTATTCATCATGGTCATAACGTTAACCATCATGGATTATCAGCATAATAAATCAAAATTAGCCGATAGAATAAAAATTCAGGCCGATATTATCGTTGCAAACTCACAGGAAGCCATTTATTTTGATGACACCATAACCGCAACCGAAGCCCTTGATGCATTAAAAGTAGATAACATCATTCAATACGCCTCTATTTCCATAAAAGATACGCCGAATTATGCTATTTATGGTCAGATTGAAGAAAAAAGTTTTTTTTTCTTAAGTTTTGTGCCGCAGCAAAAAACGCTGACTTATCCTTTTACCTATAAAAAGCCTAGTTTACTCGAACAGATTGAGTCAGAACTCAATGGGGAAATTAGCATCCAATTTAAACTGGATTATTTTTACTTGGAATTACTTAAAGATATGGCTGTGATTACCCTCATCGCCATCGTTTGCTTAGTACTCACGCTTTCCGTGACGGGTCGGATTATTAAACAAATAGTTTTACCGATTCTCCAATTAGCCAGTACAGCAAAAAATGTTACCGCGAATAAAAATTATCAAACGCGTGCTGAGGTTTTTGGTGATGATGAGGTAGGGCGATTAACTGAAAACTTTAATGAAATGTTGTCGCAAATTCAATCCCATGAAGAAGCGTTAGAAGAAAAAGTATTAAAACGGACCGAAGCCTTAGAAAAAGCATTATTAACAGCCGAAGCCGCTAATCAAGCAAAAAGTGAATTTGTCGCTAATATTAGCCATGAAATTCGCACCCCGATGAATGCGATTATTAATATGAATCGCTTTGCCTTAAAAACCGAATTAACCCATAAACAACGTAATTATTTAACAACGGTAGATACCTCAGCCTCTTGGTTGTTAAATGTTATTAATGATACCCTCGACTTTTCTCGAATAGAATCAGGGCAGCTTGAGCTAGATGAAATTGAATTTAGCTTAAGCGACCTCATGAGTAAGCTTAAAATTTTTACAGGTGAAACCGATAAAAAAGGGTTAGAGCTTATTTTACAATCGCCCCTAAAATTAGAATATTATTTGATTGGCGATGATTTTCGCTTAGGTCAAGTCATTATTAATCTAGTTAGTAATGCCATTAAGTTTACTGAAAAAGGGGAAATCATTGTTTCGATAGAAATCGTGGAAGAAAGTAATCAACAAATAACCTTACTTTTTTCTGTGGTCGATACGGGGGTCGGTATTGAAACACAGTATCAAGATCGCTTATTTAATTCCTTTTCGCAAGCCGATGCCTCAACCACCCGAAAATATGGGGGGACGGGGTTAGGATTAGCGATTACCCAAAAGCTTATTAATTTAATGGGCGGGGAAGTTCAGGTTGAAAGCGAAGTTGGCAAGGGAAGTCGTTTCTTTTTTAACGTAACCTTAGATAAAAGCTCTAAATACCTGCCTAACCGTTTAACAGATTATAAAGTAGCGGTTGAACACCTTAGGGTATTATTACTTAATAATAGCCCGACCTATCAAACAATATTTGATAATCTATTGGGTGAGTTAAATATTTCAACAACGCCTGTAAACTCGCTATCATCCGCTATTCATGAGTTAGAGACTAACAATGCTTATGATTTATTTTTAATTAATTGGAATTCAATTTCTCCAAGCGAACAGGTTATCTTTTCTCAAAAATCATTTAGGGATCATGTTGCAATAGCCATTATCGCAAGTGCCTCAGAGCACGAGACTATTATTGCCCAAGATTATCATTTAACCTCAGATAATATTATTAATAAACCGTTACAAGCTGAAAACTTAGTGGATGCTATTAGTATCGCTGTTAATCAAAAAAGCTGTTTGAAGGTTAAATCATTAGAAAGTGATCGCTCACTGTTAAATCCTGAAAAAATAATTAATAGTCGTTTGTTGTTGGTTGAGGATAATGAAATCAACCAATTAGTAGCCTGTGAGTTACTCGAAAACAAAGGGGTTAATGTAACCATAGCGAATAATGGTCGAGAAGCGGTTGAAATTGCCGCTCAACAATCATTTGATTTAGTTTTAATGGATATACAGATGCCTATTATGGATGGTCATCAAGCAAGTAGAGCCATCCGTAAACATTTAACGAAGGACAAGTTACCCATTGTAGCGATGACAGCTCATGCCATGAGTGACGATAAAGAACGTTGTTTCTCAGCAGGTATGAACGATCATCTCGCCAAACCCATCGACCCGACCGCCTTATATACAGTTTTAGCTAAATATTTACATAAAACAGAAATCATTGAAACTGCTCAACCTACGGTTAATCTCAAAAATAATGCGGATGGCTTTCCGCAAATGAAAGGAATAAACTTTCAAAGTGGCATGGAACGCGTCGGTCAAAATCGAACGCTTTATCTTAAACTGTTGCAAATGTTTATTAAAGAACACCAATACAGTTTTGATGATATAACCCAAAAATTGGCAAATGATGATGTTAAAGGGGCCAAAATAAAAGCGCATACACTCAAAGGCGTTGGGGCTAACTTAGGAGCAACAGCCTTATCAACCATTGCGGCTGAAATTGAGGTGCTATTAAATGAACAAGAAACCGTAGAGGATACGACAAAATTACAGACGCTTGCGGATGAAGTAAAACATTTTATGGATGGAATTGAACGAATTTCTAGTGCAGACACTCAAAAACCGCCGCCTAAACAAAATGAGAACTTAGATTTAAAATTACAGTTACGTGAAGTTAGAACACAAGTTTCACGCTATGATTTTTCGGCCATTCAAACTATTCATTGTTTAATGGAGCAGTCGAAACAGAAAAAAAATATCTACCCACAGTTAGAAGACATTAAACAAGAGCTTGAAGGATTTAATTATCAAAAAGCGTCACAACTCATTACAAGCTTAACAAAAACACTGTCTTAGTTAAAAAGTAACATCAACGCCTACTGAGTAAGTTCGCCCACGGTTGGGAATTCCACTGGGTTCATTCGCTAATTTGGTTGAACTAAAATACTGCTCATTCAATAAGTTATGCCCTTGGCTAACAATGGCCAACCAATTCGTCATTTGATAACGAACATTGGCATTTAACAGCCAATAATCATCCAGCTCTGTAATTTTATTCGAGGTTTCTTGATCCATTTCGCTATGATAATAACCGTTTAAATTAATATTAAAATCGTTATATTCGTACATCGCGATCAAAGAAAACGTATTTTTAGCCACTCGACGTGGGTTTGTTTCCGTGGATAAAAGATAAGTATAGCTAGAACGTAACGAAAATTCATCCGTAATTTGTGCCTGTAATTCAAACTCTATTCCACTGGTTTTTAGTGTCCCTTCGATA
Organism: Methylococcales bacterium; assembly: GCA_030949405.1. Taxonomy (NCBI): domain Bacteria; kingdom Pseudomonadati; phylum Pseudomonadota; class Gammaproteobacteria; order Methylococcales; species Methylococcales bacterium. Next base: position 1,354,666 of record JAUZSN010000002.1, on the reverse strand, counting down.
TTAGTAAATTTCCTTTTAAAATCACTAAGTTGTCGGTTTCTGTTAATAATCGTATCAATCTTATTTTCACTCCAGCTATGAAAATAAGTTAATGACGTATGATAATTATTAAAGAAAGTATGTAGCCAAGCAAACTCTAAGGTTTTAATATCTTCTGATTTAAGCCCAGCCTCCCCTAAACCCTGTGTTCTTGAGATTTGTCGAATTGAAGGCGCGCGAAAGGCTTGTCCATACATCAGTTTAAAGGTTGAATTAAAATCAGTGGTATAAACAAGGGAAAAACGGGGGTTAATCGCCTGATTACCATCAGAATAATGGTCATACCGTAAGCCAAGGGTTAATTCTAATTGCTGATTAAATCGATATTGATCTTGAATATAAACCCCAAAAACATCCCGTTTACCTGAAAGTATATCTCCCTTTACTGTCGCATAACGCCACTCCATGCCGGCTAACAAAAGATGATCTTCATTCAACTGGTAACGACCATCAAGACCGATATTAAATTCATTATCCTCAATACGTGAACTCTGTTGATTATTTATATCATAAGACGTTTGACGAATATACTGAAAACTACTGCGTAAGGTTAAGTTTAAATCTTTTAAAGTAAGCAGATCATATTCAAGATGAGCCGATTCTTGTTGTATATTTTCGGATTGTTGATTTTTTGTATTAAAAAACCCGTTTAACTGTTCTTCTGAGTAGCGTAAATTTAATCGAAAATCACGCCAACGCAATTTTGCATAAATTTCTTGATCTTTTTCAATTTCATCGGCATCAACTGTCTCATAATTTTGTCCATTATCATCATAATACTGACCAAAAAGACTTACGCCCCAGTCTTTTTCTTGTTTTGAAACTTGGGCATGGAATTCATGACTATCTAAATTTCCCCCCGCTAAAAAAACTGATAGTTTTTATTCTTTTCAGGCTGATCTTTAGTAATAATATTAACTACCCCTGAAAAAGCATTGGTGCCGTAAAGAGCAGAACCTGGCCCTCGAATAACTTCAATTTGTTTGATATTGGCTGTAGTAAGATAACGGTTAGCGATCATAGCTCCGCCGCTACTAACATCATTTAACCGATGCCCATCTAACATAAATAATATATTATACGATGTTTGAGGCGTTGATGCCCCCCGCGCAGAAACCATTGAGCCTTGGTTCACACGACTTTCACGCGTACTTTGAAACCCAGGAACGAAATTCAATAATTCTTGAACCGATTTTATGCCCATAGAACGAATTTCAACGGCGGTAAAAACGGTGACTGACGACGGTACAGTTTTAATATTTTTATTTGTTTTCGTCGCAACCGAAACCATAACCTCTTCTAAGTCACTCAAATCCATATCTATTAGGTCGGTCATACTTTCTTCACCTGAAGCAAAGGAAGGAATAAGACTTAAACTTAAAACGAGACATAATTTATTTTTAGTTGTTGTATTCATTTCAAGGGTGAATTTTTTTTCATTTCAAGGGTTAGAAAATAAAGGCTACAATACCTTAAAATGGCTTAACTACGGCTAAAAGAATAAGACCGATTAAAAATAAGACAGGGATTTCATTAACCCAGCGATAAAAAACATGGCTGCGTTGATTGCGATCATGTTTAAAATCGTTGAGCCATAAATAACAAAAATAATGATAAATAACCAGTGCGGCCAATAACAACAACTTTAAATGTAACCACCCCATTGATGAATACATTGCCCACGCATAATCAAACAGCATCCAAAAACCAAAGATAAAGGTCACGATCAGACCGGGGGTCATAATACCAAAAAACAGTTTTCTTTCCATCACCTTAAAACGCTCATTACTGGTTTCATCTTCACTCATGGCATGATAAACAAATAAACGGGGCAAATAAAACAAACCTGCAAACCACGTGACCATAAAAATTAAATGAAATGCTTTTAACCACATAAGCTAAGCCTCCTTAGTGAAAAATCATTAACGTGTTCCAAAAACAACAATCGTTTTACCATGTGCAGTAATCAAACCTTTTTCTTCTAATTCTTTTAAAACGCGTCCAACGACCTCACGGGAACAACCCACAATATGACTAATTTCTTGACGGCTCATGTGAAGCTGCATTCCATCAGGATGCGTAATAGCATCAGGTTCTTTACACAAATCTAATAAGGTTCTGGCAATTCGTCCCTTGGTATCCATAAAGGCAAGATCACGAAAATTACGACTGGTAATAAATAACCGTTCGGCCATTTGTTCGCCAATAATAAATAAAATATCTGCTGCATATTCAGGTAATTCTTTTTTCAACACATTACGAATACGATCATGACTAATTTCAGCCACCGTACATTCACAACGGGTTTTAACATTCACCATTCGGGGATCTTGCCCATTAAAAACGCCCATTTCACCAATAAAATCGCCTTTATTAAGGTAGGCTAAAATTAACTCTTTCCCATCATCATCTTCCGCATCCACTAAAACTGACCCTTTAATAATGTAATAGAGGGTTTCGTTAATATCACCTGATTTAATTAAAATAGTTTTACTGGGGTACGTTTTAATATGGCATAGCTTTAAAAAGCTTGAGAGTGCCTGTTGACGTACAGGGTCTTGGTTATAAATGGTAATCATAATGTTTATTATCCTTTAACACTTCAAATATAGTTTTTAGGCTAAAATACCGTAATAGGGTCAGTAAATGACTAAAAAATGTGACTAACTTCAAATGATTATCGCTTTTGTACTCGGTTACTATTTTTGACTCGAATCTTTGTAACGAGCGTAAAATCCATGTAGATTCCGCATCAAATTTCACCTTAAAAGAGATAGCCGCTAAAAAGGAATTTTAATTCCTTGATTAATTTCGCTCATTAATTGCTTAATTCGTTGTTGTATTTTTAACAGAGCCTCTTGATTATCGGCTTCAAATCGCAGCATAATTGACGAGCTGCTATTCGATGCCCGTACTAATGCCCATCCATCATCAAACTCTATCCGTAAACCATCGATATCAATCAGTGTCGCATCAGGAAAGTCGGCTCTTTTTATAAACTCAGCTATAAAAGGAAATTTTTCATTTTCTGCAATCTCAATTAATATTTCAGCGGTGTTAATACTATCAGGTAATTCTGCAAAAACTTCATGGGATGAACGTTTATCGGCGGCTAATATTTCTAACAGTCGAGCGGCTGAATAAAGCGCGTCATCAAATCCAAACCAGCGATCATTAAACGCTATATTTCCTGACATCCCCCCTATAAGTACCGCGCTTTTTTCTTGCATCTTTTCTTTTAAAAAAGAATGGCCTGCTTTCCACATGATAGGGCGACCTCCTTGTTTTTTAATATATTCCCCTAAATGCTGTGAACATTTGATGTCATAAATAATTTCAGCGCCTACTTGTTTACCTAAAATTTGTTTAGAAAATAACATCATTTGTCGGTCTGTCCAGATGATTTTTCCTTGACTATCAACAACCCCTAAACGGTTTCCATCGCCATCAAAAGACAAACCGACATCGGCTTTATCATTTTTAACCTTGTTAATCAGTTCTTTAAAATTTTCAGGGTTGGTTGGGTCGGGAAGATGATTTGGAAAGTGACCATCTACCTGATTATAGAGCAAGGTTACATCGCACCCTAAGTTTTCCAGTAATTCAGAAATAATTTTACCCACAATTCCATTACCACAATCGACAATTACCTTTAAATTTCTTTTAAGTTCGATATCATCACAAATGGTTCCGATGTACTCTTCACCGTACGAATCATTTTTTTCCACAGTGCCTAATGACCCGGTAATATAACGTTCATCTTCAATACGTTGTCGAAGCTGCTGAATCTTTTCGCCTGCTAAAATTTCACCATTAATAACCACCTTTAAACCGTTATATTCAGAGGCAAGGTGACCCCCTGTAATCATCACACCCGAGCGTCCTCCGACATGATGCGTAATAAAATACAATAACGGGGTAGGTATTTGCCCTAAATCTAAAACATTACAGCCTGTAGAAATAAGTCCTTTAACCAAACTCTCAATTAAATCATCACTTGAAAGCCGACCATCTTTAGCAACGACAACCATCCGTCGTCCTTTATTTTTCACCTCGGAACCAATGGCTAAACCAATTTCATAAACTTTGGTTTTCGATAAATTTTTGCCTGCAATCCCTTGAATACCATAAACTTTAAAAATAGTTTCTTCCAGATATGGGGGGGCTATCTTGTCTGGAATAGTCGGATTTATAGTGGTTTTTAATGATTTTTTTGACTCTGCCTCAAGTAACGGCTCAGGATTGGGTTCTTCTTTAGACTGCGCTATGGATTTTGGGAGCGGTGGCGATAATTTTTCTTTTGTCGGTGCGATCGTTGGAGGGGGAGGATTTTTACGTTTAAGTTGTTTTTTATGAGAACGTTTAAATTTTGCCAGTGTCGCGATAATAACTTTCATTTCAATTAAGTGCATTGAATAATGACTGACATCTTTCCCCGCTCTTAAATCTTTAATCGCATAAATTAATTTTTTTTGATCTTGCCGTAATAATCCTCGTACTTGATAATAACCAAAAAAATAGATAAGGCAGGTCAGTAAACTAACCCCGATTATAATCACGGTTAATAACTCATAACGAGGAAGGCTACTTTTCTTAACAACGACGCTTTGACCTGCTTGATTCGTTTGATAGGGCCAATAATCAAGTTGCCAGCGGGTATCAGGAATTTTTAAGACATGAAACGATTTATTTTTCATCGAAACATCCCCTATTTTTGCTACGGTCATATCGCGTTGTTTTAACATAACAAAGTTATTTTCTATCGGGGAATTTTTAAATAACCGCCGAAGAAAATTGACATCTAAACTTGCTAAAATAACCCCAATAATCTGATTATCTCTTTTTATTGCTGCCGTAATTGCAAAATGCCGATTAATACCTTGCCCTTGTACCGCAGACAGTTGTTTACTTTCAAATGTTTTTTGGACTAAAAATAAATCTGCTTGCCCCATATAAGGTTTTGCGGTTTCATCAATTCGATCAATTCCAAGCAAACAGATTCTAACTTTGAGCGCGTAAGGTAATTGTGTTTGAAATTTATAGGCAATATTTTCAAGTAGGACTCGATCGGCACTTTCAGTTGCGGCAATAACATCGCGGTCAGTTGCTAATTGCGCAACCTGTTTTTCAAGCAGTTTAACTTGTGAATAAACCGTATAAGCAAGCACTTTAATCGCAGAATTTGTCAATTCTTGTTTGGACTCTTCTTTAGCCTCCGATGTTATTGTGGAGACCCAAAAAACACCTAAACTACTCAGTACAATCATAGCAATCGTAAAGGCAGCCGCTATTCCAAAAATTCGAGCCATTTTAATTTTCCTTAACAGTCGTTTTAATCACGACCGGTATGACCAAAACCACCCGCACCCCGCAAACTTTGATTAAATTCATCAACGCGTTCAAATTCAACTTGTTCAACAGGAACAAACACCATTTGTGCGATTCGTTCACCGATATTAATCTCAAATTCACTGCTTCCTCTATTCCAGCAAGAAACAAAAACTTGACCTTGGTAATCGGAATCAATGAGTCCCACCAAATTCCCCAGCACAATACCGTGCTTATGACCTAAACCTGAGCGAGGTAATAGCATGGCCGCTAAGTGGGGGTTATTAATATGAATGGCTAATCCTGTTGGAATTAAAAGGGTATCGCCAGGTAATAACGTGGTCGCTGTCTCTATACAGGCGCGTAAATCTAACCCCGCTGACCCTGTTGTTGCATAATTAGGTAAGGGGATTTCATGGCCTAAGCGTTTATCAAGTATTTTTAATTGTATTGTTTTCATTTCTTATCTCAGCGATCAAAGCGATTAATTGCTTCGCTAGATGCTTTTTATTTATTAGGGGGAAATTTTTGTGACCATTATGCCAAAAAACCTGTAACGCATTCTCATTGTTTTCAAATCCACCCTGTTCACGCCCCACCCAATTCGCCGCAATCATGTCCAAGTTTTTGCATTGCAGTTTATCACGCGCATAGGTTTCAAGATGATCTGTTTCAGCGGCAAAGCCTACAACAAAAGGTCGCTTCGCTAATAAAGCCACTTCCGCTAAAATATCTTTCGTTTTTTGCAAGCTTAGGATCATTTCTTGCTTTTGTTTTTTTATTTTTTGAGAGGACATTTGAACAGGCGTATAATCGGCAACCGCCGCCGAACCAATATAAATATCGTGTGAGGTCGCTTTTGACATAACCGCTTGAAACATCTCGTCTGCGGTTTCAACGACCGTTAAATTAACCTCAGAAGGCGCGGTCAAATTAACCACACCGCTGACTAAACTAACTGATGCGCCCGCCCATAGTCCCGCTTCTGCTAGTGCATACCCCATTTTTCCTGAGCTGCGATTCGTCAAATAACGAACAGGATCCAAAGGTTCGCGGGTAGGCCCTGCACTAATTAATAAACGAACGCCTTTCAAACTGTTATTAACCGTTGATATATCGTCCTCAATGACAGACTGACAAATTATTAACGGCTCGGCAAGTCGTCCCCAACCCACTTCGCCACACGCTTGTTCTCCTTGTTCAGGAAAAATAAGCTGCATTCCTTGTTGTTGTAATGCGTTAATATTTGTCTGCGTAATAGGTTTATGCCACATAGCCTGATTCATCGAAGGCGCAATATAAATAGGGCATTCAGCGGCCAGACATAAAGTGCTGACTAAATCATCGGCTAAACCGTGGGCTAATTTAGCGATTATGTTAGCCGTTGCGGGTGCAATAATAATTTTATCGGCCCAACGTGCTAGATTAATATGCCCCATCGCATTATCTTGTTCGGTATCCAATAATTGCGTTTGCACAGGGTTTCCCGATAATGCCTGAAAGGTTAAAGGCCGAATAAATTCCATCGCTGAATCCGTCATAATGACCTTAACCGCATGGCCTTTTTTAACTAACAAACGAACTATTTCTGCTGACTTATAAGCGGCAATGCCGCCACAGACGGCAAGTAGAATATGTTGTTTAATAATAAGACCCCTTTAATCATCATGGAAATAGGCTCTATTATGGCAAGGATAAAAAAAATCTTCTATGATTTAAGAACTCTAAGGTTAAACGGAAGAATTTTTAATGGCAATAACAGACTGGGCAGAAGAAGAGCGTCCTCGTGAAAAACTGTTACAACGCGGGGCGGATGCACTAAGCGATGCTGAATTATTGGCCATTTTTTTGCGAACAGGCACGCAAGGAAAAACAGCCGTTGATTTAGCGCGTGACTTACTCCAAGAATTTGGTTCGTTACAAGCTTTATTTGGGGCGGATAGAGAGCGTTTTTGTCAATGTCATGGCTTAGGTAATGCAAAATATGCACAATTGCAAGCCGTTTTAGAAATGGCACGACGGCATTTTGTTGAAGTCATTAATCGCGGCGATGTTTTAACCAGCCCTGATGCCACACGGGCTTATTTAAGTGCGCAATTACGCGGTTATAGTTATGAGGTTTTTGCCTGTTTGTTTTTAGATAATCAGCATCGGATTATTGAATTAGAAGAATTATTTAGAGGCACGCTTAACAGTACCTGTGTTTACCCGCGTGAAGTGGTTAAAAAAGCGTTATCACATAATGCGGCGGCGGTTATTTTTGTTCATAACCACCCCTCTGGAATTAACGAACCCAGTCAAGCCGATAAAGACATTACTGAAAAACTCAAGCAAGCGTTAGGCTTATTTGATATTGAGGTTTTAGATCATTTTATTATTGGCGATAACCGACCCTATTCGTTTGCGGAATGGGGTTTGATTTAGTCGTTGATTGAGTATTTTTACTAAGGCATAAGAGATTAATAATTTCCGAATGTCGTCCTTTAAATTCACGGCTACCAACTTAAGATGGGACACTATGGAGCGAAGCTTAACCTTAACTTGTCTGGCCTTAAGTTGGTAGCTGAAATAGGTGGCTTCTTTGTATTATTAGTGGGCTTTTTTATGAGAATATTGTAGGATTGTAAGTATCTTGAATTTGCGTATAATGGAAATGGAGACAAGTGTATTTTGTTATCAGCCCGAATGGGGTGCAAAAAATTATGAGTTTAAACATATTTTAGTAACAACTAAGGCATAAAAATTTTATTTTGAAAAAAACAAGTGAAAATTAACCGAAATCAGAAATTACATATCGTAAGTTCATTCAAATACCCTGTGGGTGTTTTTCAAAAAAAGGGTAGGTTCCGTAAGTTTTGAACCCATTGCGTTTTTTATTGATTAATAAAAAAGAGAGCGATCCATTTTTTAACACCTGTTAAGACATAAAATCAGAGAAATTAATGCCAATTTTAACAACATTAGCCATCGCAAGGCTTGCCTTTGCTGCATGGAAAGAGCTAAAAAATAAACGCGCTTCAAAAGAAATAAAGCCGCAAACACAAGCATTAAAAACAATAGAGGATGATGTCTCCAATAATATAGGTAAATTAGTACGTTATCAACAGCTTTCGTTTACCGCATTGGCTTTAAATAGGGGTGGGTACTTTTTACGCTCCCTTTGCTTTACTCGGGATTCCGATATTAACCTACAATTATTTTAATTTTCTTAAAGTAACTCACCATACGCTTTTTACTAAAAAGAAAATTGCTCTGGCTTTATTTGAATTTTTAAGTGTGACAGGAATTTTGATCACAGGGCATTATTTTGTTGCAGCCTTTAGTAGCTGGGCATTTTTTAGCATACAAAAAATAATTTTACAGACAGAACGAACGGTATGTACGGATTTTAAAAATATTTTTAATTCTTTTCCTAAAAAAGTTTGGTTATTAGATAAGACGGTTGAAATAGAAGTTTCACTTGAGTGCTTAGAAGTTAATGATGTCATTGTTGTGCGAGCAGGTGAAACTATTGCCATTGATGGGGTTTTTGCATCCACCATTTTATTATCAGGTTATTTACAAATTCAGGTTAATAAACAAGGGACTGAAACCATTGCAGGGAAAATTGTAGATGTCTTAGAAAATACGGTTAATTTTAAAACCAATATTCAATCAAGAGGCGATGCAATCGTTGAAAGTGGCGCGGAAAAAACCTTATGGATGAGTGCTTTGAGTTTGCCTATTATTGGTTTGTCTCATACTTTAGCCTTAAGCTATGCAGGTTTTGGTTATCAGATGCGTTTAGCCGCCCCTTTAATGGTCTTGAATTATTTACGAGTACTTTCACATCAAAGTATTTTGGTGAAAGATGGACGGGCATTAGAACTTCTACATCAAATAGATGTTTTTATTTTTGATAAAACAGGTACATTAACCCAAGAAATTCCAGAAATTGTGCAAATTATTCCATCGGCTGACTTTGCAAAAATCTCATCATCGGCAAAAGCAAGAAACTGCTCGGATTCACACGTGTTTACTAAGGTATTGGGGAGCGATTTGCCGACACGAGATAAATATTGACTCATGTACCCCACAGAAGAAAAGGGGAGGATAGGTACGTTTCATTAGCGTAGAGATAGCATCAATACTGGATTTTCCTTCAAAACGTTGCGCGAGAATATTCGCTTCAGCGGCTTCCTTTGATGGCGAAGCTAGCCGTTCTCTGGGAAAAAATAGACTGCCCATTTCCTCTTTAAACCTAGAGAGCAAGGAATAAAGGAAGGTTCTGGAAATGTCGTATTGCCTAGATAATTCGGAGATAGCCCCCCAGTTGTGATTTACCTGTGCTTCATAAGCCTGCAAAATAAGCATTGTTCGTACTTCAAGGGTTAAATCGTGACGGCGAATAAATTTAGGAGCTACAGGGGGGAAAAAATTCGTTAATCTGGTTTTCTGTTATCATGATGCTAGAGTTATGTGAGATATTTGTCGTTTACACTATAACGCTTTTGTTCTATGGAGGCACTCTCTACAATTGAAGTTTTTTATGTAAAGTGTCAACTGGGAAATGAAAGATGCCTCTAATTTTTGGCAAACCTTAAAGGTTAAGTTTTTCTAAATATTTCTATTGCTTAATTTCCTTGGGTAAAACCTTAATTAATTCTTTATCTTTTTTTAAGTCATGATGGGCATCATGGTGCATAGTTGCATGACGAGCATGATCGCTTAATTGCGCATCAAACCATTGATGAATAGCCTCTACTAGTTTTAAATTATCAGAAGTATATAAAATTTCTGCACCCACTGGAATTTCTTTATAATCAATCGACAGCTCTCCTTTTTTAGCCCCTTCTAAAGTTGTTAACCCAGGCATATTTTTACCATGAATTTTTCTAGGATCAGAAAAATCACCTTGTTTAAAATTCTTGGAAATTTTACTTAAATGTTCACGGATCAGCTTAATTTGGTCTTTAGCTAAAGGGTCTTTAACAATAGACTTGTTCTTTAAGAAGAAGTTAATAGACTTGTTCTTTAAGAAGAAGTTAATATATCATGTTAAAATTCCATAGGATAGCCGCTAAAAAAGAAAATAAATCTTTTACACCTTCTTTTTTATTTCTAAACTTGTCAACTAGACATCTATATCTTTTCATTCCACCGATTACATGCTCAACAATGACTCTTTCACGACTCATCTCTTTGTTTTCTTTTTTTTGTTTTTCAGTTAATGTTGGGTTTGGATTATGCTTAGATTTATTTGGTTTTTTATGAGGAATATTTACCGAATTAGTTTTATATTCATTATTAAACCCCAAATAACCTAAATCAATAAATATATTAAAATTACTAAACCAATTTAATTCTGGATTAAATTCTTTTTTAAACATTCCATAATCATGATTTTTACCTGGAAAACTAACCCCAATATATAAAATTAAATGACCTAAAGAAGCTATAGTGGTATTTTTAATTGTATGCTGTTTTTTTTACCACTGTAAAATTCATTTTGTTCTTCATAGTCACGAGGGCGTTGTACAGCACGCTCTGTAGCATCTATTATCAATGTTTGAACTCCGCCAAAAGCCTGCTGCATTTCTTCAGGGGTTGAAAAACTTGTTGCAGGTAAAACATTAAATATATCTAACGTCTTTATTAAAATTGGAAATAATTTGTATACATGAGTATGAGCGCATGATTTATTCATATTAAAAGAAAACCCTAAGTGATCGAAAGTAGAATAACACTTCATATAATTTAATATAAATAATAATTTGTCTGCGGGTGTTTTTAATGTGCTATCTAAACCACTACCGTATTTTCTTTCTTTATTTTCATGTTTTTCTTTTTGGGCTACCAATTTAAGACGGGACATCCAGCAATTTCAAAGGGTTAGAAAACACACGCTTTCGACTATTTCTAGGAAGCGGTAACTCGCCCATTTCATTCAGTAGCCATGAAAACAAGTCTGGAAACTCGGTATCAAATAAACGCATGGCGGCGGTTGTGCCATCCTCACGTTTGATTCCGTAGTTATGAATGACCGTCAACGCGTTTAATCGCTTTTTATTCAAACCTCGCCCATTGCGATACATTTGCGATAAACAGCCATTTCGCCCTTCCACCGCAGATGAACTGCGTTGAAACTGCCTTGCCATATGCTCCGCCAATGTTAGCCATCGCTGCATTTCACTGATTGATAACTTTGCACTAAATGGGTCTGATTTGAGCTTATCAGACGCGGTTTCCCAAGCTTTTCGATAGTTTTCCTTTGACCTGCGGCTTTTAGTTTGTTCCATTTTCTGATGCCAATAAACAACGGGTAATAATGTTGTGGTCAACCAATATTCGGTATCCGCATCAAGCCCCAAATTTTGCAAGGTTTCGCGTACCCAAAGCCACCAAAAACTGATGGATACCGCTAACGGTTTTATTTGATTACGAAACTTTTTCATCACGCCTTTATGATCGTTAATCCCTTGTTTTTCCGCTATTTTTTCAAAGTCTCGCGCTCTTAACTCTAGCAACTTCTCAACCTGTTCCGCATCGTTTCTACGACTATCATTGAGTGAAAAAGGATGAACTTCATCCGCAATCCCTTGTAAGTTTTCGTGATAATCTGTTTGTATTTTTTTGGCTTCTTCAAGCTCTTTTTCAGCCGTTATCCGTGTTGTTTTAAGTCCAATAATTTTCTGCATCGTTGCCGTTTTAGAAACAGTAGACTCTGCGGTTTGCGCTGCTTGCCGCTGTTTTTCAGCCCTTGCTGCACGCCTGCCGATTTTCGCGCCTAACCAGCGACTCATATCTTGTTGAGCATGAAAAATATCTGCCCCCGATTCGCACTTAAACCCCGTCACTGCCATTTTTATCAACGCCTTAGCGCGATCACTAATCGCATGATTAACCTCAATGCCTAATGATTCTAATCGTGGCGAAACCTTTTTATACCAAGTATCGTAGCACTTATCATCGCTAATATCTTCCAACAAAAGATAGCCAGAACGTAAGTCCATTAAAACTAAAATCATAAAGTTGCCGAAAAAGTCTCATCCAGCCCAGCAACAACTTTACGTGTTTGTTTTTTCACACTTTTTTCGCATTCTTGCTGAAACTGCGGCAATAAGACTTCCATTTTATTGATTTGAGTCCGCAGTGCGTCGGGTGATACGCCCACATGGGTGTCAATCCGTATCATTTTAAAAAACAGCGATAAAGTCTCTGCACCTACGCCTGTCTTTAATCCAAAGACATACAAGGCGGAAAACACCATTAATCTTTGCCAAGAACTACCTGCCTCGGTTTCCCATAATGATGATTCAGGATGTCGATTTCGCTTTGTTTGCGCTTGACGATGACGATGCACACTGCTTTTTGAGCGACCAACAATTGAAGCTAAGTTACGAACAGTTTGCTTGCCTGTTGTTGTAATTTCAGCGATAATTGCGTGACTAGCTGCGCGTATTTTCTGTGTTGTTCTGTTTTTTTAGTCATTAACCTATGATACAAGAATATCGCAGTTAGTTCTTTATTTTGTCCCGTCTTAAGTTGGTAGCCTCTTTTTGATCTTCAATAAGGGTCTTTTCAAATAGAGATAATAGTAAAATAAAATGTTCTGTTTTTAATCCTGTTAAAGCTCTTAACTGTCTATCATCATAAATTCTTGGTAAAATTTCTTTTATTTTCATGTTATACTTTGATTTTTATTTTTTATAGAAATTTATTATAAAGCTTATTTATTATTTTTAATAATTTAATTTAAAGTTTATTTATTAGGCTGTATCAACTGATTGTGAATGTTATCAAGTATATATAAGCAATTGATTTTAATATATTTTATTTAGAAGAACAAGTCTAATATATCATGTTAAAATTCCATAGGATAGCCGCTAAAAAAAGAAAATAAATCTTTTACACCTTCTTTTTTATTTCTAAACTTGTCAACTAGGCATCTATATCTTTTCATTCCACCGATTACATGCTCAACAATGACTCTTTCACGACTCATCTCTTTGTTTTCTTTTTTTTGATTTTCTGTTAATGTTGGGTTTGGATTATGCTTAGATTTATTTGGTTTTTTATGAGGAATATTTACCGAATTAGTTTTATATTCATTATTAAACCCCAAATAACCTAAATCAATAAATATATTAAAATTACTAAACCAATTTAATTCTGGATTAAATTCTTTTTTAAACATTCCATAATCATGATTTTTACCTGGAAAACTAACCCCAATATATAAAATTAAATGACCTAAAGAAGCTATAGTGGTATTTTTAATTGTATGCTGTTTTTTTTACCACTGTAAAATTCATTTTGTTCTTCATAGTCACTAGGGCGTTGTACAGCACGCTCTGTAGCATCTATTATCAATGTTTGAACTCCGCCAAAAGCCTGCTGCATTTCTTCAGGGGTTGAAAAACTTGTTGCAGGTAAAACATTAAATATATCTAACGTCTTTATTAAAATTGGAAATAATTTGTATACATGAGTATGGGCGCATGATTTATTCATATTAAAAGAAAACCCTAAGTGATCGAAAGTAGAATAGCACTTCATATAATTTAATATAAATAATAATTTGTCTGCGGGTGTTTTTAATGTGCTATCTAAACCACTACCGTATTTTCTTTCTTTATTTTCATGTTTTTCTTTTTGATCTTCAATAAGGGTCTTTTCAAATAGAGATAATAGTAAAATAAAATGTTCTGTTTTTAATCCTGTTAAAGCTCTTAACTGTCTATCATCATAAATTCTTGGTAAAATTTCTTTTATTTTCATGTTATACTTTGATTTTTATTTTTTATAGAAATTTATTATAAAGCTTATTTATTATTTTTAATAATTTAATTTAAAGTTTATTTATTAGGCTGTATCAACTGATTGTGAATGTTATCAAGTATATATAAGCAATTTATTTTAATATATTTTATTTAGAAGAACAAGTCTAATAACTTGCTGCAATCCTCCTTTTTCTATTTTAGAAAAAACATGTACCGTTTTTTCTAAATCAAAAGGCATAACATGCTTCCCTAATTTTTCGACTTCATCCAGTCTGGCTTCGGTTGCTTTTTCATTTTTTTCATTTTTTTCATTTTTTTCATTTTTTTCATTTTGTTCATTTGCAACTATGAAAGAAGAATTAAGGATAATAAACGAGCTAAATAGAATTAAATGTAATTTCATAAGTTAATAAAATTGTTTAAGTTTAGAAAAATTAATTTTTGCATAATTCCCCTTAGCTTGTAAACACCCTTGACGTTTAAATTCTGCAATAATTCGACTCGCGGTTTCAGTTCTAATGGCTAATAATGCCCCTATATCTTCTCTACTGGGCAGAAAAAAGAAATCAGTATCATTCTCACCCGCCAGATAAATAAGTAAATTAGCCATCCGCTTTTTTGAATGACCCACGCTGAATTCTGTTATCCATAAATCTGCATCTTGTTGTATTTTTTGCCAACGAGCCATTAAAGGTTTGTAAAGACAAGTAGATTTTTGATCTAAGGCTTTAATATTTTTAATTGGAATCTGACAAAGCGATGCTTTTTGTAAAATGAGGGTATGTTGTTTATAAAAAGTATTATTTAACGCTTCAATTCCAGCAATATCCCCTTGTCGTAATAGGCGTACAATTCGATAACTCCCATCATCTAAATATCGAACTTGTTTGAGTAAACCAGAACGAACCGTGTAAAGATAACGAATAACTTGCTTTTCTTTATATAAAATTTCTTCAGCTTCTAATTCAATAATATTGATAGGTTGCCGTAATAAATAAAAATCACTCTCTTGTAAGTCTGAAAATAGGCTGATAGGACGCATAAGACATTGTTGACAATGATTGACTACTTCTTTATTAGCTTGGTTATTATATTTATTAGGTTTCATTAATCAATAATCGCTATGGTTTTGCACTTAATTGAATGTTTTATTAAAAATAAAATATTTTTTTTAAAAACCAAATAATTAAATCAAAGGTTAAATAACCTAAAGTAATAGGGCTTATAACTTATTAATGGATAGGTTTACCCCTTAAATTTAAATAAATAGTAAGTAAGCAATAATCATACCCTAATTTTAAGTATTTTTTCGTTAGTTTTGTAAATTGATAATTATCAATTAGTTTTTTGCAAATCTACTATAAAGTATAACCGATTGATCCACTATCAATTTAAATTATAAGGGACTCACTTCATGAATAAAAAGCACTTAAAAGTCGTTTCCATTTGTTTGATAACAAGCACAAGCTATTCAAGCTATGCTGAAGAGGCAACCACAACTGCGATACAAGAACTGCCGCCCATGATTGTTGAAGGAAATATTCTAACCCCAGATATTGTAGGAATTAGGCCTGATATGGGCGGAGTCAATGATGCGGCTGCTTTATTAAAACGTGTTCCAGGGGCTAATGTTAATTCTAATGGGCCTTTATCAGGGATTGCTCAATATCGAGGCTTATTTGGTGATCGTGTGAATGTTAATACCGATGGTGCAACCTATAAATCGGCTTGTGCTAATGCGATGGATGCGCCTTTAAGTCATGTGCCGACTTCATTAACCGAGGTCATGAGTATAAAACGAGGGATTGCGTCTGTCAGTAGCGGAATTGAAACCTTAGGCGGTAATATTGTACAACGTTCTCGTCGGGGAGAGTTTTCTGATGATGACGATATTTTATTCATGGGAAAAACAACGAATGGGGTTAATTCGATTAATAGTGCCTATTACAGTAGTCTATTTACCAGCATTGCCAGTAAAAATCATAAATTCCGTTTTGGAGCAAGTCGAGAAGAGGGCGGAAATTATGAGTGGGATGGCGGTGAGAATATTGATACCAGCCATGAAAGAAATGCAGGGGCTTTAGGCTATGGTTATCGTACTGATGATGAAAACCACGAATTTGATTTATCGTATAATTATAACGATACTCATACAACAGGCACGCCCTCTTTACCGATGGATATTGTTTATTCTCGAGGAGGGGTTACTAATTTTAGCTATAAAGGATTATTGGCGGACAAATATACCGTCACCACCGAATTTTCCTATCAAGATATTCAACATAGAATGGATAATTATAGCTTGCGAGGTAAAGTTTCTAAAGCCGCTACTCGCCAATCAAATAATACCGCTAGAGGGTTTGGTTATAAAGCAACGATTGATATTCCCTTGTATGATGGAAGCCTTTTAATAGGGGTAGATGGGGATAATATTGAACACGATGCTAAAATATTGAACCCAAATGTTTCCGCATTCAGTATTAATAATTTTAATGATGTTGAGCGCGACCGTTATGGTATTTTTGCCGAATGGAAAGGTGATTTTACCGAAGACTGGAGCATGGAACTTGGGACACGGGTTAATTGGATTCGGATGGATGCAAATGATATTGGAGGAACAGCAGGGCCTTTTGTTAAAGGAAAAGCGGGGGCAAAGTTAGCGAATAGTTTTAATGCTAAAAAACATGAAAAAGAAGATCTTAATGTTGATGTTGTTGCGGTTTTAACCCATCATTTTAATGATGAATTAGATATTGAAATGGGGTTTGGTCGAAAAACACGCTCACCCTCTTATCAAGAACGTTATCTTTGGCTACCTTTAAATGCAACCGCAGGATTAGCGGATGGGTATAATTATTTAGGTAATATCGAATTAAAACCTGAAGTTTCCTATCAAGCAGAATTAGGCTTTAACTGGCAAACAGACCAAGGTTATATTTTACCCCGCGTATTTTATCGTTATGTCGAAGATTATATTCAAGGAACGCCTACACAAAATACAGCGGCTTTAGCCATGAATTCCAGCACCTTAGAATTTACTAATATAGATGCTTATCTCTATGGCTTTGATGTTGAAGCAGGCTTTCGTTTTTTAGAAGATTGGAAAGTGGATATGATGGTCAGTTATGTTCGAGGAAGACGAGCTGATCGTACGGATAACCTTTATCGTATTGCCCCCTTAAATGGTCGAATCGGCTTATTTTATGATACCAATGAATGGTTAGCGGGGGTTGAACTGATTGGTTATGACGATCAAAACGAGACCGCTAATTTTAATACAGAAGTAGAATCCCCCGGTTATTTTATTTGGAATTTACGCGGACAATATCGCCCTCAATTAGCGGTATTACAAGGGTTACAAGTAGGATTTGGGATTGAAAATTTACTTGATGAATCCTATCGTACCCATCTTAGTGGCTTAAATAGAAATGCCCTTAATGATGGAACAGCAGTAGGTGAGCATTTACCAGGGGCGGGAAGAAATTTTTATGCTACTTTAAGTTATGATTGG
The DNA here is from genome assembly GCA_030949405.1 of Methylococcales bacterium. Classification (NCBI taxonomy): domain Bacteria; kingdom Pseudomonadati; phylum Pseudomonadota; class Gammaproteobacteria; order Methylococcales; species Methylococcales bacterium. The sequence goes on along the minus strand of JAUZSN010000002.1, from coordinate 1,337,026 downwards.
TAGTATGTTTTCTTAAATATTAAGGGCGTAAATGGGTAATACTAAAATTTTACAAGTATCAGGAATCAATACTTCGGACAGTTTTAAAAGTAGAGGAAATCTTCAATTCATAGGAAAATGTAGTTTCTAAAGCAACAATTTCCTGAAAAGAAGATTTCCATGCAACTAATAGAAACGATTTTAGAAAAAATGTCTAGTGGTTCTAAACCACCGTTACAATGAGTTATCAGAAAAAACCTATCGTCGATGGTTTAATAAAAAGTTAGATTTTCTTAAATTTAATCAGGTAGGTAATAATGAAATTCTTTCAACGTCGGGACAAAAAATAGCGGCTTTAGAGTGTAGCTTTGTTAACAAAAGTGGTGAAAAGACTTATGGTTTAGCTAAGTTTTGGGATTCTAAACAAAAGTTTACCCATGGCGTGATCGCTAAAGGTTACCATCAAATTGGAAAATTACGTTGTGATGCTAATTTACGTTTACTCTACGAAGGTGAGCAAAAAGAAAAAGGTCGCCATAAATGTTATGACAGTAAGTGGATTGTGGGTGAGACGAGAAAATTAGAATTAGCAGGTAAACAGGGTGGTGTTAAGATTTATACAGCAATCGTTAATTCTGTCTCATTGAAATGTAATATTCGCATCGCTTATTTAGTTAAAACAACGTCACAAGGTACACGTTATGCCTTGTTGTTTTCAACAGATACAGAGATAGATGCAATGACACTTTATAATTATTACAAGGCACGGTTTCAGATTGAATTTCTATTTCGTGATGCTAAACAATTTACAGGACTTTGTGATTGCCAAGCACGTTCTGAACCTGCTTTACACAGCCATTTTAAGGCACGTTTTACTGCGCTAAATTTGATCAAATGGCATGACCGACTTTTAAGTCCTAAACGAAAACCAATTTCAATCGGTAGCTGGAAGACTAGATTTTTCAATGAGTTATTGATTAAACGTATTTTTTCAAACTCTGGGGTAGACCTGAGTTTAATAAAATGCTCTTCTCAATACGAGGAGCTTTGTCGCTTCGGGGTTATCTCGCATTAAAACTGTCCGAAGTGTTGGGGTTTATAAATTTATCCAGCGTCCACATCAACATAACTAAAAAAATACTCGATTTTAATAGCAGTAATGATAGCTGTAATTTGTTTTTTGATTCATCATTGGAGATCTCTTAAAGGCAATGAAAAATAAAATTGAGTTTCGTTATTTTTTTGATTTTTGCAGCCAATTTTCCCACCATGATCTTTGGGGCTTATTTCCCTATCCTTTAATGATTGATTTAGGCTATCAATCCGTAAAATAAAATCTTGAGATACGTGAGTAATTAATTCTACAATTCTATTAGTGGCAATCATTTTTTAGTCCTTAATCAATTTGACAGCATGTGCTAGAAAATAGTTGTAAACTTGCCTGACTTAACATTTCTTTATAAAATTCAGGACTATTTTCAGTGAGTAAACATCCTTTTTCCATAGAAGGATAAATGTCTTGATAGCGTTTAATCGTGGTTTGACTGACACGGCGAAAAATATGAGAACGGTTTAATTCTTCTGTTTGTAATAACCCAGCTGCTCCCATAATCTCAGTCACACTTTTAACGGTTTCTCGTTGAAAATTTGCGACTCGTTGCGCTTTATCGCTAACGACCAAGCCTTTTATTAATGAGGGGTTTTGAGTGGCAACCCCTGTCGGACAAGTGTCGGCATTACAACGCATGGACTGTATACAGCCTAACGATAACATCATGCCTCTCGCACTGTTGCATAAATCCGCGCCTAAACTTAAACGCTTTACAATATGAAAACCTGTAAACACTTTACCCGATGCGATGATTTTAATGTCTTTTTTCAAGTCAAAGCCGATTAAACAATCACTGACAAAAGCGATTGCATCAAAAAGAGGCATTCCTATTGAATTAGAGTATTCAAGCGGTGCGGCTCCTGTTCCGCCCTCGCCGCCATCCACCGTAATAAAATCAGGTTTAATGCCTGTTTCTATCATGGCTTTACACAGCGCGATAAATTCACTTTCTAAACCAATACACAGTTTAAAACCAATAGGTTTTCCATTAGATAAACGGCTTAGCGTTTGTATGAACGTCACTAATTCAATGGGGTTGCTAAAGGCACTATGGGTTGCGGGTGAATTTACTTGTATATAAGGTTCTTTAAGTCCTCTAATTTGTGCAATTTCAGGGGTATTTTTACAGGCGGGCAATACACCGCCATGACCTGGTTTGGCCCCTTGAGAGAGTTTAATCTCAATCATTTTTACACGGCTGTATTGAGCTTTTTCAGCAAATGAGGCTTCATCAAATAAACCCTCTGCATCTCTACACCCAAAATAAGCGGTGCCAATTTGCCAGACTAAATCCCCGCCTTTTTCTAAATGATAAGGACTTAAGCCCCCTCACCTGTGTTGTGATAAAAGCCGCCAATTTTTGCCCCGCCATTTAAGGCGAGAATAGCATTTTTACTTAATGCCCCAAAGCTCATAGCAGAAATATTAAGAATGCTAGCGTGATAGAGTTGGCTGCAATCAGCTCCTCCAATAGTCACGCGTAAATCTTCATTAATATCGCTTAGATTTTTTGCAGCTAAAGAATGTCCAATCCATTCATAGCCGACCCGATAAACATCAAACTTGGTGCCATAAGGGACGGTATCCATTTGTAATTTTGCGCGTTGATAAACGACTGAGCGAAACACACGGCTAATGGGTCTGCCATCAATATCGGATTCAACAAAATATTGTTGAATCATCGGTCTAATTTCTTCCATTAGGGTTCGCATACGACCGAATACGGGGTAATTTCGTAATAAAGAATGCCGTGTTTGGCGCATATCGTAAATACCGAGGGCGATAAACGGCAGAATAAGGATGAAAGCCCATAGTATAACGGGGGAAATTAAGGCTAAAATAAGGGTTAATACAACGCTAATTGAACAGCCGAGAATAAATAGTTTACGCATGGGATAGTTTTTGTTTGTGTATGAAAATAAGGGTGTTTATTAAATTAGTCTAAAATTTAAACAAAACCTTACATATAAAACTATTTATTTATTTTTATAATTTTTTTGTTAGTTTTTGACTTTTACTACGACTAATTGAGGAAACAAACAACTTAGGGAAAAATAATGAAGACTATAAAACAATCGCTTTTAGCGTTAACGACAGGTTTACTTTTAAGCACCCATGTTTCTGCCGCTGAACCCGACTGGAAACCCTATGCTGATTTATTATCCAGTACGGTGAAGCAAGGAACTAAACAAGGGGTTCCTTTAGCTAAGGTGGATTATGCTGCATTAAAGAAGAGTGGGAAACTGGAGGCCGTTTATCAACAGTTATCAGCTTTTCCTCTGTCTAAATTACAAGGAAAGCAGGAAAAATTAGCCTTTTATATCAATACTTACAATATATTGGCCTTAAAAATGGTCGTGGATCATTTCCCCTTAAAGAGTATTAAAGATGTCGGCAGTTTAATCAGCCCTGTCTGGGGAAAAGAGGCTGGAAATATTGGCGGAAAAACAGTTTCTTTGGATGATATAGAAAACAAAATCATTCGCCCAATGGGTGAACCGCGAATTCATTTCGCAATCGTCTGTGCCTCAGTGAGTTGTCCCGATTTATATAATAAACGTATCTACTTTAAATCTCAGGGTAAAGATAAAATTTCTAAAATAGATTTGACAACATATCATAAAAGAACGAACATTTACATACTTTGAATATCCACGACCTACAGGCTGAAACTAACGCCATTTATCAAGAAATCGCTCAAATTGAAAGTAGCGAAGCGCAGGATATTGTCAAAAAAATATTCAATCTTATTGAACGCTTAGCCAGTGATAAATTGTCTTTAGAAACTGAATTACAGCAACTTCGTGACGAGGTTAATCGCTTGAAAGGTGAGCAGGGAAAGCCTGATATCAAACCCAATAAAAATAATAAGAGTGATGATATTTCATCCGAAGACGAACGTAAAAAAGCACAAGTTGACGCGCAAAAAGAAACTAATAACGACACTGAAAATACGGACTCGGATAAGAAAAAACGCCGCCGTAAACCCAAGATCCCACGAGTTAAAATCGACCAAACGCTAAAATGCCTACTCGACAAAACTGGCTTGCCTAGCGACTTAGTATCTAAAGGCTTTGCGGAAGTGGTGATTCAAGACATTGTCATCAAAACCAATAATATTAAGTATCTCCGTGAGATTTTTTATTCACCTTCTGAAAATAAGTATTACCGCGCCCAATTGCCTGAAGGCGTTCGAGGTCAGGGCGAATTTGGTATTGGAATTCGTAGCTTGATTCCCATGCTTAAGATGATGGGCGTGACCGAAAAACCCATGGTCGGTTTTTTTGAAAATATTGGCATTGTGGTGTCGCCGACTTATGTTTCTCAGCAATGGACAGGCGGTTATGACTGGGCGCATCAGGAAAAAAGCGAGCTTTATCGCAGCGGCATTCTCAACAGTGATTATGGACAGATTGATGATACCAGTGCGCGAGTCAATGGTGATAACCACTATTGTCAGGTGGTCTGCAACGACTTGTTTACCGCTTATTTCACCACTAAAAACAAAGACCGTTTATCGGTTCTGGACGTGCTGACCGACTATGCGCCACGCCATTATATCTACAATCAACAAGCTCAATCCTTGCTTGACGAGTTCAAGTTAGCTGATAAAGCGCGGGCAAAAGTTGATGCTCAAATACCTGTCAATACAGTGATGAATGAAGCGCAATTTAAGTTGCACTTAGCGATCTTAAATACGCTTAGGCGTAAGACAGGCAACGCATGTCACCGAAGCTTGCGCCATTGTCTATTATCAGCAACAAACGGATTTTCCTGTTATTGAAACCTTGCTTGCAGACGATGCGCCGCAATTCAAATTACTGACGGAACATTTGGGGTTATGCTGGGTTCACGATGCTCGCCACTACAAAAACTCCGTCCAATTCTGGAAATACATCAGCAAGCATTAGCCGATTTTCGAGGCGACTATTGGGAGTATTATAAGGAGTTGCTTAACTATCAAAAAAATCCCTGCCCCGATAAAAAGGCATGGTTGTTAACGCGATTTGATGAATTGTTTGCAACCACAAGCGATTATGAAGACCTCAATGATCGCATCGCCAAAACACTGGCGAAAAAGACCGAATTATTGCGAGTTTTGGAACTTCCGAAATTACCATTACATAACAATGCAGCCGAACTCGGCGCAAGAAGACAAGCGCGTGCGCGAGACATAAGCTTCCAGACTCGAAATGAGAAAGGCACGAAAATCAAAGACAGTTTTATGAGTCTTGCTGAAACGGCTAAAAAACTAGCCGTGAGTTTTTATGATTATGTTTATGACCGAGTTAGTGGTGAATTCAAAATGCCGTCTATGGCGAATCTTATCGCTCAAAAAGCGCAAAGTTTGCAGGTCTGATATTTGTTTTACCCTGAAATTTAAAGTGGATACTAATAAACCTTATACGGCGGCACAATTAGATAACCGGTTAAATCAACAGGCAAAGGTTTTCTTAAATAATGCTAAAAAAGGCTTGTCTGTAGACGGCAACCAAATTCATGTCTCTAAAATCTTTGACTGGTTTGCAAAAGACTTTAAAGCGGTGGGTGGCATAGAAACGTTTATTCGTACTTACAGAGCGGATTTGCCCAAGTTAGAAATTGAGGCTGATATTGATTACAACTGGAATTTAAACGGCAATACCCCTTAATTTAAGCTTGGAGGATAGAACCATGAAAACATCTCGCATCATTTTATTAATCGTTATTGCTGGATTAATAGGGATATTTTTTGCCTTTGATTTGCAGCAGTATTTAACACTGGCAGCGTTAAAAGATAAGCAAGCCGCCATGTTAGCTTATAATCAAGCCAACCCGATGGTGATGGTTGTCGCATATATGTTAATTTATATTATAACTACCTCACTCTCTTTACCGGGTGCGACGATTTTAACCCTTGCAGGTGGGGGTGTTTTTGGCTTATGGATGGGAACACTGATTGTTTCCTTTGCGTCCACTATCGGTGCAAGTTTAGCCTTTTTAGCCGCACGGTTTTTGTTTAGAGACAGTGTTAAAGATAAGTTTGGCGATCGTTTAAAAACGATTGATGAGGGCATCGCTAAAGAGGGCGCATTTTATTTATTTACTTTACGGTTAGTGCCTATTGTCCCCTTTTTTATGATTAACTTATTGATGGGGTTAACCACCTTAAAAACGCGTACTTTTTATTGGGTCAGTCAATTAGGAATGCTCGCAGGAACGATTGTTTATGTCAATGCAGGCACTCAATTGGCCAAACTGGATTCTTTAGCGGGTATTTTATCCCCTATTTTATTAGGCTCTTTTGTGTTGTTGGGGCTATTCCCTTTGATGGCAAAAAAAGCGATTTATTTTATTGGAAAGAGAAAGTCAAATGTCTAAGTCAGTACAGACAAAAAAATGGAATAAGCCTAAAAAATTTGATACCAATCTTATTGCGATTGGGGCTGGTTCAGGGGGCTTAGTCACGGCTTATATTGCTGCGGCCGTTAAAGCCAAAGTGACTTTAATTGAAAAACATAAAATGGGGGGTGACTGTTTAAATACAGGGTGTGTCCCTTCAAAAGCCTTAATTCGTTCGGCTAAATTTTTATCTCATGTCACCCGCTCGGCAGAATTTGGAATTAAAAAAGTCGACGTTGACTTTGATTTTTCTGAGGTGATGGAACGAGTACAAAATGTCATTAAAAAGGTAGAGCCTCATGATTCTATTGAGCGTTATACTGAATTAGGCGTTGATATAGTGACAGGAACGGCTAAAATTATTTCGCCGTGGGAGGTTGAAGTCACGACTGAAACCGAGGTGAAAACCATTAGCACGCGTTCGATTGTGATTGCAGCAGGCGCACGTCCGTTTGTGCCACCGATTAAAGGCTTAGATAAAGTCGGTTATATGACCTCAGATAATGTCTGGGATATGCGTAAAAAACCTAAACGCTTAGTCGTATTAGGCGGTGGCCCTATTGGTTGTGAATTAGCGCAATCCTTTGCACGTTTAGGCATTGAAGTTACTCAAGTTGAACGGTCGCCACGAATTATGGCGCGTGAAGACAGTGATGTTTCAGAAATAGTTGAAGCTAAATTTCGCAAGGAAGGTATTAACGTTTTAACGAACCATACCGCGAAAGAATTTTTACTCGAAAAAGGTGAAAAAATTCTCATTGCTGAACATGAGGGTAACGACATTCGTATTCCCTTTGATGATGTTTTATTGGCCATTGGACGAGTAGCGAATGTTTCAGGTTATGGTGTTGACGAAATGGGCATCGAATTATCGCCGCGTAAAACCATTGCGATAAATGCCTTTCAAGAAACCAATTACCCCAATATTTATGCCTGTGGTGATGTCGCAGGGCCCTATCAATTTACTCATACTGCGGCGCATCAAGCATGGTATGCAGCGGTTAATGCTTTATTTGGTGGATTTAAAAAATTTAAAACGGATTATTCGGTGATTCCGTGGGCAACGTTTACAGATCCTGAAGTTGCAAGAGTCGGGTTAAATGAACAAGAAGCCAAAGAGCAAGGTATTGCTTATGAAATCAGTCACTATGGTATTGATGAATTAGATAGAGCGATTGCCGATAGTGAAGCACATGGTTTTGTCAAAGTGTTAACCGTCCCAAATAAAGATAAAATTTTAGGGGTTACGATTGTAGGGGAACATTCGGGGGATTTAATCGCTGAGTTTGTCTTGGCAATGAAACATGGTTTAGGCTTGAATAAAGTTTTAGTCACGATTCATATTTATCCAACGATGGCAGAAGCGAATAAATATGTCGCAGGGGTTTGGAAAAAACAACATCAACCTAAAAAACTATTAGAATGGGTAGAAAAATACCATCAATGGAAAAGAGGTTAAGTATGGGTTATAAGGTAAGCATTTTTTTACTGTCTTTAAGTCTTTTTTCGATACAAACTGCTCTAGCCAAAGACGCTAAACAAGTATTAGGTGACTTTAGTAACGGAAATCTATCGGGATGGGAGGAAAAAAGCTTTCAAGGAAAAACACGTTATCAGCTCCAAACAAAGGAAGGGATCACGGTTCTTAAAGCCGATAGCAATAATTCAGCGTCAGGATTATTTAAAGAACAGACGATTAATTTAGATGAAACCCCTGTTTTAAATTGGTCGTGGCGAATTGAAAATAAACTTCAGGGTTTAAATGAACACGAAAAATCAGGCGACGACTATGCGGCGCGAATTTATGTGTTGGTCAAAGGAGGGCTTGCCTTTTGGAATGCAAAAGCCATTAATTATGTGTGGGCAAGTCAGGCCGCTAAAAATACAGTTTGGAAAAATGCCTTTGCAAATGAACAGGTCATGATGATTGCCTTAAAAGATAACAAGGATGCGGTTAATCATTGGGTGCATGAAAAACGTAATGTTCGTACTGATTTTAAAAAAATAATCGGCGCGGATGTTCACACGATTGATGTTATCGCCATCATGAGCGATACCGATAATGGTCATGGACGTGTTGTCGCCCACTACGGTGACATTTGGTTTTCTAAGGATTAACGATGTATGATACAAAACCGCTGTTAATTAATCATAATTTTCCTGATATTTCCCGCGATTCATTAGCGATTTTACAACTTAATTTGGGGTATTTATGTAATTTAAGCTGCACTCATTGTCACGTTAATGCCAGTCCTAAACGAACTGAATTGATGAGCAAAGAAACCATTGATTTAGTTTTCGATTTCGCCCTCAAAAATAATATTCATAGCTTTGATTTAACAGGCGGCGCACCTGAAATGAACCCTGAGTTTCGCTATTTAATTGAACGAGCGAGTGCAGAAGGTATTAAGGTGATCGACCGTTGTAATTTGGTCATTTTAGAAGAAGATGGTTATCAAGATTTAGCCGAGTTTCTTGCCCGTCATAAGGTTGAAATCATCGCCTCGTTACCCTGTTATTTAGAAGATAATGTTGATAAGCAACGCGGCAAAGGAACCTTTAACTACAGCATAAAAGCATTAAAACGCTTAAACACGCTGGGCTATGCGCAACCCGAAAGTGATTTACACTTAAATTTAGTTTTTAATCCTCAAGGCGCGAGCTTACCACCGCCACAACAAAAATTAGAACAACAATATAAGCAACATTTACACGCCCAGTTTGGCATTGTCTTCAATCACTTATTTGCCTTAACCAATCTACCTATTCAGCGTTTTGGTAGTGTCTTAATGAGTCATGGCGAGTTTGAAGGCTATATGCAATTATTAAAAAATAATTATCAGGCGGAGAATTTAGCGGGGTTAATGTGTCGTAATACCTTAAGCATTGATTGGCAAGGTTTTGTTTATGATTGTGATTTTAATCAAATGCTGGACTTACCCTTGGGAGAAAATAATAACAAAACCCATCTCAGCCAATTAAAACAAGACTTAAAACACCACCCCATTAATACGTTGGCACATTGCTATGGCTGTACTGCGGGGCAAGGCAGTAGTTGTGGCGGCTCATTAACAAATTAAACAAAAATAAAGTTCAAAGGAACTCAAAATGACAATAGAAGCAGGCGTATTAGAACGTTACTCAGAAGGCGCGGAAGAAAGACAAGACGATTTATGTTGTCCTGTTGATTACGACAAAAATTTATTAAAACTATTACCACAGGAAATTATAGAAAAAGATTATGGTTGTGGTGACCCCTCACGTTATGTCAAAGCGGGGGATATTGTTTTAGATTTGGGGTCAGGTTCAGGAAAAATATGTTATATGGCGGCTCAATTAGTCGGCGAACACGGTCGAATTATTGGCGTGGATATGAACGATGATATGTTAGCGTTAGCCAATAAATACAAAGGAGAAATGGCAGAAAAAATAGGCTCAGAAAATGTTGACTTTGTTAAAGGTCAAATTCAAGATTTAGCCTTAGATTTAGCCGCATTAGATACTTATTTACATGATAATCCGATTAAAAATTCTGACGATGTAATTCATTTACGTGCGTGGCAAGAACAGCAACGTCAACAATCGCCTTTAATTGCCGATAATTCCGTCGATTTAGTGGTGTCTAATTGCGTATTAAATTTGGTTCACGATAGAGACAAGGAAAAATTAATTCAAGAAATTTTCCGCGTGACTAAAGCAGGTGGCAGAGTGGCGATTTCTGATATTGTCAGCGATGAAGTCGTTCCTGAACATTTAAAACAAGATTTACAGTTATGGAGTGGGTGTATTTCGGGGGCCTTACAAGAGCATGAATTTTTACAAGTCTTTATTGATGCGGGCTTTATTGCTGTCGCTTATGACAAATGGGAGTCTGAGCCGTGGAAAGTGGTTGAGGGGATTGAATTTCGTTCAGTGACGATTACGGCAATTAAACCACAGGATGAGCCGTGTATAGATAAAGGTCATGCGGTTATTTATCGAGGGGCTTTTTCAGAAGTTTATGATGATGAAGGGCATGTTTTTTTACGCGGTCAACGCATGGCGGTTTGCGAACGTAACTTTAATTTATTAACCCGTGGGGTTTATGGGGATGATTTTATTGGTATTGCGCCAGCCGATGAACGCGAAGGGGTTGAGTGGAATTGTGAGACAGGTAAAATAAGGTCTGTGGCCGAAACTAAAGGCAGTCAGCATCAAAATAGTAGTTGTTGTAGTGAGAGCGATTGTTGTTAATTTAGGATTAAATAGGTGGCCTGATTTGGAACAGGCTACCGTGCATTTTCTAATAACCAGAACAACACGTTATCTTAAAAGTGATATTTTTTGTAAGCCTTAAATAATCGTAAAAAAAAATATCACCTCAAAACCAATAGGGCTTTGGACGGTTGACTTCCAATCACACCCATTCGCTAAAGCATTGGCTTGAAACACAACCAACTTACTCCGACCCCTTTGGTTGCGACCCCTTTGGTTGTTACCCCTTTGGTTGTTACCCCTTTGGTTGTTACCCCTTTGGTTGTTACCCCTTTGGTTGTTCGACCCCTTTGGTTGTTAAAAAATTCGGCGAAGCGGCTTTAGTCAGTATTCCCGTGGAATATCATTCACAATTGCAGGGTATTTAGAAAATTTCATTCCCAAATTCTGTTTTATTTATCGACAAGTAGACGCATTATGACATTAGTAATCTCTTATGTCATTTTGATGGTTACTTATTAGACTTGTTCTTCTAAATAAAATATATTAAAATCAATTGCTTATATATACTTGATAACACTCACAATCAGTTGATACAGCCTAATAAATAAACTTTAAATTAAATTATTAAAAATAATAAATAAGCTTTATAATAAATTTCTATAAAAAATAAAAATCAAAGTATAACATGAAAATAAAAGAAATTTTACCAAGAATTTATGATGATAGACAGTTAAGAGCTTTAACAGGATTAAAAACAGAACATTTTATTTTACTATTATCTCTATTTGAAAAGACCCTTATTGAAGATCAAAAAGAAAAACATGAAAATAAAGAAAGAAAATACGGTAGTGGTTTAGATAGCACATTAAAAACACCCGCAGACAAATTATTATTTATATTAAATTATATGAAGTGCTATTCTACTTTCGATCACTTAGGGTTTTCTTTTAATATGAATAAATCATGCGCTCATACTCATGTATACAAATTATTTCCAATTTTAATAAAGACGTTAGATATATTTAATGTTTTACCTGCAACAAGTTTTTCAACCCCTGAAGAAATGCAGCAGGCTTTTGGCGGAGTTCAAACATTGATAATAGATGCTACAGAGCGTGCTGTACAACGCCCTAGTGACTATGAAGAACAAAATGAATTTTACAGTGGTAAAAAAACAGCATACAATTAAAAATACCACTATAGCTTCTTTAGGTCATTTAATTTTATATATTGGGGTTAGTTTTCCGTGTAAAAATCATGATTATGGAATGTTTAAAAAGAATTTAATCCAGAATTAAATTGGTTTAGTAATTTTAATATATTTATTGATTTAGGTTATTTGGGGTTTAATAATGAATATAAAACTAATTCGGTAAATATTCCTCATAAAAAACCAAATAAATCTAAGCATAATCCAAACCCAACATTAACTGAAAAACAAAAAAAAGAAAACAAAGAGATGAGTCGTGAAAGAGTCATTGTTGAGCATGTAATCGGTGGAATGAAAAGATATAGATGCCTAGTTGACAAGTTTAGAAATAAAAAAGAAGGTGTAAAAGATTTATTTTCTTTTTTAGCGGCTATCCTATGGAATTTTAACATGATATATTAACTTCTTCTTAAAGAACAAGTCTATTGACATAAGGTATTTTTTAATCTACTTTGAACACTAAAACATACCTTTACAATTTCAAGATTTATCCATGCAAACTAATATTCAGGATTTTGTTTCAGGAGCTTACGAGCAACAATATCAATATAAAAGCTTCTTACCTCAAAAAATAAATACTCAATGGATCCTATCGGATCCTGAAATTTTAACGCTAATGGAAAAAGCAAATAGGCTCTTAGGAGAGTTAAATGCTTTTTCTCAACTGATTCCTGATGTAGATTTTTTTATACGAATGCACATCACTAAAGAGGCAACCACATCTAGTCGAATTGAAGGTACTCAAACTAACATGGAAGAAGCCTTATTTGAAGAGCAAGATATTAGACTTGTTCTTCTAAATAAAATATATTAAAATCAATTGCTTATATATACTTGATAACATTCACAATCAGTTGATACAGCCTAATAAATAAACTTTAAATTAAATTATTAAAAATAATAAATAAGCTTTATAATAAATTTCTATAAAAAATAAAAATCAAAGTATAACATGAAAATAAAAGAAATTTTACCAAGAATTTATGATGATAGACAGTTAAGAGCTTTAACAGGATTAAAAACAGAACATTTTATTTTACTATTATCTCTATTTGAAAAGACCCTTATTGAAGATCAAAAAGAAAAACATGAAAATAAAGAAAGAAAATACGGTAGTGGTTTAGATAGCACATTAAAAACACCCGCAGACAAATTATTATTTATATTAAATTATATGAAGTGTTATTCTACTTTCGATCACTTAGGGTTTTCTTTTAATATGAATAAATCATGCGCTCATACTCATGTATACAAATTATTTCCAATTTTAATAAAGACGTTAGATATATTTAATGTTTTACCTGCAACAAGTTTTTCAACCCCTGAAGAAATGCAGCAGGCTTTTGGCGGAGTTCAAACATTGATAATAGATGCTACAGAGCGTGCTGTACAACGCCCTAGTGACTATGAAGAACAAAATGAATTTTACAGTGGTAAAAAAAACAGCATACAATTAAAAATACCACTATAGCTTCTTTAGGTCATTTAATTTTATATATTGGGGTTAGTTTTCCAGGTAAAAATCATGATTATGGAATGTTTAAAAAAGAATTTAATCCAGAATTAAATTGGTTTAGTAATTTTAATATATTTATTGATTTAGGTTATTTGGGGTTTAATAATGAATATAAAACTAATTCGGTAAATATTCCTCATAAAAAACCAAATAAATCTAAGCATAATCCAAACCCAACATTAACTGAAAAACAAAAAAAAGAAAACAAAGAGATGAGTCGTGAAAGAGTCATTGTTGAGCATGTAATCGGTGGAATGAAAAGATATAGATGTCTAGTTGACAAGTTTAGAAATAAAAAAGAAGGTGTAAAAGATTTATTTTCTTTTTTAGCGGCTATCCTATGGAATTTTAACATGATATATTAACTTCTTCTTAAAGAACAAGTCTATTAACCCAGAAAATCGTAATGATTGGCAGGAAGTCCAAAATTATATAAAGGCAATTAATTATGCCATGACTAGAATGGAAACCTTGCCTTTATCTAATAGACTATTTAAGGAAACACACAAAACGCTTATGCAAGGGGTAAGAGGAAAATTTAAACTTCCTGGTGAATATAGAACAAGTCAAAATTGGATTGGTTTGAGTCTAAAAAACGCAACCTTCGTTCCCCCTTATCATGAGCATATTGTTGATTTAATGTCAGATTTAGAGCAATTTATTCACAATGATGAAATTCATGTTCCCCACTTAATTAAAATTGCAATTATTCACTATCAATTTGAAACGATTCATCCTTTTTTAGATGGTAATGGGCGTTTAGGTCGGTTGTTAATTGTTTTATATTTAGTAGAAACTCAGTTAATCAGCAAACCAGCACTTTATTTATCAGATTTTTTTGAACGACATAAAGTTGATTATTATGATCGTTTAATGGCAGTTAGAACCCATAACCAATTAACAGAATGGATTAAATTTTTTATGTTTGGTTTATCTGAAACAGCGGAAAAATCTATTAATGTTTTTAAAGGTATCCTTATACTTAAAGAAAAGCTAGAAAGAAAAATATTGCCTACATTTCATGTTAAAAGACAAGAAAATGTTCAGAAATTAATGGCACATTTATACAAGCAACCTGTGATTAATATAAAATCTATTGCTAAATTACTTAGCATTCAAACAAATACAGCTAATAAATTAGTATTGGATTTTTCTAATCTTGGTATTTTAAGAGAGCTCACAGGGAAAAAGCGCAATAAGCTATATATTTTTAATGATTATGTGAAGTTGTTTATTGAATAAGTTTATAACTCATAAACGAAGAGGTCAGTGAAAAGGGCTACCAACTTAAGGCGAGACAGCTTTAAAGTTTCAAAGCTTGCAAAATTAGTAAAGTCAATAATCGCTCCAGACGCTTAATTTTACGGGTGTTTCTTATGAAAGTTTGATTATTTTATATTTGCGTGATTGTATGAATCAACATTGTAAAGTTGAGATTAGCTTTAATTAATGAGTGACAAGTGGGCGCAGATCTTTGATATTTTGAAAACCTCAAAGGTTTTTTATCGGTTTGGTATTTGATTGAAGTGACCATGTGGTTATAAAACCAAGTTACTCCGACCCCTTTGATTCCAGAAATTAATGGCACATTTATACAAGCAACCTGTGATTAATATAAAATCTATTGCTAAATTACTTAGCATTCAAACAAATACAGCTAATAAATTAGTATTGGATTTTTCTAATCTTGGTATTTTAAGAGAGCTCACAGGGAAAAAGCGCAATAAGCTATATATTTTTAATGATTATGTGAAGTTGTTTATTAGACTTGTTCTTTAAGAAGAAGTTAATATATCATGTTAAAATTCCATAGGATAGCCGCTAAAAAAGAAAATAAATCTTTTACACCTTCTTTTTTATTTCTAAACTTGTCAACTAGGCATCTATATCTTTTCATTCCACCGATTACATGCTCAACAATGACTCTTTCACGACTCATCTCTTTGTTTTCTTTTTTTTGATTTTCAGTTAATGTTGGGTTTGGATTATGCTTAGATTTATTTGGTTTTTTATGAGGAATATTTACCGAATTAGTTTTATATTCATTATTAAACCCCAAATAACCTAAATCAATAAATATATTAAAATTACTAAACCAATTTAATTCTGGATTAAATTCTTTTTAAACATTCCATAATCATGATTTTTACCTGGAAAACTAACCCCAATATATAAAATTAAATGACCTAAAGAAGCTATAGTGGTATTTTTAATTGTATGCTGTTTTTTTTACCACTGTAAAATTCATTTTGTTCTTCATAGTCACTAGGGCGTTGTACAGCACGCTCTGTAGCATCTATTATCAATGTTTGAATTCCGCCAAAAGCCTGCTGCATTTCTTCAGGGGTTGAAAAACTTGTTGCAGGTAAAACATTAAATATATCTAACGTCTTTATTAAAATTGGAAATAATTTGTATACATGAGTATGGGCGCATGATTTATTCATATTAAAAGAAAACCCTAAGTGATCGAAAGTAGAATAACACTTCATATAATTTAATATAAATAATAATTTGTCTGCGGGTGTTTTTAATGTGCTATCTAAACCACTACCGTATTTTCTTTCTTTATTTTCATGTTTTTCTTTTTGATCTTCAATAAGGGTCTTTTCAAATAGAGATAATAGTAAAATAAAATGTTCTGTTTTTAATCCTGTTAAAGCTCTTAACTGTCTATCATCATAAATTCTTGGTAAAATTTCTTTTATTTTCATGTTATACTTTGATTTTTATTTTTTATAGAAATTTATTATAAAGCTTATTTATTATTTTTAATAATTTAATTTAAAGTTTATTTATTAGGCTGTATCAACTGATTGTGAGTGTTATCAAGTATATATAAGCAATTGATTTTAATATATTTTATTTAGAAGAACAAGTCTATTGAATAAGTTTATAACTCATAAACGAAGAGGTCAGTGAAAAGGGCTACCAACTTAAGGCGAGACAGCTTTAAAGTTTCAAAGCTTGCAAAATTAGTAAAGTCAATAATCGCTCCAGACGCTTAATTTTACGGGTGTTTCTTATGAAAGTTTGATTATTTTATATTTGCGTGATTGTATGAATCAACATTGTAAAGTTGAGATTAGCTTTAATTAATGAGTGACAAGTGGGCGCAGATCTTTGATATTTTGAAAACCTCAAAGGTTTTTTATCGGTTTGGTATTTGATTGAAGTGACCATGTGGTTATAAAACCAAGTTACTCCGACCCCTTTGATTCTCCGACCCCTTTGATTACCAAACCAAGTTACTCCGACCCCTTTGATTCGCGACCCCTTTGATTCGGATTCGACCCCTTTGATTCGGATTCGACCCCTTTGATTCGGATTCGACCCCTTTGATTCGGATTCGACCCCTTTGATTCGACCCCTTTGATTCGACCCCTTTGATTCGACCCCTTTGATTCGACCCCTTTGATTCGACCCCTTTGATTCGACCCCTTTGATTCGACCCCTTTGATTCGACCCCTTTGATTCGACCCCTTTGATTCGACCCCTTTGATTCGACCCCTTTGATTCGACCCCTTTGATTCGACCCCTTTGATTACCCCTTTGATTCGGCACGGTGTTTTCATCGTGTCCATCAATATTATAGCTTTATATGAAACGTTAACGTGGGGTTTCCCGTATTACGCAAGTTCCATACGGGCTACACATCAAATTTTTAAGCGGTATTTCTTGTATTTCATACGGACTACTTGCTACTGACGCGGATTCCCGCGTAACAAATTGGCACACGTTCAATTGGACGCGAGCGAATCGTTATGTGCGTAAACTTCAAGCGCGTATCGTGAAGGCAGTTAAACAGGGTAAGTGGCGGCGGGTGAAAAACTTGCAACGCTTGCTCAATCACTCTGTAAGTGGTCGCCTGCTTGCTGTCAGGTGAGTGACAGAAAATCAAGGCAAGAAAACCGCAGGGGTGTAATTTAATTAACTGACCTCTTTATTTCCTTAGCTGATAACCTGCTTCAACGACATTATTATACTTAACCACCACTAAATTCGAGTCTTGCACAATGATGCTACTTTAATGGCTATAAAAAGGTAGTGATAAGCTATTAAAAAATCATGCAAAAAATCTTTGAAAATTGCGTTAATCCTTAGAGGAATTAAGCGTTTAATATTCAACTATTTTTTAACTATAAAAAATAGTTCAATACTATAAAAAGGTAGCGTTTAAACGGTAAAAAGGTAGTCATAAAACGATAAAAAGGTAGTCATATCCCCTCTGTAACCCTTTAAAATAAAGCCTTTCAAAAGTCTAAAAAACTAAAAAAGAAGCTCTATTATAAGTAAACAGGGATACCAACTTAAGGCGGGACAGCAGTAAATACAACTACTGCGGAGACATTAGATTTCATTGAGCTACGATGTTAAAAGTGTCCCGTCTTAAACTGGTAGCCAACATTACTAAACAAAAACGGGAAGCCAAGTTTAATCTCGACTTCCCGTTTTAGTGATACGCTCGCTAAAAAAATTAACCGCCGAAATCGTCCAACATAATATGGTCGTCTTCAACGCCTAAATCTTTCAGCATTTTTATTACCGCACTGTTCATCATTGGAGGCCCACACATGTAGAACTCACAATCTTCAGGGGCAGGATGATTTTTCAAATACTCTTCCAAAATCACGTTGTGAATAAAACCCGTGTAACCATCCCAATTGTCATCTGCCATTGGGTCTGACAAGGCACAATGCCATTCAAAATTGTCATTCTCTTTGGCTAACATGTCAAAATCTTCAACATAAAACATTTCACGTTTACTACGTGCGCCATACCAAAATGACATTTTACGTTTTGATTTTAACCGTCTCATTTGGTCAAAAAGATGGGAACGCATCGGTGCCATTCCTGCTCCACCACCAATAAAGACCATTTCATTATCAGTGTCTTTGGCATAAAACTCACCATAAGGCCCTGAAACCATCACTTTATCACCTTCTTTTAAATTAAAGATAAACGATGACATGATACCAGGAGGCACTGAATCAGCCGCACCAGGAGGTGGTGTGGCAATCCGTACATTCAACATGATTTCTTTTTCTTCAGGATAAGAAGCCATTGAATACGCACGCAAGGTATCTTCTTTTACATCCGAGACATAACGCCAAATGTTAAATTTATCCCAATCTTCATGGAATTCTTTAGCAACATCCATATCGGCATATTTCGAGACATGGGGTGGACATTCAATTTGAATATATCCCCCAGCACGATAATTAATCGCTTCACCGTCAGGTAAAGTTAAGACTAATTCTTTAATAAATGTCGCTACGTTGTCATTCGATTTAACGGTACATTCCCATTTTTTAACCCCGAAAACACTGTCTTCGACTTCAATGTTCATGTCATGTTTAACCGTGACTTGACAACAAAGACGCTCACCTTCGGCAGCTTCTCTTTTGGTTATGTGAGATAATTCCGTTGGTAAAATTTCACCACCGCCTGAATTAACTTTAACTTTACATTGCCCACACGTCCCGCCACCACCACAGGCAGAGGGAATAAATAATTCATTATCGGCTAATGCAGTTAGTAATTTAGAACCTGCGGGAACACGAATAGTCTTCTCATCATTGACAAGAATCTCGATGTCACCCGAAGCCACTAATTTACTTTTCGCGCCGATAATAATAAAGACCAGTGCAATTACGATCACCGTAAAAAACACCACGCCTAATAAAATTTCAAGCATTATGATACCTTTTTAAAGTTGAATGCCAGAGAATGCCATAAATCCTAATGACATTAATCCTGCACTGATGAAAGTAATTCCTAAGCCTTGTAGACCTGCTGGAATATCGCTGTATTTTAATTTCTCACGTACACCCGCCATCACTGTGATCGCTAATGCCCAACCAAAGCCACTGCCTACCCCGTAAACAATACTTTCGCCAAAATCATAATCCCGTTCAATCATGAATAAACTGCCGCCTAAAATCGCGCAGTTTACGGTGATAAGGGGTAAAAATACCCCTAACGCATGATACAAAGCAGGAAAAAATTTATCTAAAATCATTTCCAAAATCTGTACTAAGGCCGCAATCATGCCAATACAACTTAATAGGGCTAGGAAGCTTAAATCAACCCCTGTAATCCCCATCCATGCCAGTGCATCTTCTTTTAATAACAAATGATAAATCAGGTTATTCGCTGGGACGGTAATCATTTGTACTACCATCACCGCAATACCTAACCCCATTGCGGTTGAAATTTTCTTCGAGACCGCAAGGAAGGTACACATTCCTAAGAAAAAAGCTAAGGCTAAGTTTTCAACAAAAACCGCTTTAATAAATAAACTAATATAAGCTTCCATTAGTGATGCCCTCCTTCACCGTGTGAAATGTCCAAAATCTTAAAATCTTGGTCTTCAACTTGGTCAGGTTTCCATTGACGAACCACCCAAATAAGAATACCTATAATAAAGAAAGCACTTGGCGGTAATAACATTAAACCATTAGGTTCATACCAGCCGCCATCTTTGATTAATGGAAAAATTTCAATGCCTAATAATTTTCCAGAGCCTAATAATTCTCTGAAAAAAGCGACGATAATTAAAATTAAACTGTAGCCTAAGCCATTCCCAATGCCATCCATGAAACTTGCCATCGGTGGATTTTTCATCGCATAAGCTTCTGCACGTCCCATGACGATACAGTTAGTAATAATCAAGCCGACAAAAACCGATAATTGTTTACTCACATCGTAAGCAAAGGCTTTTAACAGTTGATCGACCACAATCACTAATGACGCAATAATGGTCATTTGTACAATAATCCGAATACTACTGGGAATATGATTACGAATCGAACTAATCGCCGCACTTGAACAGGCGGTTACCACTGTTAATGCCACCGCCATAATCAATGAGGTTGACATTTGTGAGGTCACGGCTAATGCCGAACAAATCCCTAAGACTTGTAACGTAATCGGGTTATTATTGACTAAGGGGTCGGTTAATACTTTTTTTGTTTCATTATCCATTTTATTCTCCCTCGCACTCAGGTCTTATTTTATCTAAATAAGTAGCAAAACCTTCGTTACTCATCCAGTATTTAATTAAATTACTCACCCCTGTACTTGTCAGAGTCGCACCTGCTAAACCATCGACTTGAAATTCAGAACCGTCTTTTGTATTATCAACGACTCCTTTAATTAATTTCAAAGCAACGTCACCCGATTCAGAATAAACTTGTTTACCTGACCATAAAGCACGCCAGTTAGGATTAACGACTTCACCACCTAACCCAGGTGTTTCTGCTTGATCGTAAAAGTTAATACTTTGCACCGTTTGACCATCGGCATCTAAGGCTAAAAAGCCATACATCGTTGACCATAAGCCATAGCCATGAACAGGAAGAATAATGGATTTAATCGCATCGCCTTCTTTGACTAAATAAACTTTAGCAATTTTGGCTTTGACTTTAATACTCGCAAGATCTTTATCTTTAGGGATAAGGGTATTTTGAGCGGGGTTTTTAGCTGCTTTACGCTGGTCATAAGTGATTACGTCCAGATCTTCAACGTATTCCCCTGTTTCCATATTGACTAATTTAGCTTCAATTTTTTCAGCAAACGCCTGATGAATATTAGCGTTTTCTGTCAGAAGACCAGCAACATCAAGGATATTCTTTTTCATATCCATTGCTTTATTTTCAACTTGTAACGGTTTTAAAGCGACCGCTGAAATTGAAACGAGAATCGCACAAACAAAACAGAGTGCTAATGCAACCGCAATGGTTTTCTTTAAACTCTCATTACTTAACGCTAAAATTTGATCTCTGTATTGTGCAAATTTTTGGTAATGTTCACATTTGTCTAATTTTTCGCAAAGACTAGCCATGGTTTTACATTGTTTCTTTTCATTAGACATGACGTTTCATCCTTCTTTTAATATTTGCTTGAACCACAAAGTAATCAATCACAGGCGCAAACATGTTGGCAAATAAAATTGATAACATCATCCCTTCTGGAAACGCAGGATTAACGACACGCACTAAAACGACCATGATGCCAATTAATGCCCCAAATATCCAACGGCCTGTATTCGTCATTGCTGCCGAGACAGGATCTGTTGCCATGTAAACCATACCGAAAGCAAAGCCGCCTAAGGTTAAATGCCAATAAAAAGGCATCGCAAACATGGGATTACTCTCACTACCAATCATATTAAATAATAATGATGTCGCAATCATACCGCCTAAAACACCTGCCATGATGCGGTATGACGCAATTTTAGTGTAAAGTAAAAAAGCGGCGCCGATTAAGATCGCTAAGGTTGAGGTTTCACCAATTGAACCAGGCATAAAACCCATAAAGGTTTGAAACCAATTATAACCTGCCGCTTGAACCGCTTCTAAACCGCCTTGTGCCGCTAAACCTAACGGGGTTGCTGCGGTAAAACCATCAACACCGACCCAAACTGCATCGCCTGAAATGGAGGCTGGGTAAGCAAAGAATAAAAAAGCACGTCCTGTTAACGCAGGATTTAAAAAGTTTTTACCTGTGCCTCCAAAGACTTCTTTACCAATCACGATACCAAAAGAAATCCCTAACGCGACTTGCCATAACGGCATATCAGGTGGCAAAATCAAGGTATAAAGCATTGAAGAAACTAAAAAGCCTTCATTCACTTCATGACCACGAACAGTGGCAAATAAAACTTCCCAAATACCACCAATGGCTAAGGTAACAATATAAATCGGTAAGAAAAACAATGACCCATGAATAAAATTTGATAATGGATTCATCGGGTTATAACCGAAGATATTCATCACCAAACTACGCCAGCTAGGCGATTCTGTGAGTCCCATCGCTTCAATGGCTAAATTAGCTTGATAACCCGTGTTATACATCGCCATCATGATACAAAAAAACGTTGCAATCACCACAAAAGTCATCGTACGTTTTAAATCATTACCATCACGGACATGGGTTTTGCCCTGAGTCACATCCGACGGGGTATATATAAAGGTATCCACCATTTCATAAAGACCGTAATAAGTCTCTAATTTACCGCCTTGGATAAAATGAGGCTCTACCTTGTCTAATAATTCTCTCGCTGAGATCATCCTTCCACCTCAATTTTGGTTAAATTTACCCTTAATACAGGGGCGAAATCATGTTTACCAGGATCAACGAAAGTAAACAAACTCATGTCTTCTTCGTCCAATTCCAAGCAGCCTAATAATTGTGCTTGGTCGGTATCGCCGACTAATAAGGCTTTAATTAACGGGGTGGCCAAAATATCCATTGGCATCACCGTTTCATAAACACCCACAGGCACAACCGCACGGTTACTGCCATTTTTATCAGTGGTTAAAGGAAACAAACGATTGTCTTTACGGTCACGACTTGACGTGTAAATATTCATTGCGGAATATTTATCTTTACCCGCCACAATCCAGCCAAATAACTCACGTTGACGACCTTCTTTCAACGCTGAAATTTGTAATGAATAACAGCCTAAGTAGCTGGCCCAATCAATGGCTTCATGACCGAATAAAACTGACCCAGAAATCACACGATTTTCATCATCGCTTAATTCACCCAGAACCAAATCATTGGTATTCGCCCCAACACGGGTACGAATTAAACGCGGGTTTTTAACCGCAGGCCCTGCAAGCGAAACCACACGCTCAACATTAAGTTTACCTGTGGTAAATAACGCGCCTATCGCAATCACGGCTTGGTAATCTAAATGCCAAACGGTTTTATCGTGATGAACGGGATCAAGAAAATGAATATGGGTACTTGCCAAGCCTGCTGGATGCGCCCCTGAAAATTCAGCAACCGCAACCTCTGAACTGGTAATATCAGCACCCGTTGCTTTGCAAAGATAGGTTTTACCGCTGCTTAGTTTTGATATAACCGTTAAGCCATGAGCAAAATCATCCGCCCGTTCCTTAATAATAAGGGTAGGATCGGCTGCGAGTGGACGGGTATCCATTGCGGTCACAAAAATGGCCGCAGGGGTGATGTCCGTATGAGGCACTTTACCGTAAGGACGATTTTTAAATGATATCCAAAGACCCGATGCTAATAAATTTTCCTTAACCTTATCCGAGGTTAATTCATTCAGTTTATCAGCTGCGTATTTTTTAAAGGTTTCTTCTTTCTTCCCTTTAATTTCAATGACAACCGATTGTAATACTCGCTTTGCGCCGCGATTAATCGCAGTGACGACACCCGCTGCAGGCGAGGTAAATACGACGCCAGAATTTTGTTTATCTGCAAACAAAGCTTGACCTAATTTAACGGTATCGCCTTCTGCGACCATCATTTTAGGTTTTAAGCCAATAAAATCCTGCCCAAGAACAGCAACGGACTTAACCGTGTTGCCATCCGAAATTTTTTGTTCAGGTTGACCCGTAATAGGTAAATCTAAACCGTTAGTTATATTAAATTGCATAGTGAATAAGCCTAATCTCCAGACAAGTTGTGGTAAACACGCCTCTTAATTTTATAGTTATTAAATAAGAGGGACTTGAAAAATGTAAAACCCTACTATTACACCATAAATCGCTTAATTCCTCAATCAACAAGCTCATGCAAGTTAATGCTTTATTAGTGAGCGTTGCTCTCTTAAATTAAGCTTAGAAATAAACGCTCTATTTTGCCAAAAATAATGACATTTTTAAGACTAGGTTAAATAGCTAACGGGTTAAAAAATAAAAAATAAAATAATTCCTGCAAAAAGACCCGCAATGACATCATCTAACATAATACCTAGGCCGCCTTCGACTTTACTGTCCACCCATTTAATCGGTTGAGGTTTTAAAATATCAAAAAATCTAAATAAGAGAAACCCAACAATAATAGCGGGCCATGAAAACGGGATAACGGCGACCGTAAACGCCATCGTAATCAAATAGCCTGCAATTTCATCCCAAACAATTCCACCAAAATCGTGAACCTCTAATTTTTTTGCCGCCTCATCGCAAATCCAAATACCCACAAGAGTAATGATTAGCGTCAGCAAGCAAAAAATCCAAATATTAAATTGAGCCATAACCCAATAAACAGGAATAGCAGCCACCGTTCCCATGGTTCCTGGGGCTTTTTTAACCAATCCTGAACCAAAGCCAAAGGCTAAAAATAAAATGGGGTCACGGATAATTTGCTTAGGGGTTAATTGGGTTTTGCCATAATTTTCAAGAAAAATAGTCATTACGATCAGTCCTTCATTAGGGGAAATTTTAGTCGCATATTCTAGCAAATTGTTACGAAAATCATCTAAATGGTTTTTAAGTGCTGTGCAATAGGCGATCATTATTGTTTATAATGAACATTTTTTAAACTAATAGGATTTTACGATGACAGAAGCAGAAACTAAAAAAGCGATTGATGTACTGAATAAAATAATGGAAATTGAATTAGCGGGTGTTGTGCGTTATACCCATTATTCATTAATGGTTTATGGGTACAATAGAATCCCCATTGTTAGTTGGATGAAAAGTAATGCTGAAGAGGGGCTGGTTCATGCGCATAAAGCGGGAGAATTAGTGACTCTTTTAGGTGGGCATCCATCGTTAAAAATTGGAAAATTACTGGAAACTGAACAGCATGATATGGGGGATATTTTACGTGAAAGTATGATTCATGAAAAAGCCGCCTTAAAAGGTTATTATAAGTTATTGAAAATAGCCGAAGAGGGCGTTTCAGTTTTATTAGAAGAATACGCAAGAGATATGATTGTGAATGAAGAGCTGCATCTTGATGAAGTTAATAAAATGTTAAGACATCCTGGTGATGTTGCCGCCTATAAAGCTTAAAAACTTGTCAGGTTTAATCTAATACGGTTCTTAAATTTAAATTGTGTGGGGTGGGCTAAGCCCATCCTACGCAGCTATGTATCCCCTCTTAATAGCCCCAAAACCTCCCTTATGAAATATAAAGATTTACGCGACTTTATTAAGCAATTAGAAAAACAAGGTGAATTAAAACGCATCACCGTTGAAGTTGACCCCGTTTTAGAAATGACTGAAATATGTGATCGTACTTTAAAACAAGGAGGGCCTGCTTTATTATTTGAAAACCCAAAAGGTTCAAATATTCCTGTCTTGGCCAATTTATTCGGCACGCCGCATCGCGTGGCTATGGGGATGGGTGCAGAATCTGTCAGCGCATTACGTGAGATTGGTGAATTATTAGCGATTTTAAAAGAACCTGAACCACCTAAAGGGATGAAAGATGCGTTAGAAAAGCTTCCCGTTTATAAAAGCGTTTTAAACATGGCACAAAAAGTGGTTAAATCGCCACCGTGTCAAGAATTAACCC
Organism: Methylococcales bacterium; assembly: GCA_030949405.1. Taxonomy (NCBI): domain Bacteria; kingdom Pseudomonadati; phylum Pseudomonadota; class Gammaproteobacteria; order Methylococcales; species Methylococcales bacterium. Next base: position 1,311,349 of record JAUZSN010000002.1, on the reverse strand, counting down.
GTGAAGGCGATGCGATTGATTTAGCCGATTATCCGATTCAAACCTGCTGGCCAGAAGATGCCGCGCCTTTAATTACCTGGCCTTTAGTGATTACACGAGGTCCGAATAAAGCCCGCCTTAATTTAGGGATTTATCGCTTACAGGTGATTGCTAAAAATAAAGTGATTATGCGTTGGCTAACCCATCGAGGTGGGGCTTTAGATTTTAAAGAATTTCAAGAACAATACCCTGATAAACCTTACCCTGTTGCCGTTGCTTTAGGGGCTGATCCTGCAACTATTTTAGGGGCAGTAACGCCTGTTCCTGATTCATTATCCGAATATGCGTTTGCAGGTTTATTGCGGGGCAGTAAAACCGAAGTGGCCAACTGTTTATTAAGCGACTTACAAGTTCCTGCCAGTGCCGAAATTGTTTTAGAAGGCTTTATTTATCCGAATGAGACCGCTCCAGAAGGGCCTTTTGGCGATCACACCGGCTATTATAATGAAGTTGATGACTTTCCTGTGTTTACCATTGAAAAAATCACTCAACGTCAAGCCCCCATTTATCATAGTACCTATACTGGCAGACCCCCTGACGAACCTGCTATTTTAGGGCTTGCACTCAATGAAGTTTTTATACCCATTTTACAAAAACAATTTCCAGAAATTATTGATTTTTATTTGCCGCCCGAAGGCTGTTCCTATCGAATGGCGGTTATTAGCATGAAAAAACAGTACGCAGGTCATGCTAAACGGGTTATGTTTGGAACGTGGTCATTTTTACGTCAATTTATGTACACTAAATTTGTCATTGTTGTCGATGAGGATGTTGATGTGCGTAACTGGCAGGATGTTATTTGGGCGATGACCACACGGATGGATCCTGCGCGTGATTTAACTATTTTAGAAAATACGCCGATAGATTATTTAGATTTTGCATCGCCTGTTTCAGGCTTAGGCTCAAAAGTAGGCTTTGATGCAACTAATAAATGGGAAGGGGAAACCACTCGTGAATGGGGCCGAACGATTAAAATGTCAGAGGATGTGGTTAAAAAAGTTGATGAGATGTGGAAAACGTTAGGGATTTAATCTCATGAATAGAGGCGCAAGGCATTTGCGTCTCTATAATTTTCCAACGCTTATCGGCTAATATTCTGCGCGCCTAGGATCAAAGGCATCTCTGACGCAATCGGCAAATAAATTCGCGGATAATACTAAGCTAAACATAAACACAAACGAGGCGGTTAATGACCACCAAACAATCGGTTCACGAGCCATTTCTAATCGCGCTCCATTAATCATATTTCCCCAACTGTAAGTCGTTGGGTCAACACCAATATTAATATAAGATAAAACGGCTTCGGCCAATACTAAAGCACTAAAATCTAAAACGACAGAAATCAGTACAATGTGCATCACATTCGGTAAAATATGACGGTATAAAATCGCTCCTCGCTTAACCCCTAACGCTTCTGCCGCCTGCACATAATCCATTTCACGCAACTTTAAAGTTTCAGCGCGTAATAATCGACACAACCCTGTCCAGCTTGTGACCCCTAAAATCAAACATAAAAACAATAAACGCATGTCGGCACGAATCAATAAACTGGTAAAATCTTGCTCATGATTCGCCATGTAAACCTGCACCATTAAGATGGAGGCGGCAATTAATAACACACTGGGGATCGAGTTTAAGGTGGTATAAACATATTGAATAAGGTCATCAACCCAGCCTCGAAAAAATCCCGCCATGATGCCAAATATAATCGCTAAAGGCAGCATAATTAAGGTGGTTAATGAACCAATCACCAAGCCTGTTCGGATGCTTTTAATCGCTTGATAAAACACATCTTCGCCGACTTTATCGGTGCCTAAAATATGATAATAGCCTGAAAGATGAATGGAGATTGAGGTTATCGACATTAGAATAAAAACCAAGCCGCCAACAAATTTTATCGTCCGTGTTTTTTTTCTAACCCACCACACAATAACGCCTAATAAAACAAATGTTTTTAAGAAGCCCATCATAACGTGAGTAAAAATATCGCCTATTTTTTCTTTTTCTGGATTTTGTAAATGACTGCCGCCATATTTTAAGCGAGGATAACGCCAAACTTTAGAGCCATCCTCAAGAATACTCATTTCTTTACTAAAAAGATGCGTCGAAAACGGGGCGGAATAGGTTTTTTCACCCTGTGTTCGTAAAGGCGTTGCCCAATAATCTAACAGACTAATAATAGGTTTCGCACTGGTTTCATTGGATTTAAAGTGAATCGAGTCCAATAAGCCAATCGCAATAAAAAATAATAAAAAAACCAGTGATAACATCCCTGTTTTATGGGCCGCTATTTTCTGTAACGGGCGTTTTAATTGAGGTTTTCCTGACAAATACAGGCTTAAGCCGATTAACATAATCAATAATAAGTAAATCAGCGCGTCTGTCCATAAAACCACCATTAGGATAGCCTCACGCGCGGATCAACAAAAGTATAGGATATATCCGTCATCAATAGCCCTAAAATATATAAAACCGAGCCTAAAAAAACCATTGAACGGACGATGGCAAAATCTTGACGATTAATCGCATCAATAGTGTAACTCCCTAAACCAGGAATACTGAAAAATGATTCCGTGATTAAACTGCCCATAAACAATAACGGTAAAACCACCACAACCCCTGTCAAAATGGGAATTAACGCATTTCGTAACACATGTTTAAATAAAACTTGAAGTTCGGTTAAACCTTTCGCGCGGGCGGTGCGGACATAATCTTTTTCAACTTCTTCTAAAAATAAGCTTCGATACCAGCGTCCTCCTGAACCAACCCCTGAAACCACCGCAATTAAAACGGGTAAAATTAAAAATTTAATCGCATTAAACCCCGTATCGTAGCCTGAAATGGGGACAAGCCGCAGTAATTTACCGACGAAAAACTGCCCACCAATAATGTAAAAAAGGGATGAAACCGACATTAAAACCACACATAAGACAAGGCTGCTAAATTCAATGTAACTATTACGAAAAAGCACCATTAATAAGGCCACCGAAATATTAATCAATAACCCAACAATTAACGAAGGTAAGGCCACGGCTAAACTGGGCCACATTCGTTGCTTTATATCATGACTAATATTACGACCACTGTCTGAAATACCAAAATCAAACCTAAATAAGCCGACCGACTTTTGATAAAAAATAGTCTCAGTAACAGGATTATCCGCTTTAGCATTCCACAGCAACGGTAAATCATAACCTCGTTGCAATTTCCAGTTATCAACCGCTTGTTGGGTAACGTGTTTTTTCCCTAACTGCATTCGCGCGACATCATCGGGACTGTTCACAATAAAAAATAACACGAACGTTAAAATATTAACGCCGAGCAACAAGGGAAATGCGTATAAAAAACGACGGATAATATAATTTATCATAGTAGGTAGTTAGGTTTTTAATTTAAAAACGGTCAATCTATAATAACAATAGAGTGAAAAATATAAGCTTAATTCATTAAATACGTTATCATTTAAAAGGGTTTATTGATCGTTAGGTTTTAGAACCTCCCCGACCCATGATGACTTAGCGTCCGTAAATACCCTTAAAAAAATTATTCATACACGGAATAGATACGTCTTAACAGTGTCTAAATTTATGGTATCCTAGTCTGCTTTATTCTATAAATGAATGTGATGTTGTCATGCGTACTCGCGTTAAAATGTGTGGATTTACCACAGTGGATGAAGCAGTTTATGCCGCAAATTTAGGGGTCGATGCGATTGGATTGGTTTTTTATCCGCCCAGCCCTAGAAATGTATCGCTTGAACAGGCCGCTAAAATTGTAGCCGCATTACCTGCGTTTACCAGCGTCGTTGCTTTATTTGTCGATGAATCCGAGGCGCGTATAAATCAAGTACTCAATCAGGTGACTATTGATTGTATTCAGTTTCATGGTCAAGAAACGCCCGATAAATGTCGTTTATATGATAAACCTTATATTAAAGCTATTTCCATGCGTGAAACGACGGATGTAAATCAAGTAACCGTGGATTATCAGGATGCGAGCGCGTTATTATTAGACGCGTATCATCCACAAACAAAAGGCGGAATAGGGGAGCGTTTTGATTGGGATCTCATTCCTAAACAGGCTAATCTGCCCCTAATTTTGGCAGGGGGACTCACCCCCGAAAATGCACAGCACGCCATTGTAAGCGTAAAACCTTATGCTTTAGATGTCAGCAGTGGAATTGAAATTAAAAAAGGCTGTAAAGCGCGTTCAAAAATGGCCGCTTTTATTCGTGAAGTTAATCAGGGTAATCAAACGTAATGACAGAAAAATATACTATGCCAGATGAGCGCGGCCATTTTGGTCCTTATGGTGGCTTATTTGTGGCTGAAACCTTAATCGAACCGATAAAAGAATTAAACACAGCTTATCAACACTATTTAAAAGACCCTGATTTTATCGCGGAATTAGATGATGATTTGCAACATTATGTGGGAAGACCGTCACCGCTCTATCACGCTCAACGCTGGTCAAAAAATTTAGGCGGCGCGCAAATTTATTTAAAACGGGAAGATTTAAATCATACGGGCGCGCATAAAATTAACAATACAATTGGTCAAGCCCTATTAGCAAAGCGAATGGGGAAAACCCGTATTATTGCTGAAACAGGGGCAGGTCAACATGGCGTTGCCACTGCGACTATTGCCGCTCGTTTAGGTTTAGAATGTGTTGTTTACATGGGCGCTGTGGATGTTCAACGCCAAGCGTTAAATGTGTATCGAATGAAATTATTGGGTGCGAGAGTCGTTGCGGTTGAATCAGGCTCTAAAACCTTAAAAGATGCCTTAAATGAAGCCTTAAGAGATTGGGTCACTAATGTGGACGATACCTTTTATATTATTGGTACGGTAGCTGGGCCGCATCCTTATCCCGCGATGGTTAGAGATTTTCAAACGATTATCGGTCGTGAAGCAAAACAACAATGCTTAGATCAAGCAGGCCGTTTACCCGATGCCTTAGTCGCCTGTGTAGGCGGTGGTTCTAATGCCATTGGTTTATTTCATCCTTTTATTGATGATGCCAGCGTTAAGTTATTTGGCGTAGAAGCGGCGGGGGATGGGATTGAAACAGGACGGCATTCCGCACCCTTGTGTGCAGGTCGACCAGGAGTTTTACATGGAAATCGAACCTATTTAATGAGTGATGATGACGGTGAAATTATTGAAACCCATTCGATTTCAGCAGGACTGGATTACCCAGGTGTTGGCCCTGAACACGCATGGCTTAAAGATATAGGGCGTGCGGACTATGTTAATATCACCGATAATGAAGCCTTAGAAGGCTTTTATGCCTTAACTAAAATGGAAGGAATTATTCCCGCCTTAGAATCCAGTCATGCGATGGCCTACACCTTAAAGCTTGCACCCACAATGGCAAAAGATGAGATTATTATTGTCAATTTATCAGGTCGTGGGGATAAAGATATGCACACAATGGCAGAACGTGAGGGGATTAAAATATGAGCCGTTTAGCGACTACTTTTGAAGCCTTAAAACAAGCCAACCGTCCTGCGTTAATCCCGTTTATTACCGCAGGTGATCCAACCCCTGAATTCACCGTGCCTTTAATGCACGCGATGGTTGAAGCGGGGGTGGATGTTATTGAATTAGGCGTGCCTTTTTCTGACCCAATGGCCGATGGCCCTGTGATTCAAAAAGCCAGTGAACGAGCCTTAACGCATCATATAGGGTTACGAAACGTACTCGCTATGGCGGCTGAATTTAGACAAACTGACCAAAAAACACCGTTGGTTTTAATGGGTTATTTAAATCCTATTGAAATTATGGGTTATCAAACCTTTGTTGATAAAGCCAGTGTCGCCGATATTGACGGGGTTTTAACCGTTGATTTACCGCCAGAAGAGGCCGAAGAATGTGCCGCTTTATTAAAAGAAAAAGAAATTGATACCATCTTTTTATTAGCCCCCAATAGTAACCAAGAGCGCGTTAAAAAAATGGATTCCATTGGCAGTGGCTATCTTTACTATGTTTCCGTTAAAGGCGTTACCGGTGCAGGGCATTTAGATATAGCGGATGTCGAAAATAAATTGGCGATGATTAAAGATAATACCTCACTCCCAGTCGGTGTGGGCTTTGGCGTTAAAGAGGCGCAGACGGCGAAAGCCATTGCAAACGTTGCCGAGGGCGTTGTCGTAGGCAGTGCCTTGATTAGTAAAATTGCAGCTAATTTGGATAATCCAAATAAAGCGAAACAGGAAATTATTGAATTATTAACATCCATGCGTCAGGCAATGGATAGCTAGTGGAGCATTATTAATGAGCTTGAGTTGGTTTGAAAAATTAGTCCCTGCAACCATTAGAACGGATGCCTCAAATAAAAAGGTCGCTGTCCCTGAAGGTTTATGGAATAAATGTCCCAGTTGCAGTGCGATTTTATATAACGCCGAGTTAGAAAAAAACTTGAGTGTTTGCCCAAAATGCGATCATCACATGCGCATTGCGGCCCGCACCCGCTTAGATTTATTTTTAGATCCTGAAGGCCGTGTAGAAATAGGCAAAGGCTTAAAGCCCGTAGACCCTTTAAAATTCAAAGACAGTAAAAAATATAAAGACCGATTATCTCAAGCACAAAAGCAAACAAAAGAAAATGATGCCCTCGTCGTCATGGAAGGCTTATTACACGGACATCCGATTGTTGTTGCGGCCTTTAATTTTAGTTTTATGGGCGGCTCAATGGGATCCGTCGTTGGCGAACGCTTTGTACGTGGGGTTAATCGAAGCCTTGAAATCGGTGCGCCTTTTTTAGTGTTTACCGCTTCGGGCGGGGCGCGAATGCAAGAGTCGTTGTTTTCACTGTTTCAAATGAGTAAAACCAGTGCGGCCTTGGCAAAATTATCGACGGCAGGATTACCCTATATCTCCTTTATGACCGACCCAACAATGGGCGGTGTTTCGGCTAGTTTAGCCATGTTAGGGGATATTAATGTTGCTGAGCCTAAAGCCTTAATTGGTTTTGCAGGCCCTCGCGTCATTGAACAAACCGTCAGAGAAAAACTGCCCGAAGGTTTCCAGCGTAGTGAATTTTTACAAAAACACGGGGCCATTGATATGATCGTTGATCGTCGAGAAATGCGCGATAAAATGAGCAATATTCTTTCTATGTTAATGATGTACCGTTTAAGTCAGCCTGTGGATTTAAAAATAGCACCTGATGAAACAGTAGAAGTTGACTCGTCAAACGTTAATCACTAGCCTAAGATGGCACGTTTTAATTCATTAGTAGACTGGTTGAATTGGCAAGAACAGTTTCATCCGCGATTAATTGATTTAGGGTTAGAAAGAGCTGCTTGCGTTTTTAATCGGTTACATCCAAATTATAAGCAGCCGTTAACCATTATCGTTGGCGGAACCAATGGAAAAGGCTCTTGTATTGCCTTTTTAGAAGCTATTTATAAAGCACAGGGGTATAAAGTTGGAACGTATACTTCCCCTCATATTGTAAATTACAATGAACGGATTAAAATTGATGGTATTCCTGTCGATAATGGATCTATTTGTGAGGCTTTTGAACGGATAGATGCCGTACGTGAAAATGGGTCACTCAGTTATTTTGAATTTGGAACCTTAGCTGCTATTGATATTTTTTCGCGCGAAAATTTAGATATTCAACTCTTAGAAGTCGGTTTGGGCGGACGGTTAGATGCGGTTAATATTTTAACGGCCCATTTGACATTAATTAGTAGTATTTGTCTTGATCATGTCGACTGGTTAGGCGGGACGCGTGAAGCTATTGGCTATGAAAAAGCGGGGATTTTTAGAAAAAACGTGTTAGCAGTGATTGGCGATGCCCAGCCCCCGCTCTCATTAATAACAGCCGCAACCGAAAAACAAACGCCTTTACGCTGCATTAATACCGATTTTGAATCTCAAATAAGGTCAAATGATTGGGACTGGAAAAGTGCGAATCAACACTATACACACTTACCCGTTCCCGCTCTAAAAGGCTTGCATCAATTTAATAATGCCTCGACGGTGTTGATGGCAATTACCGAAATGCAACCTTATTTATCGGTTGATGAAAATTCCATCACTGAGGGGTTAAAAAAGACCCACTTAAAAGGTCGCTTTCAATTAATCGACGATGATATACCTATTTTATTAGATGTTGGCCATAACCCACAAGCGGTTAAAATGTTAGCCCATTATTTAACCACCGAGTTTAAAAACAAAAAAATACACGCTGTCTTTGCTATTATGAAAGATAAAGATATAACAAGTATTCTTGATATTATGAATAATCGAGTTTTTGATTGGTTTATTAGCCCGATAAAAAGCCCTAGGGCGGTTAAAGAATCGGTTTTACGCCAAGAATTTAAACAAAAAAATATTACAAATGTTGCGTTTGGGTTTCAACATTTTAAAGAGGCCCTTGCGGCCGCTAAAAAAAATGCGCATAAAGATGAACTCATTTTAATTTTTGGCTCTTTCTTTTTAGTGTCCGATTATTTGACAGAATTTGAAAACAAGTAGGGTCATAAAGAATGGAAATAGATGAAGAATTAAGAAATAGAGTCGTAGGGGCCTCTGTTGTGACTATTTTAGCCATGATTTTTTTGCCTATGCTTCTTAATGACTCTAAAAGTGAAAGTCAACAAACCGAATTGCTTACTATTCCCGAACAATCGCTTGATTCACCTTCATTAACCGCCACTTTATTACCCGAAGGGGTGAGTGATGTTTTAGTAACCGAGGAAAGTCTACCCCCCAAAGAAAGTAAACCCCAGGTTTTAGCCGTGGCTAAAAAACCACGCCCTATTATAGATGAGAGTCCAATACAGTTACCCCCTGTATCAGAAATACCTGTATTAGCGGCTCCTGTATTAGCCGCTCCTGTTGAAGAGACCCTTCAAGCGGATCGTTGGTTTATTCAAGTGGCTAGTTTTAATCGCGAAGAAAATGCGTTTTCATTTCGAGATAAATTAAGAAATCAGGGATTTTCAGCCCTCGTAAGTTCTGCCTTATCAAAAGGACGAACGGTTTACCGATTACGTGTCGGGCCTGAATTAAGTAAGCCACGCGCAAAAGAAATTAAAACCAAATTAAATCAATTAAATAACGTTAAAAGTATTATTATATTAGCGCCTTAAATTTTCACTTTATCAGCAATTAGTTACGATGAACGAAATAGATTATGTCATTATTGCTATCATTACCCTCTCGTCACTGATAGGATTGTTACGCGGTTTAGTCAAAGAAGTCTTATCATTATTGGCATGGATTCTTGCTATTTGGGTTGGAATAAAATTTAGCCGCTCCTTTTCTGTTTTATTAGAAAATTGGGTGGACTTTCCCGCAGCTAGAATTGCCATTGCCTTTGTCGTTTTATTAGCCATTACCCTTATTATTAGTGGGATTGTTAATTATTTTGCCGAGTTATTACTTGAAAAAACAGGATTAACAGGAATTGACCGCTTTTTAGGCACATTATTAGGCGTTGCACGCGGTGGAATTGTCGTTGCCTTGCTCATTATGCTGGCAGGATTAACTCCCGCCCCTGAACAAGCCTTATGGAAACAATCCAGCTTAATTCCACACTTTAAAGTTCTCGCCTTATGGTTACGAGAACAAATTCCACCTGAAATAACGGATATATAATAATCACTTAACCGTTGTTTATACAACGGAATGAAAAAACAAGTTTTTTCACGCCCAATAAAAAATAGTTATGGCTTAACTATTTGGTTATTTATTATTTTTGCGTAATATCCGTTAATAATAAAGAAATAAGGGGTTAATAACTTCGGAAAGTCGTATACAAAATCAAAAGAAATTTTGTAGGCGGGGTTACGTTTTTTGCGATCACAAATAAACGCGCCTCGCCTACAATAAAAGTAATAGATAAAAACAACCGAACGTGTTACTTTTTCTAACCTTATTCCCCCTTGAAAATTTAACATTTCTCGATGACTTTAATTGTGTAATTCAGGATAAAAAATGTGTGGTATTGCGGGTATTGTTTCCCATCAAGATGTAAACCAAGAACTTTATGATGCCTTAACGGTATTACAACACCGAGGACAAGATGCAGCGGGGATTGTAACCTGTGAAAACGGACGATTACATTTACGTAAAGAAAATGGCCTAACACGCGATGTTTTTAATAACGCACAAATGATGCGTTTACGCGGTTCAATGGGAATAGCCCATGTTCGTTACCCAACCGCAGGTTGTACCAGTTCGGCTGAAGCCCAACCTTTTTATGTCAATTCGCCCTTTGGTTTAACCTTGGCTCATAACGGTAATTTAACCAATACTGACGATTTAAAAAAAGCCTTATTTATTGAAGATCAACGCCATCTTAATACCGATTCCGATTCTGAAATTTTATTAAACATCTTTGCTCATGAGCTACAAAGCTTAGGAAAATTAAAAATCAGCCCTCAAGATGTTTTTAAAGCCGTTGAAGGGGTTCATAGACGTTGTAAAGGCGCTTATGCTGTTGTCGTGATGATTGCAGGCGTGGGGATCTTAGGTTTTCGTGACCCTCATGGTATTCGACCGATTGTGTTTGGCGAGCGTCAAACCGAAGAAGGCACTGATTTTATGATTGCCTCTGAAAATGTCGCCTTAGATATTTTAGATTTTAAATTGACCCGTGATATAGAACCCGGTGAAGCAGTCTTCATTGAATCTTCAGGAAAACTACATACCCAGCAATGCTCTGATATTGTCGATCATTGCCCCTGTATTTTTGAATATGTGTATTTTGCTCGACCTGATTCGATTATTGATGGCATTTCCGTTTATAAAGCGCGGTTACGAATGGGTGAAAAACTAGCGGATCAAATTCTTAAAAACTGGCCCGATCATGATATTGATGTCGTTATTCCCATTCCTGAAACCAGTCGAGCCTCGGCATTGGAAATGGCAAAAAAACTGGATGTTAAATTTCGCGAAGGCTTTATAAAAAATCGCTATATTGGGCGGACTTTTATTATGCCCGGTCAAAAAATGCGTAAAAAATCAGTACGGCAAAAACTCAATGCCATTGATTTAGAGTTTGAAGGTAAAAATGTTTTATTAGTCGATGACTCGATTGTAAGAGGAACCACATCAGGACAAATTATTCAAATGGCCCGTGATGCAGGGGCTAAAAAAGTTTATTTTGCCTCAGCCGCCCCTCCTGTACGCTACCCTAATGTTTATGGTATTGATATGCCTGCTGTAAACGAACTCATTGCTCATAATCGTAATGAAGAGGAGATCAGTCAAGTTATTGGTGCCGATAAAATGATTTATCAGGATTTGAATGATTTAATTGAAGCGGTACAACGTGGAAATAGAGAAATTAAACATTTTGATACCTCCTGCTTTAGTCAGCACTATATTACAGGGGATATAGATGAGGCGTATTTAGAACGTATTGAACGATTACGTAATGATACCGCTCAACAAACACGAAATAATGAAAATTACAGCATTGAAATGCAAAATTCAATTTAGAGTTTACCGTCTAAAAATCGCCTGATTTTCAAAACTTACACCGCGTAGGCTGGGTTTATAGCCCATCCTACGCAGAAAGTAAAATACACTGCCTTTATAACACCCCCTCTATCTATGAAAAACCCGATTGATTGGAACGATTACGCCTTAGAAACCCAAGCTGTTAGAGCAGGTCAACAGCGTGGCTTAGAAACAGAACATAGCATTCCTATTTTTGCCACCTCAAGCTATGTTTTTGACAGTGCAGAAGATGCTTATTTACGGTTTACAGGCCAGAAAAAAGGCAATATTTATTCACGTTTCACCAACCCAACGGTTGATGCGTTTCAACAACGATTAGCCTTTATGGAAAAAGGCGAACGCTGTTTAGCCTTTGCATCAGGCATGGCCGCAATCATGTCATTAGGCATGAGTTTGCTCAAGGCGGGGGATCATATTGTTTCGTCACGCAGTGTATTCGGCAATACCATTTTAATGTTTGAAAATTATTTTGGTAAATTTGGCGTCACCACGGATTTTGTAAAATTAACCGATTTAGAGGCGTGGGAAGCGGCAATAAAACCTGAGACCCAATTTTTATTTGTTGAAACCCCCTCAAACCCTTTAATCGAAATTGTTGATATTAAAGCCTTAGCTGAAATAGCTCATAAGCATGATTGCTTATTAGTGGTTGATAATGTTTTTTGCACCCCTATTTTACAAACACCGCTGGAATTAGGGGCGGATATTATTGTCCACTCCACCACGAAATATATTGATGGACATGGGCGATGTATTGGCGGGGCGGTCATTAGCACAAATGAATTAATTGAAAAATCATTTTACCCCTACTTACGAACAAGCGGGGCGACCATGAGTGCCTTTAATGCGTGGGTATTTTTATCGGGACTGGAAACCCTCGCTATTCGGATGAAAGCCCATTGTGAAAATGCGATGAAATTAGCCTCATGGTTAGAACAGCAGGAAAATGTTATCAAAGTACATTACCCAGGCTTAACGTCCCATGCACAACATCAACTGGCAAAGGAACAACAACGTGGTTTTGGCGGCGTGGTTAGTTTTGAAGTTAAGAATGGTAAAGACGGGGCTTGGAAATTAATTGATGGCACAAAACTCATCTCAATTACCGCTAATTTAGGGGATGTTAAATCAACCATTACACACCCTGCAACGACCACACACGGACGATTATCCCCTGAAATTCGAGCTCAAGCAGGTATTAAAGAAGGCTTAGTGCGTATTTCAGTTGGATTAGAAAATAGTGACGATATCAAACAAGATTTATTAGCAGGATTATAAGCGACGCGGTTAAATCCGTGTCTAAAAAGAGGGCATGTACTTCTCTTTAGACGGTAACGATTCTTATTTTTGACGACTACGTCGGCGTTGTTGCTTAAGCCGCTGTCGTTTATTTAATTTCCTTGATTTTTTCTTGTGTCTTCGATGCGTATCAACAGGCATTAAATCAACTAATTGCGGCGATAAATGTTGAGGCCGAAAACCACTTAACAATAAAACAATCGCATACACTAAAGCCGCTAAAATAATCGTTAAGGCCAAATACATTATTTTATCCAACGCATTCCAGTCATACCAACGCGTTATATCAACAAAATAATAAAGACACCCGCCCATCACACTATTTGCGAGGATAATTTTCAATAAATAGTTTTTCCAACCTTGCACAGGTTGATAAATTTTTTCTTTTAGCAACTGCTTTAATAACAAGCTCGCATTAAAAAAAGCCCCTAATGAGGTTGCTAACGCTAATCCTGCATGAGCCAATGGGTAATATAAAATTAAATTAAACACCATATTCGCAATCATGGCATAAATTCCAAAGCGAACAGGGGTTTTCATATCTTTACGTGATGTAAACCCAGGGACTAAAATTTTCACCAAAATGAAGCCTAATAATCCAACTGAATACGCCATCAAACTTTTACCCGCCATCTGCACGTCGTTGATTCCAAATTCATTATATTTAAACAGCGTCGATAACATCGGCTCCGCTAATAAAAATAAACCAATCGACGACGGAATACCGATAAGTAACACTAACCGTAAACCCCAGTCCAACGACCGTGAAAAAGCCTCATGATCTTTGGCGGCATGATTTTTAGATAAACTCGGTAAAATAACCGTGGCCAGTGCAATTCCAAAAAGACCTAATGGAAATTCAACCAAGCGATCTGAATAATAGAGCCATGAAACACTTCCTGCGGCTAAGAATGAGGCCAATAAGGTATCAAGTAACAAATTAATCTGAGTAATGGACACCCCAAAAATAGCAGGTAACATTAACGACATAATTCGTTTAACCCCTGAATCTTTAAATCCAAACTGAGGACGCGGCACCAAACCCAATGCCATTAACGCGGGTAATTGAAACGCTAACTGTACCATTCCTGCAATAAAAACCCCCCAAGCCAAAGCTATAATAGGTTCAGCCATCAGTGGTGATAACCAAATGGCCGCACTAATCATACAAAGATTTAAAAATACAGGGGTAAAGGCGGGAACGGCAAACTGTCCATGTGAATTTAAAATTCCCCCTGCAAAGGCGACAGAAGAAATAAAAAATAAATAGGGAAAGGTGATTCGTAACATCTGCACCGCTAAATCATATTGATTGCCTTCCCACATAAAACCTGGCGCAAATAACATAATCAGTAAGGGCGCGGCGATCATTCCAATAATCGTCACCGCCATTAAAATTAAAGCCAACGCGCCTGCGGTTCGATCAATAAAAAGCTTCAACGCCTCTTGACTGCCTTTTTCTTTGTAGTCCGCTAATACGGGAACAAAGGCTTGAGCAAAGGCCCCTTCTGCAAATAATCGTCGTAAAAAATTAGGAATTTTAAAGGCAACAAAAAAAGCATCGGTTCCCGAATCAACCCCAAAAATTCGTGCAAATAACATATCCCTAATAAAGCCTAAAATTCTTGAGATCATCGTCATCCCACTGACAATAGCGGTCGATTTAAAAAGTTTTTTACTCAAAATAATGTCCGAAATAACTTAAATATTGACAATGATAACATTTAACAAGGATAATACAGGGTTCTTATAACCTATAGCACGAATCAGGTCACTATGGCTAATACAGCACAAGCGAAAAAAAGAGCGCGTCAGGCAGAAAAAAGCCGTATTCGCAACGCAGGACAGCGTAGCAAATTACGCACCTTCACTAAAAAAGTAATTGTTGCCGTTGAATCAGGTAATAAAGAAGAAGCGCAGTTAGCTTATAACACAGCTGTTCCTATTATTGACTCTGCGGTTTCTAAAGGTCTTATCCATAAAAATAAGGCTGCACGTAATAAAAGTAGATTAAATAAACGCGTCTATGCAATGGCATAACGGTTAGCTTAAAAATAACCCGCGTTAATTCTTGAGGATTGATTGTTGTATTAACAATAACCTATCCTCTTGATCTTCATTCGCTCCTTGGCAACTGATCCTGGAGGCTTGTTGAATTTAAGCCCGTAGATTTTTAAAAATAAACCCTAAGCGGACTAAAAAAATAGTTCAATACATGGCCTTACTTAAGGCGAGATAAAAACAGGCTACCAACTTAAGACAGGACACGTTAAGGTTAAGCCGTTCGTGCTGAGCTTGTCGAAATATAAACGGCTTAACCGTCTTAAGTTGGTAGCCAAAAAAAGCAATGTTAAAATGACCTTTTTATGGGTTAAGTTTAGTCTTTAGGTTGTTCTCTTTATAGATTCCTACCGACGTTTCTTTGTCCAATAATTTCCATTTTTGTCCGCTTTTCCATCTGAGTTACATCGAGTAACTTTGTTTAAATTATCAGTGATAGGAAGAGGAAGCCATTTAACTTTCTGCTGAGGAGCCATCCATACTGGCCAGTTTTCTATATTTAATTTTTCTGGCCGTCTTGGTGACATCATTAAAAAATGTGGCGTTACATTTTTCCATTTATCACCGACTGTACCAAAAATTTCTTTGAGACGAGCCGCCTTCGACTTCATTTGTTTATTGCTCCAACCCATCACCCCTTTAGCCTCAATAAGAATTATATGGGTTTAATGCTCTATTTCATAGACCATTAAATAATCTATATCTTCTTGATGTCCCTTGATTATTTCTTCTTTGTTTGAATATATTTTATCATTGTCATCTTCCGTTATCTGAAGACTTGCATAGAGCCAATCAAGATGGTAGTCCATCGCTGAAAATACATCGGTTGGAATTTCCATATCAAATAGTTGACATAATTCCTTACGAAATTCAGAAAATAATGTGAACTGAGCATTTCCCAGAGTCTTTCCAATTAAGAAAAATCTTTCTTTTGAATTTAAGGAATGGAGGGTTTTAATTAATTCATTCATTTTATCCTTTTTTGTTTTTTACACATTATGATAAGTACCCAAATAAAAATTATCAGGTATACAACAATACCTTCGCCAATTTAGGTTTTGAGCCAGAATCTTTCAAAATCTAATATTTAGGTTCTAATAAAATCAAGTAGTTATAATATTAAAAAGTAGAGTTTCAACTTACTTTATACGTTTGGCGAAGGTATTGAAACGTAGCAAGCGATTAAATGTACTTGAGTTTATGGCGATTCTTTTTTCCATACCGTTGAGGGAAGTGCTAAAAGTGAAAATATCACCGAAGAATTTAATGCTTCCGTTCATACCTGTCAGGAATTTTTAGAGAAACACGACGATTGGATGGGGCAAGGACTTGGATTGCATTATTTGCCTACTTACAGCCCTGAGTTAAATTTGATAGAAATTCTATAGCGAAAAATGAAATATGAGTGGTCCTGTCTGGTCTCACCACATTATCCCAATTTAGTAGAAAATAAAGCAATAGCTTGATACCATACGAAATCTTTCAGAAAAAAGGATTTATATGTCACAAGTCTATCACTCGAATGCGAGGTTGAACAAGCATTCAAGAGCTATTATACAAAACTCAGCATTAAAGAGTAGTGAGTTAGCAGAAAAATTCTCAGTAAGCCAGAAGACAATTACAAAGTGGAGAGGTAGAGACTTTACAGATGATGATAGCTCAATACCTCATACGATACACTATGCCCTTAACCCACTGGAAAAAAGGCTTATAGAGCTTGTTAGAACAACAACATGGATGAGCTTAGATGATGTAGTGGATACTGTAGTTCCAGTGATACCAAAAGCAAATAGAAGTAATGTTAGCAGAACATTAAAAGCACAAAGTATCAGTCAAGTTCCAGAAGAGAAAAAAGCGAAAGCAAAGAAGTTTAAAGAATATGAACCTGGGTATCTCCATATAGATGTCACCTATATGCCAAAGCTAGAAGGAATCAAATATTACCTCTTTGTCGCCATAGATAGGGCTACACGGCTTATGTACTACAAGGTATATAAAAATAAGACAGCTGATAATGCAGTATCATTTCTAGCAGAGTGTAAAGAGTTCTTTCCTTTTTATCTCTCTCATATACTCACAGACAATGGACTAGAGTTCACAGATAAATGGGCAAGAGGAAAAGGAGTAGTCAGTGGTAATCATAAATTTGATAAGGAGTGCAGTGAGGACAATATAGACCATAGACTAACAGCTCCACATACTCCTGCAACCAACGGAATGGTAGAGAGAGTGAATGGTACTATCAAAAATGCTACAATTAAAGTAGAAGAGTATCAAAATATAGGAGAACTCAAAGAAAGTTTAAATAAGTTTTTGCTATATTATCTTTTTACACGAAGACACGGAAGCCTAAGAAGAGAGTTGAAAGTCAGAACTCCCTACGAAGCTATGGAAAGTTGGTTTAAAACTAAACCTGAATTATTCAAGATTTCGCCTGATGAGTTTAGAGCTAATGCTTTTGAAAAATTGGAACAACGTGGTGAGAATTGACACCACCAAATACACTGGAGGTCATTCCACAAAGCTCAGGAAATTGATTAACGCGTTCACCAAAAGGACATTGGCAATTAGTTACTTTAATCACATCTTGGTTACAAGAACTTAAAGAAAAACTGCCGCCAATATTATTTTTTAAGCCTAAAATTAATTCAATATAGTGTTCACGGTCAAGTTGCTGTTGATTCCCCTTTTGATTGCGATAGGTTTCTTCAAAAAAACAGCTTGCCGTCGTTGCAATGTGTTCAATTAATTGTTCACAATGTTTTTGTCCTTGTTGTTCACTCGCGTGCATTAATTCCAAAATAATCGTTTGTAAAAAAAATATTGGCGTTAAATCAGATAAAGAAGGTTGAGTCATGGCTAGAGTGTGAAGTTTAATTTCATAAAGTGAAGTATAACTTCTTTTTATTAAAAAAACAAAAATATAAGTTATTGTATCTACAGTGTTTTTTGTTTTGTTTATTTTGGCATAACTGTTGCATTAGGTTAATGAAAGGAATGTTTAACCCTCCTTTATGTTCTCTAATTTTTACAACCACAGGAAAAAATCATGAGTAATGATAAGCCCGCTTTAGACCCACATCCTCTCAGTGAATATGTTGCTTGGGCAGGAAATCGCAATCGTGAGCCACTATTAGGTGTATTAAAAGACAAATTTCCAACCGATGAAGGGCAGGTTTTAGAACTTGCCAGTGGCAGTGGAATGCATGTTAATTATTTTGCTCCGCATTTTGAATACTTACATTTTCATCCAACGGACAGAGATCAAGACGTTTTTGATAATATCAAACAACTTTCTGTCGAACAGGGCAACGATAATATTGCGGATCCTGTTCATTTAGATTTAACCGACCCTGAAACGTGGCTTAATGTTAAAGGCAAACCTCATTCCTTTGCATCAATCTTTTGTATTAATATTTTTCAGGTTGCCCCTGTTTCGATCGCGGATGGTATAATGGAATGCGCATCTAAACTTTTGACTAAAGAAGGTTTTTTGTTAATCTATGGGCCTTTTAAAATTGAAGGAACTTTTAGCACAAAATCGAATCAAGCCTTTCATAATACTTTAGCTTCTGCTGGAGTTGATGAATGGGGCTTAAAAGATGTTGCTGACTTAAATACAGCCGCTCAAAAGCAGGGTTTGGAATTAAAAGAAAAAATTGATATGCCATCGAATAATTTTTCATTAATTTTTGCCAAAATATAAGTAAAAGACGGTGACTAATCGCCGCGATTGTAACCATAATAAAACCTATCCATAATGAGGAAACCACTATGAGTAAAGTACTAAATGAAGTCTTATTAGCAAATCGCAATTATGCCGCAGAATTTGATAAAGGGGATTTACCCATGCCTCCTGGACGGCATTTTGCGATTTTAACCTGTATGGATGCGCGTTTGGATCCTGCTAAATATGCAGGGTTATCGGAAGGGGATGCTCATGTAATTCGTAATGCAGGCGGACGCGCAAGTGATGATGCGATTCGTTCGTTAGTGATTTCTTATAAATTATTAGGAACACGCGAATGGTTTGTTATTCACCATACTGATTGCGGTATGGAAACCTTTACTGATGATATTATGCGTGATTTATTAGGCAGCAGTTTAAAAACGGCCTCGGTTGATGCGAGCGGTTGGCATGATTGCTGTGAAGGCCCTTGTTCTGATGAAGGTAAATATATAGATTGGTTAACGATTAAAGATCAAGCTAAAAGTGTGACCGAAGATGTTATTCGGATTAAATCTCATGCGTTAGTGCCTGATGATATTCCTGTTTATGGTTATATTTATGATGTTAAATCAGGTCAATTAATTGAAGTGCCTACAGCAACTGAAGTGGGTCGAGCTAGCTAATGGAGGGGAAATGTTTAGCCGTTATCATTGGGGTTGGGTCAGAACGTGGTCTGGGCGCTACACTCGCCGATCACTTTTCAGCGCAAGGGTTACACGTCATCATCGCCGGTCGCTCAGAAAATAAGCTTAACAAAGTCGCCGCCGTCATTGAAGCTAAAAATGGCTCGGTGACAACGGTGGTTGCGGATGCAACTAGTGAGCAGGATATAAAGCATTTATCTGAGGTCGTAAAGCTTGAAGGCGGTAACGTGGAAATTGCGGTTTATAATGTCGCCAGTAACATTCCTTCGCCGTTACTAGAAACAGAAGCGGATACCTTTACTGCGCTATGGCAACAAAGTTGTTTTGGAGCCTTTTTATTTGCTAAAGCGATGCTTGATTCTATGCTGAGTATGAGCAATCATCCCAGTACTCTTATCTTTACAGGCGCAACCGCCTCATTAAGAGCAAAACCGCCGTTTACTGCATTTTCTTCGGCTAAATTTGCATTAAGAGCTTTAGCACAAGGGGTCGCTCGGGAATTTTCACCCCAAGGAGTTCATGTGCTTCATGCCATTATTGATGGCGTTATTGATGGCGATGTCGCGGTTGAACAATTTCCTGATTATGTTGCTACGAAAGGTAAAGAGGGCTTGTTACAGCGTGAAGAAATCGCTAAAACCTATTGGATGATCCATCAACAACATCCTAGCGCGTGGACACATGAAATTGATCTACGACCCTTTAAAGAAGTGTTTTAAATTTTTTGATAGGAGAGCCTAAATGACAGATGATTGGATTCTAAAAGGCAGTTATTTTGAAAGTTGTAACTGCGAAGCCGCGTGTCCTTGCGTCTGGTTTAAAGAATCAACCGAAGGTGATTGTAAATTGCTCATTGTGTGGCATATTGACACAGGACATTTAAACGAAGTCGCACTTGATGGTTTAAATGTCGCCTTAGCCTCCCAAGCTCCAACTTGGGAACGCCTACCCTCAAGCTCTGCTTGACGTGTCAATTCAACAAAACAATTGCAGTCGCAAAATTTCGGCCCCTTTTTACGTCAAGTGATTTGGGCGTTATAAATTAATTTAAGGAATACCGTATGGCTTTTAAACTAAATGTAAATGACATAATTGGCCAGCCTATATCTGATGTTTGCCATATTATTGATACTCATTTTAAGTGTCCTCTTAAAGACTTAACTTATTTAACAACACTTCGGACAGTTTTAATGCGAGATAACCCCGAAGCTACAAAGCTCCTCGTATTGAGAAGAGCATTTTATTAAACTCAGGTCTACCCCAGAGTTTGAAAAAATACGTTTAATCAATAACTCATTGAAAAATCTAGTCTTCCAGCTACCGATTGAAATTGGTTTTCGTTTAGGACTTAAAAGTCGGTCATGCCATTTAATCAAATTTAGCGCAGTAAAACGTGCCTTAAAATGGCTGTGTAAAGCAGGTTCAGAACGTGCTTGGCAATCACAAAGTCCTGTAAATTGTTTAGCATCACGAAATAGAAATTCAATCTGAAACCGTGCCTTGTAATAATTATAAAGTGTCATTGCATCAATCTCTGTATCTGTTGAAAACAACAAGGCATAACGTGTACCTTGTGACGTTGTTTTAACTAAATAAGCGATGCGAATATTACATTTCAATGAGACAGAATTAACGATTGCTGTATAAATCTTAACACCACCCTGTTTACCTGCTAATTCTAATTTTCTCGTCTCACCCACAATCCACTTACTGTCATAACATTTATGGCGACCTTTTTCTTTTTGCACACCTTCGTAGAGTAAACGTAAATTAGCATCATAACGTAATTTTCCAATTTGATGGTAACCTTTAGCGATCACGCCATGGGTAAACTTTTGTTTAGAATCCCAAAACTTAGCTAAACCGTAAGTTTTTTCACCACTTTTGTTAACAAAGCTACACTCTAAAGCCGCTATTTTTTGTCCCGACGTTGAAAGAATTTCATTATTACCTACCTGATTAAATTTAAGAAAATCTAACTTTTTATTAAACCATCGACGATAGGTTTTTTCTGATAACTCATTGTAACGGTGGTTTAGAACCACTAGACATTTTTTCTAAAATCGTTTCTATTAGTTGCATGGAAATCTTCTTTTCAGGAAATTGTTGCTTTAGAAACTACATTTTCCTATGAATTGAAGATTTCCTCTACTTTTAAAACTGTCCGAAGTGTTGACTGCGCTAAATTTGATTAAATGGCATGACCGACTTTTAAGTCCTAAACGAAAACCAATTTCAATCGGTAGCTGGAAGACTAGATTTTTCAATGAGTTATCGATTGAACGTATTTTATTAAACTCTGGGGTAGACCTGAGTTTAATAAAATGCTCTTCTCAATACGAGGAGCTTTGTAGCTTCGGGGTTATCTCGCATTAAAACTGTCCGAAGTGTTGATCAATATTTCATATAAAAAAGTGGGAATTATTTCGCCTTTGTTGGCAAATCTGTGTTTGGATGGTCTGGAAAGTTGCATGTACAAGAACATTCATGAGAAGCGTTCACACAAGATTAATGTGATTCGTTATGCGGATGATTTTATTATCACTGTTAGAGGGCTTCCCCACCGAGAGGTGGGGCGGCTATTCGACTTATGTTTTTTACGCTACCTTTATTAATTTTAATTCATCACGAATTATTTTTCGCAGTGTTATTTCTAATGATTCATTGTGGGCTTGAATATGCTCTCGTAAAGCCTCATTGATAAGTGTTTGGTAATTTTCACCCCCTGAATTATTAACTAATGCTTTGAAATGGTTAATAATATCAGCATCTAGGCGAATAGTAATTCGCACTTTATTTGGGTCAGAGGGAACTACTGAGCCACGTTTTCCTTTACTGAAATCTTCACTCATAACTCAACCCTTTGTAATATTAGACTTGTTCTTCTAAATAAAACATATTAAAATCAATTGCTTATATATACTTGATAACACTCACAATCAGTTGATACAGCCTAATAAATAAACTTTAAATTAAATTATTAAAAATAATAAATAAGCTTTATAATAAATTTCTATAAAAAATAAAAATAAAAGTATAACATGAAAATAAAAGAAATTTTACCAAGAATTTATGATGATAGACAGTTAAGAGCTTTAACAGGATTAAAAACAGAACATTTTATTTTACTATTATCTCTATTTGAAAAGACCCTTATTGAAGATCAAAAAGAAAAACATGAAAAGGCTACCAACTTAAGACGGGACAAAATAAAGAACTAACTGCGATATTCTTGTATCATAGGTTAATGACTAAAAAAACAGAACAACACAGAAAATACGCGCAGCTAGTCACGCAATTATCGCTGAAATTACAACAACAGGCAAGCAAACTGTTCGTAACTTAGCTTCAATTGTTGGTCGCTCAAAAAGCAGTGTGCATCGTCATCGTCAAGCGCAAACAAAGCGAAATCGACATCCTGAATCATCATTATGGGAAACCGAGGCAGGTAGTTCTTGGCAAAGATTAATGGTGTTTTCCGCCTTGTATGTCTTTGGATTAAAGGCAGGCGTAGGTGCAGAGACTTTATCGCTGTTTTTTAAAATGATACGGATTGACACCCATGTGGGCGTATCACCCGACGCACTGCGGACTCAAATCAATAAAATGGAAGTCTTATTGCCTGCAGTTTCAGCAAGAATGCGAAAAAGTGTGAAAAAACAAACACGTAAAGTTGTTGCTGGGCTGGATGAGACTTTTTCGGCAACTTTATGATTTTAGTTTTAATGGACTTACGTTCTGGCTATCTTTTGTTGGAAGATATTAGCGATGATAGGTGCTACGATACTTGGTATAAAAAGGTTTCGCCACGATTAGAATCATTAGGCATTGAGGTTAATCATGCGATTAGTGATCGCGCTAAGGCGTTGATAAAAATGGCAGTGACGGGGTTTAAGTGCGAATCGGGGGCAGATATTTTTCATGCTCAACAAGATATGAGTCGCTGGTTAGGCGCGAAAATCGGCAGGCGTGCAGCAAGGGCTGAAAAACAGCGGCAAGCAGCGCAAACCGCAGAGTCTACTGTTTCTAAAACGGCAACGATGCAGAAAATTATTGGACTTAAAACAACACGGATAACGGCTGAAAAAGAGCTTGAAGAAGCCAAAAAATACAAACAGATTATCACGAAAACTTACAAGGGATTGCGGATGAAGTTCATCCTTTTTCACTCAATGATAGTCGTAGAAACGATGCGGAACAGGTTGAGAAGTTGCTAGAGTTAAGAGCGCGAGCCTTTGAAAAAATAGCGGAAAAACAAGGGATTAACGATCATAAAGGCGTGATGAAAAAGTTTCGTAATCAAATAAAACCGTTAGCGGTATCCATCAGTTTTTGGTGGCTTTGGGTACGCGAAACCTTGCAAAATTTGGGGCTTGATGCGGATACCGAATATTGGTTGACCACAACATTATTACCCGTTGTTTATTGGCATCAGAAAATGGAACAAACTAAAAGCCGCAGGTCAAAGGAAAACTATCGAAAAGCTTGGGAAACCGCGTCTGATAAGCTCAAATCAGACCCATTTAGTGCAAAGTTATCAATCAGTGAAATGCAGCGATGGCTAACATTGGCGGAGCATATGGCAAGGCAGTTTCAACGCAGTTCATCTGCGGTGGAAGGGCGAAATGGCTGTTTATCGCAAATGTATCGCAATGGGCGAGGTTTGAATAAAAAGCGATTAAACGCGTTGACGGTCATTCATAACTACGGAATCAAACGTGAGGATGGCACAACCGCCGCCATGCGTTTATTTGATACCGAGTTTCCAGACTTGTTTTCATGGCTACTGAATGAAATGGGCGAGTTACCGCTTCCTAGAAATAGTCGAAAGCGTGTGTTTTCTAACCCTTTGAAATTGCTGGATGTCCCGTCTTAAATTGGTAGCCCCTTTTTAGATGATTTAATGGCTAAGTTGTAACTTAACCCACTCTGGAACTTGCTTCAAAGCACCCGACAAAGCCGCAGGATTATTCCCCCCCGCTTGTGCCATATCAGGACGACCACCGCCTTTCCCCCCAACTTGTTGCGCGATAAAATTAA
Source organism: Methylococcales bacterium (assembly GCA_030949405.1). Taxonomy (NCBI): domain Bacteria; kingdom Pseudomonadati; phylum Pseudomonadota; class Gammaproteobacteria; order Methylococcales; species Methylococcales bacterium. Next base: position 1,287,053 of record JAUZSN010000002.1, on the reverse strand, counting down.
CCAAATCACCCGCTTTAAGTTGCTTAGTTTCCGCTTTTGAAACCCCAGCAATCAAACTCACTTTATCACCCGTCACCGTGGCTAAAATAATCGCCGATTTACCGAGTTTATTTTTTAATTGATCCACCATTCCACGCATCGCTTTGGGATCAACCTCTTTCAATTCAACCGCCAAAACCTTAATGCCATTAATCTCAACCGCCTGAGAACTTAACTCATCCCCCGCTGAACTCGCTAGCTTCGCTTGTAAACGCTCAAGTTCTTTTTCTAACAATTTATGTTTTTCTAATAACTGCTGAACTTTACTTTCAACCTTTTCAGGCGAACTTTTTAATAACTGCGCGACCTGCGTTAACGCTTGATTATTTGCATGAACCCAATCAAATCCTGCTTGACCTGTCACCGCTTCCAAACGACGTACCCCTGCGGCAACGCCTGTTTCAGAGGTGATTTTACAAAAACCTATTTCCCCTGTCCGTTCAACATGGGTGCCTCCACAAAGCTCGGTGGAAAATTCACCCATTTTTAAAACCCGTACCTCATCACCATATTTTTCACCAAACAACGCCATCGCGCCTGCTTCCATAGCAGCGGCTTTAGGCATGATGTTAGCTGAAACCAAATGATTTAAGCGTATTTGTTGATTAACTAATTTTTCAACATGGCTTATTTCATCCTTAGTCATCGGCTCAAAATGTGAAAAATCAAAACGTAATTGTTTAGGATTCACTAATGAGCCTTTCTGAGTCACATGCTCCCCTAAAACTTGTCTTAATGCGGCATGTAATAAATGAGTGGCTGAATGGTTTAATTCGGTCGCTTTTCGAGGATCACTATTAACGCTTGCATGACAGGATTGTCCTTGTTTTAGCTCACCTGAAATGACTTTGCCTTGATGTAAAAATAACGTGCCTGCTTGTTTTTGGGTATCCGTGACTTTAAAAATGCCGCCCTCTACTTCAATTAAACCGTTATCACCGACTTGTCCGCCCGACTCACCATAAAACGGCGTTTTGTCTAACAATAAAACCCCTTCATTATTGGTTTGTAGACAATCAACAGCGTTCCCTTGATTAAATAAACCGAGAATATTCGCTTCATTCGTTAACGATTGATAACCTGTAAATTCAGTTTGACTGTCATGTTCAATTTCGTGATCGTAAGCAACCTTAAAACTACTCGCGCCTCTTGCACGTTCTCGTTGCTTATTCATCGCAATTTCAAAGGCGGCATGATCGACGGTTAAGTTATTTTCACGGGCAAAATCAGCGGTTAGGTCTAACGGAAATCCATAGGTGTCATAAAGTAAAAAAGCGGTGTCACCTGGAATTACGCTGTCGTGCATTTTTAAAATACAGGCTTCCAAAACTTTCATACCTTGTTCTAAAGTCTCGGCAAAACGTTGTTCTTCTTTTTTCAAAATTCGTTCAACCTGTGCTTGAGCTTTCGCCAATTCAGGATAAGCCGCGCCCATTTCATCAACTAAGGGCGCAACGAGTTTATAAAAGAAAATCTCACGAATCCCTAAACGATAACCATGACGAATTGCACGGCGAATAATTCGTCTTAATACATAACCCCGCCCTTCATTGGAAGGCATCACTTCATCAACAATTAAAAAGGCACACGAACGAATATGATCGGCAATCACTCGTAAAGAACTTAAACTTAAATCCTCGGTATTGGCTAATTTTGCCGCAACTTTCAATAAACCTTGAAATAAATCAATCTCATAATTATTATGCACCCCTTGTAAAATCGCCGTGACGCGCTCCAAGCCCATGCCTGTATCCACAGAAGGTTTCGGTAACGGATGTAAAACCCCGTCTTGATCGCGGTTATATTGCATAAAGACTAAGTTCCAAATTTCAATATAACGGTCGCCCTCTTCTTCGGGAGTTCCTGGAGGCCCGCCTGCAATCGTTTCGCCATGATCGTAGAATATTTCACTACAAGGACCACAAGGCCCTGTCTCACCCATTGACCAAAAATTATCTTTTGCGCCAATTTTAGATAAGCGTGAAGGATCAACACCTATTTTTTCTAACCAAATTTGTTCCGTATCGGCATCTTCTTCAAAGACAGTGACCCATAATTTTTCCGCAGGAATCTTTAGCTCTACGGTTAAAAATTGCCATGCAAAATGTATCGCTTCTTCTTTGAAATAATCACCAAAACTAAAGTTACCTAGCATTTCAAAAAACGTATGATGACGTGCGGTATAACCGACATTTTCTAAATCATTATGCTTGCCACCTGCACGTACACAACGCTGGCTAGAGGCTGCGCGTACAAAGTTTCTCTGTTCTCGACCTAAAAAGACATCTTTAAAAGGAACCATGCCCGCATTAGTAAATAATAGCGTGGGGTCATTTACTGGCACTAAAGAGCTACTTGGCTCAACCGTGTGTCCATGTTGTTGAAAAAAGTCTAAAAAAGCAGCTCGTACGGCGGCACTGGTTATATTTGTTTTCATGATGTCTAAAAGCGTTAAGGTTTAAGTATTATTTATTTGTTGTTCAAGCATGTTTAAAATAGTGTTTAATTCTTCTTTATAGCGATAAATATTATTGAGGATAGTTTTAGCCAGTAATTCATTTTCTTCGTAATCATGAGCAATTTCATTTCTAATTTCTCTTAATTCAAACCATTTTTCCACGTCTAAAATATCTAATTTTTCCAATGAATTTAGAATATCTAAAAAAGGACGGTTTATATTTTCGCCTTGGTATTGAACGAAGCTCTTGAATAATTTTGCCCCCATACTATCTTGTGTTTTTGAAAAACGATAGATAATTTGATCGGCAAAGGCTAACTCATTTCTATTAACTAGAATTTTCAAAAAATCCTCAGTTTCGATTGGAAATGAATAGTTAATGGATAACTCTTCAAACGCTTCATTAATACGTTGTAAATGTATCGCGGCTTCTTTAAGGTTTTTTTCAAATTTTTCTTTATAAATTAAAGCTTGATTGCCCATTTTTTTATTTCCTGTTCGATGAGTCGTGAGCTATCTTCATTAAAGACGAGATCAATTTTTTGATCGCCTATAGCACGTTTTAATCGGGCTAAAAATTTTATCTTTCGTTCAAAAAGATCATGCTTATCATCGACTTCAATGTATAAATCAATATCACCGCCTTTTTTATGGTCATCGACTCGACTGCCAAACAAAAAAACAGAACTCGTTTCTCCGAAAAAAGTGGCGGTTAATGTTTTTATTATTTTAATGTCCTCTGTTTTTAATCTCACAAGTGGTTTCTATTTTTCAAATACAATTTTGTCATAAATATCACCGAGACTCATCCTTTCTTCAATTTGAACGAGTTTCAATGAGTCGTCTAATAATTTATATTCCGTTAATAACCATTGGTTAAACGCTTGTTTTTCAAAATGCTCGATGTGAACTTTATCTTGGCTAATTAAAATATAATCATGTAACTCAGGTAAACTTCGGTAATTTTCAAACTTTCCTGCTCGATCATAATCTTTTGTACTGTCTGATAAAATTTCAATAATTAACTCAGATTTATCTATCGTATCTCGACGATTTTGCCAATAACTGGGTTCTCCGTTAATCACTAAAACATCGGGGTAAGTAAAACTATTCGTCGCTGGAATATGTAATTTAACATCGCCTGCAAAAACTCGAAAATCACGTTTTTTAAAGGCGATTCCTAAAATAATACAAAGGTTAATACTTATTTGATTATGATTTAAAGTTCCGCCTGCCGTTGGAAAAATTTCCCCCTCGTAATATTCACTTTTAGAATCTGCTTTATCTTCTAAAGCTAAATAGTCTTCGATAGAATAGCGTTTTTCCATCATTACCGCACTCATCTTTTTTTTCCTAAAAAATATCTACATTATTAAAGGTTCGCCCGATTCCTCGAATATAAGGACGATACATATCTTCAACATAAGGCGGGGGATTAACAAAATTACCTTTGGTCACCGCTCTCATCAAATAAAATACATGGCGTGAACGGTTTTTACCTAAGTCAATTGCAGCAATATAACGATCATCTAAATACTGTTCATAGCTGACTCGACTGTAACTTTGCATTTTTAAAATAGTTTCATTGCCAATTTTAAAACGATCAATTTTTAAATTATTTTCAAGGTTTTGATTTTCAATTTCAAAGCCTGCGGGGATTAAATCAATAATTAACGCATCTTTAATCCGTTTTTTGGCGGTTACATTAAGATGTACAACAAAAACATCACCACTCTTGACTTGCTTAAGCTCAACACGCTTGCCTTGAAGCGTGTAATAATTACGCTCAACTTGAATCGTGTCCATTTGCATCGCAGGGGCGGTACGCGGATAAGCTTGAACCCCATAGCGCATATATAAAGGAAGGGTCGCTTGTGAGTTAAAGGTCACCGTTTGGGGTATTTTATCACCTTGAAAGTTTTTATGATAAGTTCCCTTTTGCTTCAATATCGTCTCACTCGCGTCTAAGACTAAATTTCCTTGCCATGCTTGCTGAGGTTTGCTTTTTAATAACACCCCTGTTCTAAATAATGCGTTTCTTTCTTGAGTACTTAAATAATCTCGATGGGCTAATTCATCCCCTAATTGAAAAATTAAACCAGCCACTAATTTAGGGGCAACGGGATGTTTATTTAATAAATAATTAATTAAGGTTAAATCCCGCAATCGACTGCCATAATCGCCTAAATAAAAATAATCATTACGCGGTTTATTGATTCCCAACTGAATGGCTTGTTTCCCTTTGATTTGATCGCCTTGATTAAATAAGGCAATTCCTAAATGAGTTAAAGGGAGACCTGATTTTACTTCTTTATAATGATGATCGTATAAGGTGCGTAATGTTCCTAAAGGGGCGCGATTTACCCGCGATAATACATAAGCCGCATACGATTTATAAGCAAAACTCGCATGTTTGGGGTATTGACTATAGCCTTGCCCGTACATATTACCGCGTTGATTCAAATATTCCGTAAGCCGTTTGAGGGCTTTATCCAACATTTCTTGCGGAACACTCGCACCTTCATCTTTCGCATCCAATAAGAAATCAACGGCATAAGCGGTGAGCCAATGCTCTTCACGATCGTTATTTGACCATAAACCAAAGCCGCCATTACTGCGTTGCATTCCTGCTATTCGACTAATACTACGCTCAATAGTCCGCGCTTTATCTTTAATATTAAGCGGTTTATTATTAATTAATACTTTAGATAAGCCCCATTCGTTAATCGTTTGGCTATTAACGGATAACCACGGGTAGGTGCTGCTAATCGTTTGTTCAAGACAGCCATAAGGATATTGCAATAACTGTTTTAAATGACTTTTTATCGCAATCGGGGGATTCGCTGAAATGTTAAGTTGCGCGGTGGCCGACTCTATTAATAATTGATTTAAATTCGGGGTGATAGCAACCGACTCGCCTGCTTTAATTAATCGCCGTTGAATGGATGCTGTTGCAGGATAAGCAGGACGTGTGCCTAATCGCCATTCCCGTTTAAATTTAATTAATTCCTTTGCGCCTTGAGCATTATTTAAGTGCAGGGTAATTAATGATTGCCCCAAACTATTTCCCGCGATAATAGGTAACCGTAATACGTTTTTTTGTTTGTCGTTTAAGGTAATTGTTAGCGGTTTATTATCGACTAAAGTGATAGGTGATGTGGCTGAAAATTTTACATTTAAGGTTTGCTGTTCCCCACTTTGATTGCGTAAATCTAACGTTAATTCCGCTTTATCCCCTGCGGCTAAAAATCGAGGTAAGGAAATTTCGGCAATCACAGGGGCGGCAATGGTGACTTCAGTATCGGCTGCTCCAAATTGTTCATCATTAAAAGCTATCGCCATTAATCGTAAACGCCCATTAAAATCAGGAATGTCTAATTTAATCTGTGCCTGTCCTTGAGCATCGGTTTCAACTAAGCCACTAAATAACGACACAATTTTTATTTCTGAATCAGGTCGCGCTCCGCCTGCATGTTTATCTGCATCCCCTCCAAAACGGGCTTTTGTGACTCCGCCATCAACTAATTCAATAATTCGATTATAAATATCCCGTTGATCGACCTTATAGCGTCGTGGTTCAAAAAACCATTTGAAAGGATCGGGGGTTTTATAATTAGTAATATTTAATACGCCGACATCGACAGCGGCTAAGGTCACATAGTTTTTTTGTCCCGCTTTTGAATTTGCAATTTTTACGGTACTTATTAACGTTGTTTCAGGGCGAATTTCTCCCGTGGGGGCATCAATACTGACTTTAAGCTGACGATTATCACGGTTTAACGGTAAATGAACAATACCGACGGCTCGATTCGGGGTAATTTTCTCTTTGGCATCGCCTGCTCTAAAGACCACCGAAGAAATATAGAGATCATGCCGCGCCCATTCTTTTTTAACAGGAATCTCTATTTTCAACCCTTCCGCAGGGACGTTAACGCGTTTAAACCATAATTGTTCATCACCACTTTCAACACTAATAAAACCATTGCCCGTATAAGGTGGGGTTACTTTGAGTTTGACCTTTTCACCCGCGTGGTAATTCTTTTTATCTAATTCAATTACAACCCGTTCTGGGCGAGCCGATTGATTAATCTCAGTTTCATGCCAGCCACTGCCTGCATAAAAACGCACTGAACTTTTTTGGCCTGTTTTAGCGTCTTCAATCACTAAAAGATACGATCCCCATTCCACTGGCACGGTTAACGTCACGGCTTTTTTAGGGTCTAAAGTTAAACGTTTTTCAAAAACCTGATAGTTTTTTGCCGTATGTTCCGAATGCCAGCCTTCTGAATAGGAATATTCCCAGTAATAATCACGTTGTTCTTTGATTAGTTTGGCGACAATTTCGCTGTCTCCTTGTAACGTTCCTTCTACGGTGGCTTTAACGACATCAAATTTAATTTCCGTGCTATCAGGAATATCGGTAAGCGGTGTTTGGGGACGAATGCCGAGTAAAGTTTTTTGAGGCCATGAGGTAAAATTAATCGAACGGGTGACAGGTCGCCCGCCTGTTTCAAATAAACTATTAATGACCTTAATAGACATCGGACTATTTTTAACTTTTTTCCAACGTGAAGGGACGTTTAAGGTTGCCAAGCCTTTTTCATCTAAATTAATATCCGCTAACTCATAAAACTTAACCTTGGATTTCTCATCTTCTAAGCCAAAATAATAATCTTTTAAGGCTTTAATCGGTTGGCGATTTTGTTTAATAATCACCTTGGTACTTAAGCGATTATTAGCGGCGGGTGCGTCATAGAGGTATTGCCCTGAAACGGGAATTTTTAAGGCGGAATTACCCGTTGTCCAGTTATCACGCGGCGGTTGTTGACCCAGTAATAACTCCATCCGCTCAGGTAAAAACGCTTCTACTTTGAATTTATAGGCATGATAGGTTTTACCTGCGGTTTCTAACTCTAGTGTCCAATTACCTGTCATCGCATTATCGGGTAATTGATAATCCGTTTGATAATAACCTTGGCTATCCGCTTGAGGATGCCATGTAAAGTATTTAATTTTTTGACCGTCTGCGCGTTTTATCACTGCATTGATAGGGGGATATTTAATCGCTTTCGCATCGGCATTGCGTAGAATGGCACTAAACGTAATGGTTTCACCAGGGCGATAAATATCTCGAGGACTGTAGGTAAAAATCTCAATCGGTTTTTGTTCACGCCCTTCGACTTTAAATTCCGATAAATCTAGGGCGGGTGAATTTAATTTTAAAATTGAAATATGATCGTTATCTCGTGCAATCAATAATTCTGCTTTGTGATGACTGCCAAAATGTGCTTGTCCCGCTGAATCGGTTTTAGTTTTTGCTAATTCTTTTTCATTATTATCGAATAACGTTAACGCTACGTCAGAAACCGCTTTTCCTGTGGTTAATGAACTTATTTGTACGCTTAATTTATCGTGAAACATTCGTGCATGAAGCCCTAAATCACTGACCACAAAATAAGTCACTTGGTATTCATCTTTAAAGTTAGCCGCTTTTTTCATGGTGGCTAAATAAATGCCTGGCTGTTTTAAGGCATCAATGTCCGCTAAATCTAAATAGGTACTGTGGCGGGTATTTTTAGGAGGATTTAAATCAAAGCGTCCTGTATAGCTAAGATCCATAAAAGGCAGGTATTTTTGTAATTCATAATTAGATTGCTGTGCGCGTCCGCGCCATTCATTTAAAAAATGATTCATTTTATCGCTTTTAATTCGATAAAATTTAACATCAATGGCATCAATATTAGTGACGACAACAGGAAGGCCTTTGGCTAATTTTGCAGGTAAGACAGAGCCTTTACTGGCAAAACGCAATTGCGGCTGCATTTTTCGGGTTTTAATTTTTTTAGTGGTGGCTTGAGCTAATGGTTTATCCGTTGCTGCGGTTAACCCGCCCAAAACATCAACTGTATATTCACTTGACGGTTCAATGGTTGGAAAATAAACCACGAGGCCACTTTTTGAAAGCTCCCAGCTTCCCGTGATGGCTTGTCCTTTTTTATCACTGACTTTAAAAAAATCTTGGAAGTCTTCGGCTGGGTTGAGCGGAACGGTGAGTGTTACGGCTAATGCGGAGCCTTTGTTATAATTTTGCTCACTAATATCGGCAATGGTTAAATCAATTCCTGCATAATGCTGTTGCGCTATTTTTAAATCAAAGGGCTTTGATTTTGAGGCTGTTACATCGGTTGAATTTGAGTTGGAATCACAGCCACTGACAAATACAACAAGGCAGAGTAATAAAGCAGAAATGATATTATTCATGAGTCTTCTCACTTAAATAAAGAGCTAATTGTATGGAAAAGCTGTTTAGTCAAGGCTCAATGTTCACGGTAAATAGACACGCTTGACTTAATAAAGAGGCAGTATAACCTATTCACTTTGAGTGGGAAATATTTCATTGTAAGTCAGGTTAGGATTTTTTAATGGGGGTCTAAAGTGATGACTATGATTAAGTTTAGGTGAAAAATAAGAGGCAGGTGTGTCGATTAAAATACTACGTGTTGGAAGATGATGTTATCGGTAAAAATACGGTTAAATTTATCGTAAATAGGGGTAAAAATCGTCGTTTATTGATGTGTTATTAGCGGTTATTAGGAAAAAAGAAATCAACTTAAAATACAGTCGTTTCTTTTGACTTAATAACCGTTACTTTACACGATGAAGTTATTTAATCAGTGCTTTCCACGATAACATCTTTAAGAATACCGAGGGCATTAGGAAGAAGAACCGCGACCGAAAAGTAATTACTGATTAGGTAAGAAATGATAGATTGCTCATTAATTCCCATAAAACGAAGGTTTATACCTGCTTCCACTTGGTCAGGAAGGGTTTTTGGACGTAAACCGACGACTCCGCCATTATCTTCACCCGTACGCATAGCGAGAATAGAGCTTTTACCCTTTTTAACAGGGATCTTACTACAAGGAAGGATAGGAATACCGCGCCAAGATGGTACTAAACTCTCGCCTAATGGAATATTTTGAATAATCAATCCAGCTTTATTGCATTCAATTCCGAATGCGGTAATAGTTTTAGGATGTGCAAATAAAAATTGTGTATTACGTCGAAGAGAGATTAATCTATCAAGTGCATCGGGTGTTGGAAGGTTGTTTGCTGATTTTATAGTTTGTTTATCAGAAATGGATGCCAATAAACCAAAGGTAGGATTATTGATTAGTTCATTTTCTTGTTTCTCACGTAACGCTTGAATAGTAAGTTGTATTTGTGTTGAACTGGTATTAAAGGGTTCGTTATAAAGATCAACCGCTCGTGATTGTAAGCCTAAGATCGTTTGCACAACACTTAACTCATAAACCCGAGGGGCAGGTGTCATTTCAGGAAAAGACGCTGTTCTTGGTAAAGTAATAACAGGTTTATCATGATTGCATTCAGATGATGTTTGAATAACTTCTTTCTTCTTTTCATCGTACACGGTACGATTTACTTGATAAACCCCAGCGGTTACATCAACCCACGGTAATACCTTTAACAACCATTGCGAAGTAACCCCTTGTAATTGTAAGGGGGACTGGGTTACTTCTGCCATTGAACGCGCATCTGCGCTACTAAAATAATTATTTTCAGCCATATTAACCTCTATATAAAAATGTTGTTTTAACTACGTTTAAAGTTAATTAGTTGTTTTTTATACTAATAATCACTAGAAAAAATAGTAGGTGATTAAGAACAAACCAAAACGTCTAACTAACTACGTTCAAAATTAAAGTACCGACTTCTACTTTGTGAGACTTTCACCTTACTAAACTAAAAAGTAAAACTATAACCGTTTTAACGTTCAGTATTTTTTAATAAATCTATAATTTGTATTGCTGAAGTACCTAATTTATCTGAATTTATGTTATTAATTTTTAGGTCTAAGGGTAGAGAGGGTACTTCTGTTCTTTTTATTTTTAATAATGTTGTAATTTGTGCCGCTGACATACCTAACCCAGAAAAATTTTCAATAGGTCTTCTTGACCTCACTTGTTCATTTTTTAATTCGAATTCTTTATAGCGATCTACCGTTAGATGCCATTGAAGATTTCCACACATTAAATATTGTAACCCTTCAATATATTTTGATAATTTTTCAAGGCTCTTTTCATCTAGGCTGAATTTTTCAAAAATATTTTGCAAGTCATTAGTAATAAGATATTCAAACTGTTGCATTCTAGCAACCATTAAATTATTAAGAAATTTAACAGCTTGAATTCGACTGCAATTAAGAAAGCATTGAGCAACTAATACCCCATTATGCAATTCCCCTTCAAATTCTATTTCTTTTTGATATGAAAAAATATCATTAGTTAGCCAAATATAATCAATTGCTACATTGCTTATTTCCTGCATTGTTCTCGTACGATATACTTTAGATAAAATACCTTCATTTTGATCTACCTGCTGAGTAAACATTTTTATCAATTCCCAACCATATGTTTTTCTACGCATCTCAACATAATCTACAGGATCTGGAATTTTATTTTGTATATGGTTTGCAAGTTCCCATAACATACTTTCAACAAAGTCTTTAATAGTAGAGCATAATGAGCAACAATTATCGTTAGATAATTTTTTAGTGGAATTACTCCATAAGTCCAATAGCCCAAATTCTACAGGATTAGTCGCAACAGGCATAGCCCTAGCCGAGTTGACTGGCATGAAATCAGCTAATCTAGCAACAAAAATTTTAGCTCCTACCATATCATAATGGACTCCAGCGTATAACCGTGTGAAATAATCATCCACATAAGTTCCCCAAGTCACCCAAGATGCTATCTGTTTCAATTGAGAGACTGAAGAATTTGGACAAATTAACGCACTGTATAAAGCCAAGCCACCCGCATCAAATTTACGCTCATCCCAAACAAAAATATCAGGTCTATTACGTAAAGGATCTAGCATTCCCATTTGTTTCGCCCAATCTTTTGAGTGTTTTTGGGCTGCCTTTAAATGAGGATTTAAGCTCGTAGAGAAGGGCATATAAAAATTTGGCAATGTAGTCGAGCCTACAGACTGATAATGAGTATGAGTATAGTTTTTGAACCGTGCTAGACCTAGAGACCCATATAAAGAATTAATATCAACCGCTGATGTACCTAGCCCTGTTGACCCACTTGTATTCGTCTTTTTATTCATGTAGCGACTAGAACGCATATGCCATTCGTGAGCACCTGATTGAAAATCTTGAAGTCCTTTAACAAATAAAATAATTTCAGCATATTCTGCTGAATCTATCGCATACCTTTCGATAAGTAATGGCAACTCGGTAATTGCTGTATGCTCAAATTGTTGCAATCTAGATGTAAGTAAATCATTAGTAATATTGACAGCATGTTGCACTCCAATATTGAAAAATTTTTCAAATACTAAAACACAATTTGAATTTTCACCTTCCTCTTCTATTTCTCTTTGGTAAGAGAATATATCATTACGTAAATGCACTGCATCAGCAAAACTATCTTTCAATACACGTATTGAGCGAGTGGTTGTAATTTCAGCAGATATTTCCACAAACATGGCATGTTCAGTGAGGTCAGATGACCACAATGCGCCACCAACTACTCTTCGCATTTCAATAAATTCGATGGGGTTAGGTATTCTCTCTTGGTTAATATTAGCAAGTTCACATAAAGAAGCATCAAATTGATTCTTAGTATTATCAAAAAAACGTACTCGCCATTGTTCTGATTTAGTAAATGCAGTAAGCGGCCATAAATTTGCTAATCCATTCTCTACAGGGTTTGTTGGAATCGGTACTGATTCTATAGGATGTATAGGCATAAAGGAAGGTAAGCGATCAAGATATTCTTTTGCTCCCGTTATGTCATGACTACGTTTATATATTTCTAAAAAATGATCGTCGAAAAAAAATATCCAAACATACCAATTAGTTATTAGGTTAAGCTCAGCTTCTGGGGCATCGGGATGAATATAAGAACATAGTAAAGCATAGTCATGAGCATCAAAAGTACGTTCATCCCAAATATTTAAACTTTTTGCATCCTCTTCTGAGCCAAGTATGCCCATTTCATAAGCCCATGCTTTAGAATGTATCCGTGCAGAATTTAGGTTTGAGTTTATTCGTGCAGGCCAAGGCGAATAAAAATCTGGTAATTCAAAAGGTTGCATTTATTTATACCTAACTAATATTTTTAAAGATTATTGTTCGTATAAAATCTCAACTTATACACAAACAATAGTTTAAATACTAACAAAATAAAAATTAAGACGCTTTAGTATCTCTTAATAATTATTTTATATTTTATTTATAACTCTTTTAGTGTACTCATCCCCCTACAAGCTATGGAAATTAAAAACAGATATTTTTATGTAATGAGTAGAAATCAAAAATGTACATCTATATGACCAAGAAAACTAATTCCTTCTGCTTGAAAGTCACCTACAAAATCTAAGTTTTGTGGAGCTGGATCATAATATTTTTTATTCAATAAATTATGAATATTAAATCCAATGTCAAATTGTTTATTAAAAAGGTTTTTTCCTAGTATTCCTAGGTTAACCACTGCATAACCTGCCAGATCATCACGTGTATCACCTAAGTTTCGTGGTGTACTACTTTTAATCAGTACATGTGCAAAGCTACTCCATGTTTTATCAATAGCCCAATTAGCCATTAAATTAACTCGATAACGTGGGACATCAGCTAACTGGCGATCCAATTGTATACTATTTTGCCATACACCATTAGCACTCAAATAAGAACCATTAAAAAAATCGTCCATAAAATTATAACGAATTTCAGTTTCAACGCCTTGTGTGATGATATGACCTGTATTGTTATAAGTTTGTAGAGTCAGTGTTCCTGTGGGAGTAATAATTTTATTTATGTCAGTATAGTAATATGTTGCTTGAAGTGTTAATCCTTTTATTGGTTGTATAATAACTCCTCCTTCAAGTGTTTCTACTAATTCAGGAGTAAGTGCAGAGTTACCAAGTATAACGGGGTTATTTTTTAAGGTTAATTCTCCAACAGATGGTGGGCGATAAGCTGTTCCATAAGAAAATCGTAATGAATAACCTTCACTAAATTCCCAATTAAACCCCACTCTCGGGTTTAATGTGCCACCAAAATCACTGTATTCATCATAGCGCAGACCTACAGTTAAACGAAAATCCTTAATTGGATCCCAAACATCTTGCATGTAAACCCCCCAACGACTACGTTTGTATTCTGCTGAGGTATGAGGCACATCGATTGAAGAAGAATAAGTTCGCCCTATTTTATCTTTAAGGTTTTCATGTGATTCTTCTGCGTAAGAAGCTCCTACTATTAGTGTTTGAGTGTTGTTAAAAACATAGGTAGCTACAAGCTCTCCCCCAAGACGAGTATCAGAAAAACGGGGAAAAAGATATGTATCTGGAGCAATATTCCACGTAACATCATAGTCAAAAGAATCGTAGAAAAGTTGTGTGTCCAATGTAAATGAATTGTTAATTTTCCATTCACGACTTAATTTAAGAAAGTAGTTACTAAAATCTTGCTCTGCTTTATCATCACTAAGAATATTTGTAATTCCAAAAAACGTGCCTTGTTTTTTATTTATATACCGACCATCAAATTTAAAGTCTTCGTAAGCTAATTGCCATTCAAAATCAATACGCTCTTCCGTAAGCTTACTTGTTCCCAATAGTGTACGAGAATTATCTGTATAAAGTGGGGAGTCAATACCATTAGTATCAGCATAATTAAAATGCAAAGCTGCTTCAAAACCATTGTCAAATAGTTTTCCCCAAGAAACTTGGTATTGTTGAGTGTCAAAACTACCTATTCCAGCAGATGCATGAAAACCATCCAAATCTTTAGCGTTTTGGGTAATAATATTAACTACCGCCATGAAAGCATTCGCACCATACAATGCTGAACTAGATCCACGTACAATTTCTATCCGTTTAATCGTACCAACGGGTAGGTCTTCGTAGGTTAAATTACTAGTTGCTCCTAATAACTGATGATCAAGTGGGTGACCATTGAGTAGAAATAGTATTTTTTCTGAATTATTCGTTCTAATACCACGTACTTCAATTTGACGAGTACCTAGAATTGATTGAGTAACGCCAAAACCAGGCACAGTTTTTAAAATATCTAATAGATTACGCGCGCCCATTTCTTTAATTTGTTTTTGCTCAATAACAGTTGTTGTCGCAACAGATTTACTTACTTTTTCCTTCATCTTAGAAGCTGTTGTGACATACTGTCCTATTTCTTCAAAAGACTTACCTATCAACTCCTCCATTGACACGTCATCTTCTAGCTGATTATCGGCATAAAGAGGGCAGTTTACCGCGACTAATAATAATAAACTGACTGTTTGCTTGTACATATTCTAAATCTCATTTTAAAAACTCACATAATAACTTTAAGGGTACTCTAAATTAAATAAGGAACCGTGGCAAGTAGCTCTGTTCTTAAAGAGTATTAAAATACTAAAATCTATTTCTATCATTTTTTTTAAACCACAAAAAAACTGATTCACCCCGCTATTTTAAACTCAATTAAACCTGATATTCAACCTGAAAACGTTAAAAATACAGATTTTATTCAAACAATAAAACCCTTATTCTATCGTGTGTTTGTAAGCAATTACCGTCATAAAAATCACTCATTTTTAAAAATAATCAACCCCGTTCTCTAGCTGTTAGGTCTAAAGAGTTCACACGTTCTCATTAAATAAAAAATAACAAACGTTCTTCACTTGAAAAAAATGTATAGGGTAACCAATACCACCCCATTTAACGTTAAAATAAAACCATCATTCACAAAAATTACTAGGCCCTGTTAAAAAACACCCTAAGCTTATACTCCACTTGATTCTTATCAAAAAATACATGCTACACTATCCCCATTTATTTTTATTTAACATTCAACGTAAGGAATCCTATTAATGTCAAGAGCATTTAATTTTAGCGCAGGCCCTTCGGTACTTCCAGAAGACGTTTTAAAACAAGCTCAAACAGAATTATTAGATTGGCAGGGCAGTGGCCTATCCGTCATGGAAATGAGTCATCGCGGTAAAGAGTTTATGTCAATCGCCGAAGCCTTTAAAGCCGATTTAATTGAACTCCTTGCTATTCCTGATAATTATAAAGTCTTATTTCTCCAAGGCGGCGCGACGGGTCAGTTTTCTTTTATTCCTCAAAATATTTTACGCGGTAAAACCAAAGCTTGTTACGTTAACACAGGCGCGTGGTCAACCAAAGCCATAAAGGCCGCAAAAAACTATTGTGATGTCATTCTTTCGGCAACAGGGGAAGAATCAAACTTTACCGATATTCCCGCGCTAAGTGAATGGACGCTTGATTCCGATGCCGCTTACTTACATTACACCAGCAATGAAACCATTCAAGGGGTTGAGTTTCAAACCATCCCTGAAATTAAAGACATTCCATTAGTCTGTGATATGTCATCTAACATTCTATCGCGCTCCGTGGATGTGAGTCGTTATGGCCTTATTTATGCTGGCACACAAAAAAATATGGGGCCGAGTGGCGTAACCGTGGTCATCGTTCGTGATGATTTAATCGGTCAGGTCGATCCATCCCTTCCCGACATATTTGATTACGCGAAACAAGCTAAAAATGATTCAATGTTAAATACCCCTGCAACCTATAACTGGTATTTAGTGGGCTTAGTGATGAAATGGTTAAAAGCACAAGGCGGTGTGGCTGCAATAGAAAAGCAAAATAAAGCTCAAGCAACTAAACTTTATCACGCGATTGATAATTCAACCTTATATTCAAACCCCGTTAATACGATTCATCGTTCACGAATGAACATCCCTTTTGTTCTAAATGATGCGGCCTTAGATAAAGCCTTTTTAGCGGGCGCAACGGCCAATAGATTAGTGGGATTGAAAGGTCATCGCCTTGTTGGAGGAATGCGTGCAAGTATCTATAATGCAATGACGGATTCTGGAATTGATGCCCTCATTGAGTTTATGGCAGAATTTGAAAAAACGTCTTAAAGGGGTTTAAACAACCATGACCAAAAAAATGACTTCTGATATTATTCCTTTGCCTCAGCTACGTCAGCAAATTGATACAATTGATACGAAAATTTTAGAACTGCTTAATCAACGTGCAAATTGTGCAATGGAAGTGGCTAAAACTAAATTATCGACGGGTGAAAAAATAACTTTTTATCGTCCTGATCGTGAGGCTTTAGTGTTACGCCGTATTCGTGAGCTAAACACAGGGCCTTTAAGTGGCGATACGATGGTGTCTTTTTTTCGAGAAATTATGTCGGCCTGTTTGGCATTAGAAAAACCGCTTGAAGTCGCATTTTTAGGGCCTGAAGGCACGTTTACACAGCAAGCTACGTTTAAACATTTTGGTCATGCGGTTCATGCACAACCGATTAGTAGCATTCTGGATATTTTTAACAGTGTTGAAAACGATCATTGCCAGTTTGGTGTTGTTCCTGTTGAAAATTCTACGGAAGGCGTTATTGCTCATACCTTAGATTGCTTTTTAAATTCCCCCTTGCAAATTTGTGGGGAAGTTGAAATACGGGTTCATCAAAATTTAATTGGCAATGTCAATAAGCTATCAGAAGTGACCGAGGTGCTTTCACATCAACAATCATTGGCCCAATGTCGTCAATGGCTAGAGGCGAATTTACCGAATACCAAACTAACGCCTGTCAGTAGTAATGCGGAGGCGGTAAAATCGGTGAAAGAGTGTAATGATAAGGTGGCAATTGCAGGTAAAGTCGCCGCAGATTTATATGCGTTAAATATTATTGAAAAAAATATTGAGGATGAGCCTAATAATACCACTCGGTTTATGATTATCGGTAAACAACGACCCGAATCAACAGGTTTAGATAAAACCTCATTGGTGTTATCCATGGGGAATAAATCGGGCGCATTACATAAAATGCTAGAATCGTTTGCTGAACAAGGGATTAGTATGACTCATATTGAGTCGCGTCCTTCTCGACAAGGCTTGTGGGACTATGTATTTTTTATTGATATTGACGGGCATCAAGATGATGAGCCTGTTGCAAAAGCATTGGCGCATTTAAAAAATAATGTGACTTTGTTAAATATCTTAGGCTCTTATCCAAAAGCTGTGATATAAGATAGGTCTTCTCTTTTTTAACGATAACAATAGAGGCATTAATATGGAAAATCCTATTATTTTTACAAATAGTGCGGCAACGAAAGTCGGTACTTTAATTGCTGACGAAGGTAATGACAATTTAAAACTCAGAGTTTATGTCACTGGGGGGGGGTGTTCTGGTTTTCAGTATGGGTTTACCTTTGATGAAGAAGTGAATGAGGATGATACGCAAGTCGAAAATGGCGGAGTCACCGTTTTAGTCGATTCTATGAGTATTGGTTATTTAACGGGCGCGGAAATTGATTATAAAGAAGATGTGGCCGGCTCTCAGTTTGTGATTAGAAACCCAAATGCAACTACAACGTGTGGCTGTGGTTCTTCTTTTTCAACCTAACGAGTTATCCTTGTTGATACCATAGACGGTAGAAAAAAGCAGTGCCTTGTTACACTGCTTTTTATCAGGACATAAAAAAAGGGGAATCTTTCGATTCCCCTTTTTTCGACCGCTTGATTCAAACTTAACGTTTTGAATACTGAGGACGCTTTCTAGCTTTGTGCAAGCCGATTTTCTTACGTTCAACTTGACGAGAATCACGAGTAACATACCCAGCTTTTCTCAAAGGAGCGCGTAACGTTTCATCAAAATCCATTAATGCACGAGCTAATCCATGACGAATTGCGCCTGCTTGACCTGATGGACCACCGCCTTTGACGATGATATTAAGATCAAAATCAGTTGTTTTTTCAACACACACAAGCGGTTGTTTGACTAACATTTGATCAGTTTTACGACCAAAATAGTCTTCAATTGATTGTTTGTTAATCGTAATCTTACCTGAACCTGAGATCGCATATACCCGTGCAATTGCACTTTTACGTCGACCTGTTCCATAATACTGAGCTGCCATAATCTATCCTTTTTAGAGTTCTAACACTTTAGGTTGTTGAGCTTGATGTTCATGAGTTGGGCCTGCATAAACCTTTAACTTTTTGAACATAGCACGACCTAATGGGTTTCTAGGTAACATGCCTTTTATAGCCGTATTGATAATACGATCTGGAAAGGTTTTTCTTAGTTTACCTAGTGTGACAGACTTCATGTTACCGACATAACCTGTATGGCGATAATAAATTTTATTTTGTTCTTTATTGCCTGTAACACCAATTTTCTCTGCATTGATGACAATAATATAATCACCTGTATCCACATGAGGGGTATATTCAGGCTTATGTTTTCCGCGAAGACGGCGCGCAACTTCTGTGGCAAGTCGACCAAGCGTCTTCCCTTCTGCATCAATTACATACCAATCGCGCTTAACTTCTGCCGGTTTTGCACTAAATGTTTTCATTTATTAGTTAGTTTTCTGTTAAGGCTATCAAAGAGCGAGGATTTTACTAAACCCTTAAGCTGTTAGCAAGCTGTTTATGTTTATTTGTTGTTTTAATAACAAAATTAATGAGTTATTACGCGTCTTTTTTTGAAAAATAATCACGTTTAGCACTTCCTGTATAAAGCTGTCTAGGGCGACTAATACGTTGTACGGGTTCATCCATCATTTCTAACCAATGGGAAACCCAACCTGCAGTGCGTGCAATAACAAACATCACGGTAAACATGTTTTCAGGGATTTTTAGGGCGCGATAAATGATGCCTGAATAAAAATCAACATTAGGATAAAGCTTTTTCTCAATAAAATACTCGTCCTTTAAGGCGTATTCTTCTAAGGCGAGTGCTAATTCAAATAACGGGTCATCGGTTGGAAAGTGTTCTAAGACTTCATGGCAGGTTTCACGAATAATCGTGGCTCTGGGATCAAAGTTTTTATAAACGCGATGACCAAACCCCATTAAACGAAAAGGATCATTTTTATCTTTCGCTTTGGCAAGGTATTTAGGAATGTTATCAATCGTTCCTATTTCCGCTAACATTTTTAAAACAGCTTCGTTTGCACCGCCATGAGCGGGGCCCCAAAGTGCAGAAATACCTGCGGCAATGCACGCATAAGGATTTGCGCCTGTACTTCCCGCTAAACGTACGGTTGATGTGCTGGCGTTTTGCTCATGATCGGCATGAAGGATAAAGAGTAAATTTAAGGCTTTAACCGTAATCGGTTCAATATATTTATCTTTTTGAATAAAGGTTTGTGAGGGGAGTGAGAACATCATATTTAGAAAATTATCACAATAATCTAAATCTCGTCGTGGATAGACAATGGGGTATCCGACCGAGTGTCGATAACAGGCGGCTGCAATGGTTGGCATTTTTGCTAACATACGCATTGCAGATATGCGTCTATGTTCAGGATCTTCCATGTTGAGTTGGCTATGATAAAAAGCCGATAAAGACCCCACAACCCCGACCATCATGGCCATAGGATGCGCATCATAATGAAATCCCCCAAAAAAACCACTTAGGGATTCGTGTAGCAGAGTGTGATGATTAATTTCATCTGAAAAACTAAATAATTCATGTTTATTAGGTAATTCACCATTCATCAGTAAATAAGTGACTTCTAAAAATGAACTATGTTTTGCAAGTTGCTCAATAGGGTAGCCCCGATAGAGCAATACGCCGTTCTCGCCATCAATATAGGTAATATTACTTTTACAGCTTGCCGTTGAAACAAAACCTGGGTCATAGGTAAATAACCCTAAATTTTTATTCAACGAACCAATATTAACGGTAGGTGCCCCATGTGTCCCTGTTAAAAGGGGAAACTCGGACTCATCACCCGTGCTATTGTTTCTAAAGGATACAGTATCTTGTGACATTTGAGCCTCTCAAAAAATTATGTTAAGTAATTTTACACTAAGCGACACCGAGAGCTAAAAAATTATTTACTAAAACGTTTACGGAATTTATCTACACGTCCAGCGGTATCAACAACACGCTGTTTACCTGTGTAAAAAGGATGACATGAAGAGCAAACTTCAATATTTAAATCTTTAGTTAACACAGAACCTGTTTCAAAGGTATTTCCACAGCCACATGTTACGGTAATTTGTTTATAGTCAGGATGAATTTCTGGTTTCATAGTTCTTAATAGTGTGCCCAAGATGGGGCTTACAAACTTAATAGGGAACTGGTTATAATACGAGTTCCTTAACAAAACCGCAACCATCAATTAACAATGCGTATTATTACTTTAAATGCAAACGGTATTCGTGCCGCTGAACGTAAGGGGGTTTTTCCTTGGTTACAGACTCAAAATGCCGATGTTATTTGTATTCAAGAAACGAAAGCTCAAGAGACTCAACTCACAGCGGAGGCATTTCATCCAACGGGGTATCATTGTTTTTATCATGATGCCGTTAAAAAAGGTTATAGCGGGGTGGCCTTGTATTGTAAAAAGAAACCCGATGAGGTTATAAAAGGCATTGGCTGGGAGGATGTGGATGTCGAGGGCCGTTTTATTGAAGCGCGTTTTGGGCGTTTAAGTGTCATTTCTTTATACCTTCATTCAGGCTCGGCGAGTGAGGAACGACAAGCGGTTAAATTCGATTTTTTAGCCCGTTTTTTGCCATATTTACAAAAACTCGCTAATGAGGGCCGTGATTATGTTATTGCGGGGGATTGGAATATTGCGCACAAAGAAGAAGATTTAAAAAATTGGAAAGGGAATCGTAAAAATTCGGGATTTTTGCCTGAAGAGCGGGCTTGGTTGGATGATCTTTTTGTGGATGCGTTATGGTTTGATGCCTTTCGATTAGTAGAACAGCAACCTGATGAATATACCTGGTGGTCAAATCGGGGGCAATCCTGGGCAAAAAATGTCGGATGGCGGCTTGATTATCAAATAATCACTCAAAAACTGAAAGATAAGGTGCAAGCAACCGCTATTTACAAGGATCAACGGTTTTCAGATCACGCACCGTTAATCATTGATTATGATTATCCTTTTTGATAGACGATGATTAGTTAGGGGAGGGCGTGTTGATTTAAAGTGATCGAGTACGCTAGCGATGTACGACTATCTACTATAAAATAATCCGTGAGTCTATAAACGCCAGAGACGTGAAATATCGCGGTTCTGCTCATGAGCTGATAAGCCTTGACTATCCGCTTTTAAATTAAAACGACAGAGAAAAATATGGCACATAATGTCACGCTAACCCAGTTTATTATTGAACAACAACGTGAATTTTCAGGAATATCTGGGGATTTTAGTTTACTTTTAAATGACATCGCAACGGCCTGTAAAAAAATATCTCACTTAGTTAATCGAGGAGATTTAATGGGGGTGTTAGGGGATGCAGGTACTGAAAATGTACAGGGTGAAGTACAAAAAAAGCTTGATATTTTAAGTCATAATATCATGGTTGACGCGCTCAATTGGACGGGGCATTTATCAGGAATGCTCTCTGAGGAAATTGATGAGCCGATTAAAATCCCTAATCAGTACCCAAGAGGGAAATATCTCGCCCTTTTTGATCCGCTGGATGGTTCGTCAAATATTGATTTAAATTTAACCGTAGGTACTATTTTTTCAATTTTACGGTATGACAAAGGATTAGAGCCAACCGCTAATGATTTTTTGAAGCAAGGTTCTGAGCAAGTGTGTGCGGGATTTGTTTTATATGGCCCCTCGACAATGATGGTATTAACCACGGGTAATGGCGTAAATGGGTTTACGTTAGATCCTGATATTGGTGAGTTTATACTAACGCATCCCAAGATAGAAATTCCTAAAGAGACCGCTGAATTTGCTATTAATATGTCGAATCAACGTTTTTGGGAACCGCCTGTACAACGCTATGTTGATGAATGTTTACAAGGGGAAGAGGGGGTTCGGGGTAAAAACTTTAATATGCGTTGGATCGCGTCGTTAGTTGCTGAGGTCTATCGTGTATTAATGCGGGGGGGCGTTTTTATGTACCCTTTGGATACCCATAAATCTAAGTCGGGACGATTACGATTAATGTATGAAGCAAACCCGATGGGCTTGATTATTGAGCAAGCAGGCGGGGCGTGTTCAACAGGACGTGAACGGATTTTAGAGATAAAACCACAGGCCATACATCAACGAGTTCCCTTGATTTTAGGCTCTAAAAACGAAGTAGAGCGGTTGGTGGCTTATCACTTAGAAGAAGAATGAAAAAAGAGGATGCGAGCCGCTTTTGAGGCGGCTCTTTAATGACAACGCGTTATTTCTTTTTAAGGTTTGATGCGTCATTCTCAGGTGTTGGCGTATCCGATTCGCTAATGCCCGTCGTATCATTGGCATGAAGCATAAAACGTGTTTTTAAACGCTTAAAGGCTGAACGTAAGGTTTTATCCATCACCACTTGATTTCCAATGGAAACAATAACACGCACTAATTCGGGGATCTTAGTTTTGGTTGAAATCATATAAATGGGTTGAACATAAAGCATGGATTTCCCCATCGGTAAAATAATCATTCGACCTCGTTTTACCACCGAGCCATGTTGATCCCACAGGGTAAATTGTTCTGAGATTTCAGGGTTTTGATCAATTAAGGCATCGACTTGAGCCGGCCCATTCACTTGTATATCTTTATGAAACTTATAAACGGTAATTTCAGGTTTATATTTTAAGCCACAGCCTTCTTTATCCAATGTCCCTGCAATGCCAATCATGCTTAAATTATCTCTACGCACGGGGGTCATGGGGTTAATCATGACAAACTCTTCACGATCATTACAATTACCAAAATCCATCGTGATGAAATACGGTTCAACGAGTTTATTATTAATCGTTGCGAACTGCCATGTTTCCGCTTGCTCATAAAATAACTCAGGCGATTGTTGATGATATTTTGCATAAACTTTCATTTGCAAATAATAAAGATCGCGTGGGTAACGTAAATGCTTTCTTAGTTCATCGGGCATTTCTTCTAAGCTTTGAAAAACACCGGGGTATGCGCGACTATAGGCTTGAATGATAGGATCGGATTCATCAGAAATATAATATTTTACATCCCCCCCATAGGCATCCACCGTGATTTTAACGGCGTTACGGATATAGTTAAATTCTTGCGGCCCATCTAAAAAGTCGTTTTTAACGGGCTTAGAAACTGGGTATTTATCCGATAAGGTATACGCATCTTGTATCCAGAAAAAACGATCTTTGGTGATGACCAAATAGGGGTCGTTATCTAAATGTAAAAAAGGCGTTAAGGTATTAATTCGTTTAATAATATTTCGACGTAAGAGTACGCGGCTTTCTTGGGTAATATTGGGTGATAAAAAGATGTTGGTATTTTTTAAATAAAAGGCAAATAATAACTTTCTAAAATAAGAGGGAATTAAAACACCCGCGCCGCCCTCATACTGTCCTTTCATGATTAAATCCGAATCAGAAAGCTCTTTTATAATTAACCCATTAGGGACAATGGCATAATGGTAGTTTTCTTGCCCAAAATAAATATCAGGGTTTTTAACACTCAAGCCGACATCGGAGTGCATATTTAAACCCCGTAAATACCATTTGATCGGTTTGCCTGCATCTTGTGCCGCTGGGGTAACCACACCGCCATAACCATGCGTATAACGTAAGTGTGTGTTTTCCCAGTTTTGAGCTTCTTTGGGTAATTCACTGATATTAATTTCACGCGCACTTAAATTAACTTGCTGGGTATGCCCATGTAAAAAATAGCGATCTTCATCAACGGCTAAAAATTTATAATACGGTCGAATGCCTTGTAATTGCATATAACCATCGGTTAAATGTTCTCGATCCCAAACGGGAATATTCTCAAAATGTTGCTGTGACGACCACTCTTCAATGTCTTTGGTTGCATCGACACTACTTTCAACTTCAACTGTTTTAATGGCATTAAGGCCGTAAGCATCCAGCGTAGCTTTAATGTTATGAGCCATAAAGTTTTTTTCTGTTTTAACAGGATTAGGTTTTACAATAAATTTACTAATTAAGCTGGGAATAAATTCAACGGTTTGTAAGCCTATAACGCCTAAAAAAACAGTAATGGATAAGATTAACGGCCATTTTGCACGGTGTTTTTGTGAAAATATAAAAATAACGGTGGTTACGGCAATGATTAAAAAGCTAATGACAGCGATCCAAACCAGCGGTAATTCATAACGTATTTCAACAAAACCTGGGCCAAAAAAAACGGGTTCGTGAGCGTCGGCGTAAAGAAGTGAAAACCGTTCCAGAAAAAAACCTAAAATGACAAATAAAACCACAAACCCCATTAAAATGGTCAGATGAATTTTTGCGCCTAAGGGGTATTCTGTATTTTGATCGGGAACAAAAATATGTTCAATCCAATATAAAAAACTCACCATGAAAAATAAAATAATCGAGGTGATTAATAATTCTTGTTGAATGAGAACATACAGTGGGTAAGAAAATAAATAAAAGCTTATATCATGGCCATAAACGGGTTCTAAAACCCCTGAATCTTCGCCAAAAAAGAATAAAAGAGCCGATTCCCATTGATTGTAAAAAGGTAGGGCAATAACAATGGCTAGAATGAATGATAACGGCGTGTAAATTTTTTCCGAGCCATCCATAAACGCTTCTGAGAAACTTAGAAAACGTTTCCGCTTATCTTTATCAAGCAGAATGTCATCGGGGGGGTTAAGGCCTAAATAACGTGAGGCTATCCAAAAATGAAAAAAGAAAATAGCAAAAAAAGCGAGGGTAACACCGCCTGATAAAATAAAGCGATATAATAATTTTAACCAAAAATAACCTTCTAATTCTAATGAGCTAAACCACCATAAATCGACAAAGAGATCGAGAAAGATGACGTAAAAAGCAACATATAAAATTATGGTAATAACAATGGCTGCGCCAATCAATGACGGTAGCAACCGCTTCCAGTTCTGCATAAATCCCTCTTTATATAAAAATAGCGTTTAACATTTTTAGTATTTGAGTCACAGTATATAACACTCAATACTGAATTTCTTAAGGGTTTAAAGTTTTAGTGTTTTTCACTCTTGATAATGCCTTTTAAATACGGCAATCATTGCCTATCACAGAAGCCTGTAAAAAATGACTACGTTGCGTAAAGATAGATCAATACAGCTTACTCAGGTTCGCTTTTGGTTTAAATTCACGGCTTTCAACGCCCTTAAATGTAGAGGAATTATCGTTTGATTCAGATGGATTGCGTTAGAATGAAATTAATTTTAACCTAGTAAAGAAGTCAAGAATATGCAAATTGTACTCGCTAACCCTCGTGGATTTTGTGCAGGCGTTGATCGCGCTATTGAAATTGTAGACCAAGCATTGGATGCATTTGGTGAACCTGTTTACGTTCGCCATGAAGTCGTTCATAACCGTACGGTTGTTGAAGGCCTTCGTGAAAAGGGCGCGGTTTTTATTGAAGATTTAGACGATGTTCCTAAAAAAGGGAATGTAATCTTTAGTGCGCATGGCGTTTCAAAAAAAGTTCAACAGCAAGCGGTTGAACGGAGTCTAACTGTTTTTGATGCGACCTGTCCTTTAGTCACTAAGGTTCATATTCAAGTCGCTAAACATGCAAAAGAAGACCGTGAAGTCATCTTAATTGGACACGCAGGGCATCCTGAAGTGGAAGGAACGATGGGGCAATATGAAAAATGTACTGAACACGGTGACATTTATCTGGTGGAAACCCCTAAAGATGTTGAAGTCCTTAGCGTAAATAATCCTGAAAACTTAGCTTATGTGACCCAAACTACGCTTTCGATGACGGATACAAAAATCATGGTCGATGCGTTAAAAAAATATTTTCCATCGATTCAAGAACAAAAGAAAGATGATATTTGTTATGCCACTCAGAACCGTCAAGATGCGGTACGAGATTTATCCGCCATTGCAGATATTATTTTAGTGGTCGGTTCACCTAATAGTTCAAATTCTAACCGTTTACGTGAAATTGCAGTGCAATTAGGAAAATCTTCGTATTTAATTGATACCTATCAAGATATGAAGCAGGACTGGTTTACCGATGTGAATGTTGTTGGTGTGACCGCTGGAGCCTCTGCGCCTGAAATCTTAGTTCAAGAAGTGATTAAACAATTACAGAAATGGGGAGGAAAAATGGTTGCAGAGCATCAAGGTATAGAAGAAACTGTTGTTTTTTCGTTACCCAGCAATCTAAAAAAACATCTTGAAAAAAATAAATAAATTTAAGTGCTATTAAACTACTGTTTCCTATAGATTATGAATAACTCGGTTATTTCACGTATTTTTCGACCCCAAATTCTTGAAATGTCGGCCTATAAGGTGGCTGACTCCACTCATTTTATAAAACTGGATGCGATGGAGAATCCCTATAACTTGCCTGATGAAATCAGTCAGCAATGGCTAGAGTCGCTTAAACACTGTGCATTAAATCGTTACCCCGATCCTGCGGCTCAAAAATTAACTGCACTTATAAAGCAGGTAAATGATATTCCCGACGCTTTTGATGTGTTATTGGGTAATGGTTCGGATGAAATTATCCAATTATTATTAATGGGATTACAAATAGGATCAACGGTACTGGCCCCCGAACCTAGTTTTGTCATGTATAAACAAATTAGTTTAAGTTTGGGGCTTAACTACCAATCTGTTGGTTTAAATGAGGATTTTTCCTTAAATTTAGAGGCCATGCTGTTGGCAATCGACCAACATCAGCCTGCAGTAATTTTTTTAGCCTACCCCAATAACCCGACGGGGAACTTATTTAAAACGGCGGACATTAAAAAAATTATAGAAAAAAGCAACGGGCTGGTCATTATTGATGAAGCTTACGCGCCTTTTGCTGAAGCCAGTTTTATTGATTTTATGGGGGATTATGAAAACCTATTAGTGATGCGAACGTTATCTAAATTAGGGCTTGCAGGACTGCGTTTAGGCTTTATAGCAGGACAGCCTTCAATTATTGCCGAACTGGATAAAATACGATTACCCTATAATATTAATGTGTTAACACAAACGACCGCGTGTTTTGCGTTATTACATTATGATATTTTTGAGCAACAAACGCAGGAAATTTGTCAGCAACGTGGGGTTGTTTTATCTGAACTTAATAAAATAGAGGGCATTAAAACGTATGCGAGTGCCGCAAATTTTATTTTATTTAAAACCCCCGAGGGTTTAGCTGATACGGTATTTTTAGAGCTAAAAGTCCGCCAAATTTTAATTAAGAATTTATCACCACAAGCAGGATTACTCAGCGATTGTTTGAGAGTAACCATAGGAACTGCTAATGAAAATCAACTATTTTTGACGACTTTGATTGAAATTTTTAACGGTCAATTTAAAATAAAATAAAATAAAACAAACCTCAATTTAAATTAGTTTAAGTCATTATAGAGGCGCGAATCATCGTGTCTCTACCCACGTCTATCCCCTACCTCAAATAACATAAAAACAAGCGAATAACGATAAGGTTTAGTTATTCTTTAGTCACTATCAGGTGATGATTGGCGTTGTCTGTGGAGTCTATAGATTAGATTGAATTTTTAATAGCATTTCGCTTAAGAGCCAAGAACGTTGCCCTTGCATGATGTTTATTTTAGAACTATTTTTAATATCGCTTACACAATTCATTAGAAAACGCTAAAATGCTTATTTCTACTTTTAAGTTATTGGAGCATCAATGGGTCCGCATTATTTAAGTCCTTTTTTTACCCCCAAATCTGTCGCCATTGTTGGGGCTTCTGAACGTACAGAAAGTGTGGGTTACCGATTATTACTGAATATGCAGGAAGCAAAATTTAAAGGGGATCTGTATCCAGTTAATCATAAGCGAACCAAAATTTTAGGCTTAAAAGTTTATCCCAATTTAGATTCTATTCCTGAAACCTTGGATTTAGTTGTTATTTCGACACCCGCTCCTTCCGTTCCGTCCATTATGAAGCAGTGTGCCGCGAATGGGGTAACGTCCGTTATCATTATTAGTGCAGGCTTTGGTGAACTGGGTGTTGAAGGTCAACGTTTACAGCAAGAAATCTTAGAATGCGCTCACCGTTATAGTATTCGTATTATTGGACCTAATTGTTTGGGTCTTGCTCGTCCCAGTTCTTTTTTAAATGCGACTTTTGGCGATGGCGTTATTGCGGATGGTTCTTTAGCCTTACTTTCTCAATCAGGCGCGGTGTGTACCGCCATTTTAGACTGGGCGAAATCCCAAGAAATTGGTTTTTCAACCGTTGTTTCAATGGGAGGCGCGGCGGATATTGATTTTGGAGATGTTTTAGATTATTTAGCAACGGATCGTAAAACAACGGGTATTTTGATGTATGTTGAAGGGATTCGAGATGCTCGACGTTTTTTAAGCGGTTTAAAAGCCGCTGCCCGTTTAAAGCCTGTGATTTTAATTAAATCAGGACGACATGAAGCAGGCTCTAAAGCAGCAATGTCCCATACAGGCGCGATGGTTGGAGGCGATGATGTTTTTGATGCCGCTATTGAACGGGCTGGGGTTGTTCGTGCCTACAGTATTACCCAACTTTTTTCAGCCGCACGGGTCTTGGCGAATAATTATGAACTCAGTAATGATCGGTTAGCCATTATTACCAATGCAGGCGGCCCTGGGGTTATGAGTACGGATCATGCCGAAGATGTGGGTATTACGATGGCCACCTTGAGTCCTAAGAGCATTGAGTCGTTAAATAAGGTGTTGCCTGTCCATTGGTCTCATGCAAATCCCGTTGATATTTTAGGTGATGCCAATTCTGAGCGTTATCAACACGCATTAGAAATCTGTTTGCATGATGATAATATTGATGGGGTCTTAAATATTTTAACCCCGCAAGCCATGACCAACCCAACCGAGGTGGCCAATTACGTCATTGAAGCGGCTAAAAAAACGACTAAACCCGTACTTGCCTCATGGACAGGTGGCGAAAAAGTTCAAGAAGGACGCGCGTTGTTTGCGAATAGTCGAGTCGCGCACTTTAATACGCCCGAAGTTGCTGTTGATGCATTTTCTTTTTTAGCCAAATATCGACATAATCAAATTTTACTCAAGCAAATTCCATTGCCTTCTGCGGAATTGATTAGCCCTGATATTAAGGGGGCGCGGTTGATTATTCAGCGAATTTTATCAGAAGGGCGACAAGTTTTAACCACGCAAGAATCGAAAGCTATTTTAACCGCGTTTCATATTCCAGTAACGCAAACGATCAAAGTTTATAATGCCAAAGATGCGATGATTGCTGCGGAAACCTTGGGGTTTCCTGTCGTTTTAAAAATTGATATGTCAGAATTTAGTCATAAATCTGATATTGGTGGAGTCCGTTTAAATATTGAGAGTGTTCAAGCGGTTTCTCATCATTTCACAGAGATGGAAGCACAAATTAAAAAAGCGCATCCTGATATTGAATCGGTTGTGATTACGGTTGAACCGATGTATTGTTCACAAGGCGGACGAGAACTCATGATTGGGGTGGTTCGCGATCCAGTCTTTGGCCCTGCCATTAGTTTTGGATTGGGCGGTACAATGGTTGAAATATTACAAGATAAAGCGGTGTCCTTACCCCCCTTAAATACGTATATGGTTGAGCAGATGATTGCTAAAACTAAGGCGGCTCGTTATATTGGTAAGTTTCGTCAATTAGCCCCGATTAATCATCAAGCATTGGTTGATGTATTATTAAATGTTTCCATTATGGTGAGTGAATTACCTGAAATATTGGAATTAGATATTAATCCATTAATTGCAGATGAAAATGGAGTCATGGCAGTGGATGCGCGACTAAAAGTTGAAATAACACATCAGCTTACTTCCTACTCACACATGGCTATTCATCCCTATCCCTCGGAATTAATACGTCATAGTCAATTACCCAATGGGGTTGATATTACCATTCGTCCTATTCGTCCAGAAGATGCCAGTTTAGAAAAAGATTTTGTGCATAGTTTATCGGAACGCAGTAAATATTTACGTTTTATACAATCATTACAGGAGCTTACGCCTGAAATGATTATTCGATTCACCCAAATTGATTATGACCGTGAAATGGCTTTTATCGCTGTGACCGAACATGAAGATATGCCCAAAGAATTAGCGGTAGGGCGTTATATTATGAACCCAGATGGGCATAGTGTTGAGTTTGCTTTGGTCGTATCCGATCAGTGCCAAGGGCTGGGTATTGGGGCAAAAATCATGACAACATTAATGCAAGCCGCTAAATATAAGGGAATTTCATTTTTTGAAGGGGAGGTGTTAAGAGTTAATAAGCCCATGCTTTCCTTAACTAAAAAATTAGGGTTTAGTATTGAATCAATTACGGGTGATAGTGAAGTCGTTAGGGTTGTTAAAGATTTACGGGTATAAATTTAGGGCTACCAACGTAAGGCGGGACACTATGGGGCGAGGTTTAACCATTCGTCCTGAGCTGAGTCGAAGGGCGGACGGTTAAGCCGTTCATACTTCGACAAGCTCGGCACGAACGGCTTAACCTCAACTTGTCCTGTCTTAAGTGGGTAGCCTCTATTAATTAAGGTCTTTTAACTCATCAATAGATAATTCTGTAATTTGAGCGACTTGAGTGAATGATAAATTTAGTTTAAGTAATTGTTTTGCAATAATGATGGCTTTATCATGCTGCCCTTTTTCTTCACCGATTAAAAAGCTGGGTAATTTTTCTAATTCAACATCTAACATTTTAAACTCCCGTTGTATATCCAAATTTAAGTTACGATTACTCGCTAAAATTTCTAAGATACTAATATATTCTCTCAACATTTTAGAATCATCATTACTTAAAATAATGAGTTTACTCAAAATATCATGAATGACGGTTCGTGGTTCACTGTCCTTAAAATCACACAAAACAGCAAGAACTAAAGCATCGGCTGAATTTTGTTGCATAAAAAACTGATAATCTAATGTGTGCATATCAATCACAGGGTATTGATAATTTAATTGCTCAGTGATTATCCCATCCTTCATAGTTAAGGACTCTTTGCCAATGTACAACAAATATTGGTAAACAGCCTCATTGGGGTAATTTAGACAAATATCACTTAAATAACGCAACATTCGATGCGGCATGATTGCTTGGTTTTGATTCTGTATTTCAAGGTGTAGAATAAACCGTTTTCCTGAGCGATCCACCACTCTAGCGACTAAATCTGAACGACGATCTTCAATTCGTTGTTGTTCTGTTTCAATTAATTCAGCCTCTTGTAGGTCGAGTTTAAAAATGTAAGTCGCGACATCCACTAAAATACGTTTAAAAATCTGTTTTGAAATAATATCTTTTTGAGCCATTTTTATAGTTTAACTTAATTTTTAGAGTCCGTAACCAACAATGCATCTAATTTTTTAGACTGATCCAACGCATGTAATTCATTAAACCCCCCGACATGATAATCCCCAATATAGATTTGAGGGACGGTTCGGCGGTTCGTTTTTTTCATCATTTCTTCGCGAAGATGAGGCTCTGAATCAACATTAATTTCAGAATAATTTAAACCACGCTGTTCAAGTAACCGTTTGGCCATGGTACAAAAAGGGCAACGATTTGAGCTGTAAATAAGTATTTTTTGCATAATAATTTTTAAAGAGAAAAGAATAATTCTAGTGGTAAATTTAGCCCTGTTCTATGGCAAGAGCAAGTGAAAATTGTTCAATTAACGCATTGGCCGCTTGGTGTAAATTTTCGCCAAAAGCAATCACCCCATCCTCATGTCCTAATAGGGAAAAAACTGTTGTGGCCTGCCACTTTTCTTGTTCAAACAAGTGATTCATTGCAAAGGCCATTTCAGGCGTTCCATAAGCGATGTTACTCTCCGTGTAAGGCAAGGCAAGTTGAGTGGTATTTTTCCAAATTTCAGGGCAATGGGCATGAATAATTCCCTTTATGGCATCATCTTGTAAGTAGACCGACGCATGAGTTAACGCTTCTGAGGAAGGTTTACAAGATCCTGTCGAATGAATTTGATTTAACTCAGGGTTTGCATGGGTGACTAAGCAATAATGATCGCGACCTAATAGGGGGTGTTCACCTGTTTGGGTTCCACTGATGATAAATTTGTCAAAAGTCTTAGCGCGTTGACTTATATTACCAAATCCATAACCATCATAACGTTGATTATCCTGACCAATAAGTTGCAAACGACACATGAGTGTTCGCCACGCATTAAGTTCCGTTATCGAATAATGAGCGGGGAGCGATTTATCGGTATGAGTTAGTTGGTATTTTATAACGCCTTCTTGTTCGTGACTCATTGCTGCCAATGCCCCGATTTACCCCCACTTTTTTCCATTAAACGGATCGTTGTCATTTCCATTCCGCGATCAACGGCTTTACACATATCATAAATGGTTAATAGCGCAATTTGAGTGGCACACAAGGCTTCCATTTCGACCCCTGTTTGCCCCTTGGTTTTAACCGTTGTTTGACAATAAACCCGATTGTTTTCAAGTTCAGGTGTCAGCTTAATATCAACATGGGTTAATGCTAAAGGATGACAGAGGGGAATTAAATCAGCGGTTTTTTTTGTTGCCATAATCCCTGCAATACGCGCAACCCCTAAGACATCGCCTTTTTTATGATCGCCTGAAATAATTCGGTTTAGGGTCTCTTGTTGCATCATAATCGAGCCTTCCGTCGTTGCAGAACGTGAGGTAATCGCTTTATCGCCCACATCAACCATGTGTGCATCACCGTCTACATTAAAATGCGTTAATTCAGTCATTACTTTGTTGTTATAAGTGATAATCGGCTATTATCTAAGTTTTTAAAGTCAAAGTGTTAAATTATGTCAATTCATGTGCGTTATTTTGCCAGTTTAAAAGAAACTTTAGGTAAATCAGACGATTTTTTAGCACTCAGTGAAACGGTTACCTTAGCTGAAATTTGGACACTGGCCAATCCTAATAAAGTGATGCCTGAAAAAACCTTAATTGCGGTTAACTTAGAGTATGCTGAATTAGATAAAGTGATTAACGCAGGGGATGAAGTGGCCTTTTTTCCTCCTGTAACGGGCGGCTAAATTATGAAAATTAAAATTATTGAACAAGGATTTAATCCGTTGGATGAAGTTCAAAATTATCAACAAACGTTGACTGATTTAACGGGGAAATTTGGTGCAACCCATATTTTTATTGGCACTATGCGTGATTTTAATGACGGTGATGACGTTAAACGTATGCGGTTAGAGCATTACCCAGGGATGACTGAAAAATATTTAACCAAAACGGTTGAGCAAGCGATGCAGCAGTGGGCGATTTTAGATGTCTTATTAATTCATCGTGTGGGTGAATTACAACCTAACGAACCGATTGTTTTAATTGCTGTTTGGGCCCATCATCGTGGTGATGCGTTTGATAGTTGCCGCTATATTATGGAAGATTTAAAATCAAAAGCGCCTTTTTGGAAACAAGAGCAATTAGAACAAGGGAGTCGTTGGGTCAGTAATAATACGAATGGCTATCAATCCTAACAAATGCTTAGTGACCCATTAAGAGGGGAAACTGTAAAGAGGCGAGGCCGAACTCGCGACCTATTTTTCCCCCCTCTTAAATTGCTAATCCCCTTTAATAAAAATAATAACGAGATCACTCATGGCAATTGACATTTTATTAACCGTTTTCATCACCTCAATTATTCAGTCAATTTTTGGGGTGGGTGTTTTGCTTTTTGGAACGCCCATTTTATTACTACTCGGCTATGACTTTGCTAATACGCTGAGTATATTACTACCTATTTCTATTGCCATTAATTTATTACAATTGATTAAGCATTATCAGCATATTGACTTTAAATTTTACAAAAATGTTTTAATTTACACGCTCCCTTTTATCGTATTATTTCTTTTTATTGGCATTAATAGTCAACTTAATATAGGGTTAATTGTTGGGGCCTTTCTCTTATTTGTGGCCTTAAAAAACAGCTTACAACGCGTTGAAAAAATTTTAGATCAGTGGATCAAATACGAACGGAGCTACCTTATTATTATGGGGTTAGTTCATGGTCTAACCAATTTAGGCGGCTCATTACTCACGGCGATTGTTCATGGGAAAAATTATTCTAAAAAGTGTACTCGAATTACCGTAGCCGCCTGTTATGCGACCTTTGCTGTTGTTCAACTAATAACACTGGGGTTACTCGATTTATCATCCACCCTCTCTTATAGTGACCACATTAGCTATTTACAAATAGGGGTGATTGTTTTTTTATTATCTGAAGAATTTCTTTATCAACAACTTAATAATAATCGTTACCGCCAAATTTTTGCGGCTTTTTTATTTATTTCGGGGTGCTTACTGATGATTAAATCACTTTAAGCCCGTTCTTAAATCCTACAAATAAAATGGAATCATTCAAATGAAAAAAATTTTTAATTATTTTTTAATCGGGGTCTTGGCATTTATCCCTATTGTGGTTATTGCACAAATTGTTTTATTTGTTAAACAAATGATGGGGGATACGTTTAGAATTATTTATGATTATGCAGATAACTATATTGTCACTTGTGCTTTATTATTGACGAGTTTTATCATGTTTGCTTATGTCGGTTATCGGGTTTCAGTCGGACGCTCTTTGATTATTTCAGGGATTGATGCGGTTATTAATAAAATCCCACTCTTAAATACCGTTTACCGTGTGACTAAAAAAATAGTGAGCATGTTTTCAAGTCATGAACAGAAAACAGCTCGCGAAGTTGTTTATATTGAATACCCTAAAGCAGGCTTGTGGGTTCCCGCTTATGTCACGAATAAAGCAGGAAGTAAATATATTTTATTTGTGCCAACATCGCCTAACCCTACGTCAGGTTTTACAATTATTGTTGATGAAGCCCATGTGGTTAAATCAAAAATGGGGATAGAAGAAGCCACGAGTTTTATCATTAGTGTCGGCGTAGATTTTAACCAACCCGAAGAAATACAAAAGTTGACCTAATAATGGAAAGAATTGAAACAGTTTTAAATGAAATGAGCGCCCTCATCTGGGGGTCTGTCATGCTGGTATTTCTAGTCGGCATTGGTATCTATTTAACCCTAGGTTTAAAGTGCTTTACGTGGCGTGAAACATTTCCTGCCATAAAAATGCTGTGGCAAGGTCGACGCTCTGAAAGTGACGGCGATATAACCCCTTTTCAAGCCTTAATGACAGCATTATCAGCAACGATTGGAACAGGAAATATTGCAGGCGTTGCGACGGCTATTTTTTTAGGCGGACCTGGGGCTATTTTTTGGATGTGGGTTACGGCTCTTTTTGGCATGGCGACTAAATATGCAGAAGCGGTATTAGCCGTTGAATATCGTGAAAAAGATGAACAAGGCCGTTATCGGGGCGGACCTATGTATTACATTAAAAATGGCTTACAAGGAAACTGGAAATGGCTGGCGAGTTTATTTGCTTTTTTTGGCACACTCGCCTCGTTTGGTATTGGCAATATGGTGCAGGCTAATTCCGTTGCGGATGCGGTTAATAGTCTTTTTAACGTCCCTAGTTGGCAAACAGCGATTGTTTTAACGCTTCTTTCTGGCATGGTGATTATGGGGGGGATTTCGCGTATTGCCGAAGTTGCAGCAAAGCTTGTTCCCTTAATGGCGATAGCGTATATCGTCTGCGCTTTAGTGGTTATTTTTTTACATCTATCAGACGTTCCGAAAGCATTCATGCTTATTATTGAAAGTGCGTTTAGCCAAACGGCCGCAGTTGGTGGATTTACAGGGGCTGCCGTTTGGGCGGCGATTCGTTTTGGGGTTGCACGCGGAATTTTCTCTAATGAAGCGGGCTTAGGCAGTGCGCCTATTGCTCATGCGGCTGCAAAAACTAATAATCCTGTTCATCAGGGAATGATTGCAATGCTAGGCACCTTTATAGATACACTGTTGATTTGTACGATGACCGCGTTAGTGATTATTTTAACAGGTGCGTGGACGAGTGGAGAAACGGGGGCGGCCTTATCAACCTTAGCCTTTAATACTGGATTACCTGAAATGGGGGGCTATGTTGTCGTTTTTGGATTAGTTGTTTTTGCGTTTACAACTATTTTAGGCTGGAGTTATTACGGTGAACGTTGTGCGGAATATTTATTCGGCTCAAAAATTATTTTACCTTATCGGTTACTTTGGTTATGTGCCATTCCTGCAGGCGCGATGGGTAAGCTCGGAACTATTTGGGTTCTAGCGGATGTCATGAATGGATTAATGGCCATTCCTAATCTTATTGCACTCGCGTTATTAAGCCCGGTTATTTTTCAATTAACCTTACGCTATAAACAGAAAGATTAACGCTAAAGTTTTGAAATAAAACGGTTATATTTTAAGATTAAACTTAAAGTGAAATAACGTTAGATGACTATCAACTTTAAGGAAATATACCGATAATTTGGCGTGAAAAAATATTTTTTCACGCCATCATGTCCCACTTTATAGAGCTAAAAAATTAATGACCGTGAAATAAGTAAAATCAATATCTTATTACTTAATAAAATAGAGATAGTTCAAATAATGAATATATAATGCTGTACTTATTAACCCTAATGTGTAGCATAAGCGTTTCGTGCAGTATACTCCTCACTTTTCAGGTAAAAATATGTTGATACCCCTAACATTAGCTTTTCTTAATTTTACAGATCATCAACAAGATATTTTTTCATCGGTATTGTTTTTATCGAGTCGTAACCTTGATAATGAATGGACCGTTGTTAGTAAAAAGAATGCCCATGTTATATTTGTATACAGTCAAGAGGTGATTAACGATACCCAATGGAATGAAATACAATCAATTTATCCACAAGCCTTGCTTGTTGCCTATAGTGTTAATTTAACAGGGTTAAAAACGCCTTGGAAACTTTTAACAGAACCAACTGAATTACCCGCGCGTTCAGCATTAATTTTACTGCTTAACCGAATTGGAAATGAAAAAACTAATCCTAAAGAAGTCTTTAATAATGAAATTCCGCTTCAAATAACTCAGTTAACAAAAGTGGATAGTAACTTATTTTTACCTAATAATTATTTTTTAGGGATTATTCAGGAGAGTATTAAAACGGGACATATTTATCGTTGTAATATTCAAAATAACATCACCCTTTATATATTACCGCAACAATATTGCTATTTTTGTTCAACTGAGTTGTTTGATTTAAACGAAGTATTTCTTCTGCCTGCGAGTGAAATTAAGATAACTCGGATATTAGAGATTGAATTAGAACAACAAATTGAAGGCTTACAGACTAAAGCATTAGGTGATTTATTATGGTATGCAACGGTGAGTGCATCACAAGGTCGTTTTATGGAAAACTATCAACCTGATACAAAAATACATTTAAAATGTTGGCCAGATATTTCGTTAGTCAGCATTAATGAAAGTTATTTAGCGATTACCTATTATATGACTAAAAATACAGCTAATGTTATGGAAATAGCAAAACAAACTCAGCAAAAACTAATAGATGTTATTGATTTTTATAATGCGTGTCATGTCTTAGGGCTTATAGAAACAGCCCCTTTAAAAAGATCTCAATCTATTATTAACGGATCAAAACAATTACAACATTCAACACCTAAACATGTCCGATTACATATTGTTGCTTAGTCGGTTTAATTTGTTTCAATAGTGATTGTATCTCTATCTATTCATTTAATATTTACTGAAACCACTTACCATAAGGTATTATTATTTTAACCTTTAAGGGACTAGGACAACGGTTAAAATCGTTATTTCATATGTGTTATCCCCGCTTAACTATCTATTTTATTAGGTTATTTTTGTCCTCAGACTTAATGACAACAAACACACTATTATCAAACCTTGAATTCAAGAATTAAAATAAGGAATATAAATGAAAATTATCGTAAAAATTTTATTTGGGTTGAGTATTGTTACACTCTTTAGCCCAAGTCTTTATGCCGCAGATGCCAGTGCGGGAGAAAAGAAGTCTGTTATGTGTGCAAACTGTCATGGTGAAAAAGGGATTAGTACCAGCTTTGTTTTCCCAAATTTAGCAGGACAAAAAGCAGGTTATATTGCAGCGCAATTACGTGCCTTTAAAAAAGGAACGCGTACCAATTCAATGATGCAACCCTTTGCAAAAAAACTCTCTACCGATGATATTAATAATTTAGCGGCATTTTTTGCAAGTCAAAAAAATGAAACGATCCATCATCCTGAAACGAATATCATAAAAAAAGAGACCGCCTCTAAAGCACAAATGTGTAAAGGCTGTCATGGTAAAAATGGAGAAGGTCGGGGTACATTTCCAAGATTAACTAGCCAGCATGTTCATTATTTAGAACAGCAACTTAATAACTTTAAATCAGGGGATAGAAAAGGGGGCCCTATGTCAGGGATAGCAAAATCCCTGACTGAGGATGATATTAAACAATTAAGCCATTATTTTAGTAATTTAAATGCGGGTAAATAAATTAACTGAAAAATAAAGTATTTTAATTTTACTCTCGTTGATCTATGTAGAGCGAGTTAAATAGACGCTAGAAAAATTAATGCTGGATTAGGTTATTTTGGTTACTAACTTAAGACGGGACAAGTTGAGGTTAAGCCTCGCTCCATAGTGTCCTGTCTTAAGTTGGTAGCCGCTATTTTGCACGCGAAATAAATTAATCCAGTCTATAAAGCTACGATCACTTAGATCATCCAAATATTCTTGTTTTGAGACCCTAAATGACATCACCAAATACACCCTTCCCTCAACCTAACTTTAAAATTTATCTGGGTTCGAGTCTGTTATTTATTTATATTTTTAGCTCGATGTTTATTTTTGCGCCCATTATTATTAGTGCATCAATACTGCCTTTCCGTACTCGTTATCAATTAAGCCAAGGATGGATTAAATCCGTATTATTTATAGCAAAAATTTGTTGTGGAATAACCTATGAAGTTGAAGGCTTAGAGAATTTACCTAAAAATCAAGCCGTCATTATTTTATGTAAACACCAGTCTGCTTGGGAAACAATGGCACTGCGTTTATTTTTACCCTTACAAGTTTCATTATTAAAACGCTCTTTATTATGGATTCCTTTTGGAGGCTGGGCATTAGCCACCTTAAAGCCTATTGCCATTGATCGTGAAAATCAACGAGAAGCATTGAAAATGCTTATTAGTCAAGGTACAAAGGCACTTAAAGAGGGCTTGTGGGTGGTTGTTTTTCCCGAAGGGACTCGTGCGGCACCGAAAGAACATAAAAAATTTAGTGTCGGTGGGGCCATATTAGCCCATAAAAGTGGTTGCCCTGTTATTCCATTAGCTCATAATGCGGGAAGCTTTTGGCCCCGATATAGTTTTTTAAAATACCCTGGTGTGATTAAGGTAAAAATTGGAACGGCTATTAAGGTAGAAGGAAAAAAAGCGCGCGAAATAAATGCGGAAGCTGAACAGTGGATCATAGAGGCCATGAATGAAATTGAAGCCTGAAAACTCTAATTTTCATCAAAAGAGTCTATTAAATTTAAAAAAAGATAGCGTAAATAAAAATAGGTAGGTATAATACTCAGATCACTTAGGCAGTAAGCTATTAAGTGACGCCCAGGTAGCTCAGTCGGTAGAGCAGAGGACTGAAAATCCTCGTGTCGACGGTTCGATTCCGCCCCTGGGCACCACGAATTATAAAGCCTCTAGCTAGCTAGCTAGCTAGCTATTTATTTTGTTAGAGGCTTTTTTATGTGTAGTCGTTTTGTCTCAAGTTTTGAATTTTCTGCATAACCGTATTGATAATCGCTGAACAACTTTAAGTAACGGGCTACCAACTTAAGACGGGACACTATGGAGCGAGGCTTAACCTTAACTTGTTTCGTCTTAAGTTAGTAGCCAAGTAACACATAAAAAAAGCCGTCTAAGACGGCTCTTTATTGATTACAGTTGGAATGTTTTAGTCATTCCCTAGCAAAAATTTTTAAACATCTTTATCAATAAGAACTTTATCATCAATAACGAGTTTAGAAATTCCCCCTAATGAAACATGTAGCGTACACGTTGCCATTTTGAAATTGTCCTTTTCACCGCCGACCCATTTCATCGTGACATAAGTTTCCTTATCGGTATCGGTTTCAGAGGCAAAATAAACCTGTGTTCCTGTTTCTTTTTTAATCGCAACAGGGCATTTTTTACTGGCCATGCGACTCATGCCTGATACCGCTCGAACCATTGCCTCAGATTGAAGCTCTTCAATCGATTTTTCTTTGCTATTTCCTACCAATAAAAAACCTGCAACAAAACAGCCAATAACCGCTGCAATTATTTTTTGTACTTCACTCATTTTAATTTCCTAATTATTATTTTTGGCTTAAAACAGTAAGCGGGACAGATATATTCAGAATTTAACCCGATTTAAACGCGTTAAAAACTACGCCCATGTTTCCTATTAAGAATAGCCATTATTTTAGTTTGTCCTAACTGTTGATTCTATGCGATTTAAACACGCTCAGCAATGAAAATATAGTCCTGCTTTTAAAAACTAACAGACATAAAAAAAGCTCGATGATGATAACCACCGAGCCTTCTAATTATTTAACCTAAATTAAATAATTTATTTTTTCATAATGCCGTTTAGCATACGGTCTAGCTTTTGATTAACTTCATCCGCTGAACGTGCTGCACGGTTTGCAGCCGCTTCTGCTGCTGATGCTTTTGAAGCTGCATCTGTTGCGGCAGAATTTGCAGAGTTTGCGGCACTTTTTGCACTAGATACGTCAGTTTTTAATGTGTTAATTTGACCTTGAATATTTTCAATGTCAGA
This sequence comes from Methylococcales bacterium, assembly GCA_030949405.1. Taxonomy (NCBI): domain Bacteria; kingdom Pseudomonadati; phylum Pseudomonadota; class Gammaproteobacteria; order Methylococcales; species Methylococcales bacterium. Next base: position 1,245,849 of record JAUZSN010000002.1, on the reverse strand, counting down.
GTTAGTTGCACAACCTACCGCTAAACCAGCCGCAAGAACAACAGTTGATAATTTTAATAATTTCATGTTTTATACCTTAATGTAGAGAGACTAAATGAACTAAAATAATATGTAACTATCTAATTTTGCCTTTTTCTAAGTGTAATTTCCAGCTTTATTTTACTTTTACCATCATTCCTTTGATAATCCATGAGGCTAATTCGTCAATTTGCTGATTGGTGACCGCAATACAGCCTTTAGTCCAATCCCAGAACTTATGTACGTCCTCATTACCCTCACCTAACCCATGCAAACCAATTCTACCGCCTAAACGCGTATTTTGGGGCGGGATTTTATTATTTTTGTGAGCCACCTCAATAGTTCGGTACGTTGAGCTTGTAATCATATTTCTTTTTAAGGCAGTTTTAGCATTTTCAATAGAAGGATAGGTAAACCCATAAAAGATTTTAAACTTACTTTTATAGTTAATCCAGCCAATTTTATACGTTCCTATCGGGGTTACTTTATCGCCTTGTCTTTTTTTAAAACCCGCGCCTCGACGGCCGATCGAAATTTTGTTAAACGTGGCTAATACATGGTCGCCTCGTTTAACCTCTAAACGTTTTTTTTTAGTATCAATCGATAACCAAACAGGCAAATAACGCTCATCTTTTTTAAGCGTCGGCTTTGGTTTTATAACGACTTCTTCCGTAATTAAGGGTTTAATCACCAATTTTTTTTTAGGTTTTTCAGCAGAACAGGCTGTAATTAAGCAAATACAGAGGCTAAAAAAGATATTTAAAAATGATTGGGATGAAAAATGGCTTGGTAACATTAAGATACTCTATGATTAATTAACAATTTAGTGTAATTTACACAATTTACTTCTTTTACAGTAGAGCGTGTCTATGAATATAAAAACCATTTCCAGTTCTCCTTATAACGATCAGAAACCTGGAACATCAGGACTTAGAAAGAAAGTAACCGTTTTTCAACAGCCGCATTATTTAGCTAATTTTGTTCAATCTGTGTTTCATAGTTTAGAGGATTGTCAGGGACAGTGCTTAGTTTTAGGGGGAGATGGTCGTTATTACAATCGTGATGCGATTCAAATCATCATTAAAATAGCCGCCGCAAATGGGTTTAACAAACTTATTATAGGGCAAGGTGGATTATTATCAACCCCCGCAGCATCCCATCTTATTCGTAAAAACAAAGCCTATGGCGGATTAATTTTATCAGCGAGTCATAATGCTGGGGGACCAACGGAAGATTTTGGCATTAAATACAATATTAGCAGTGGTGGTCCCGCTCCTGAAAAATTAACCAACGCTATTTTTGACCGTAGTTTAGAAATTAACGAATACCCAATGGCTGAAATCGAAACCATTGATATAGATACGCAAACGGAATTTAAGATTGAGGGGCTAACTATTCAAATCATTGATCCTGTTACGGATTATGCTGATTTAATGGCGAGTATTTTTGATTTTGATTTATTAAAACAAAGCATTCGCTCTGGGTATATCAGCTTATGTTTTGATGCGATGCACGCGATTACAGGCCCTTATGCCAAACGTATTCTTGAAGAAATATTAGGTGCGCCGGAAGGAACGGTCATTAATGGAGAACCATTAGAAGATTTTGGCGGTGGTCATCCTGATCCTAATTTGGTTCATGCTAAAGAATTAGCCCAGTTAATGTTTAATGACGACGCGCCTGTTTTTGCGGCGGCATCGGATGGGGATGGGGATCGTAATATGATTTTAGGGGCAAATATTTTTGTGACCCCCAGTGATAGTTTAGCGATTATGGCCGCAAACGCCACGCTTATCCCTGCTTACTCAAAAGGAATAAAAGGCGTTGCTCGTTCAATGCCAACCAGCCAAGCGGTTGATCGTGTGGCAAAGGCTTGTAATTTACCTTGTTTTGAAACACCCACAGGCTGGAAATTTTTTGGCAACTTATTAGATGCCGATAAAATCACGCTTTGCGGTGAAGAAAGTTTTGGTTCGGGATCAAACCATGTTCGTGAAAAAGATGGGTTATGGGCGGTTTTATTTTGGCTTAATTTAATTGCTAAAAGAAGACAGTCCGTCGCTGATATTGTGCATGAGCATTGGCAAAAATTTGGTCGAGATATTTATAGTCGCCATGATTATGAAGCCGTTGATAGTGAGATTGTTAATGAAATTTTTAATCATTTACGCCGCTTATTACCCACTTTATCGGCGAAAAACTTTGGTGACTATACTGTTAGCTATGCTGATGAATTTAGCTATCAAGATCCTATTGACGCGAGCATTAGTGACCAACAGGGAATCCGCATTGGGTTTGAAAATGGTTCACGCATTGTATTCCGTTTATCAGGAACAGGAACCGTAGGAGCAACACTCAGGGTTTATTTAGAAAAATTTGCGCAAGATGTCAGCGAACATCAACAAGAGCCACAACAGGCATTAGCGGATTTAATTGAATTAGCCGAACAGTTTTGTGAAATTAAACAACGTACAGGTCGAACTGAACCGACAGTCATCACTTAAACCAAACACTTTTAATGACTTAGGAAACCGAGGGATGTACACTAATGTTTAAGTTAAACTTAAATTAATTCATAAAAAAATAATTATTTAATGAGGAGTAAGCACTTAGTAACATCCGAAACTAAGGAATAAGAATTTAATAATATCCGAAATTTTAATGTAGGCAGGGTTAGTTTTTACGACAGAAAATAAACCTAACCCAGCTTACGGCTACCAACTAAAGACGGGACAAGTTCAGCACGAACGGTTAAGCCTCGCTTCGTTAAGTTGGTAGCTCAGCTTACAATTTTTTTATTTTGTAGATGCGTTTTAGAAATTATTAATTCCTTATCCCTAAAATGTAAGAGTCATACGAAAATTTATATTTTTGAGTATTTTATTTTAAATCCATACTCACTGACATCAGTTTGACTCGCAAAGCCCTTTATCTTTGAATTAGTGAGGGTTTGGATGTTATGACGTTTTTATTCCTAAGTTTAACGGGCTTTTAAATTTCAGCAAGTAAAATAAAAGGAATAGGTATCATCATGGCTCAAAATTTTTTCGATAAAATACTAACGCTAACAGGATTGCAATCGTCTAAAGAAACACATCACTCAGCTCCCTCCATCTACCGAACGGAAGTCGATATGCAAAAAAAATCGAGTGGGGTCTCCAGTGTAGAAAAATATCAACGAAAAAAAGATACATCGTCAACATTAACCAGTACAGAACGCTATTTAGCAAAAAAACAGCAGCAAGAAGAACAAACTACGCAAAAATTAACAGGGGTTGATCGGTATTTACGCAAAAAACAACAACAATGCGATAAGCAATCGAAAAATAAAGCGACTCAATTAGCTAAAATGACGGGGGGTTGAAAAGTATTTGTTTAATTTATCGCCACGTAAGAAAGTAACACCGAGTGAAACAATACCCAAAAAAGCAAAAGAAGAAAGCGGTGTTGATAAATACCTAACAAAACAAACAACCGTGGAAGAAAGTCAACCTGTTGAAAAACCGAGTCAACAGAATCTTGTTGTTAGTGTGGTAGATGAAATTAAACCGAGTGTAGCCGAGATAGCAGATGAACCTGTTTCCGACGTTGATGTAAAAACTGAAACGGATGAAATCATTAAACCTGAAAATAAAGCAACACAATGTCAGGCGGCAACCATGAAAGGTTCACGTTGTCGGCGTAAAAGTGGTCTAAAAACGATTGAAAAAATGGTGAATGGACAACAGCAGCAATACAGCGTTTGTAGTCAGCATAACAATGACCTATTTGTACTTTTTGTTGATTAACAACGATTCGGTTAGTTTTATTAGAGTGAAAAATAAGGGAGGTGGAAATTAATAATCATTCTATTGTAAAAATATAATTAATAAATATCAATGGGTTATAATTTTATTTTAGATGATTATATTTTTCCATTTTCCTAAGTTCAACACTTCGGACAGTTTTAATGCGAGATAACCCCGAAGCTACAAAGCTCCTCGTATTGAGAAGAGAATTTTATTAAACTCAGGTCTACCCCAGAGTTTAATAAAATACGTTCAATCGATAACTCATTGAAAAATCTAGTCTTCCAGCTACCGATTGAAATTGGTTTTCGTTTAGGACTTAAAAGTCGGTCATGCCATTTAATCAAATTTAGCGCAGTAAAACTTGCCTTAAAATGACTGTGTAAAGCAGGTTCAGAACGTGCTTGGCAATCACAAAGTCCTGTAAATTGTTTAGCATCACGAAATAGAAATTCAATCTGAAACCGTGCCTTGTAATAATTAGACTTGTTCTTTAAGAAGAAGTTAATATATCATGTTAAAATTCCATAGGATAGCCGCTAAAAAAGAAAATAAATCTTTTACACCTTCTTTTTTATTTCTAAACTTGTCAACTAGACATCTATATCTTTTCATTCCACCGATTACATGCTCAACAATGACTCTTTCACGACTCATCTCTTTGTTTTCTTTTTTTTGTTTTTCAGTTAATGTTGGGTTTGGATTATGCTTAGATTTATTTGGTTTTTTATGAGGAATATTTACCGAATTAGTTTTATATTCATTATTAAACCCCAAATAACCTAAATCAATAAATATATTAAAATTACTAAACCAATTTAATTCTGGATTAAATTCTTTTTTAAACATTCCATAATCATGATTTTTACCTGGAAAACTAACCCCAATATATAAAATTAAATGACCTAAAGAAGCTATAGTGGTATTTTTAATTGTATGCTGTTTTTTTACCACTGTAAAATTCATTTTGTTCTTCATAGTCACTAGGGCGTTGTACAGCACGCTCTGTAGCATCTATTATCAATGTTTGAACTCCGCCAAAAGCCTGCTGCATTTCTTCAGGGGTTGAAAAACTTGTTGCAGGTAAAACATTAAATATATCTAACGTCTTTATTAAAATTGGAAATAATTTGTATACATGAGTATGAGCGCATGATTTATTCATATTAAAAGAAAACCCTAAGTGATCGAAAGTAGAATAGCACTTCATATAATTTAATATAAATAATAATTTGTCTGCGGGTGTTTTTAATGTGCTATCTAAACCACTACCGTATTTTCTTTCTTTATTTTCATGTTTTTCTTTTTGATCTTCAATAAGGGTCTTTTCAAATAGAGATAATAGTAAAATAAAATGTTCTGTTTTTAATCCTGTTAAAGCTCTTAACTGTCTATCATCATAAATTCTTGGTAAAATTTCTTTTATTTTCATGTTATACTTTGATTTTTATTTTTTATAGAAATTTATTATAAAGCTTATTTATTATTTTTAATAATTTAATTTAAAGTTTATTTATTAGGCTGTATCAACTGATTGTGAGTGTTATCAAGTATATATAAGCAATTGATTTTAATATATTTTATTTAGAAGAACAAGTCTATTATAAAGTGTCATTGCATCTATCTCTGTATCTGTTGAAAACAACAAGGCATAACGTGTACCTTGTGACGTTGTTTTAACTAAATAAGCGATGCGAATATTACATTTCAATGAGACAGAATTAACGATTGCTGTATAAATGTATCTACTTTAAATTTCAGGGTAAAACAAATATCAGACCTGCAAACTTTGCGCTTTTTGAGCGATAAGATTCGCCATAGACGGCATTTTGAATTCACCACTAACTCGGTCATAAACATAATCATAAAAACTCACGGCTAGTTTTTTAGCCGTTTCAGCAAGACTCATAAAACTGTCTTTGATTTTCGTGCCTTTCTCATTTCGAGTCTGGAAGCTTATGTCTCGCGCACGCGCTTGTCTTCTTGATTCATCACTGTATTAACAGGTATTTGAGCATCAACTTTTACCCGCGCTTTATCAGCTAACTTGAACTCGTCAAGCAAGGATTGAGCTTGTTGATTGTAGATATAATGGCGTGGCGCATAATCGGTCAGCACGTCCAGAACCGATAAACGGTCTTTGTTTTTAGGGGTGAAATAAGCGGTAAACAAGTCATTGCAGACCACCTGACAATAGTGGTTGTCACCGTTGACTCGCGCACTGGTATCATCAATATGACCGTATCACTGTTGAGAATACCGCTGCGATAAAGCTCGCTTTTTCCTGAGACTTAAGCATGGGAATTAAGCTACGAAAAAGCCTTTAGATACTAAGTCGCTAGGCAAGCCAGTTTTGTCGAGTAGGCATTTTAGCGTTTGGTCGATTTTAACTCGTGGGATCTTGGGTTTACGGCGGCGTTTTTCTTATCCGAGTCCGTATTTTCAGTGTCGTTATTAGTTTCTTTTTGCGCGTCAACTTGTGCTTTTTTACGTTCGTCTTCGGATGAAATATCATCACCCTTATTATTTTTATTGGGTTTGATATCAGGCTTTCCCTGCTCACCTTTCAAGCGATTAACCTCGTCACGAAGTTGCTGTAATTCAGTTTCTAAAGACAATTTATCACTGGCTAAGCGTTCAATAAGATTGAATATTTTTTTGACAATATCCTGCGCTTCGCTACTTTCCATTTGAGCGATTGCTTGATAAATGACGTTAGTTTCAGCCTGTCGGTCGTGGATATTCAAAGTATGTAACTGTTCGTTCTTTTATGATATGTTGTCAAATCTATTTTAGAAATTTTATCTTTACCCTGAGATTTAAAGTAGATACGTATAAATCTTAACACCACCCTGTTTACCTGCTAATTCTAATTTTCTCGTCTCACCCACAATCCACTTACCGTCATAACATTTGTGGCGACCTTTTTTTAATTGATACGGCGGGAATGCGTCGCCGTGCAAAAATATCATTAGCCATTGAAAAGTTCAGTATTATTAAATCGTTACAAGCGATTGAAAAAGCCAATGTGGTCATTTATTTGATTGATGCGAGTGAAGGTATTACCGATCAAGACTGTCATTTATTAGGACTGGTTATTAGACTTGTTCTTCTAAATAAAATATATTAAAATCAATTGCTTATATATACTTGATAACATTCACAATCAGTTGATACAGCCTAATAAATAAACTTTAAATTAAATTATTAAAAATAATAAATAAGCTTTATAATAAATTTCTATAAAAAATAAAAATCAAAGTATAACATGAAAATAAAAGAAATTTTACCAAGAATTTATGATGATAGACAGTTAAGAGCTTTAACAGGATTAAAAACAGAACATTTTATTTTACTATTATCTCTATTTGAAAAGACCCTTATTGAAGATCAAAAAGAAAAACATGAAAATAAAGAAAGAAAATACGGTAGTGGTTTAGATAGCACATTAAAAACACCCGCAGACAAATTATTATTTATATTAAATTATATGAAGTGCTATTCTACTTTCGATCACTTAGGGTTTTCTTTTAATATGAATAAATCATGCGCCCATACTCATGTATACAAATTATTTCCAATTTTAATAAAGACGTTAGATATATTTAATGTTTTACCTGCAACAAGTTTTTCAACCCCTGAAGAAATGCAGCAGGCTTTTGGCGGAGTTCAAACATTGATAATAGATGCTACAGAGCGTGCTGTACAACGCCCTAGTGACTATGAAGAACAAAATGAATTTTACAGTGGTAAAAAAACAGCATACAATTAAAAATACCACTATAGCTTCTTTAGGTCATTTAATTTTATATATTGGGGTTAATTTTCCAGGTAAAAATCATGATTATGGAATGTTTAAAAAAGAATTTAATCCAGAATTAAATTGGTTTAGTAATTTTAATATATTTATTGATTTAGGTTATTTGGGGTTTAATAATGAATATAAAACTAATTCGGTAAATATTCCTCATAAAAAACCAAATAAATCTAAGCATAATCCAAACCCAACATTAACAGAAAATCAAAAAAAAGAAAACAAAGAGATGAGTCGTGAAAGAGTCATTGTTGAGCATGTAATCGGTGGAATGAAAAGATATAGATGCCTAGTTGACAAGTTTAGAAATAAAAAAGAAGGTGTAAAAGATTTATTTTCTTTTTTAGCGGCTATCCTATGGAATTTTAACATGATATATTAACTTCTTCTTAAAGAACAAGTCTATTGAAGCAGGACGGGCTTTAATTCTAGGTTTAAATAAATGGGATGGTTTAAGTCATGACCAAAAAGAGCTGATTAATCGGCAAATAGACGTTAAATTACCCTTTTTAGATTTTGCAGAGAAACATCCTATTTCTGCTTTACATGGCAGTGGGGTGGGAAAATTATTTGATGTCGTACATACGCTTTATGATGCGACGATGATTAATATGTCCACGCCAGCATTAACGCAAATTTTAAAAGAAGCGACGATGGCGCATCAACCGCCTTTAGTACAAGGACGGCGTATTAAATTAAAATATGCACATCAAGGAGGACGAAATCCGCCTGTAATTATTATTCACGGAGCGCAAACGGATGCGTTACCTGATGCCTATAAGCGTTATTTAATTAATTTTTACCGAGATAAATTAAACTTAAAAGGAACGCCTATTCGGCTTAAGTTTAAATCACCTGATAATCCGTATAAAGAAGTTAAAAAGAAACCGACTGAGAAGCACCAGAAGAAAGTTGAGCGATTAGCCCGAATTAACTCGCGTAATAGGGTAAAGAAAAACTAATTTTATAGGATGAATTGTTGCCCCGCTGAATCTAATTATTTTAATAATAAATAGGGTGTCTGTAGATTATAAAATACAGGCGGGGTAGTAAATTATAAGTACCTAAGTAAAAATTATCGTATATTTTTTACCAAAGCTATTTAGTATTTTCAGTACGGACTCTTTCAGGTTTGAATAGCTGATATATAATTTGGTGAGTGTAAACAGAGGGAGACCTGTTGGATGGAGAAAGAGAAAGTATAATTAACACCGACCCCTTTATTCATTAAATAAGGATGATTTTCTGAGGCTTGAACCGCAGTATTTAAAAGTTTTTCGACCTTTGCAATTGCTTGTTTAGACTTAGTAGTCTTGGCTCTAGCTTCCTTTTGAGTTCGTGCCTTGCGTTCGGCTTCACGCTTTAATCGTTGCTGTTCGGTTTCTGGTTCTGCCGTGGTGTCTGGTTTCCAGCCATTTTCACCAGCTAAATAAAATAAAGTGCCGACAGTTACGCCGCCGCCGGCCTTTATTGACCGCCATGTATCTTTCGCATCATGAGATTGATAAGAATCTGAGCCTTTGCTCCAACTATCAAATAAATCAAAGCCCTCACCGTTTAGACCATCTTTTACAGCCATTCCAATTTTCACCCATTCCTCACGTTCTTCAAAGTCGGGTGAAATAAATCTTAAAGCTGATTCTACGTTTTCATAGGATGCTAATGTCATTGAGTAGCCCCTTCTGGTTTCCAGTCGGATAAATCAACTGTAAATTTTCCTATTCCTTTATTGTTCAAGAAAAATGCAGCAGTTTGTAATTTTTTAAAAATACGTTTGTGACCGCGTTTAGCTTTTATTTCCTTATCATTAATAATAATAATAAAACCACCGCTTGTACCGCTAATGAGTACCGAATTTACGGCGTTTGCTTCTGATAATGCAGTTAATTGATTAACATTTAGCATGATTTCAATGATTCCTATTTCGTTTGTTTTGGTATCTCATAATATCACTTCTGAAAATTAAATAAAACCTTGTCTGCCTCCACCATTTCTTTTTTAATACGTTGCACTACAGAAGTGCCGACAGAGTGAATTTTTGCAGTTTTTAAAATTCCAGTACCAGTGTTTAAGGTTTCAATAATCTGTGCTTCTTTTTCAGAATTGGTTGATGGTCTACCTAATATTTGACCATTTGATTTAGCTCTATCAAGCCCAGCTTTCACGCGATCTTGAATCATTGAGCGTTCAAATTCTGCGAAAACTCTAAGCATCTGAAACATGGCTTTACCTGCTGGCGTTGTTGTATCTATGCCCTGCTGGTGCAAATATAAATCTATTCCATAACCGTGAATGTCAGATAAAAAGCTAACAAGGTTTTGCAAGCTTCTGCCCAAGCGGTCAACACTCCACGCGGCTACAATGTCAAATTTTCTGCGTGTTGCATCCTTAAGTAAATTATCAAGTGCAGGGCGTTTATCACGTCCTTTAGCCCCTGAAATTCCAGCATCTTCATAGATTTCTGTAATTTCCCAACCTGCATGTTCAGCAACGTTTAAAAGCTCACGCTTTTGGTTTTCGGTGGTTTGCCCATCGGTGGACACTCTTATATATATAGCTACACGTTTTTTCATAAGTCACCTATAAATAAATCGTTTTTACAAATAGCTTTTATTTCCTTATCATTAATAATAATAAAACCACCGCTTGTACCGCTGATGAGTACCGAATTTACGGCGTTTGCTTCTGATAATGCAGTTAATTGATTAACATTTAGCATGATTTCAATGATTCCCATTTCGTTTGTTTTGGTATCTCATAATATCACTTATGGGAATTAAATAAAATCTTTTCTTACAAGTTGATATTTAAGGTTATCTGTAATTTCTTGCATTATTTGTAGCAATTAACGAACAGTTACATACTTTGAATATCCACGACCGACAGGCTGAAACTAACGCCATTTATCAAGCGATCGCTCAAATGGAAAGTAGCGAAGCGCAGGATATTGTCAAAAAAATATTCAATCTTATTGAACGCTTAGCCAGTGATAAATTGTCTTTAGAAACTGAATTACAGCAACTTCGTGACGAGGTTAATCGCTTGAAAGGTGAGCAGGGAAAGCCTGATATCAAACCCAATAAAAATAATAAGGGTGATGATATTTCATCCGAAGACGAACGTAAAAAAGCACAAGTTGACGCGCAAAAAGAAACTAATAACGACACTGAAAATACGGACTCGGATAAGAAAAAACGCCGCCGTAAACCCAAGATCCCACGAGTTAAAATCGACCAAACGCTAAAATGCCTACTCGACAAAACTGGCTTGCCTAGCGACTTAGTATCTAAAGGCTTTTTCGTAGCTTAATTCCCATGCTTAAGTCTCAGGAAAAAAGCGAGCTTTATCGCAGCGGTATTCTCAATAGTGATACGGTCATATTGATGATACCAGTGCGCGAGTCAACGGTGATAACCACTATTGTCAGGTGGTCTGCAATGACTTGTTTACCGCTTATTTCACCCCTAAAAACAAAGACCGTTTATCGGTTCTCGACGTGCTGACCGACTATGCGCCACGCCATTATATCTACAATCAACAAGCTCAATCCTTGCTTGACGAGTTCAAGTTAGCTGATAAAGCGCGGGTAAAAGTTGATGCTCAAATACCTGTTAATACAGTGATGAATCAAGAAGACAAGCGCGTGCGCGAGACATAAGCTTCCAGACTCGAAATGAGAAAGGCACGAAAATCAAAGACAGTTTTATGAGTCTTGCTGAAACGGCTAAAAAACTAGCCGTGAGTTTTTATGATTATGTTTATGACCGAGTTAGTGGTGAATTCAAAATGCCGTCTATGGCGAATCTTATCGCTCAAAAAGCGCAAAGTTTGCAGGTCTGATATTTGTTTTACCCTGAAATTTAAAGTAGATACCCTTTATACTTCCATAGCCTCAATGTAAAATAGTACCAAAATTTGAGATTGTAAATAATGAGACAACAAAATGGCAAATGAAAGAATAACTGAGAATCTTGTGCGTGATATTTTAAGGGATTTAAAATACTACGATAATGAGAATACTCAAGTAGAAGAGCAAAAAAGCCATATTGAAGAGATTAAAAAATTATTAAAAGGTGCAAGTAAAACAGGGAAAGGCGGAATAGGTGCACCCGAATTCATAATTTCCACATTAGAAACACCCGACTTTTTAATTGTTTTTGAATGTAAAGCAGATGTAAAGCATCACGAAAGTAAGGATAAAAATAGACCTGTTGAATATGCAGTTGATGGCGTTTTGCATTATGCAAAACGGCTTGCTAAATCTTTCAATGTAATCGCTATTGCTGTTAGTGGTCAAACAAAATCTAGTCTAAAAATATCAAACTTCATTTTTCCCAAAGAATCAGAAAATCATAAGGTACTTGTCAATAAGGCAGGTACACCCATAAAAAATATTATCCCTTTAGAGGACTATATTGAGCATGGAACATTTGATCCTGATGTAGCAAAACAGAGAGAAAATGATTTAATGGCACTGTCTCGTGATTTGCACGATTTCATGAGAGACCACGCCAAATTGACCGAAAGTGAAAAGCCACTTGTTGTTAGTGGAACGTTGATTGCATTAAGAAATAAAGCTTTTGCAAAAAGTTTTGATGCTCATTCACCAGAAGAGCTACAAAAAGAATGGATGCGAGTCATTAAAGAGGAAATGAAAAAAGCGGATATTCCTCATTCAAAAGAATTTAGTATGACTCAGCCTTATTCTTCAATTGCTGTACACCCAGAATTAGGTAAAGCACAAAAAAAATATCCTAGAGGCGTGTTATATGAATTAATTTTCATGTTAAACCAAAAGGTATGGCCTTTTATTAGTGTTTATCATGATTTTGATGTTGTTGGGCAATTTTATGGTGAATTTCTAAAATATACAGGTGGAGATAAAAAAGCTCTAGGGATTGTGTTAACGCCCAAACATATTACTGAGCTGTTTTCATTATTAGCTAATGTTCAGAAAGATAGTAGAGTTTTGGATATTTGTGCTGGTACTGGTGGTTTTCTAGTTTCAGCTATGCACAAAATGTTTAAACAAGCATTTACGCAAGAGGAAAAAGAAAAAATAAAAAAAGAGGGATTATTAGGTGTGGAGCAACAACCTAATATGTATGCCTTAGTTGCAAGTAATATGATTTTACGCGGTGATGGTAAAGCTAATTTACATCAAGGGAGCTGTTTTGGCGAGGGAATTACTGAGGCAGTGAAAAAACATAAGTGTAATATTGGGATGTTAAACCCTCCTTATTCTCAAGGCGAGGAATCTTTGCATGAATTGGTTTTTGTTAAACATATGTTGGATTGCTTGGTAGAAGGAGGTGTAGGAATTGCAATTGTTCCTATGTCTTGTGCTATTTCTCCTCATCCTTTACGTGAAGAAATATTAACTCATCATACACTTAATGCTGTTATGTCAATGCCAACGGAGTTATTTTATCCCGTTGGGGTTGTAACCTGCATTATGATTTTTACAGCACATACACCACATGAAAAAACTAATAAAAAAACATGGTTTGGCTATTGGAAAGAAGATGGCTTTGTAAAAACAAAGATGAAGGGACGAATAGACCTGAATTCAACATGGGAAGAAATAAGAGATAACTGGGTGGAGAGTTATAGAGATAGAGATGATGTGGCAGGAATGAGTGTTAAACAAAAAGTTACCCATGAGAATGAATGGTGTGCTGAAGCATATATGGAAACAGATTACTCAATTATTACGCAAGAATTATTTGAAGAAACCGTTAAAGATTACATGATCTTTAAACTAAAAAATGAAATATCATGAAGTTAGTGAAATTAACAGACATTTTTCATGTTGAGTACGGTAACAGTCTCCAGCTTAATAATTTAGTTGAGGATAACAATGGTGTAAATTTTATTTCTCGTACCGCAAAAAATAACGGTGTATCAGCTAAAGTGAAGTTCTTAAAAACTGTATCTCCAACACCAAAAAATACAATAACTGTTGCATTAGGTGGCTCTGTATTATCAACTTTTTTACAGCCAGAACAGTTTTATAGTGGTTATCATATTTATTGTTTATCCCCAAAAGGACATATGACTGATGAGGAGAAACTCTTTTACTGTTCTTGTATAGAAGCAAATAAATATAGATATAACTATGGTAGACAGGCAAATAGGACACTTAGAGAGCTTTTAATTCCAGAATTAAGTGAAATTCCTGAATGGGTAAATAAAGTTAATATTAATAAATTTAATTCTGCAAATAAACCGTTTAATAAAAATAGTAATTTAAAATTAGAGGTTAAAAGTTGGGGATGTTTTGAATATCAAGAGTTATTTGATATTGAGAGAGGAAAAGGCCCTAGAAAGAAAGATTTAGATGGTTCAGGAGAAATACCTTTTGTAACATCGTCAGATAGTAATAATGGCTGGACTTCTGTTACTAAAGAATCACCCATTCATGACGGTAACACAATTGGTGTGAATCGGAATGGAAGTGTAGCCGAGGCTTTTTATCAACCGATTCCTTTTTGCTCTACGGAAGATGTTCATATTTTTAAACCTAAATTTGAAATGAATAAATATATTGGTTTATTTATTTCTACGCTAATTAAACGTGAAAAATATAGATATAATTATGGTAGAAAATGGGGGATTGCAAGAATGAAAGTATCAAAAATAAAATTACCTATTAATAAAAATGGAAAGCCAGATTTTGAATTTATGGAAGCATATATAAAATCATTATCATTTAGCAAGCAAATATAAAAACCTAATCGGGGTAGCCAAGGGTATCTCACCCTCAGCCCCCACAACACCCTGCGTGCGGATCCGCACAGGGCGTTTCACTAACCGTAGTGATACTTAATCCAGCCATCTCGTAGTGAGAATAGCCCTTGCTGTTTCAGGTATTCTTTCCCTAATCCCTTATTAATACAAGGGGTTTTCGCGTTTCTCCAGTAGGATTTACTGCTTAATCCAGCCAATATTGCGGCGTGTTTTTCAATCCCTAATTTCATTAAATTGCGTATTTTCGTACGGGGTTTTCGCCACTGCTTCCAATAACACATTCTAATTCTGCGCCGTATCCAGCCGTCTAAATCAACGGTTTGTTGATATTGATTGGCAATGCCAAAGTAGTTTATCCAGCCGCGTAAATATATACTCAGTTGCTGAATTTTCCACTGCATTGACACGCCCCAAGTTCGGTTGGTTAGTTCTCGCACACGATGCTTAAACCTCGCTACCGTTTTGGGATGCCAAACAATATACTTGCCTTTAAAGCTAAACCCTAAAAATTTGGATTGACTACTTTTGACCACTCGACTTTTCTGTTCATTGACTTTGAGTTTTAAGTCTTCTTCGATAAATCGTGTCAGACTTTTTAACACGCGCTCACCTGCTCGCCGACTCTTTACCATGATGATGACATCATCCGCATAACGAGCAAATTTGTGACCCCGTTGCTCTAAGTTCTTTGTCCAAAAGGTCAAGCATAACATTAGATAATAACGGTGATAAGGGACTGCCTTGCGGCACACCTTCTCGACTGGGTTGTAGCTGTTTCCCCTCCAAAACACCCGCGCGTAAATAATGCCCAATCAATCGCAACAAAGCTTTATCCGTTATTCTGCGTCCCAATAACGTCATCAATAAATCGTGATTAACACGGTCAAAGAATTTTGACAGGTCAATATCGACTGCAATCTGGCGTTTTTGTTGACAAAATCCTTGCACTTCCTGCACCGCATATTTCGCGGATAAGTTAGGTCGAAAACCATAACTATGCTGCGAAAAAGTGCGGTCAAATAAGGGCGATACGATTTGTACGATAGACTGCTGTATAACGCGGTCTAACACAGTGGGAATGCCTAGTAAACGTTCAGAACCGTCATCTTTAGGGATGCGGACACGCTTAACAGGCTGGGGACGATAGTGGTTACTGAGGATTTGCGCTTTAATGTTGTGCCATTGCAGGCGCATTATTTCAGTAAAATCATCAATAGAAATACCGTCTATTCCTGCAACGCCTTTATTACGCTTAACTTGTTTCCAAGCCGTGCGAACATTGGCGGTTGCTAATACCTGATGTAACAAGTTTTCATTTTTCATTTAAGGCTGGGGTTTTATTTGCACGCTGATGATGACCTTTTCCTGTCGGAAAATGTGGGTTATTCAAGTTAAACATTCCTCTTACCTTTTAGTTAATGTTCAGCCCTTCACCGTGTCCCAACCATTACGATGGGCGTTTGATTACTATGGCTTCTGCTGACTTCTGCTTAAACAATCAATCCATTACTGAATTGACCGCCGTCGATTTCCATCCTATTCGCTCAACTTTGGATGATGGAATCCAAAGAGCCAAGACATTTTCTAATCCTGCGCCTTTTACAGGTTTCTTATCGACTGCCTGTTAAGCAGACCTCCCCAGATAAGAACATGAACTGTCACGCCACAACCTCATCATTTACGTTATCTCACAAACCTTGGGTTTCGTTGTCTTGTGCCAACTCACCTCAGAGACTACGCCTTATATGATATTTCTGTTCGTAGGCTTCCTTCTCACAAACCCTCGCGGTCTTGCAATTACCCTCGGCTAGTAGTTATACTTAGGACTCAGGATTTAATAAAACCCGAAGATACAAGGTCAACAGGGACGGCAACATAATTCCATTGCGGAAATAAGCGATGTTCTATTGGGTTATATTTCGATGTATACGGTGGATAATGGGCGATACGAATATTAATCTTTAATTCCTCTGACAATTTTTCCAAATCTTCTTTGAAAATATAATAGCGTGCATTATTACTACCACCGCAGTCACATAGTAGCAATAAATTTGTCGATCCCTCATACAATGCCTGTCCATGCTCTAACCACCATTGACGAATACATTTGCAGGCAAACTCAGAGGTATCATGACTGACTCCCAGAGTGATATAACCTACGTTACGATTAATATCATACAATCCCATGAGGTACAACTTTACCTTTGGCATAGGATGGAAAATCATGGTCATTTAGGCTACCAATTTAAGACGGGACATCCAGCAATTTCAAAGGGTTAGAAAACACACGCTTTCGACTATTTCTAGGAAGCGGTAACTCGCCCATTTCATTCAGTAGCCATGAAAACAAGTCTGGAAACTCGGTATCAAATAAACGCATGGCGGCGGTTGTGCCATCCTCACGTTTGATTCCGTAGTTATGAATGACCGTCAACGCGTTTAATCGCTTTTTATTCAAACCTCGCCCATTGCGATACATTTGCGATAAACAGCCATTTCGCCCTTCCACCGCAGATGAACTGCGTTGAAACTGCCTTGCCATATGCTCCGCCAATGTTAGCCATCGCTGCATTTCACTGATTGATAACTTTGCACTAAATGGGTCTGATTTGAGCTTATCAGACGCGGTTTCCCAAGCTTTTCGATAGTTTTCCTTTGACCTGCGGCTTTTAGTTTGTTCCATTTTCTGATGCCAATAAACAACGGGTAATAATGTTGTGGTCAACCAATATTCGGTATCCGCATCAAGCCCCAAATTTTGCAAGGTTTCGCGTACCCAAAGCCACCAAAAACTGATGGATACCGCTAACGGTTTTATTTGATTACGAAACTTTTTCATCACGCCTTTATGATCGTTAATCCCTTGTTTTTCCGCTATTTTTTCAAAGGCTCGCGCTCTTAACTCTAGCAACTTCTCAACCTGTTCCGCATCGTTTCTACGACTATCATTGAGTGAAAAAGGATGAACTTCATCCGCAATCCCTTGTAAGTTTTCGTGATAATCTGTTTGTATTTTTTTGGCTTCTTCAAGCTCTTTTTCAGCCGTTATCCGTGTTGTTTTAAGTCCAATAATTTTCTGCATCGTTGCCGTTTTAGAAACAGTAGACTCTGCGGTTTGCGCTGCTTGCCGCTGTTTTTCAGCCCTTGCTGCACGCCTGCCGATTTTCGCGCCTAACCAGCGACTCATATCTTGTTGAGCATGAAAAATATCTGCCCCCGATTCGCACTTAAACCCCGTCACTGCCATTTTTATCAACGCCTTAGCGCGATCACTAATCGCATGATTAACCTCAATGCCTAATGATTCTAATCGTGGCGAAACCTTTTTATACCAAGTATCGTAGCACCTATCATCGCTAATATCTTCCAACAAAAGATAGCCAGAACGTAAGTCCATTAAAACTAAAATCATAAAGTTGCCGAAAAAGTCTCATCCAGCCCAGCAACAACTTTACGTGTTTGTTTTTTCACACTTTTTCGCATTCTTGCTGAAACTGCAGGCAATAAGACTTCCATTTTATTGATTTGAGTCCGCAGTGCGTCAGGTGATACGCCCACATGGGTGTCAATCCGTATCATTTTAAAAAACAGCGATAAAGTCTCTGCACCTACGCCTGCCTTTAATCCAAAGACATACAAGGCGGAAAACACCATTAATCTTTGCCAAGAACTACCTGCCTCGGTTTCCCATAATGATGATTCAGGATGTCGATTTCGCTTTGTTTGCGCTTGACGATGACGATGCACACTGCTTTTTGAGCGACCAACAATTGAAGCTAAGTTACGAACAGTTTGCTTGCCTGTTGTTGTAATTTCAGCGATAATTGCGTGACTAGCTGCGCGTATTTTCTGTGTTGTTCTGTTTTTTTAGTCATTAACCTATGATACAAGAATATCGCAGTTAGTTCTTTATTTTGTCCCGTCTTAAGTTGGTAGCCTGCATTTCTTCAGGGGTTGAAAAACTTGTTGCAGGTAAAACATTAAATATATCTAACGTCTTTATTAAAATTGGAAATAATTTGTATACATGAGTATGAGCGCATGATTTATTCATATTAAAAGAAAACCCTAAGTGATCGAAAGTAGAATAGCACTTCATATAATTTAATATAAATAATAATTTGTCTGCGGGTGTTTTTAATGTGCTATCTAAACCACTACCGTATTTTCTTTCTTTATTTTCATGTTTTTATTTTTGATCTTCAATAAGGGTCTTTTCAAATAGAGATAATAGTAAAATAAAATGTTCTGTTTTTAATCCTGTTAAAGCTCTTAACTGTCTATCATCATAAATTCTTGGTAAAATTTCTTTTATTTTCATGTTATACTTTGATTTTTATTTTTTATAGAAATTTATTATAAAGCTTATTTATTATTTTTAATAATTTAATTTAAAGTTTATTTATTAGGCTGTATCAACTGATTGTGAGTGTTATCAAGTATATATAAGCAATTGATTTTAATATATTTTATTTAGAAGAACAAGTCTAATAGAGCATACTTGATTCAAAGCTTGTTACCAACTAATATAATTTATTAATTTTTGGGTTTTATTAAATCCGCATTCCTTAGCCTACAAATGTACGCTAAGTTGGGTTTTCCTACAGAGGACTTGCACCTCATTAGTTCATGCCCATGCTGGGCGTACACAAAGCAAATTCACTCAGACGGTAAAAAGTGGAGTTTCGTTCCTCACCCCACTTTTTACCGCTGGTGATTTACGACGTTATGTTTTTAAGGGTAATTACACATATTTTATCTTGATTTATGCACCAAATGTACATACACTAGAATCCATGAAATATGAATGGGGTTCACTAAAAGCTGCTGGAAATATCCGAAAACACGGTGTTGAATTTACTGATGCAGTTATTGCATTAGAAGATGAGTATGCACTTACCATTGAAGATAATTACCATAATGAACAAAGGTTTAAAACCTTAGGCATGGGAGCTTTACTAAATATCTTATTTGTAGTTCATGTTGAGCGCGGAGAAAATAATATCCGTATTATATCGGCTAGAAAAGCAGATAAAAAAGAGATTAAACAATAGACTTGTTCTTTAAGAAGAAGTTAATATATCATGTTAAAATTCCATAGGATAGCCGCTAAAAAAGAAAATAAATCTTTTACACCTTCTTTTTTATTTCTAAACTTGTCAACTAGGCATCTATATCTTTTCATTCCACCGATTACATGCTCAACAATGACTCTTTCACGACTCATCTCTTTGTTTTCTTTTTTTTGATTTTCAGTTAATGTTGGGTTTGGATTATGCTTAGATTTATTTGGTTTTTTATGAGGAATATTTACCGAATTAGTTTTATATTCATTATTAAACCCCAAATAACCTAAATCAATAAATATATTAAAATTACTAAACCAATTTAATTCTGGATTAAATTCTTTTTTAAACATTCCATAATCATGATTTTTACCTGGAAAACTAACCCCAATATATAAAATTAAATGACCTAAAGAAGCTATAGTGGTATTTTTAATTGTATGCTGTTTTTTTACCACTGTAAAATTCATTTTGTTCTTCATAGTCACTAGGGCGTTGTACAGCACGCTCTGTAGCATCTATTATCAATGTTTGAACTCCGCCAAAAGCCTGCTGCATTTCTTCAGGGGTTGAAAAACTTGTTGCAGGTAAAACATTAAATATATCTAACGTCTTTATTAAAATTGGAAATAATTTGTATACATGAGTATGGGCGCATGATTTATTCATATTAAAAGAAAACCCTAAGTGATCGAAAGTAGAATAACACTTCATATAATTTAATATAAATAATAATTTGTCTGCGGGTGTTTTTAATGTGCTATCTAAACCACTACCGTATTTTCTTTCTTTATTTTCATGGGCTACCAACTTAAGACGGGACAAGTTGAGGTTAAGCCGTTCGTACTGAGCTTGTCTAAGTATGAACGGCTTAACCGTCCGCCCTTCGACTAGGCTCAGGACGAACGATTAAGCCTCGCGCCATAGTGTCCAGTCTTAAGTTGGTAGTCGAGATTTGCGTATAAAAATACTGTACTAAACAAACCATTTATAAATAAATAAAATGAAATTTGCCGACCCAACTAACGACATAGCCTTTAAAAAAATATTTGGCGATCAAAATAAAAAAGAAATCCTTATTTCATTTTTAAATGCTATTTTAGGATTTGAAGGACAACATGTTATAACAAACATCCTAATTGTTAACCCTTATCAAGTACCTAAAATAGAAGCTCTTAAAGAAACTATTTTAGATATAAAAGCAACCAACCAAGCGGGTGAAAATTTTATTATTGAAATGCAAAAAAAGGACTTGGGAAATTTTGCTAAAAGAACACTTTACTATACCTCTAAAGCCTATGTTCAACAGCTTAATAAAGGGGATAACTATTCAAAACTAAAGAAAGTTTATTTTATTGGACTCCTTAAATTTGATATGTTTTCTAGTAAAAATTATATCAGCCGTCATCTTATTTTAAATACAGAAACCTGCTTACAAGACCTCGATGATTTTGAATTTACTTTTTTGGAATTAACAAAATTTAATAAACCGCTAAATGAATTAAATAGTCTTTTAGACAAATGGATTTATTTTTTAAAACATGCCTCAGATTTAAGCATTATTCCCAAGGAACTTGAAAACATACCTGAAATTGAAGAAGCATTTCAAATAGCCACTCAATATGGCTGGAACCAACAAGAGTTAGAGGTCTATGATTATATTGGATTAAAAGAATATGATGAGATTAATGCGATTCAAACGGCTGAGAAAAAAGCACTAAAAAAAGGAATTGAACAAGGCATTGAACAAGGTAAATATAACAATAACATTAAGATTGCTATTAAGATGTTAAATAATAAAATGGATATTGATTTAATTATGAAAATTACCGAGCTACCTGAAAAAATAATAGTCGATTTAAAAATTAAACATAAACAATAATTTCCCTACTCTCTATTCAAAATTAAATTGACGATATGAAACATAAAGAACGGTAAGGTATGGTTACTTAAGACGGGACACTATAGAGCGAGACTTAACCTCAACTTGTCCCATCTTAAGTTAGTAGCCTAACAAGTGGGCAATAAAACCAGATCGTAAAAAAATATTTACAAATTTTCATGATCGTTATTTATTAATTGATGAAAAAATAGAAATTATGCTAAGTAGCAGTTTTGATAATTTATTTTCAACGGATAAGGATTTAACGTGTTTAGTAAGGTATTTAAAATAGAAGATAAAATTAAAAGACACTTTAATCATCATGATAATTTATGGAGTACAAAATATTTTTTATACTCCAAAAAACTAAAACTTTTTAGTTAATCCTTTATTTTTTTGTCGCCGTAAAGACACAATATTCCGCATAACGATTTTTAAACATATCGTATTGCGCCAATCCCGCATAATAATTAGCCGTTTGAGCCTTCGTACGCAAACCCAACCATTGACTAATTTTCTGCACAGGTAACAATCGCTTACCTACTTTATACATATATTCAGCCGACTGAATCGTTTGCTCATGAATATAATCAAGCTCAATATATTTAAAGCCATTCTCTTTCAACAAACCCTCAAATTCATCACAATAGCATAAATTAGGCACTGCCCAGCCATTGAAAAAATCCATCATCGTTTGCCATTCTTCTTTATTAAATTCACGTTGCATCATGAACGCATCACAATACACTAAGCGACCCCCAGGCTTTAAAACCCGAAGAGCTTCTTTTAAAAATTTACCTTTATATTGGGTATGACATACACTTTCGGCCGCCCAAACTACATCAAAGGTTTCATCTTCAAAAGGCGTATCACAAAAATTTGTCTTAACAAAATCAGCTAAATCCCCAACGCCTCTTTTATTCGCTTGTTTTGTTGCATAATCAACTTGCATTCCACTAATAGTAACCCCTGTTGCACGGTTACCATATTTTTTAGCCATCCAAATAGAACTCCCCCCAATACCACAGCCCGCATCCCAAACACGATCGCTCGGTTTAATCTCTGCTTTATCATAAAGCAGTTGATTTTTATTCATCAACGCTTCATGTTGGTTATAAGGCTGATCTGAATCCCAATAACCATAATGAAATGCTAGGTTCTCGCTGTTACTCCAAGCAAATAAATAGTCATTGTGACAATCTTCAAAATGTTGTGCCGTATCTTCAACAAGCTCTCTCTCAGAAAGACTGACATCTTTTGCCAAACTATCATCACGGTAATCTTGGTCGGGTTCTAAACGGTATAAGGTTTGCTCGGTCATCGTAAGTTAAATAAATAAGTTATAAGAAGTAAGGAATAAAGAAATCTTTACCTTGAACTGCATCAATGCAGTAGAAAACCCATCATTTTACCTTGTTTTTTGGGTTTATTGTGGATTAAATACGTTTGCTGTCTATTCATCATAAATGCTTCAAATGATTACCTATTTAAGCCGATGACGAGGTGTTTTCGTCTAATCTCTGTAATTTTTCCCAGCGATTTACCATCATGCAAAATAGTTTTGCCGTTTGTTCTGCATCATAAAGTGCTGAATGCGCTTTTTCTGCATCCCATGCTAATCCTGCGGCTTTGGCAATTTTTGCAAGAACCGTTTGCTGGTAAATCAATCCCCCTAACGTTGCGGTATCAAAACAACTAAAAGCATGAAAAGGACTCCGTTTTGTTTTTGTTCGTGCAATCGCTGCATTCAAAAAACCAATATCAAAAGCGGGATTATGCCCGACTAAAATTGCACGAGTACACTGATTACGCTTAACAGCGGCTCTAATTGGGGTAAATAATTTAATTAAAACCTCTTTTTCATCTAACGCCATTCGAAAAGGATGATAAGGGTCAATCCCTGTAAATTTAAGGGCGGCTTGATCAAACTCACAATTTTTAAAGGGAATAATATGGGCTGAATGGCTTTCAGTAATCTCAAGATTATTCTCTTGATTACGCTCAACAATAACAGCAGCTATCTCTAAGAGTGGATTTTTTTGTGGACTAAATCCTGCGGTTTCAATATCAACAACAACAGGCAAATAGCCTCTAAAGCGGTCTGATAATGGGTTTTCATGTACTTGCATAATAGGTCAAGAAGTTAATAAGCGTGTATTATTCTAACAAACTGTGTGAAATGAAAAAATTTAAATCTAAATTCACTTTTTATTCGCATTTAATAAGCGTTTGCGCCGAAAAAAATCACGCAATAGATAAGCGGTATCGGTCTCTAAAACACCGCCTTCCCACTCAATTTTATGATTTAAAAAATTGGCCTCCGCCAACGTAAACGCATGGCAAACCGCACCCCGCTTTACATCATAAGCTCCAAACACTAATCGTTGAATACGGCTCTGACAAATAGCCCCGATACACATAAGGCAGGGTTCTAATGTGACATATAACGTGGTGTTAAGGAGGCGATAATTTTTCAATACCTGCCCTGCCCGTCTTATAGCGATTATTTCCGCATGAGCTGTCGGATCAAACTCTGAAATAGGACGGTTCCAACCTTCGGCAATGACTTCATTATCTTTAACTAATAACGCCCCCACAGGGACTTCGCCTGCTTCTTCTGCTCGTTGTGCCAATCGAATGGCATAGCGCATCCCTTCCTCATCATCCATGATTATTATCCTTTAACGATTGGTATTCTTCGGACTTCGGACGATGTAAAAAAAAACCTAACACCGCTAAAAAACTAAAAATATAAAGTGTATTAAAATCATCCCCCAACATAAACAGGATAAAACCTAAGCTCCCCATAGTCCCCATCATGACTTGGGCGACAACAACCGTCATTAAATAACGTTGATTTAACGGTTTATGACTCGGGATTGTTTGATTTAAACGCAATTGAATGTGACGAATTACGTTGGTGATAGGAAAGTTTATAATGGCGATCAGATAAAAAATACTGCGCATTAATTCCCTTGATTCGACAGGGATGATGTTTTGCGGCCTATCCGCTTGCAAAAAATACGATAACCCAATATAGCCAATCTGCATCATGCACATCGCACCGACCACACTCCAAGCAGCGGTAAATTTAGTTAAAGTCGTCTTAACGTTATTTTTCCTCATAAACCTATTTTTAAGTTGGATTATTTTTACGATAAGCGCGTATTACAACAATAAACGCAAAAAAATCATAGAGTCCGTGAATAATAATCGGAATTAATAAATTACGACTTTCACCGTAATCTAAAGAGAGTCCTAGATAAAAGCTAATCAAGGTCGCCAGTAAAGCATATAACGGGGTCACCGCATGAAGCAATCCAAAAAGAAGACTGGACAGGATAAGCGCCAAATCTAAGCCTAAACTTTGCTCTAACCACGGTAATAAGGCCCCTCGAAATAATATTTCTTCCCCAATGCCTGCAAGGGCAGCAAGTACCCATAAATCGGCCCAATCATACCTGTTTAAACTCTCGCCTAAGGTTTTTGATAATAATTCTCTGATAGTTTTTAACGATTCAAACGGTAGTTTTTCGGTGACTAAAAAGAGTAAAATTAAGGGTAAAGTCCCCATAATGCCATAAAAAACAGCTAATTCAGAAAAATATAAATCGGCAAAGGGATTAATGCCCGTTAACCAACCGATGATTATAGCGATTAAAACAAGTGAGCTTTCAAAATAACACGCTGTTTTAAAAAATCCTTTAGACTTTTCTTTGGAAAGATTCATTTAGGTTATTTTTGTATGTTATATTGAAATGATAGACGTACTTAAATTCCGATGCAGCCGTTACTTTTTGACGTTAACTGTTATAAAAATAGGGGACAAACGGGGTTAGATTAAATAACCGTCACGCTTTTGGATATAATAACGACAGGCATCAACACATATTCCTTTCGTTTCATAAGGCCCGCTAATCCTATCAACGGTATAAAACCACCATCCCTGTTCATTAATATAATAACGATCTTGAGGTTTAAAAACAGGCTTTAACGGTTTATTCAATTTACTTTTCATCCGCTTATTTTAAGCCTATTTCATCAACATATAAAACGCTTAAGGGCTTTTATTCCAAATCATCTATGTTAAATTTTAAAAATGTTTGTTTGCGTCGTGGAACGCAGGTGTTATTTTCCAAAACGACTTTTACCATTCATAAAGGACAAAAAGTAGGGTTAACAGGGGCGAATGGTTCGGGTAAATCCAGCTTATTTGCAATGATTCGCGATGAATTACATGCCGATGAAGGAGATTTTGAATACCCTTCAACCCTAGAAATTGCCCACGTCGCACAAGAAACGCCCGCCTTAAGTTCTTCCGCCTTAGATTACGTGACGGATGGTGATAATGAACTCAGACGATTACAGCAACAATTAGCACAGGCTGAACATGAAAACAATGGCTTAAAGCAAGCCGAAATTCATGGGGCATTAGAACACATTGAAGGCTATACCACCGAGGTTCGTGCCTCTCAGTTAATGAGTGGACTCGGCTTTAGCAAACAACAGCAACAAAATTCGGTAAGCTCTTTTTCAGGCGGGTGGCGAATGCGACTTAATCTTGCCCAAGCGTTAATGTGCCGTTCCGATGTTTTATTATTGGATGAACCCACGAATCATCTTGATTTAGATGCGGTCATTTGGCTGCAAGACTGGCTATTTAAATACCCAGGAACCTTGTTACTTATCTCTCATGATCGTGATTTTTTAGACATGATTGCCAGCCATATTATTCATATCGAACAAAAACAGGCGACTATTTACAGCGGTAATTACTCTGCCTTTGAAAAAATGCGAGCTGAAAAGTTAGCGCAGCAACAATCTGCTTACGAAAAACAACAGCGTGAAATAACTCATATCCAAAGCTTTATTACTCGCTTTAAAGCTCAAGCAACAAAAGCAAAACAGGCACAAAGTCGAATTAAATCGTTGGAAAAAATGGCCTTAATTGCACAAGCCCATGTTGATTCTCCGTTTAATTTTTCATTTCCAGCCCCTCAAAAAATGCCCAATCCACTCTTAAAATTGGAACAGGCCAGTTTAGGTTATGATGATAATGTGATCTTAAAGCAGGTTATGTTGTCCATTGCTCCTGGGGATAGAATTGGTTTGCTAGGCTCTAATGGCGCGGGGAAATCAACGTTAATTAAGGTTTTAGCAGGCGATGCGCCGTTACTTCAAGGTGATTTAACCCGTTCAGAGCATTTAAAAATTGGGTATTTTGCCCAGCATCAGTTAGAACAATTGCACATTGATGAAAGTCCATTATGGCATTTTCAGCAACTTGATAACAAAGCCACTGAAAAGGAATTACGTAATTATTTGGGTGGGTTTGATTTTCAAGGGGATAAAGTCCTCGAACACGTTGAACCTTTTTCAGGGGGGGAAAAAGCCCGTTTAGTGTTAGCCTTATTAGTCTATCAAAACCCCAATTTATTATTGTTAGATGAGCCGACGAATCATTTAGATTTAGAAATGCGACACGCGCTCACGATTGCATTACAAGACTATCAAGGTGCAATGCTGGTCGTTTCTCATGATCGACATTTACTGCGCTCCGTCACGGATCGTTTTTTATTAGTCGCCGAGGGAACATTGCAGTTTTTTGATGGGGATTTAGAGGATTATCGCCTGTGGTTAACAACTCAAAAAAAATTAACACAAGAACAGTCGCCAACCAAGACGGGGATTGATACGACGATCATTTCACGTAAAGATCAGCGAAAACAAGAGGCTGATCGTCGAAAACGTTTAAAGCCATTAACCGATGCGGTTAAAAAGTCTGAAAATGATTTGGAACACTATCACCAACGACAGCAACAACTAGAACAACAACTGGCAAACCCTGAACTTTATCATGAGAATGAAAAGCCGCGTTTAAAAAAATATTTATCCGAAAAAAATGAAGTCGATAAAGCACTCGCTCAAGCCGAAGAGGACTGGATGAATGCCGAAGAAAAATTAGCCTCCGAGGAGTAAATTGCTATGTTTAACCTATTAAAACTTTTTTTTGACATCGCCCTACTTAAAAAATCACCTCAAGACGTTCCCGCTTCGCTACTTTTACAGCGGATGATTATTGCTATTTATTTGTTTATTAGCATTTTATTACGCATAATTTCAGAAAACGGATTCAAAGTTGTGCTAGAAGTTGGTGTTGATCTTCTGTTTATGTTCTTATTTTGTCGTTTTATTTTATTTTGGGTCGGAAAACCTAAGCGTTTTCAACAAATGTTTATTGCTCTTTTAGGGGTTGACGCGCTCATAAGTTTTTGTGCCTTTCCCGCGATTGCGACCTTAAATACCCCAATGCCTGAAAAATCATCTTTTTTCTTATTAGGTATTTTTAGCTTTATCGTGTTAATTTTATGGCATTGGGTGGCTGCAGGGCATATTTTTCACCATGCTTTATCAAAACCCTTTATCATTGGTTTAGGCGTTGCTCTACTTTATTTAATGCTTTCTTATCAGCTTAATGCTTTATTATTTTCTGAAATAGCGATGGAATAAGTTCCAAAAATGCCCCCTGTTTTGTGGGTGTGACCAAGCAAAGCGAGAATGCTATAGATTCAACTATCATGATACAGCACAGGAGATTCGGGGCATTTTAAACCCGTGTTTCAGCAAATTTTTGTAATGCTTTAGGCGCGAAGGCGGCCAATAAAAAACCAAAGGTAAGAAAAATACCCGTTTGTTGTGATTCAACCGTTGAAAACAACATACTAATCACACCAAACATGATACTCGCTAACAGTGAGACAAAACTCATTGCTCGCATGGATGATTTACGACCAGGGGCTTCTTCCATATAACCTTTGGGTTCATAAATTACTTCAAAATCATCTTCTTCATCTATATCATCGTACATAGTAAAACCTCTTTATTGACGGGTAATGGCTTGTTTTTAAGTTAAACGACCCAGCTTTAAATTGAATCCCCCCAAGTATAGACTACTTCTACTTTATTACCTGGCTCACTATAAACCAGCGATTGACACAGTTCATCAACTAATACAATGCCGCGCCCATAGAGCATCACAGTTTCCGATACTTTAGGTTTATTCAATACTTTAGAAATATCAAAACCAACGCCACTATCAATAATGGTTATTTTTATTTTTAGTTGATCCTCTTGACGAAAGCCTTTTAATGAAAAACTAATAAAACCCGTGGTTAACGCCTCTAACCGTTCTTCACGCTCATTAAAATAAATACCAAAACCCTCTGGCGTTTCTTTTAAGCCAGAATCTAATTTCAAAATTCCATGATCAAGTGCATTCACATAAAGTTCAGTCAAAATGGTATAAAGAGGCTGTAAATGATCCTCTAACTTTTTTTCCATATTTTTTAATTGACCAATCAACAGCGGAATAGGGTCTTGTACAACTAATTCAGCACCCGCCAGTGTCAATTGATAATGCCATGCCCAATGGTCATCCTCTTGAATTTCAGAAACCGTAATATCCGTCAGTGAACTAATATCAAGAATTAAATCTCTTTCTTGTTGTTCAAAAAGTTTTTCACCACAAATAATTTCAGCAAGGCTAATATCATCTTCTTGCTCACCTCCATCACAAAACTCAGCTAAGGCGATTTTAACGTCATCGGTAATACATTCATGATCTGGGGATTCCAATAAACCTTCAAGTCGCTCTTGTCCAAAGAGTTCTTGCTCTGGATTCGTTGCTTCAATAACCCCATCACTAAATAAAATAATACTCGAGCCTCGGCTAATCGGGGCTTTGGTAAATAAGGGTTTGTAATCAATATTTGAGGTGACACTTAATGAATACAGGACTGACGCAATTTTTTGCTCTATGGCCCCATCTTTTATAATAAAAACATCAGGCATACCACAAACACAGACCTGTGCATAATCAAGTTCCTTACGGACAACGACATATTGCACCGCCATGAACATACCAACAGGCAATATTTTTTTCAGCTTATTATTCATTTCGCCTAAAATTTTATCGCCCGTAAAGCCCTTAGCGATCATCGCCTTAAAAACATTGGATGCGGGTAACGCACCGATCGCCGCTTTTAAACCATGCCCTGTAAAATCAGCCAACATGATATGCAATTCACCCGAAGGCGACATAGCACTCAAAAAGATGTCTCCACTAAACATATCAGCGGGTTCTAATAACGTTTTAATTTCCCCACAATCATAACTATCTGCAAGGATAACGCGATTAAATACTGTTTTTGCAATTTCTTGATCCCGTTGCGTCGAAGCTACCATTGAATAATAACGACTGTAAAGCAAGGATAAACGTTCTACCGACTTTATTCGTGCCGTTAAAATACGTAAATCAACAGGTTTAGCGATAAAATCATCGCCGCCTGCCTCAATACATTCAGAAAGTTTAGTATCATCTGAAACCGCCGTTACAAAGATAATCGGAACAAACGATGTTTCGCCACAGAGCGCTTTAATACGTTTACACGATTCAATGCCATCCATCACAGGCATCATTAAATCCATAAAAACAATAAAAGGCTCATGAAGCGTATATTGTTCAACCGCTTGCAATCCATTTTCAGCTTCAATTACTTCATAGTCATTTCGTTTGAGTAAAACGTTTAATAAATGACGGTTTATTTTATTATCATCAACCACTAACGCCTTTTTCATAGCGAAACATTCCCCTTAAATATTGAAAACGTAAATTTTAACGAACCTAGGATAAGCGTAACCCACTAAAGGTTTAAAAATCCCTCTAAAGTCGATACCTACAATTCAACCGTGACCATTCTAAAGGGATTGGGTTAATTTGTTAAGGGCCAATGTTAAGTAAACACGAAATCCGCTATCTGCGTATAATGGTAAGCCCTATGATTAAATAGATTTTTAAACCCAATACACGATATTATTATGAAAAAAAGACTGCTAATCCTCTTCGTTGCATTATTCTTGTCTGCCTGTGCTGATAAAAATCAGTATGAAGCAACCGTATTAGCAGAAATGCAAAAAGAACAAGACATTAAAGATTATAAACTAGACCCACAAATCATGACAGACTGTGTCATTGATTTAACGTCACAAAAAATGTCAGGATTTTTTGCATTTGACCCCGCACGGATGACAGCCTATCGTAATTACAATACGATGCTAACCTTAACTCAATCAGAAAACCCTAAAGAAGTCTTAGCCCAATTAACCAAAGATTTTGGTTCGGGAAAAGAGCTATTTAAAGCGCGTGTTATCTATTCTGAAAGTATCGGCCATTGCCTCGCCTCTGTTATTGCAACCTCTGAGGAACAACAACAAGAAGACGAAGAGGATTTACAAGAAGCCCCTGCAGCGGATAACAGTTAACCCACGCCCCCTCGTGTTAAATGGCTAGGTTCTAAAAGTTTTTCTAACTCACCTCGAGTTAAATCCGTCATTTCGACAGCAACATCGACAACAGGTCGTCCTTGTTTATAAGCCGCTTTTGCTATTTCAGCGGCTTTTAAATAGCCAATAATAGGATTCAACGCCGTAACTAGAATCGGATTTTTTGCTAACCCTTCCTGTAAATGCGCTTCACGCACTTCAAAATCCATGATCGCCTTATCTGCTAAGACCCGACTTACATTGGCTAATAACTCGATACTTTGTAAAATATTATAAGCAATGACAGGCAACATCACATTTAATTGAAAGGTTCCTGACTGTCCTGCGACGGTAATTGTTGCATCATTACCGATGACTTGAGCGGCAACCATTGCCACAGATTCTGGAATAACGGGGTTTACTTTGCCTGGCATAATGCTACTTCCAGGTTGTAACGCGGTTAATTCTATTTCTGAAAGTCCGGTTAAAGGCCCACTGTTCATCCAACGCAAGTCATTCGCAATTTTCATTAAACTAACACTCAGGGTTTTACACTGCCCCGAAAGTTCGACAACTGCATCCTGACAACTTAAGCTTTCAAAAAAAGAATCATTCGGCACAAACGGAAAGCCCGTTTCTGCGGCCAAACAGTCACTAAATTTTTCTGCAAAATCAGGGTGAGCGTTAATACCTGTACCAACCGCCGTCCCTCCTTGCGCTAATTTATAAAGTCTCGGTAAAGAGGCTTCAATTCGAGCGATTCCATTACGAATTTGTAACGCCCACGCCCCAAGTTCTTGATCTAAACGAATCGGCATCGCGTCCATTAAATGCGTCCGCCCCGTTTTAGTGACGTGCGTTAACGCGGCAGCCTTTGTTTCAATCACCGTCGCTAAATAGTCTAGGTTAGGTAATAACTGTTGCTGACATTCAATCACGGCACTTACATGAATGGCCGTCGGAATAACATCATTACTACTTTGACCTTTATTAACATCATCATTAGGGCTAATGTTCGCCCCTGATAGTTCTGAGGCTAATCGAGCCAACACTTCATTAACATTCATGTTGCTACTGGTGCCGGAACCTGTTTGAAAAACATCAACAGGAAACTGCTCGGCATGTTCACCTTTAATCAATAGATCAGCGGCTTTAATAATCGCATCACCCCGTGAGGCTTCCAACTCGCCTAAACTAACATTAACCGTTGCCGCCGTTTTTTTAATCAGCGCAACCGTCTTAATAAAGGTGTTAGGCAGCGTTAAACCACTAATCGGAAAATTATTCACCGCACGCTGTGTTTGCGCCCCATACAGCGCATTCATGGGAACCTCTAATGCTCCCATACTATCTTTTTCTACTCTATTATTTTCAGTCATGATTTAATTGATTAATAAAATGAGTCACATCCTGTTCATTAAAAGGCCAGCCTAATTCATGTTGGCTATCAGGGTGATATAAAACAGGAATTTTAACCGCATAACGCGCTTGCCATTGACTCTCTTCTGCAATATCAACTAATTCTAGTTTTAATTTTGGATATTGCAGCAGTAAAGTCGCTAATATCTCGTTAGCTTGCTCGCACAAATGACACGCTGAGGTTCCAAGTAAGATTATCCGCATAAGAAGAATACGTTAGAAGCCATAAGTTAAGCGAATGGACTGTAAATTTAATTACGTCTCATTGATGAGAAAAAATCAGCGTTCGTTTTAAAATCTTTTAATTTTCCTAGCAAAAATTGAGAACCTGCCATCTCATCCATTGGCTGTAAAATTTTTCGTAAAATCCACGTTTGCTGTAACTCAATAGGATCAACCAAATATTCCTCACGTCGTGTTCCCGAACGATTAATATTAATTGCAGGATAAACGCGTTTTTCAGCAATTTTTCGATCCAAATGCAGCTCCATATTACCGGTGCCTTTAAATTCCTCGAAAATAACCTCATCCATACGAGAAGCCCGTATCCACTAAGGCTGTCGCAATAATCGTTAAACTTCCACCTTCTTCAATATTTCTTGCCGCACCAAAAAAAACGTTTCGGTTTTTCCAACGCATTGGCATCTACCCCGCCTGATAAAATTTTTCCAGAGGAGGGCGCAACCATATTATAAGCTCGTGCTAAACGTGTAATTGAATCTAACAAAATAACTACATCGTGTTTATGCTCGACCAAACGCCGGGCTTTTTCAATGACCATATCGGCCACTTGCACATGACGGGTTGCAGGTTCATCAAACGTACTGGAAACTACTTCACCACGGACACAACGCTGCATCTCGGTGACTTCTTCTGGGCGTTCATCAATCAATAAAACAATAAGGTAACAGTCGGGACTTTTTTCAGCAATCGCATGGGCTATATGCTGTAAAATCATAGTTTTACCTGCCTTAGGGGGAGATACAATCAATCCCCGCTGGCCTTTCCCAATCGGCGCAATAAGATCAATAATCCGCCCTGTTAAATCCTCACTGGTTCCATTGCCTTGTTCTAAAACAAAACGTTTATTGGCAAAAAGAGGAGTTAAATTAGAAAAGAGGATTTTATGTTTTGCATTTTCAGGAGATTCATAGTTAATTTTTTCAACCTTGAGCATCGCAAAATAACGCTCACTGTCTTTAGGTGGCCTAATTTTACCACTAACGGTATCCCCTGTTCTAAGGTTAAAGCGCCTAATTTGACTGGGTGAAATATAAATATCATCAGGGCCTGCTAAATAAGAACACCCGGGTGTTCGTAAAAAACCAAAACCATCTTGCAAAATTTCTAAAACACCATCCCCATAAATATCCTCACCACTTTTTGCTTGGGCTTTTAAAATAGCAAAAATAAGTTCCTGTTTTCGGGTTCTGGCGACATTATCTAATCCTAAAGATTCTGCTATTTCTATAACTTGACTAATGGATTTTAATTTTAACTCAGTAAGATTCATATATATATAAAGGGGGAATTTAGGATGCAAAACGACGGAAAAATCCGTGACAACCGTGAAGGCTGTAGAGTTTTAAGATGATTTGACGGTTTATTGCTCAGAAGTGCTAGGATAGCATTAATGCAATGAGGGGGAATTATAGCGTAAAAAACTAAGCACGTCTAAGTTTTTATAGCGTACTTAGTTTTTAAACAGCGTGATTAAATACTCTTATCAACCGTCTTAATAAAATCAACAAGCGCTGATTTTGTTAACGAGCCTACTTTAGTTGCTTCGACTTCACCGTCTTTAAAAATCATTAACGTAGGAATACCCCGTACGCCGTAAGTCATAGGGGTTTCTTGATTTTCATCTATATTTAATTTAACTACTACTATTTTATCCGCATATTCAACCGAAACTTGCTCTAAAATAGGGGCAATCATTTTACAAGGGCCACACCATTCTGCCCAATAATCCACTAAAACAGGCACATCAGAACTAAGAACCACTTGTTTAAAATCACTATCCGTTACAGAAATGACTGAGTCGCTCACGCTATTTCTCCAAAATACTAAAAACTACGACTATAGGAGAATTGGCATTATCTTGTCAATCAATTTCAATCAATTTCATTTTTAAGTTATCCTATAGCAATGAATAATACACACTTAACTCAAACACGTTTTAGTAATTTAGAATTATCTTCTTCTATCCTCAGGGGGTTAAAAGAGGCTAATTTTGATCTTTGCACACCTATTCAAGATAGAACCTTGCCCCTATCGTTACGCGAAAAAGATGTCATGGGGCAGGCACAAACAGGAACAGGTAAAACCGCCACCTTTTTGTTAGCCACCTTTCAAAAGCTCATTAATGATGACAATAAAAAATTAAAAAATCCTCGGGCTATCATTATCGCGCCCACCCGAGAGCTTGCCATTCAAATCCATAAAGATGCGCTTCAACTCGGTAAACATCTCGGCTTTAAAACAGCCCTTATTTACGGGGGAACGGATTATCAAAAACAGTTAGATAAAATTAAAACCAATGTTGATATTATCATTGGAACCCCTGGACGCATCATTGATTTCTACCGACAAAAAGTGTTTACTCTGGCCAACATTCAAGTAATGGTGCTTGATGAGGCGGATCGAATGTTTGATTTGGGCTTTATTAAAGATATTCGTTTTTTATTGCGGCAAATGCCCGCACCCGAAAAGCGTCTTAGTATGCTGTTCTCTGCGACACTCTCTTATAAAGTCACGGAATTAGCTTACGAACACATGAACAATCCGATTACGGTTAAAATAGAAACCGAACAAGTGACCTCAAAATCGATTAAGCAAAGTGCTTATTGCCCGTCTAACCAGCAAAAAATAGCCTTGCTAGTCGGCATACTTAAACAACGTAAGCCACAACGAAGTATTGTTTTTGTTAATACTAAAAAATGCGCCGAAGAACTGGATAGCTACTTAAGTATTAATGGCTATAATGTCGCGGTCTTAAGTGGCGATGTTCCTCAGGATAAACGTCAAAAATTACTGGCAAGTTTCCAAGAAAACAAACTCAACTTAATGATTGCAACCGATGTAGCCGCACGGGGTTTGCATATCGCAGATGTATCTCATGTTATTAATTATGATCTTCCCCAAGATGCCGAAGATTATGTCCACCGAATAGGACGAACCGCTCGTTTTGGTGCTAAAGGTGAGGCCATCAGTTTTGTTTGTGAGGAATATGCTTATTACATGCCTGATATTGAAGATTTTATTGCTCAAAAAATTCCTGTTTTAAGCATTGACGAAGACCTATTAGTCGAATTAATTAAACCGGCTAAACGCACAAAGCCTAAATTTAAACCTCAAAAAAAATCAGCCATTCAAGCCGCAAAAACTAAAACATCCCCACCTAGAACCTAAAGGATCGCCTCATGTTTGCACCTATCGCCGCACTATTAATTACCGTTTGGTTTTACAAAACAGCTAAAAGCTCAGGACAAAAACCTATTGCCTGGGCAACAGCGGGTATTGTTGTTTATTTTATTAGTGCCTTATTTTGGAGTTACTTTATTAACCCCTCAATAAAAGATAGTGCCCTTCATAATCAAAGCCCGTTATTAATTTTTATTAGCCGCTATGCCTATATTGTGTTTGCACTTCTTTGTGCAACGGGATTTAAATACCTGATGTCCAAAAAAAGTGATTGAAATAGGGGGACTTTAGTTATTTTCCCCAACTATTTTCAAAAATAAATTCATTTAACGATCGCGCACTTGCCCAGTTTTCAAGTTCGAGCATGGGTTTCGGATAAAATTTTTCGACATGACCTAAACATAAAATAGCGATGGCACGACTCCCTATAGGCATTTTTAATAAGGTTGCCAACGCATCAGGATCAAATAGAGAAACCCACCCTAAACCTAACCCTTCAGCACGAGCCGCTAACCATAAATTTTGAATCGCACAGGCACAGGAAGCCACATCCATTTCAGGTAAGGTGCGACGACCAAAAATATGTGATTCACGCTGGTCAGGTAGCGCGACCACTAATAACTCGCCACATTCGAGAATACCCTCGACCTTTAATGCCATGAACTCATCTTCACGCTCACCTAATGCTTTTGCCGTTTGTAAACGCTCCGCCTCAACAAGCTGATGAATTTCCTGTCGGCGTTTAAGGGACGTAATCCGAATAAACCGCCACGGCTGCATTAAGCCCACACTTCCAGCGTGATGTGCTGCTTCCAGCAAACGCGCCAAGACCGCTTCATCAACAGGATCAGGTAAAAAATGTCGCATATCACGACGTTCCGCAATCGCCCGATAAACGCCTCGGCGTTCGCTCTCTTCAAAACAATGTTTATTCATTTCATCACCATGCCTGTTTATTTTTATCTTCCTTACGTTGACGAAGTTTATATTGATATTGAAACTTACGTCGTAATAAACCAGCGGGATCATCAGGAATACGCTTTAACCATTGAGCATCCGCCTGCTTACTTTCATCAATTGGCTCGTGTTGTTTAGATGCCGCCTCGGCTTGTTTATTTTCATCTTTTTCTTCTGGCGATTCTTTTTCAGCCTGCTGAGATGCCTTATCCGCCGCTTTTTCTTCATCCGTTTTTTCAGAGTTTTCTTTATTCTCTGCCTTAGATGGCTGCTCAGGTTCTTTATTATCTTTAGACGAGGCGGAATTTTCAGAGTTTTTAGAATCGGAAGACGGATCATCCTTTGAATTTTCAGATTCTTTAGAATCCCCCTGCTTATCCTTATCCCCCTCTTTAGGTTTATCTGATTTATTTGATTTATCTTTCTGCTCTTGTTCTTTTTTCTGCTGCTCTAACTGTTCCTCAACTAATTTTTTATTATAAGAAACATCCGTATCCGCACTCAATTTTAAGGCTTCTTCATAACGTTTAACCGCCGCTTCTAATTGCCCCATCTTAGCCAGTGCATTACCTTGGTTATAAAAACTATCCACTGTTTTTTCATCTTTCAATGCCTCTAAAACCTTATCATACTGCCCTGCTTTATAATAAGCACTGGCCTTCCAATTTGGATCATCAAAGGTTTCAGCCGCGCCTGAATAGTCTTGTTGCTTATAAAGTTCGCTTGCTTGCTGATTATTTGTTTCCCATAAATCTTGCCATTCCACGGCATAACTATTTTTTGGAATCGGTAACATTATGACCAAGGCCAACATTAATAGCCCTCGTCTAAAATTTGCAGCAACCAAAAGCAATACGCCTAATAGCAACCAAGCCCCTTTGTCATTCCATTGCTCTAATAACAAATCATCTTGCGCCTCTTTCCCTTCTGTTTTAGTCACTAATGAATCAAAAGTCTTTAATAAATTTTTAATATCATCTTCATTATCGGTGATTTTTTGGAACATTCCCCCACCCACCGAGGCCAATTGCTTTAAATCACTCACGGATAACTTCGGAACCACAATATGACCTAAACTATCCTTTAAAAATCCCCCTTGTGATAATTTAACAGGGGCGCCCGTTTCGGTACCTACGGCTAAGACCGATAACGTATGATTGACCGACTCTTTTACAAAACGAAGACTTTCCTCTAAATTCACCTCATCGGTGACTAATAATATATGACCTTTTTGTAATCCTGCTTGTTTGAATAAATCAACCGATTGCTCTAAGGCTAAAACCGTATTTGACCCTGAACTTGGAATAATCTCAGGGGTCAGTGCGTTTAATTGCGCGGTAATCGTTGCATTATCCGTTGTTAGTGGGGTTACCGTAAAAGCATCCCCCGCATAAACAACTAACGCGGTTTGTCCGTCCTTACGTTGCGCCAATATATCGGAAATTTTATATTTAGCGCGAACTAATCGACTGGGTTTAACATCATTAGCCAGCATTGAACGCGATAAATCTAATGCAATCACTAACCCTGAATCATTTCTAAAAACAGGCACAGGCAAACGTTCCCAAGTCGGGCCTGCTATCGCTAAAATAGCGAGTATAGAGGCAACCGAAGTACTGATTAAATTACCTTTTTTTTGAGCCATAGGCATTTGCTCTAATATATAAGGCAGTAAGGCTTCATCACAAACGTTAACCCAACTTCCTCGTTGTAATTTATGTCGGATGGCAAGGAAAATAAAAATAAAACAAGGAATTAAAGCGAGCAGCCAAAAAGGCCGAATAAAATGAAAGTCTGTCATAATCAATTTTTAGCATTTTTTAATAGGTAAGCCAATAAAAGTATTCTATCTTATAGATTTAGAATACCCATTATTCTACTTATAATAGGGGATGATTATATGAAATAAGTTCACCCTCTAACAACAAAAATACAAATAAATTTAAACATCCTTCATCGACTCAATTAGAATTTTTATATGTATTTAGAGTGAATGTTTGTTCTTAAGGGGCTTGGAAAATTTTTTGAGGGTTAAATTGACACCGAAAAATATCAATTACTTTTTATAAGATAGGAGAAATACCTAAATTTAAGTTATCAGACAAAACCAATAAATAACGGTGACATTAAAAATAGAAATTCTTGCGTAACCTCAGCGCTACCAACTTAAAACGGGATACTATGAAGCGAGGCTTAACCGTTCGTCCTTTAAGCCGTTCATACCTCGACAAGCTCAACACAAACGGCTTAGCCTCAACTTGTCCCGTCTTAAGTTGAAAGCCTAACATCAGTTAATAATTTTTCTAAATAGGAACACAAAGAAGTCTTCTTACTTTAAAACCTTTTTTAGAAAACCGTCTTTTTGCTTTTGCCACCGCTTTAAATTTTGTGGGTGCCTTAACTATCACTTTTCTCGCATTAGGCCCAATAGTACCATTTCGTTTTGCATTACCACATAGATAACGTTCGGCATGTGAGACCGAAGATATCCCTAAAAGTGTTACAAACATAACCGTTAAAAGACTTGTTTTAAACCCCTTTGTTTTTTTCATATGACTACTCATTATTCTTTCCCATAAACCATCATAAAACGTAGAACTAATTTATAGATATTAATTGATTGTTAAGTTTTAATTAACCTTTCAACAAATATAAGCGAAGGTTATATAAATAAAAAATTTCACTCATGATTATAATAGACTTGTTCTTCTAAATAAAATATATTAAAATCAATTGCTTATATATACTTGATAACATTCACAATCAGTTGATACAGCCTAATAAATAAACTTTAAATTAAATTATTAAAAATAATAAATAAGCTTTATAATAAATTTCTATAAAAAATAAAAATCAAAGTATAACATGAAAATAAAAGAAATTTTACCAAGAATTTATGATGATAGACAGTTAAGAGCTTTAACAGGATTAAAAACAGAACATTTTATTTTACTATTATCTCTATTTGAAAAGACCCTTATTGAAGATCAAAAAGAAAAACATGAAAATAAAGAAAGAAAATACGGTAGTGGTTTAGATAGCACATTAAAAACACCCGCAGACAAATTATTATTTATATTAAATTATATGAAGTGCTATTCTACTTTCGATCACTTAGGGTTTTCTTTTAATATGAATAAATCATGCGCCCATACTCATGTATACAAATTATTTCCAATTTTAATAAAGACGTTAGATATATTTAATGTTTTACCTGCAACAAGTTTTTCAACCCCTGAAGAAATGCAGCAGGCTTTTGGCGGAGTTCAAACATTGATAATAGATGCTACAGAGCGTGCTGTACAACGCCCTAGTGACTATGAAGAACAAAATGAATTTTACAGTGGTAAAAAAACAGCATACAATTAAAAATACCACTATAGCTTCTTTAGGTCATTTAATTTTATATATTGGGGTTAGTTTTCCGGGTAAAAATCATGATTATGGAATGTTTAAAAAGAATTTAATCCAGAATTAAATTGGTTTAGTAATTTTAATATATTTATTGATTTAGGTTATTTGGGGTTTAATAATGAATATAAAACTAATTCGGTAAATATTCCTCATAAAAAACCAAATAAATCTAAGCATAATCCAAACCCAACATTAACAGAAAATCAAAAAAAAGAAAACAAAGAGATGAGTCGTGAAAGAGTCATTGTTGAGCATGTAATCGGTGGAATGAAAAGATATAGATGCCTAGTTGACAAGTTTAGAAATAAAAAAGAAGGTGTAAAAGATTTATTTTCTTTTTTAGCGGCTATCCTATGGAATTTTAACATGATATATTAACTTCTTCTTAAAGAACAAGTCTAATGACATAAATTTTATCTTATTGTTTCATTTATAAAGCCTTTGTCATTGTCTCTGAAATTAAAGAACCATGCAACGTATTTATTTATAAGGATAAATAAAGTGTAGCCCTCCTGATTTCTATCTTATGAAATTAATAAAACTCAACTTTCAAAAGCTAGTTTCTTATCAAAAACCTGCTGCCAATCCGTATGAAACTGCTCAATCGCCAAAGGTACAGCAGGATGCATCAACATTTGCGCCATGATGTCTACAGGTAAGGTAATTGCACCGACACCTAGTTGTAAAACGTCTAAAACTTGACGCGTATTTTTAAAACTTGCGGGTAATAAGCAACTACTTAACTGTTGTTGGGTTAATAATTTCTGAATACCCTCAATAACGGCAATCCCATTACCGCCAAAATTATCAATTCGATTGACATAAGGTGCTAAATAATCGGCCCCCGCCAACGCCGCTAAAAATCCTTGCTGTACACTATAAATAGCTGTGGCTAACAAGGGTATTCCTTCACTATGTAATTGCTTAATCGCAGCCAAGCTCATTTCTGTTGCAGGAATTTTAACCACTACATCGTAAGGTAACGCTGAAATTTGACGGGCCTCCGTAATAATTTCATCTAATGACTGACTAACCACCTGCACATGAAAACGATACTTTTTTTCTAATCGTCGATCCAATTCCGCTAATAATTGATTAACCCCCATTTCTGCTTTCGCTAAAATACTGGGGTTGGTGGTAATCCCTTTAATGGGCAAGCAGGTTTGAAAACGTTCTATTTGTTGAATATCCGCGTTATCTAAATACAGCTCTATCATCATTTATTCCTGATTTAAACAGGTCATTGTAACGAATTTTCTCATGACTATTTTAACAATAAAAATTTACGGTTTTAACGCATGAAAAACCTCCGTCGTAACCGTTTTTTAAATAAAAAGTCGAAAACCTAATGAATATCGTCAATAATACCCGCCTAATAAATAGTTTCATTCTTATGAAGCTTGATAAAATACATTTTCAATAATCGAAATGCAAAAATTAGAGTAGAGCAATGTGCGGCTACCAACCTTATTAAGGGTCGTTGAAAAAATTGATAAGGAAACTCGTCTGCGTTTTAAAGTCACATTTGATAAAATAAAGACAGACTGGCAAGAAAAAGTGCTTAAACTCTTTGGGAGTGGATGCGAAGTCCCCGATTAAAAACACCCAATTTATTCATTATCAAGAGGCGAGAAGGCATTAACCATGCGTATATTAGTATTTTCTATTTTAAAATTAAACGCCTCGCCTTTTTTGCTTATTCAATGGGATCGACACACCATTAAGTAATGTAAAGGTTGGGCATTTTTCTAAACGGATTAAAGCAATATCAAAATCAGTGCAATTTCTATTTATTTCACCTAACAAAGTGACAATGGAAATGGCAAAAAACAATTAACGGGAGTAACCATCAAA
Organism: Methylococcales bacterium; assembly: GCA_030949405.1. Classification (NCBI taxonomy): domain Bacteria; kingdom Pseudomonadati; phylum Pseudomonadota; class Gammaproteobacteria; order Methylococcales; species Methylococcales bacterium. The sequence goes on along the minus strand of JAUZSN010000002.1, from coordinate 1,204,143 downwards.
GAAACGGGTGTTTCACGCATGGTTGCTGTAAATATAGGTGATGCAGTGGAGTTAGTAGAAAGCTAATGGATAAAGATACTTTAAGAATTGTTATATTTTTAATCGGATTACTTGTAGTCGCAGGCATGATTGCATGGAGTTTTTTTCAACATCAAAAAGACCAACGTGAATTTGAAGAATATGATCAGACATCACCCCCCAAGGACAGCTATAGTTTTAGTGCTATTTCATCGGCGTTGAAAAAAACCACCGAAAAATTTACGGAACCCTTAAAAGAGAAAGTTGAACCCGTAAGTAGTGAGAACAATGAACCATCGGCTACCCCTAATTTAATTCAATTGTCTATTATTTCGCCTAATGAAGAAGGCTTTAAGGGTGAAGATATTTTTGAGGTCTTAAATGGGGTCGGGTTAGCCTATGGCACGTTACAAATTTTTGAACGTTTAGACTCAAATCGTTTAGTCGATTTCGCCGTCGCTAATGTAGTTAATCCTGGTATCTTTCCACAAGATGATTTAACTAATTTTAGCTGCCCTGGTTTATCTTTTTTTATGCAACCTAAAAAAGTTGATCACCCCATCGAAGTCTTTGAAGATTTTGTTAGAACCTTTAATTTTGTAGCCTTAAAACTAGGCGGTGAAATGATTGATAGTCAACACCAAGTTTTAACCGATGAAACCCTACAACAAATTCGTCAATGTTTATAACGAACGTTATACCCGTTATTTTTTAGAATCTAAAAGGATAGAGCTAAAGCGAATAATTTTTCATTTTTTAAGTATAAGCCATGATAACGCTAACTCAAATGACACTGTCTTTTTGCTTTGGATGCGATAAGCTCTTATCTTAAAGGTTTATCTGTTCTTTAAAACTTACCTAGACTTACTCACCTAAGTTGAGTATTTAATTCTTATCCCGCTTCTAGTTTCACTGAGTAAACTAAAAGCCAGAGCTTGAAAAACAATAAGCCAACCCCGCAGAATCGACGATTTAAAAGCAAAAAGTACAAGACGTATTTGGCACCCTTTATTTTTCGGTTTACAGTTTAAACTGGAGTCTAATAGCTTTAGCTGTTGGCGAATTACGAAAATAGCTAAAGCTATTTTACTCCCCACTATTTTTTAAGAGTAAAGTGTAAACTACTTTTGAGCTAAATGAAGGATGCCGACTATTTATATGAAAATCTAGTTTTCAACCCCTTTATTTAGTATGCTTTTGACCCATTACATCGAGTTATAGATAAGAACGCTAGAACCGTTGATAGCTCTAAAAAAATACTTTCAATAGTAGACCTATTTTATGACACAAAAATTACTCACTAAGTTTGAAGAACTCCCTGAAGATGAGCAATCATTACTATTAGCACTGGCTATTATTTTTGCTCCCGTAGAACAAAGTATTTTAAAAAATATATTATGGGAATCGGACTGTATTGATGCCACAACCATTAATAAAATTGCGCCCAAATTTAAAGAAAAAATAAAAAGAACAGGGCTGGTTAAAATAACGATTGATGGTTGGGCATGTGACCCCTTAATTTCAGAACTCTTAATAAAAAAAGCCGTTAAGAACGAAAAGCTGTTTAATCAACTCAGCCAACATTTGCTTAGCCACCCCGCGCCCCATCTTCCAAGAATGGCCCTGGCAAATATGATTAAACTTTTACGAATTCATCTTTATAACAATGATCTAGACCGATTTATTGTTAGTTTAAGTGAAATTCAAATAGAATTCCCTGACTATATTGACTATACATTTGGGCGTTTATTTTTTAATAATTTTGATGCCGAATGGTTTACGACCTTACATGAAGGTATTCGGTTTGTAGTTTTAAAATATCAACTTTACTTAAGTGCCTCTAAATTTAAACCTAGCCCATTACAACAAACACTATTTGAGCGATATTTTTCAGATTATTCAAAACAACCTCTTTATATTGCGTTAAGTTATATTGAATTTTCACTTCATCGGGGACAATTTAATGACAAAATGGTCACCTTTTTAACAAAAAATAATTCCATTGATAGTTTAAAATTATTAGGTTCTTATTATTTTCTACAAAATAAACCCGATGAGGCTATTCGTTATTATGAACACGCGTTAACCTTACATAAAAAGCAATCAGGTAAACGTAATCTCGTTATTTCTGACTTAGATGGGCAGTTTTATTATTTAGCCTTATTAAAAAAACGAACACCTGAAAGCTTAATCACACTAAAAAAACAATTAGAGATTTCATTAAAAGTAGAAAAGAATGATTTCAGTTATCAAAACCAACGCTTACTCGAAGGAATTGGGGTTTATCAGTCCACAAAAAGTGTGGATGAGTGTCGTTATTTATTTAATGCGCCTTATCTTAAATCTAAAGCCGAAGGCTCACCTTATGATTGTTTATTCCAAGGGCTATTATTATTTTGGTTAGATGAAGTTGAACGGGTTTTAAAATTAAAAGACAACAAGCTACTTGAAAATTTAAGCTACTTTTGTAAACAAGCGGATGAAAATGGCTATTTATGGTTTGCCACGGTGAGCTCTGTGTTATTACAGGCATTAAAAACCAAAGATAAGGATTGTTTGCAATTAGCTAAAAAGTATAAAAAATCATCGTTTGCCGATATTTTAAATTTATTACCCCGAATTGAAAAATGGGAGCGGGCATTAACCGCCTTAACCTTATTAAGTGATCCTAAAAGTAACACCTCTCTTAATCCTACGCCTTCAATGCGAATGATTTGGCAGTTATCCTTAGAAGATAATGAAATAACCCTTACGCCACGTGAACAAAAACTCAGTAAAACAGGCCGCTGGACAAAAGGTCGCCCTATTTCCTTGACCCGTTTGGATGAGGATCTTGAAGATTTTAGCTATTTAACCCGACAAGACATAAAAATTTGTAAACAAATTTCCAGTTATCAAGAAAGCTATTATTATAGCTATCGCCCAAAAGAAATTTATTACCTAGGAGGACAAGGTTTATTGGCCGCCATAGGGCATCCTCATGTTTATTGGCAGACCGATGAAAAAATGTCTGCTCCCATCGAAGTCATTAAAGCAGAGCCTCAATTATTGGTCAAAGAGAAGGGGGAAAATTTACATATCTCCCTTCTACCCGAAATTGACAGCGAAGAAGGCGTGCTTATTGAACGCTCTACCACAGGGGTATTAGTCTATGAAATCAGCGAACAACATTTAGAAGTCGCCCATATTTTAACCCCACAAGGCTTAGTGGTTCCTAGTAAAGCCCGTCAACAAGTTATTGATTCTATCGCCTCTATCGCCTCAACTTTAACGGTACAATCGGATATAGGTGGGCAATCCGCTCATGCTGAAATCGTAGAGGTCGATAGCCGATTACACATTCATTTACAACCGATTAATGACGGCTTACAAATTGAAATTTTCATTCAACCTTTTAGAGAGGGCGGCCCTGTTTATAAACCTGAACAAGGGGGGATCACCGTATTAGCGGAAATTGAAGGGAAACAATTACAAACAACCCGTGATTTTAAATTAGAAAAAAGTTATTTAAAGCAATTCCAACAAGGCTGTCCTGAGCTTTACCCCTCTAAAACGGCTAACTGGCAAATGGATGACCCTGAAATGGCTTTAGAAGCCTTATTGCAATTACAGCAATTGGGTAATTTTGCCCAAATAGAATGGCCAAAAGGTAAAAAAATAAGGCTTAATAAAGAAATAAGCCTTTCAGAAGTTCATTTCTCAGTGCGTAAAGAAAAAGATTGGTTTGCTGTTGAAGGCGAACTTGCTGTTGGTGAGGATGATGTCGTCCAAATGCAAAAACTCATCCAATTGGTCAATGGTTCGCGTGGACGCTTTTTAGAAATTAAAGAGGGACAATTTGTCGCGTTAACAAAAGAACTGCGTCAACGATTAGATGACTTTTCAGGGCTGGGCGACCTGCATGGCAATAGCGTCCGCTTTCATCCATTAGCCGCCTCCGCATTAGATGAAATTACAGAGGGCATGGATCTCCAAGCAACTAAAGCATGGAAAGATCAGTTAAAGCGCCTATCCGAAATGAGTGAACTGGTTGTGAAAGTCCCCTCAACCTTACAAGGTGAATTGCGTGACTATCAATTAGAAGGCTATCAGTGGATGAGTCGTTTAGCTCATTGGGGAGCTGGAGCCTGTTTAGCAGATGATATGGGATTAGGAAAAACGATCCAAGCATTAGCCTTAATTTTATCGCGTGCTAAAAATGGAGCCACCTTAATTCTTGCGCCCACTTCCGTGTGTATTAATTGGCTAGAAGAGGCTCAACGTTTTGCACCTACCTTAAAAGTTCAGCAATTTGGCGTAGGGGATCGGCAAAAAATGTTAGATGAAGCCGATAGCTTTGACCTTATTGTTTGCAGTTATGGACTCTTACAAACCGAAGGGGATCGATTATCAACCAAACAATGGCATACCGTCGTCGCGGATGAAGCGCAGGCTATTAAAAATATGCAGACTAAACGCTCAAAATCAGCGATGGCCTTGAAAGCTGATTTTAAGTTAATTACCACAGGTACCCCAATTGAAAATCATTTAGGGGAGTTATGGAATTTATTTAACTTTATTAACCCAGGTTTATTTGGTTCATTGCAAAAATTTAATGAAAAATATGCAACCGCAATTGAAAATAACCAAGATTATGCCACTCAGCAACGCTTAAAGAAATTACTACGTCCTTTTATATTACGCCGCTTAAAAACCGATGTTCTCACAGAGTTGCCGCCAAAAACAGAGATCACCTTACATATTGAGCAAAGTACTGAAGAAAAAGCAATGTATGAAGCCCTGCGTCGTAATGCGGTTAGAACAATGGAACAGCTTAAAGCTCAAGAAACCGCGCAAGGTCAACAACATTTACAAGTTCTAGCTGAAATAATGAAACTGCGTCGTGCTTGCTGTAATCCATCACTAGTGATTGAAGATAGCCCGATTACTAGTACAAAATTAGCCGCCTTTGAAGAGTTAGTGGATGAATTAATAGAAAATCATCATAAAGCCTTAGTCTTTAGCCAGTTTATTGGTCACTTAAGCATTATTCGAGAGAAATTGGATGAAAAAGGGATTAGTTATCAATACTTAGACGGCTCGACTCCGATTGCAAAACGAAAAAAAGCGGTAAATGATTTTCAAGCGGGTGAAAGTGATTTATTTTTAATTAGTTTAAAAGCAGGCGGCTCTGGATTAAACTTGACGGCGGCTGATTACGTGATTCACATGGATCCTTGGTGGAATCCTGCGGTTGAAGATCAAGCTTCTGATCGAGTTCATCGCATCGGGCAAAAACGTCCCGTAACTATTTACCGTTTAGTCGCTAAAGATACCATTGAGGACAAAATTGTTGACTTACATAAACATAAACGAGATTTAGCTAATAATTTACTGGAAGGCGGCGATGTCAGTGGTAAAATGTCGGTTGATGAAATCTTAAGTTTAATTACCGACTTGGATAACGATTAAAAAGACGGAAAAGAGCCGTCCTTCCCGACGGCTTTGCCATGATAGTTGAATACATATCGTTATTCATCCATCGAACGCTTTATTTTTTATATAAATTTTGCCATCCTTCATTTAGCTCAAAAGTAGTTTACACTTTACTCTTAAAAAATAGTGGGGAGTAAAATAGCGTTAGCTATTTTCGTGACTCGCCAACCGCTAACGCCATTGGACTCCGATTTAAACTGTAAACCGAAAAATGAAGAATGCCAAATTTTACGCTTAAAATCAAACCTTTAATACACCTTACGCTCTAATTCAATGTCAAAAAATTATCCTATCGTTTTATCTTTTTCAGGTCATGACCCCAGTGGGGGTGCAGGCATTCAGGCCGATATAGAAACCCTTGCCAGCCATCATTGTCATTCTGTCAGCGTGATTACCGCATTAACCGAACAGGATTCGTCGAATGTAAAAAATATATACCCGCAATCCTCTGAAAATATCATGACTCAAGCACAAACCTTATTAGACGATATGTGTATTGATGTCATTAAAATTGGCATGATTGCCGATGATAAAGTGGCTTATGCCATTGCTCATATTTTAGAATCTAATCCGAGCATCCCTGTTGTTTTAGATCCTGTTTTAGTTGCAGGAGGTGGACAGTCACTCAGTAATCCCGCATTAATTAAGATAATCAACCAGCATTTATTACCCCACACCCAAGTTTTAACCCCTAATTATAATGAAGCTCGATTGTTAACAGGCTTAGAGTCCATAACCGAGTGTGCCAACGCACTGGAAAATCAAGGCTGTGAGTATGTTCTCATAACAGGGGCGGATGAAAATCTCGACTCTAATCAGGTTAAAAACCACCTCTTTCATCAACAACGTTGTATAGAAGACTTTAGCTGGGAACGATTACCCCATAACTATCATGGCTCAGGGTGTACCTTAGCCAGTAGTATTGCAGGCTTAATCGCCCAAGGTTTAGACCCGCTCGCGGCAATCAATGAAGCTCAAAACTATACGTGGAATACCTTAGATGCGGCCTATAAAGCAGGACGTGGACAATATAACCCTAAACGTTTATTTTGGATGGAGGCGGGCTAATGTTATTTCCGAAAACAGGTTTATATGCCATTACCCAAACGGATGATAACGATGCGGAGCAAGTTATTGCGGATGTAGCCACCGCCATTAAAGGCGGGGCCGTGGTGATTCAATATCGTGATAAAAGCCCTATTGACGCGGTTTATTTAAGTACCGAGTTATTAAAATTATGCCGTAGACATCATATCCCTTTATTAATTAATGATGATATTCAATTAGCAGCGACCATCGGTGCAGATGGGGTTCACTTAGGTAACGATGATGGTGATATAGAGCACGCGCGGCATCAATTAGGTGATCAGGCCATTATTGGGATTTCATGTTATAACGATATTCAATACGCGTTAACATGTGAAAAAAAAGGGGCGAGTTATGTCGCCTTTGGACGGTTTTTCACCTCATCATCAAAACCCCTAGCCGCTCCTGCCGCTATTGAAACCTTAACGCAAGCAAAAGCACAGTTAACCCTGCCTATTGTGGCCATTGGAGGCATTTTACCTGAAAATGGAGGGGAATTATTAACCGCAGGGGCCGATGTCTTAGCCGTCATTGGAGGTCTCTTTAACAAAAATATTGAAGCCTCATCCAACGCTTACCAACCTTTATTTATAAAAAATTCATTTAAAACGTAATCCAAATGCGAATTATCTCAGTAATTAAAGCTGTAATGTTATCAACGTGTTTACTCGTAACCACACAAGGGATAACGGCTGAAAAAGAAACCTCGATTTCTATAAATTCAGGAAAAAAACTTGCCTTTGCCCGTAATAAAGGAAATTGCCTCGCGTGCCACCGCATTGAAGAGGGGGAATTTCCAGGTAATATTGGACCTGAATTAAAAAATATCAAACAACGATTTAAAAGCCAAATTCAATTACGTCAATTTATTTGGGATGCAACGGCTTTTAATTCAGAAACAATTATGCCGCCTTTCGGTAAACATAAAATACTCACAGAAGATGAAATTGATCGCCTTATCAACTATCTTTGGACTTTATAACCTCTTAAAATTAAGACACTTGTGACTAAAATAGAACATATCTTTAGCAATGACGGAGCATTAGCCGAAACGATAGAAGGCTATCAACCCCGTACCGCTCAAATTGAAATGGCAACGACCCTTGCAGAAGCCCTTAAAAATAAACAACATTTAATTGCCGAAGCAGGAACAGGAACAGGAAAAACATTTGCCTATTTAATTCCTGCTATCTTGTCTACAAAAAAAGTGATTGTTTCAACCGCAACTAAAAATTTACAAGAACAACTTTTTAGTCATGATTTACCATTGATTCGTAACGTATTAACCGACACCCCCGTCAAGGCCGCGTTACTCAAAGGACGGGCTAATTATTTATGTCATTATCGCTTAAGAAACGCACTTACATTAACAGAAGGTTTTAATAAACAAGAAACCGCGTTATTAACAAAAATAAAAAGCTGGGCAACGCGGAGTCGTGATGGCGATATAGCTCAAATGACCTCGATTAATGAGTCCAATCCTATTTGGTATCAAGCCACATCAACGCGTGAAAACTGCTTAGGAAGCGAGTGCCCCGATTATAACGAGTGCTTTTTAGTAAAAGCCCGCCGCAACGCCCAAGAAGCCGATCTTATTATTGTTAATCATTATTTACTCTGTGCCGACGGTACGCTTAGAGAAACAGGTTTTGGTGAGTTATTACCCGATGCTGAAATTATTATTATTGATGAAGCCCATCAACTGGCTGAAATAGCCTCAAATTTTTTAGGGGTGGCACTGAGCGCCAAGCAATTTAATGATTTAAGTGATGATAGCTTAGTGGAGTATTTTCAAGGGGCTAAAGATATACCTGATTTACGTACCGCGTGTGAGGATTTAAAGCATGAGGTTCAAGATTTACGCCTCGCTTTTGGAACAGAAATTAAGAAAGCCGAATGGCAAGAGATCGAAAATAATCCTAAAATTTTTGCAGCTTTACACTGTTTTAAAGATCAAGTACAACGCTTAGAAACACAACTCAGTATAGCGGCAGAAAAATCGACAGGTTTAGAAAGTTGTTATCAGCGTTGTACGGATTTAAATTTACAGTTGCAAGCGTTAGTTAATAACAAGGATGATAGCGCCATTCGTTGGTATGAAACTCATCGTCTAAGCTTCACACTAGGAAGTACACCCTTGGAAATTTCAACAGAATTTAGAAGCTTTATGCAGCAGCATAAAGCCTCATGGATTTTTACCTCAGCCACATTAAGTATTGCTAAACGCTTTGACCATTTTAAAAAAACGTTAGGCTTAGAAGCTATCCCTAGTTATCATTGGGACAGCCCTTTTGATTACCCAAACCAAGCTCTTTTTTATCATCCCAAAGGGTTACCCCAACCCAATGATGCCGATGCCATTGAACGGATTATTGAATTTGCATTGCCTGTGTTAAAAGCGAGTCAAGGAAGAGCTTTTTTCTTATTTACCAGTTACCGTAATTTAAACCGCGCCGAAGAATTATTAAAAGATAAATTAGATTACTCTTTACTCGTTCAAGGGAGTCGTCCTAAAACGGTATTACTTGATGAATTTAAACGTGATGGCAATGCAATTTTACTAGGGACATCGAGTTTTTGGGAGGGCGTTGATGTCCGTGGCGAGGCACTTTCTTGTGTCATCATTGATAAACTTCCTTTTGCATCCCCCTTTGAACCCGTGTTAAAAGCTCGACTAGCCGCTATGAAAAAACAAGGACGTAATGGTTTTTTTGAATATCAAGTTCCCGCCGCAGCGATTGCATTACGACAAGGGGTGGGTCGTTTAATTCGTGATATTGATGATCGCGGGGTATTAATGGTTTGTGACCCACGATTATTAAAACGTGCTTATGGGCAAACTTTTTTAGATAGTGTACCGAATATGCAACGGACCCGTGACATTAAAGAAGTAGAAAAATTTTTCACCCTGAGTAATGAAATTACTTAATTTTATTTTGACTCTAATCGTTTCAAAATAATCGTTTCTAAGCTATAAAATTGCCTAACTTTTTCGCTTAGTAATTTTAAGCTCTCCTTAACCGGATCTAATTCATTCTCCCATAATTTTTTCTCTAAATTTTCAGCCAGTCCTTGGAGCTCTAAAAACCCACAAAAATTAAACCCGCCTTGTAGTTTATGAATTTTTTCTTGAGCCACCCCTTTTTCTTGTGTATCAATGGCTATTTCTATTTCCTTCAATTGCTCAGGAAGCTCTGAAAAAAATTTCTTAAATAAAATAACCGCTAAGGCTTGGTTACCCATTGTTCGTACTAACATTGCATCAATATAAACTAAATCATCATTCATACTATTCTTAAATAGTTAAGGGTTAAATTTAAAATGAATTTTTTAATTATTTCTGCTAGTATGAAGGATTAATTTTATTCCTCCTAACAACTTTTGGTAAATAAATATGACCTTTGTCGTCACAGAAAACTGTATTAAATGTAAATATACCGATTGCGTAGAAGTCTGCCCAGTCGATTGCTTCTATGAAGGCCCAAACTTTTTAGTTATTCACCCTGAAGAATGCATTGATTGTTCTTTATGTGAGCCGGAATGCCCTGCAGAAGCCATTTTCTCCGAAGATGACTTACCCGAGGATCAAGAACATTTTCTTGAGTTGAATGCTGAATTAGCTGAAAAATGGCCTGTTATTACCGAACAAAAAGACCCACTTCCTGATGCAGATGACTGGAAGGGAAAATCGGATAAAATGCAATTTCTTGAAAAATAAATAAAACCATCAGGCATAAAAAAGCCAGTTTATAAACTGGCTTTTTTATTTTATCTTTTAAGATTAGCTATCAATCTTCTGCTTCATCAAGTTCAGGTCTACCTACTAACTCAACATAAGCCATTGGTGCATCATCACCTGTTCTAAAGCCACACTTCATAACACGTAAGTAACCTCCCGCTCTCTCTTGATAACGAGGACCTAGGTGATTAAATAATTTGGCAACGGCTTCTTTATCACGCAGTTTTGCAAATGCCAATCGTCTATTAGCAACTGAGTCTTTTTTTGCTAACGTAATTAACGGTTCAGCAAAACCACGTAACTCTTTTGCTTTAGGCAACGTTGTTTTTATCAACTCATGTTTAATAATAGAACTCACCATGTTGCTAAACATAGCTTTACGATGGCTACTATTTCTATTTAATTGTCTTCCAGATTTGCGATGTCTCATTTTGAGATAACCTTCAATATGTTAAATGCCAGCTTGGCTTTGATCAGCTAGATTTTCAGGCGGCCAGTTTTCAAGACGCATTCCTAAAGATAACCCTTTCATTGCAAGGATATCTTTAATTTCAGTCAATGATTTTTTGCCTAAATTCGGGGTTTTTAATAATTCTACTTCTGTCCGTTGAATTAAATCACCTATGTAAAATATATTTTCAGCTTTTAAACAATTTGCTGATCGTACTGTTAACTCTAAATCATCAACAGGCCGTAATAACACAGGATCAAATGTTTCTTCTTCGACAATAGTTTCTTCTACAACTTGCTCATGAACTTTTTCAAAATCAACAAATACAGATAGTTGATCATGTAAAATCGTTGCTGCAAGCTTAATAGTCTCTTCTGGATCTACCGTTCCATTAGTTTCCAGCTCAACAATAAGTCGATCTAAATTTGTCCGTTGCTCCACACGTGTATTTTCAACATGATAGGCAACTTTAACCACAGGACTAAAAAGTGCATCGACCACTAAAGCCCCTACAGATGAAGAGCCGTCTAATTGCTCTTTTCTAACATTCGCAGGAACATAACCACGACCCCGCTCAACTTTAATGCGAATATTTAATTCACCCGCTTGCGTTAAATGGGCAATGATTTGATCAGGATTAACGATATCAACATCATGAGGCAAATCTATATCAGCAGCAGTGACAACACCTGTGCCACTTTTATTCAAAGACAACGTAATTTCATCTTTGGAATGTAGAATAATAGCAAGTTGCTTCAAATTCAATAAGATATCAATAACATCTTCTTGAACGCCATCAATAGTGGAGTATTCATGTAATACGCCTTCTATTTCAACTTCGGTAACGGCACAACCAGAAATAGAGGATAACATGACTCGTCTAAGTGCATTACCAAGCGAATGTCCAAAACCCCGTTCTAGTGGTTCAATAACAATTCGAGAGTGGTTTGCAGAATGACTGACTACATCAACCAAATTTGGTTTTAATAAGCCAGCAATAGATTTTTGCATAAATTATAATCCAGACCTAATTATTTAGAATAAAGCTCTACAACCAACTGTTCATTCATATCGCTTCCCAAGTCAACACGTTCAGGAAGTGATTTAAATGTCCCTGACATTTCTTTAGGGTTAGTTTCAACCCAAACAGGAAAACCATATTGTTCAGTCACCGTCAAAGCATCAACAATTCGTTGTTGTTTTTTAGCTTTTTCTCTAATCGTAATTTCATCCCCTGCCTTTACTTGATAAGAGGGAATGTTTGTTAACTGTCCATTAACAACAATTGATTTATGAGAAACTAATTGACGAGCTTCTGCACGTGTACAAGCAAATCCCATTCGATAAACCACATTATCAAGGCGTGATTCCAATAGGTTTAATAAATTCTCACCTGTTGCCCCTTTCTGTAAAGCGGCGGCTTTGTAATAGTTTCTAAACTGCTTTTCTAATACGCCATAAATTCGACGAATTCGCTGTTTTGCTCTTAACTGTAGTGCATAATCAGAACTTCTTACTCGCGCTGTACCATGTTGTCCAGGGCGCTGTTCTAACTTACATTTACTTTCTAAAGACTTGCCTCTGCTTTTTAAAAACAGATCCGTGCCTTCTCTACGACTTAACTTACAAGTAGGTCCTAGATACCTTGCCATAATAACTACTCCGAAATCTTAAACGCGACGTTTTTTGGGGGGACGACAACCATTATGAGGAATGGGGGTCACATCAACTATATTAGTAATCTTAAAACCTAAGTTATTAAGTGATCTTACCGCAGATTCACGCCCAGGACCAGGTCCTTTAATCATCACATCAAGGTTTTTCATTCCATATTCTAACGCAATATTACCTGCTTTTTCTGCGGCAACTTGTGCGGCAAAAGGCGTGCTTTTACGCGAACCTCTAAAACCTGAACCACCTGAAGTAGCCCAAGACAACGCATTACCTTTTCTATCGGTAATGGTTACAATTGTATTATTAAATGACGCATGAACATGAGCAATGCCATCCGCCACTTCTTTTTTAATGCGTTTTTTAGAACGATTTTGAGTTGCCATTATTTTTAAAGCCTTTTACAAAAATATCTTATTTTCTAATTGGTTTACGAGGACCTTTACGAGTACGCGCATTGGTTCGTGTTCTCTGCCCTCTTAACGGCAAGCCTCTACGATGTCTAATTCCACGATAACAGCCTAAATCCATTAGCCGTTTAATATTCATCGACACTTCACGACGAAGATCACCTTCAACCGTCATTTTTGAAATAACATTACGAATTGCGTCCAACTGCTCTTCTGTTAACTCTTTTATTTTTATCGAAGATTCAATACCAATTTCTTTACAAATGCTTTTAGCAGTTTGGCGACCAATTCCATAGACAGAGGTCAACGCAATCTCTGCGTGTTTATGCTCTGCTATATTTATTCCAGCAATACGTGCCATCTAGTACTCCCATGATGGTATTTTAAAGTTAAGCGCGAAATTATAACATCCTACAAAATTTAGCGCAATAAATATTAACCTTGACGTTGTTTATGACGACCATCTTTACAGATGACTCGAACAACCCCATTTCTTTTTACGACTTTGCAACTACGACAAATTTTCTTTACAGATGCTCTAACTTTCACAACACTCAACTCCTACAAGAATTACTTTTTAAGATTGGCTTTTTTCATTAGCCCTTCATATTGTTGCGACATCAAATGCGTCTGCAATTGTGAAATAAAATCCATAACCACAACAACGATAATTAATAACGAAGTCCCTCCAAAATAGAAAGGAACATTCCAATAAACAATTAAAAACTCAGGTAACAAACAAACTAAAGTAATATAAAACGCCCCTATCAACGTTAAACGAGTCATCACTTTATCTATATAGGCTGTCGTTTGTACGCCTGGTCTAACACCCGGTAAAAAAGCCCCTGATTTTTTTAAATTATCAGCGGTTTCTTTTGAATTAAAAACTAATGCGGTGTAAAAAAAGCAGAAGAAAATAATTGCGGCGGCATAAAACATGACGTAAACGGGTTGCCCTGGCGACAATACAGTCGATACATCTTGCAACCAAGAAAATCCTTCTGCATTACCAAACCAACCTGCAATAGTTGCTGGAAACAGAATAATACTTGATGCAAAAATAGGAGGAATAACACCCGCCATGTTTAATTTTAAAGGTAAAAAGCTACTTTGTCCTGCATACATTTTTCGCCCTTGCTGACGCTTGGGGTAATTAATGATAATTCGACGCTGTCCTCTTTCAACAAAAACAACTAATGCAGTAACTGAAATTGCAATTAAAAATAACAGTACAATAAAAGCACCATTCATTTCACCTGTTCTCGCAAGCTCTAAGGTTCCACCAATCGCTGATGGCAATCCTGAAACGATACCAGCAAAAATAATCAAGGAGATACCATTACCAATCCCTCTTTCTGTTACTTGTTCACCAAGCCACATTAAAAAGATAGTTCCTGTTACCAGTGTAATTGCTGTGATAACAATAAAACTCATTCCTGGATTAATAACAACAGATAAACCCCCTGCTGTTTGGTTCTGTAATGCGATCGAAATCCCTATCGCTTGAAACGTAGCTAACACCACCGTTCCATAACGTGTATATTGAGATATTTTACGCCGTCCTGATTCCCCTTCTTTTTTAACTTGCTCTAATGTCGGTATAATAACCGTCATTAGCTGCATGATAATAGAAGCTGAAATATAAGGCATAATCCCTAATGCAAATAAACTTAAACGCATTAAAGCTCCACCTGAAAACATGTTAAACATGTCCAGAATAGATCCACTTTGCTGTTCAAACATTAAATGCAAGGCTTTAGGATCAATTCCAGGAACAGGGATATGTGCGCCCACCCTGTAGACAAACAATGCACCAAGAACAAAAAGTAATCTTGACTTTAGTTCCGAGAAACCGCCCCCTGCTTTTTTCGCCATTTTTGCTCTTGATGTACTCACTTAATTAAGCCTCTATTTTTCCGCCAGCGGCCTCAATAGCCGCCTTTGCACCTGTTGTTGCTTTAATCCCTTTAATCGTAACCGCTCTACTTACCTCACCCGACAGGATGATTTTAGCCGTTTTTGAAATTGCAGGAATTAAATTCGCATCAATCAAGGTTTTTAAATCAATAACATCGGCATCCACTAAGTTCAATTCATTTAATCTAACTTCCGCTGAGTATTTTTTACTACGAGAACTAAAACCTACTTTAGGAAGTCGACGCTGCAAAGGCATTTGTCCGCCTTCAAAGCCAACTTTATGAAAACCACCACTACGTGATTTTTGACCTTTATGTCCCCTACCGCAAGTTTTACCTAATGTAGAGCCAATACCACGACCGACTCGTTTAGATTTTTTTCGCGAACCCGCTGCTGGCTGAATGCTGTTTAAAAACATTAAATTTCCTCAACTTTAACCATATAGGCTATTTTATTAATCATTCCTCTATTTTCAGGGGTATCAATAACCTCTACTGTTTGATTAATTTTACGTAAACCCAACCCTATTAAGCAACCTTTATGGCTTGCTAAACGACCAATCTTACTTTTTGTCATAGTCACACTTAGTTTTTTATCTGCCATGTGCCTATCCTGTGACTTGATCAACGGTTAAACCACGTTTTGCAGCAATTTGTTTAGCATCACGCATATCAGTTAAGCCATCAATTGTTGCTCTTACAACATTAATAGGATTATTCGTACCAATACATTTTGCTAATACGTTATGCACGCCAACCACTTCAAATACAGCACGCATCGCACCACCAGCGATAATACCCGTACCTTCAGATGCGGGCTGCATATAAACTTTAGCTGCCCCTGTGCTTGCCATAATAGGATATTGTAAAGTGTCCCCTTTCAGGTGTACTTTACGCATATTCTTACGTGCTTGCTCTAACGATTTTTGAATCGCGATGGGAACTTCGCGAGCTTTGCTCACACCATATCCTATACGTCCCTCACCATCACCAACAACGGTTAGTGCTGTGAATCCAAAAACTCGACCACCTTTTACTACTTTTGCAACACGGCGTACAGAAACTAATTTTTCCTGTAAACCGTCAGAGCTGCCTTGAGATGCTGCTGCCATTATATTCCCCTAGAACTTCAATCCAGCTTCACGTGCAGCATCTGCTAATGCTTTTACACGACCATGATATTTAAAACCTGAACGATCAAATGCAACTTTAGTTACCCCTGCGGCAACTGCTTTTTGTGCAATAAACTTTCCAACTGCAATCGCTGCGTCCTTGTTACTTGTACTTTTGACTGATGCCTTAACATCGGCTTGAGTCGTTGAAGCACTAACAAGTGTTGTTTCGCCATCTTTACTTAAAACTTGCGCATAGATGTGCTGAGAAGTCTTATGAATAGTGAGCCTGTTTATATCTAATTTTTTGATTTTAGATCGTAACCTTAAGGCACGTTTTAATCGGGATGCTTTTTTGTCCATACTATAACCTACTTCTTCTTAGCTGCTTTTCTTGCAACATATTCATCCGTATAACGAACACCTTTACCTTTATAAGGCTCTGGTGGACGGTATGCCCTAATCTCTGCTGCAACCTGACCTACTTGCTGCTTATCCATCCCTTTAACAATAACTTCTGTTTGAGACGGGGCTTCAATTGTAATGCCTTCTGGCATTAGATAGGCCACTGGGTGTGAGAAACCTAAAGAAAGATTAAGCGATTTACCGCTTACCTGTGCTCTATAACCCACACCAACTAGTGTTAGTTTTTTTTCAAAACCTTTGGTAACGCCTTCAACCATATTGTTGATTCTAGCTCTTACTGTTCCAGCTTGAGCATTTGCGTTCTTAATCGCTTTGTTCCAGTCAACACTAATAACATTGTCATTAATTTCAACATTAACACAGCTTTTAACACCCAAAGACATTTGTCCCTTACTACCTTTAACGATTATGTTATCGCCTTCCAGCTTAACATCAACGTTGTTAGGAATTGTAATAGGAGCCTTCGCAATTCTTGACATACCAATCTCCTAACAAACAGTACAAATGACTTCACCACCATGACCGATAGCACGTGCTGCTCTATCTGTCATGACACCACTCGAAGTAGAAACAATCGCAACGCCCAATCCACCTAATACGTTAGGTAGTTCATCTTTAGATTTATAAACACGCAAACCTGGCTTACTAATTCTTTTTACTTTTTCAATCACAGGAGTACCATTGAAATATTTCAAATCAATAGTCAGTTCTGTATGACTACCTTTTGTTTCAGTGGAACACCCGAGAACATATCCTTCTTCTTTTAATACGTTTGCAATTGCAACTTTTAATTTAGAAGAAGGCATAGACACACTTTTTTTACCCGCAAACTGCCCGTTTCTAACACGGGTCAACATATCTGCTATAGGGTCTGTCATACTCATTTTATATTGTCTCCAAAAACCTTAACCAAGATTACCAGCTTGCTTTCCTTAACCCAGGAACATCACCGCGCATAGTCGCTTCTCTTAGTTTGTTACGACTAAGACCAAATTTACGATAATACCCATGAGGACGACCCGTTAGTTTACAACGGTTACGTAACCTTGCCGTACTTGAATCTCTAGGAAGCTTTTGAAGCTTAATATGAGCCTCTTCTTTATCTTCATAAGAAACATTAGGATCTCTAATAATTTCTTTTAAAGCCGCACGTTTCTCGGCATATTTTTGCACGAGTTGATCGCGTTTTTTTTCACGCGCAATCATTGATTTTTTTGCCATTTTTCGCCCTTTAGTTCTTAAATGGAAAATTAAAAAGCTTCAGCAACGCTAAGCCTTCTTTATTTGTTTTAGCTGTCGTCGTAATGGTAATATCCAAACCACGTAAGGTATCAATTTTATCATAATCAATTTCAGGAAAAATGATTTGTTCTTTAACACCCATTGAATAGTTACCACGACCATCAAAGCTTTTAGGGCTCATACCGCGGAAATCACGGATTCGAGGTATAGAAATACTGATTAAACGGTCTAAAAATTCATACATCCTATCATTGCGTAAAGTTACTTTACAACCGATAGGCATATCATCACGAATCTTAAAGCCCGCAATCGACTTTCTTGCTATTGTTACAATCGCCTTTTGACCTGCAATTTTTTCCATATCGGAAACTGCAGCCTGCAACACTTTTTTATCAGCAACGGCCCCACCAACACCCATATTCAGGGTAATTTTAGTTAGCTTTGGAGCTTCCATTACAGATTTATACCCAAACTGCTCTACTAAAGCAGGTAGGATTCTTTGTTTATATTCAGTTTTTAGTCTAGCCATGGTTGTTCTCCCTACGAATCAACAGTTTCGTTAGTTGATTTAAAATATCTGACCTTTTTTCCATCATCTAAAAACTTGATCCCTACTCGGTCGGCTTTTTGAGTTTCAGGATTATATAATCCAATATTTGAAATCGCAATAGGCATATCTTTTTCAATGATACCCCCCTGAACACCAGAGTTTGGGTTACCTTTTTGGTGTTTTTTTACACGATTAATACCGTCTACTAAAATTTTACCATGACTGAAAACTTTGGCAACTTTACCGCGTTTACCTTTATCTTTGCCAGCGCGAACAATAACTTCGTCACCTTTTTTTATTTTTTGCATCTTTAGTATCCCCCTTATAAAACTTCTGGAGCTAGAGAAATAATTTTCATAAATTTTTCCCCTCTTAACTCACGAGTAACAGGGCCAAAGATACGTGTACCCAGTGGTTGTAGTTGAGCATTTAAAATAACCGCAGCATTCCCGTCAAAACGAATGACAGAACCATCAGGTCTGCGAACCCCTTTACGGGTTCTTACGACTAAGGCATTATAAACCTCACCTTTTTTAACACGACCCCGCGGAATCGCATCTTTGACACTCACTTTGATGATATCGCCAATACCTGCATAACGTCGGTGTGAACCGCCTAATACTTTGATACACATGACCCTTTTTGCACCACTGTTATCAGCAACGTCAAGGTTAGTTTGCATCTGAATCATTATAAAATCCCAACTATCTCAATTAATTGTTTTATAAAAACGCTTACTTCGCGTTTTCGAGAACGTCAACCAGTCTAAAGGTTTTTCTTTTAGATATAGGACGACAGGAAGTAATCGTTACTGTATCACCCTCTTGGCACTTATTTTTTTCGTCATGAGCCAATAATTTCGTTGAACGTTTAATATATTTACCATAGACAGGATGTTTAATGATACGTTCGACTAAAACGGAAATTGTTTTATCCATTTTATTACTAACAACACGACCTGTCATTGTGCGTAATTTTTCTGTATTTTCACTCATGCTGATGCACTCGCCATTTCATTTAATATGGTATGAACACGTGCTATATCACGCCTTACCTTTTTAACCTGATCAGACTTTGTTAACTGACCCGAACCCTTTTGCATTCTTAAATTAAATTGCTCACGTGATAATTCAAGCAATAGAGTATTTAATTCTTCTTTCGTCTTTTGACGTAATTCACTAGCAATCATTACATTATCGTCCGCGCAGCAAAAGTAGTTTTAATCGGCAACTTAGCAGCTGCAAGTGCAAATGCCTCACGTGCCAATTCTTCAGGAACGCCCTGAATTTCATAAAGCATCGTACCCGGTTTAATTTGAGCAACCCAGTATTCGACACTTCCCTTCCCTTTACCCATACGAACCTCTAAAGGTTTTTTAGTAATTGGCTTATCAGGGAAAATTCTAATCCAAAGTTTACCGCCCCGTTTTACATGGCGAGTAATCGTTCTTCTAGCCGCTTCAATTTGACGGGCAGTTATTCTACCACGAGAAGTTGATTTTAAGCCAAACTCACCAAAACTAACCGAAGACCCACGCTGAGCCATACCGTTATTTCGACCTTTATGTTGCTTACGAAATTTTGTTCTTTTAGGCTGAAGCATGATTATTTCCTTTCAACAGTTTTTTTAGAACCTGCGCTATCTGAAACCAAATGCGCATCCGTATCAAAAACCTCACCCTTAAATATCCACACCTTAATGCCGATAATTCCGTAGGTTGTATTTGCTTCTGCCGTTCCGTAATCAATATCAGCACGTAACGTATGCAAAGGTACACGCCCTTCTCGATACCATTCACCTCGTGCAATTTCAGCCCCGTTTAAACGTCCACCCACATTAATTTTAATGCCTTCTGCGCCTAGACGCATGGTGTTAGTTACTGCACGCTTCATCGCACGACGATACATAATTCTTTTTTCAAGTTGCTGTGCAATACTTTCTGCAACTAACTTAGCATCTAACTCAGGCTTTCTAATTTCTTCAACATTCAGTTGAACCGAAACCCCCATCATTTTAGATACTTCACGTCTCAACTTATCAATATCTTCGCCTTTTTTGCCAATTACAATCCCAGGGCGTGCCGTGTGGATAGTAACATGTGCATTGCTAGCAGGACGATTAATTTGAATACGACTAACCGACGCATGTGCTAACTTAGTTTTGATATAATCACGAACCTTTAAATCCTGTAACAAAAATACGGGATAATTCTGGCTATTTGCGTACCATCTTGATGTCCAATCCTTAACAATTCCAAGACGTATACCCGTTGGATGTACCTTTTGACCCATTTTATATAGTCCTCTACTCGTATTCTGCTACTTTGACGGTAATATGACAGCTTCTTTTTAGGATATGATTCGCACGTCCCTTTGCTCTGGCTCGAACACGTTTCAGCGTTCGACCTTCATTAACAAATACAGTAGAGACGACTAACTCGTCAATATCAGCACTTTCATTGTGCTCTGCATTTGCAATGGCTGACTCTAAAACTTTTTTCATAATACCCGCCGCCTTTTTAGAGCTGAATTTTAAAATATTCAACGCTTTCTCGACAGGTAAACCCCGGATTTGATCACCGACTAATCGTGCTTTTTGAGCCGACAGTGGCGCATTAGATAATTTTGCTGAAATTTCCATAACCCTACCTAGATTTCTTATCGGCCAAATGACCTCTATAGGTACGCGTCGGTGCAAACTCACCCAACTTATGTCCTACCATATTTTCAGAAATAAGCACAGGAACATGTTGGCGACCATTATGTACAGCAATAGTTAAACCCAACATATCAGGACTAACCATGGATCTTCTCGACCAAGTTTTAATTGGTTTCCTATTATTACTACTGACCGCAGTCTCTACTTTTTTTTGTAGATGATGGTCAATAAATGGACCTTTTTTAATTGAACGTGGCACACTTTACCCCTTATTTTTGCTTACGTCGTCTGACAATCATACCATCAGTCCGTTTGTTTTTACGCGTTTTATACCCTTTAGTAGGTACACCCCATGGCGAAACAGGATGTCTCCCCCCTGATGTTCGGCCTTCACCACCCCCATGTGGGTGATCAACAGGGTTCATGGCAACACCTCGAACCGTTGGGCGGACACCTTTGCGACGTTTTGCACCCGCTGTCCCTAAAGAAATCAGGTTGTGTTCAGAATTTGAAACTTCGCCAATAACAGCTTTACAGTCTCCCATAACTTTACGCATTTCACCCGAACGCAAACGTAAAGTAACATACATTCCTTCTTTTGCAACTAACTGCGCTGATGTCCCTGCACTTCTTGCCATTTGCGCACCTTTACCAGGCTTCAGTTCAACACAATGAACTGTGACCCCTAAAGGCATATTGCGTAATGGCATACAGTTTCCAGCTTTTACAGCGGCAACTTCAGAAGAAATAATTTCTTGACCTACCGCTAATTCTTTAGGCGCAATAATATATTTACGCTCACCGTCTTTAAACAACAATAATGCGATATTTGCTGTTCTATTAGGATCATATTCCAAATGCTCAACAATAGCAGGAATATCAATTTTATTGCGTTTGAAATCAATAATACGGTAGTGCTGCTTATGCCCACCGCCTATATGACGTGTTGTAATACGTCCTTGATTATTCCTACCACCGTTTCTACTTTGTTTCTCTAGTAGCGGTGCAAATGGCTTGCCTTTATGCAACTCATCATTTTTTACACGTACTACAAACCGCATCCCAGGAGATGTTGGTTTTGATTTTAGAATAGCCATGCTATCTACCGTTCCTATTGATCTTATTTTTAATTATCAAGCGGTTACAAATTCTATATCGTGACCAGGTTTAAGCTTAACATATGCTTTTTTCCAATCTGACCGCTTACCTAATGCTCGCCCGAAACGCTTAACCTTTCCTTTAACATTAAGCACTTGAACCGAGTCAACCTTCACATCAAACATCAATTCAACTGATTTTTTAATTTGATGTTTAGTTGCTGATTTTTGAACTTTAAAAACAATACGTGACTGTTCTTCTGCTGCCACTGAACTTTTCTCAGAAATAACAGGGCCTAGCAATACACTCGCTATTTTGCTTTCTGCAATACTCATGCTAAACGTTCCTCAATTTTCTTCAACGCGACAACGGTTGCAATAACTTTATCCGCACCAACCAAGGCAACAGGGTTAACACTCTCCGCCGTTACAATGTTAACGTAAGGAATATTCCTCGAAGCCAACACCAAGTTTTCATCCAAAGATTCAGCAATAATCAAAATACGTTTAACACCCGTCTCTGCTAATTTTTTTGCAAATTCTTTAGTTTTCACACTTGTTGGTAAAATATCGTTACTAACAACCAAACGTTCTTGTCTTAATAACTCAGAAAATATAGAGCGAATACCCACCTTATACATCTTTTTATTAATTTTTTGATCAAAAGAACGAGGTTGCGCTGCAAAAGTAACGCCACCTGAACGCCAGATAGGACTTGACATTGTACCAGCTCGCGCTCGTCCTGTCCCCTTTTGTCGCCAAGGCTTGCTTCCACCCCCACTGACTGCCGCACGATTTTTTTGTGCTTTTGTTCCAGCACGCGCCGCCGCTTGGTACTTTGTAACTAATTGATGAACCAATGTTTCATTAAATTTTTGACCGAATATAGTTTCAGTAACATCAACTGAACCTGCCGAGTCTTGACTATTTAATGCGGGTATCTGTAATGTCATAACTAACCCCTACTTTCTTTTTTTACTGCGGCTGTAATGATAACATCTCCACCTTTAGAGCCAGGTACAGAACCTTTCACTAAAATCAGGTTTTTTTCTTCATCAACAGAATGAATTGTCAGATTTTGAACGGTTGTTTTAACAGCGCCTAAATGCCCTGCCATTTTTTTACCTTTAAAAACCCGCCCTGGTGTTTGACATTGACCAATAGACCCAGGCGCTCTATGAGAAATAGAGTTACCATGCGTTGCATCCTGCATTTGGAAGTTATGTCGTTTAACACCCCCTGCAAATCCTTTACCGATACTCGTTCCACGAACATCAACAAATTGCCCATTAGTAAATATATTCAACGCCAGCTCTGAACCTGCTATTAAATCTTCACCCTCACCATCCTCTAACCTAAATTCAATTAAAGAACGACCCGCAGTTACATTGGCAGCGGCATAATGCCCTGCCATTGCTTTATTAACTTTTGAAGATTTTTTATCACCAACAGCAATCTGAATCGCACGGTAACCATCACTATCGACACTTTTTACTTGAGTTACTCTATTTGAGTTTATTTCAAGAACAGTGACGGGCGTAGATGAACCATCTTCATTAAAAACTCGGGTCATACCACACTTACGACCAATAAGACCTATTGACATCTGCCAATTCCTCTATTTAACTTTAAACGCTCAATTGAGCTTAATTTGAACATCAACCCCTGCTGCCAGATCTAACTTCATCAAGGCATCAACAGTTTTTTCACTAGGATCAACAATATCAAGTAACCGTTTGTAGGTTCTTAATTCATATTGATCACGCGCATCTTTATTCACATGAGGTGAAATCAAAATAGTAAAACGTTCTTTTTTAGTCGGTAATGGAATAGGCCCTTTTACTTGAACACCTGTTCTTTTTGCCGTTTCTACTATTTCACTTGCTGATTGATCAATTAACTTATGATCAAATGCTTTTAAACGAATCCGAAGAGTTTGATTAGCCATGTTGATTACTCGATTATTTTAGCAACAACGCCCGCACCAACAGTACGACCGCCTTCTCGAACTGCAAAACGCAACCCATCTTCCATTGCAATCGGTGCAATCAAAGTCACAACAACGGTTACATTATCACCAGGCATTACCATTTCAACGTCTTTTTGAAGTTCAACAGCCCCTGTAACATCTGTTGTTCTAAAATAAAATTGAGGACGATAGCCATTAAAGAACGGTGTATGACGACCGCCTTCATCTTTTGACAGAACATAAATTTCCGCATCAAATACCGTATGAGGATTAATAGATCCCACATGAGCTAATACTTGACCACGCTCAACGTCTTCACGCTTAGTGCCTCGTAATAAAATACCGACGTTATCGCCCGCTTCACCTTGATCCAACAACTTGCGAAACATTTCTACGCCAGTACATGTTGTTTTAACGGTTTCTTTAATTCCTACAATTTCAATTTCTTCGCCAACTTTAATAACGCCACGTTCAATACGCCCCGTTACGACCGTACCACGACCTGAAATAGAAAATACATCTTCAATAGGAAGTAAAAACGCCCCTTCAATAGCACGCTCAGGTTCTGGAATATAAGTATCCAAAGCTTCAACGAGCTTCACAATCGCAGGAACACCGACTTCACTATCATCACCTTCCAGTGCTTTTAATGCAGAACCCACAATAATAGGCGTATCATCACCTGGAAATTCATAAGCATCTAATAGCTCACGCAATTCCATTTCTACTAGCTCAAGCATTTCTTCATATTCTTCAGTCCCTAAACCACCACAATCTTCTGCAAGCAAATCTGCTTTATTTAAGAAAACGACGATATAAGGTACGCCTACTTGGCGTGATAATAAGATATGCTCACGCGTTTGCGGCATCGGCCCATCTGTTGCACCGCAGACTAAGATAGCGCCATCCATTTGCGCCGCCCCTGTGATCATGTTTTTAACATAATCAGCATGACCTGGACAATCAACGTGCGCATAATGACGAACAGCTGATTCATATTCTACATGAGACGTTGCGATAGTAATACCACGCTCACGCTCTTCAGGTGCATTATCAATTTGGTCAAAGGCTTTAACTTCACCACCTTGAATTTCAGCCATTACTTTTGTTAAAGCAGCTGTTAAAGTTGTTTTACCATGGTCAACATGACCAATTGTGCCTACATTTACATGCGGCTTATTACGTTCAAATTTTTCTTTAGCCATGATCCAGTACCCTTAAACTTAAATCTATTTTATGAAACTCTTTTAATGATTGCTTCTGCTATATTTGCAGAAGCCTCACTGTATTTTTCGAACTGCATACTATAGGTAGCACGACCCTGCGTTGCAGAACGCAAATCAGTCGCATAACCAAACATTTCTGCCAACGGTACTTCGCAGTCTATCATTTTACCCGCTGGAGAATCTTCCATTCCTTGAATTATACCGCGACGCCTATTAATATCGCCTACGACGCTCCCCATATATTCCTCGGGGGTTACTATTTCTACTTTCATGATCGGTTCCAATAAAGCGGGCAATGCTTCTTTTGCACCGTCTTTAAAGGCTATGGCCCCTGCAATTTTAAAGGCCATTTCATTTGAATCAACATCATGATAGGAACCATCAAACAGACTTACTTTTACATCAACAACAGGGAAACCCGCTATAACGCCATTTTCCATTTGCTCCTGCACACCCTTGTCTACAGAGGTAATGTACTCTTTGGGAACAGCCCCCCCTACAATCTCATTTATAAACTCATATCCTTCACCGACACCCAACGGTTCAATTCGCAACCAAACATGACCATACTGTCCACGCCCACCTGATTGCCTAATGAATTTACCTTCAATTTCTGTTCGTTGCCGAATCGTTTCTCTATAGGATACTTGGGGCGCACCTACATTCGATTTCACATCAAATTCCCGTTGCATTCTATCAACGATAATATCTAAATGAAGCTCACCCATCCCTGAAATTATTGTTTGCCCTGATTCTTCATCACTACGTACGTGAAAAGAAGGGTCTTCTTGAGCCAGCTTGCCTAAAGCAATGCCCATTTTTTCTTGATCACTTTGTGTTCTAGGTTCAACTGCAACTGAAATCACTGGCTCTGGAAACTCCATTCGTTCCAAAACAATAGGCGACTCTAAATCACATAAGGTATCGCCTGTAATGACACTTTTCAACCCGACGGCTGCCGCAATATCACCCGCCCGAACTTCTTTTATTTCTTCTCGGCTATTTGCATGCATCTGTACAATTCGACCAACGCGCTCTTTTTTTTCTTTTACCGCATTATAAACACTATCACCTGTACGCATAATGCCCGAATAAACGCGAAAAAACGTTAACGTCCCTACAAAGGAATCCGTTGCAATTTTAAAGGCTAACGCAGAAAAAGGTTCATCATCATTAGCAACTCGCATCACTTCCGTTTCGCCTTCACCGACAACCCCATTAATTGCTGCAACGTCAGTAGGAGCGGGCATATAATCAACTAAAGCATCGAGTATTGACTGAACTCCTTTATTCTTAAAGGCTGACCCACAAAAAGCAGGAACAATCTTATTGGCAATCGTTTGAATCCTAATCCCTTGTTTAATCTCTTCATTTGAAAGCCATCCTTCTTCCAAATATTTTTCCATTAATTCATCATTGGCTTCAGCCGCAGCTTCTACCATAAACTCGCGCCATTCCTCGGCAAGCTCTTGCATATCACTAGGGATTTCCTTTTCTTCAAAGGCCACACCCATGTTTTCTTCTTCCCAGTAGATCGCTTTCATTTTAACAAGGTCAATAACCCCCTTAAAACTATCTTCTGCCCCGATAGCAAGCTGCATAGGGATAGCAACACTTCCTAAACGTGCTTTTATCTGCGCGACAACACGTAAAAAATCCGCACCAGCCCGATCCATTTTGTTCACAAAAACAATTCTAGGAACATTATATTTATTAGCTTGTCGCCAAACCGTTTCTGACTGAGGTTCGACCCCGCCTACCGCACAAAAAACAGCGCAGGCCCCATCCAGAATCCTTAAAGATCGTTCAACTTCAATCGTAAAATCAACATGCCCTGGCGTATCAATAATATTAATACGATACCGAGGATATTGACCAGACATCCCTTTCCAAAAACAGGTCGTTGCCGCAGAGGTAATCGTAATCCCCCGCTCCTGCTCTTGCTCCATCCAATCCATGGTAGCCGCACCGTCATGCACTTCACCTATCTTATGAGACACCCCTGTATAATACAAGATACGCTCTGTTGTCGTGGTCTTACCCGCATCAATATGCGCCATAATCCCAATATTACGATAACGCTCAATAGGGGTTTCACGAGCCACGACTTAGACCTTTTATTAGACTATTACCAACGATAATGAGAGAATGCCTTATTAGCTTCTGCCATTCTATGCGTATCTTCACGTTTTTTAGCGGCTGACCCGCGACTTTCAAACGCATCCAATAATTCACCCGCTAATTTAGCAGGCATATTTTTTTCATTTCTATTACGTGCCGCATCAATTAACCAACGCATTGCTAAAGTAATACGTCGAGAAGGACGCACTTCAACAGGCACTTGATAGGTTGCACCACCCACACGACGAGACTTGACTTCCACTCTTGGCTGAACATTCTCTAACGCCTTAGATAAAACTTCTAAGGAGTCTTCGTGACCTTTACTTTCAATTGTTTCCAAAGCTCCGTAAACAATTTTTTCAGCAACTGACTTCTTGCCATCAACCATAATCATATTCATAAATTTGGTTAGCATTTCACTACCAAATTTAGGATCAGGAATGACATCTCTTTTTGCTGCAATTCTTCTTCTAGACATTTATCTCACCAGCCTTAGCTTTTAGGTCGCTTAGTTCCATATTTAGAACGTCCACATTTTCTACCGTCAACACCTGACGTATCAAGACTACCACGCACAACATGATAACGTACACCAGGCAAATCCTTTACCCTGCCGCCTCTAATTAAAACAACCGAATGTTCTTGAAGATTATGTCCCTCACCTCCAATATAACTACTAACTTCCTGTCCATTAGTTAATCGAACCCTTGCAACTTTACGTAACGCTGAATTAGGTTTCTTAGGTGTTGTTGTATACACACGTGTACACACGCCTCTTCGCTGAGGACAAGCTTCTAACGCGGGAACATTACTTTTTTCTATTTTCTTAGCACGAGGCTTACGAACCAATTGATTGATCGTGGCCATATTTTTTAACTCCGATATACAAATTAACTGTTAGATAAGTTACCTGTCGATATAACCAGGCTCAAAATTACCTATTTAAATGCTCAGCTCATGTGAGCAGAGCATAATACGATTTTATTCAAGCTGGGTCAAGCATTATTTTGTTACTCCGTATTCAAAGCTTGTTTTAAAGCTTCCTCAACTTCAACGGCATTAACAGCGGCTACAGCCTCAGCACTTTTATTTTTTTCAGCCAAACGTTTTTTCTTTCTATGTTCATGGTAGGCAAGACCTGTTCCTGCAGGGATCAAACGCCCTACAATAACATTTTCTTTCAAACCATTCAGGTTGTCACCAATCCCTCTAACTGCCGCATCGGTTAATACCCGAGTCGTTTCTTGAAAAGAAGCCGCTGAAATAAAAGACTCGGTTGCCAAGGATGCTTTCGTGATTCCAAGTAAAACAGAATCATAACTTGCTGGAATTTTACCTTCTTTTTCCATTTGCTCATTGGTCGCATTAACAAACCCTCGCTCCGTTTGCTCCCCTTTAACAAAATCTGTTTGACCTGAAGCGGTAATCTCAACCTTTCTCAACATTTGTCGAATAATTGCTTCAATATGCTTATCATTGATTTTTACGCCTTGTAAACGATAAACATCTTGAATTTCTTTAACTAAATAACCAGCAAGTTCTTCAATACCTCTTAATCTTAAGATGTCATGAGGCGTGAGCTCACCTTCCGCAATAGTCTCACCCTTTTCAACAAATTCACCTTCAAAGACGGTGATATGTCGCCACTTAGGAACTAAAGTTTCAAAGGTTTCTCCCTCTGAATCGGTGATAACAATACGTTGCTTGCCTTTTGTTTCTTTACCAAACGAAACGGAACCCGTCGCTTCGGCTAGAATAGCAGGATCTTTCGTTTTTCGCGCTTCAAATAAATCAGCAACACGTGGCAAACCTCCTGTAATATCACGAGTTTTACTTGATTCTTGTGGAATTCTTGCAAGGACATCCCCGACATTAACTTTCCCACCATCTTTAATTCCTACAATCGCGCCAGAAGGTAAAAAGTACTGAGCAGGAACATCGGTTCCTGAAAGGTTAATGCTCTCATCTTCACTATCAAGCAATTTAACCATCGGTCTTAATTCTTTACCTGCATTTCCCCGCTGCTTAGGATCGGTGACGACTCTTGATGTCAACCCAGTCACATCATCTGATTTCTCTTGAACCGTAATTCCATCAACAAAATCAATTAATCGAACAAAACCATCAACCTCGGTAATAACAGGATGCGTATGCGGATCCCAATTAACAATGATGTCCCCGGCCTTGATTTTACTCCCATCTTTAACATTTAACACGGCACCGTAAGGAATTTTATAACGCTCTCTTTCACGTCCATATTCATCCATAACACCGACTTCACCTGAACGTGACACCGCCACTAAATTTCCTTCCTTATTAATGACTGTTTTCATGTTAGTTAAACGAACGGTTCCTCCGCCTTTAACTTGCACATTACTAATTGCCGCCGAACGTGATGCCGCTCCCCCAATATGAAAGGTTCTCATGGTTAACTGAGTACCTGGCTCACCAATAGACTGGGCAGCAATAACACCGACAGCCTCACCAATATTAACTAAATGTCCACGCCCTAAATCACGCCCATAACATTTAGCACAAACCCCTTGGCGACTTTCACATGTAATAATAGAACGAACCAATATTTGATCAATACTATTATCTTCCATCACGGCAACCCAATGCTCATCAAGCACTGTTCCGTCTTTAATTAATACATTCTCACCTGCAACATCCATCAAGTCACCGACAACAACACGTCCTAAAACACGTTCTGCCAACGGCTCAACAACATCGCCGCCTTCAATAATCGGGGTCAATGTTATACCGTGAGAAGTGCCACAATCGACTTCTAAGATCACTAAATCTTGAGCCACATCAACCAAACGACGCGTTAAATACCCTGAGTTTGCCGTTTTAAGGGCGGTATCCGCCAATCCTTTACGCGCGCCATGTGTCGAGATAAAGTACTGTAAAACATCTAAACCTTCTCTAAAGTTTGCTGTAATTGGTGTTTCAATAATTGAACCATCAGGTTTTGCCATTAACCCACGCATTCCAGCCAACTGTCGAATCTGTGCCGCCGAACCCCGTGCGCCTGACTCCGCCATCATGAAAATAGAATTAAATGACTTTTGCATCACTTTTTCACCATTCTCATCAAGAACTTGTTCGCCTTTCGCATCAAGAACTTCATCTTCTCCCAACGCTTCCATCATCACTTTAGCCACTTGATCACTCGCATGAGACCAAATATCAACCACTTTATTGTAGCGTTCACCGTCTGTGACTAAACCTGAAGAATATTGATTTTGAATTTCACGAACTTCAGCTTCCGATGTATTAATAATATTAACTTTTTTGGCAGGAATTTCCATATCATTAATGCCAAATGAAACGCCCGATCGAGTCGCATATTCAAAGCCCAAGTACATTAATTGATCGGCTAACACCACCGTATCTTTAATACCTAAATAACGATAACTAAAATTAATTAAGCGTGAGATATTCTTTTTAGTCATATCGACATTAACAATTTCAAAAGGCATTCCAGCGGGTAAAATTTCCCAGATAAGAATACGACCTACGGTTGTTTTTTGTCTACTGACCTTTTCCTCAAACTCACCTGCTTCATTTTTTAACTTTTCACAAATGCGTACTTCAATTTTTGTCTGCAATTCAACGGCTTTATTCCCTAAAGAACGCTGAACTTCATTGATATTAGCAAAAATAGAGCCTTCGCCACGCGCACTTACTTTTTCACGGCTAATATAATACAACCCTAAAACGATATCCTGAGTTGGATTAATAACTGGCTCGCCATTAGCAGGCGATAATATATTATTCGTTGCCATCATTAATGTCCGCGCCTCTAACTGCGCTTCAATAGATAATGGGATGTGAACCGCCATCTGATCGCCATCAAAATCTGCGTTAAACGCACTACAAACGAGAGGATGCAACTGAATCGCTTTACCTTCAATTAAGGTCGGTTCAAATGCTTGAATCCCTAATCTATGTAACGTTGGCGCACGGTTTAATAAGATGGGATGCTCACGAATGACTTCCTCAAGAATATCCCAAACTTCAACCCCTTCACGCTCAACCATTTTTTTAGCGGCTTTAATGGTGGTTGCTAGGCCACGTAATTGCAATTTACTAAAAATAAAGGGTTTAAATAGCTCCAATGCCATTTTTTTCGGTAAACCACATTGATGTAAACGCAAGGTAGGTCCAACTACAATCACCGACCGACCTGAATAATCAACCCGTTTACCTAATAAATTTTGACGAAAACGTCCCTGCTTACCTTTAATCATATCCGCTAAAGATTTTAAAGGTCGTCTATTCGTTCCTGTAATCGCACGTCCACGTCGTCCATTATCCAGTAAGGCATCGACGGATTCTTGTAACATTCGTTTTTCGTTACGCACAATAATATCAGGGGCATTTAAATCCAACAACCGATTTAAACGATTGTTTCTATTGATAACCCGACGATATAAATCATTCAAATCAGACGTTGCAAAACGCCCCCCATCCAAGGGAACTAAAGGACGTAATTCAGGCGGTAATACGGGTAAAACCGTCATAATCATCCATTCAGGACGATTATTTGAGGCCAATAACGATTCAATAACTTTTAAACGTTTTGAGAATTTCTTAGTTTTCGTTTCAGAATTCGTTGCATTGATTTCTTCTCGTAAAATACTGACTTCTTCTTTCAGCTTAATTGATTTTAATAAATCAAAAACCGCTTCCGCCCCCATTTTTGCATCAAATTCATCACCAAACTCTTCAACGGCATCTAAATACTCATCATCAGTTAGCAATTGTCCGCGTTCTAAGGTTGTCATTCCAGGGTCAAGTACAACAAAAGACTCGAAATATAAAACACGCTCAATACTCCGCAACGTCATATCTAACAACAATGCGATTCGTGAAGGCAGTGATTTTAAAAACCAAATATGTGCAACAGGGCTGGCTAAATCAATATGGCCCATCCGATCACGACGCACTTTTGATAATGTAACTTCAACGCCACATTTTTCACAAATAACGCCACGATGTTTTAAACGCTTATATTTACCACATAAACATTCATAATCACTAACAGGACCAAAAATTTTTGCACAAAACAAGCCGTCACGCTCAGGCTTGAAGGTACGATAATTAATGGTCTCAGGTTTTTTTACTTCCCCATACGACCACGAACGAATCATATCAGGTGATGCTAGACCGATACGGATACCATCAAAATCATCTGCATGACCTTGACGTTTTAAGAAATTCATTAAATCTTTCAAGAGCTTACCCTTTTTAATTGTTTATTTGATAGCCATCAAGCTATAGCTGCGTCATAAAAATCAGACTTAATTCTGCTCTAATTCAATGTTCACCCCTAACGAGCGTATTTCTTTAATCAATACATTGAAGGATTCAGGCATTCCTGCATCCATCGTATGATTGCCATCGACAATATTTTTATACATCCGAGTTCGACCTGAAACATCATCTGATTTAACCGTCAACATTTCTTGCAAGGTATAAGCCGCACCATAAGCTTCCAACGCCCAAACTTCCATTTCACCAAAACGCTGGCCACCAAATTGTGCTTTTCCGCCTAAAGGCTGCTGTGTTACTAAACTATAAGGCCCTGTTGAACGTGCGTGCATTTTATCATCGACTAAATGATTTAACTTCAACATGTACATATAACCCACTGTAATTTTACGCTCGAAGGCTTCGCCCGTTAAGCCATCATACAAAGTTACCTGACCTGCTTCGGGTAAATCGGCTAATCGTAACATTGTCCGAATTTCTTCTTCCGTTGCCCCATCAAACACAGGCGTTGCCATAGGCACTCCCGCAATAAGATTTTCCGCCATTTCCAATATTTCAGTGTCTGAAAAAGAATCCAAGTCTTCTTTACGTCCACTACTGTTATAAATTTTATCTAAAAAATCTCTAATCGTTTTTACTTTCTCTTTTTCTTGTTCATATTGAGCTTCTAACATTTTACCTATTTTAATGCCTAAGCCTTTCGCAGCCCATCCTAAATGAGTCTCCAATACTTGCCCGACATTCATCCGTGAAGGAACCCCTAATGGGTTTAATAAAATATCAATTGGATTACCATCTACGGTATAAGGCATATCTTCAATAGGTACAATCTGCGAAATAACCCCTTTATTACCATGACGACCCGCCATTTTGTCACCGGGTTGAATTCGTTTTTTAACCGCTAAATAAACTTTAACCATTTTTAATACCCCAGGTGCTAAATCATCCCCCATGGTAATTTTTTGACGTTTAATCTCAAATTTTGAATCAAATTCTTTACGCTGCTGCTCAACTTGTCCTACAACTTTTTCCAATTGTAAATTAACATCTTCATCATCAACCTTAATTTCCAGCCATTCTGAATGACGTAAACTGTCTAAGTAGCTTTTAGTAACAGGCATTGCTGTTTGCACTTTACCAGGCCCTGATACCAAAATTTTATCCATTAGAAACTCAGCAACTCGTGCATAAATATCTTCTTCAACAATTTTTAATTGGTCATCAAGATCTTTTTTGTAACGCTTAACTTCTGCCTCTTCAATTTCTAATGCACGTCTGTCTTTTTTAACCCCATCCCGTGTAAAAACTTGCACGTCAATAACGGTTCCACGCACGCTGCCTGGGACTCTTAACGAGGTATCCTTAACATCGGCTGCTTTTTCACCAAAAATTGCGCGTAATAATTTTTCTTCTGGCGTTAACTGGGTTTCACCTTTAGGCGTAACTTTTCCAACCAGAATATCGCCGCCTTTTACTTCCGCACCGACATAAACAATCCCTGATTCATCCAGTTTAGCTAACGCATCTTCACTTACATTTGGAATATCAGCTGTAATTTCCTCTGGGCTATGCTTCGTATCTCGAGCAACACAGGTTTTTTCTTCAATATGTATCGTTGAAAAGCGATCTTCTTTTACGACCCGCTCAGAAACTAAAATTGAATCCTCAAAGTTATACCCATTCCAAGGCATAAAAGCAATCAGCATGTTTTGCCCTAAGGCTAACTCGCCTAAATCCGTGGAGGGCCCATCTGCAAGAATATCACCTGCATTAACGCGGTCACCCAATCTAACTAAAGGCTTTTGATTAATACAGGTATTTTGGTTTGAACGGGTATATTTGGTTAGATTATAAATATCAACCCCAGGTATCCCTTCAACCGTTTCGTCGTTATTAACTCGTACAACAATTCTAGCCGCATCGACCGCTTCAATAGCACCGCCACGGTTTGCAACAACTGAAACCCCTGAATCTTTCGCAACAACACGCTCCATTCCCGTACCGACTAAAGGCTTCTCAGCTTTCAACGTAGGCACCGCTTGACGCTGCATATTCGACCCCATTAAGGCCCGATTCGCATCATCATGTTCTAAGAAGGGAATAATAGAGGCGGCGACAGAAACAATTTGTTTCGATGAAACGTCCATATACTGAACCGAATCAGAGGTCGCTAACGTAAACTCATCTTTATGCCGACAGGAAACCAAGCCTTCAATCAGTTTATTATTCTCATCCACCTTAACACTGGCTTGTGCAATAACATGCTCACCCTCGTCAATCGCTGATAAATAATCAACCGTATCGGTTACTTGACCATCAATCACACGGCGATAAGGCGTTTCTAAAAATCCGTAAGAATTGGTTCGCGCATAAACCGATAATGAGTTAATTAGACCAATATTTGGCCCTTCTGGCGTTTCAATAGGACAAACGCGACCATAATGTGTTGCGTGAACATCACGAACCTCAAAGCCTGCCCGTTCTCGCGCTAAACCACCTGGCCCTAACGCCGATACTCGACGCTTATGCGTGACCTGTGATAACGGGTTATTTTGATCCATGAACTGCGACAATTGACTGGAACCAAAAAATTCTTTAACCGCCGCCGAAACAGGTTTCGCATTAATAATTTCTTGCGGCATGTAACCTTCAGAGTCCGCTAACGTTAAACGCTCCCTTACCGCACGCTCTACTCGCACTAAACCTACACGAAATTGATTTTCAATCATTTCACCAACAGAACGAACCCGTCTATTACCTAGATGGTCAATATCATCGACAATTCCATTGCCATTACGAATATTAATAAGTTCTTTTAGAACATCAATAATGTCCTCTTTACTCAGTGTGCCACCCTCATCGTCTTTTTCTTCCCGATCCAAACGACGATTAAACTTCATTCGTCCCACCGCTGATAAATCATAACGATCTTCGGTGAAAAATAAATTTTCAAATAAGTTTTCAGCCGACTCTTTAGTCGGAGGTTCACCTGGGCGCATCATTCGATAAATTTCGACTAAGGCCTCTAAACGATTTGTGGTTGCATCCAAGCGCATGGAATTAGAAATATAAGGACCTCGATCCAAATCATTCACATACAGGGTTTTAATTTCACTGACCCCCGCACCAATCAAACGCTCTAATAACTCTTCTGATATTTCATCATTAACATTGGCAATAAGCTCGCCACTCTCCGTGTCAATGACATTATGTCCTAAAATTTTTCCATAAAGATAATCTTTAGGAACAACCAGTTTAGACAACTTTGCTTTCGTTATTTGTCTTACATGCTTAACCGTAATTCGACGGCCTTCCTCGACCAGAACTTTATCACCATCTTTAATATCAAATGCCGCCATTTCTCCCCGTAATCTTTCGGGAATAAAATGAAACTCACATTGATCCGCACTGAGGCTGAATCTATTCGTTTTGAAGAAAATATTAATCATTTCTTCGTTATCAAAACCTAACGAACGCAATAAAATAGTCGCAGGAATTTTACGTCGTCTATCAATTCGTACATAAACCGCATCTTTATGGTCAAATTCAAAATCTAACCAAGATCCACGATAAGGAATAACACGCGCATTAAATAATAATTTTCCTGATGAATGCGTTTTTCCCTTGTCATGATCAAAAAAGACACCCGGTGAACGATGTAATTGAGAAACAATCACACGCTCAGTTCCATTAATGACAAACGTTCCGTTATCTGTCATTAGAGGGAGTTCCCCCATATAAACTTCTTGCTCTCGAATATCCTTAACGATTTTTGCACTGACCGATGCTTCTTTATCGTAAATAACCAACCGAACCAAAACTTTTAACGGAGCAGCATACGTTGCGCCACGTTGCTGACATTCTTTAACATCAAAGGCAGGCTCTTCCAAGCGATAAGTAACATACTCAAGTACCGCATAGCCAGAATGGCTCACGATAGGAAAAACACTAGAAAATGCGGCATGTAAGCCCATATCGTCACGTTTTTCAGGTTTAACATCTGCTTGCAAAAAACTTGCATAAGAGTTAATTTGTGTCGCTAACAAATAAGGAACATCAAGTACTTCTGTACTTTTTCCAAAATTGTTACGAATACGCTTTTTTTCGGTAAAAGAATAGGCCATATTGCTTTTATACCTTCTGGTCAAGAGTGATTATACGGTTTATTACAAACAGTAAAAGGCCGATGATAAAAAATCACCAGCCCAATTAAAAAGGGTTTTCCCCCTTGTTTGTTCAGTCGATATTTATTTAATTTCGACTGCAGCACCTGCTGCTTCAAGGGCTGTCTTAACTTCTTCTGCTTCGCTTTTACTAACAGCGTCTTTAATCGTTGTTGGTGCGCCTTCAACAGCCGCTTTAGCTTCTTTCAAGCCTAATCCTGTAATCGCACGAACCGCTTTAATAACAGAAACTTTAGTTGCACCGAATGATGTCATCACGACATCAAACTCAGTTTGTTCCGCATCAGCGGCACCTGCATCACCTGCTGGAGCAGCAGCAGCAACAGCAACCGCTGCTGATACGCCAAATTTTTCTTCCATTGCTGAAATTAAATCAACAACTTCCATTACAGTCATGCCTGAGATTGCTTCCAAGATATCTTCTTGTGAAAGTGCCATTTTGTATTCCTCTGTTTCGTTTCAATTCGCTCTTTTTAAAATTAAGAGCGATTATTAATGTGATAAATTAGGGGCTTATGCCGCTTCTTTTTGCTCTTTAATCGCTGCAATAGTACGAACCATTTTTGAATTAGGCTCCGCTAAAGTACGAACAAGTTTTTCAACAGGTGCTTTCATCACCGACATCAACATACTTAATGCTTGATCTCGAGTAGGTAGACTGGCTAGTTTTTTCAATTCACTTGCGCCATAGACTTGTCCGCCTATAGAAACAACTTTTGTAACTAACTTGTCATGATCTTTTGAAAAGTCACTAATTAATCGCCCTGCACAGCCTGGATCTTCCATTGAAAATGCAAGAATTAAAGGGCCTTTTAAACCCGCTTGCATACATTCAAACTCAGTTCCAGCAACAGCACGTCTTGCAAGTGTATTTTTAACCACTCGCAAATAAACCCCTGTCTCTCTTGCTATTTTACGCAATTCGGTGAGTTCCGTTACCGTTAAGCCACGATATTCTGCTGCAACAGCCGAATGTGCTTGCGCG
The DNA here is from genome assembly GCA_030949405.1 of Methylococcales bacterium. Taxonomy (NCBI): domain Bacteria; kingdom Pseudomonadati; phylum Pseudomonadota; class Gammaproteobacteria; order Methylococcales; species Methylococcales bacterium. Next base: position 1,166,527 of record JAUZSN010000002.1, on the reverse strand, counting down.
GCGATGGTAGCAACTTCTTCGACGACAGCTTTTTTGTCATCCAATATTAATGCCACACTTACCTCCGATAATTTTCTAAGTTCCCTTAGAATTAATAAATCGCATCCATTACAAATGCCCCACAGTCTCTTTCACTAGATTATCCAGTTTAAGTTTCTGTCTGCGTAGGATTATTAAGCAATTAAGTTTTGATTAAAAACGACTTATCGCCCCTACGGTCTTTGACAGTTACCGATAAATCGGCAACTCAAAGTTTAATTACCTTACTCGCTAAAACCGCTTATATCAATACACAAGCCAGGTCCCATCGTTGAGGATAAAGTCACTTTCTTTAGATAAATCCCTTTCGCAGACGCAGGCTTTGCTTTTCTCAAATCAACTAACAAAGCTTCTAAATTTTGTAAAATGGCTTCCGCTTCAAATGAAACTTTACCAATCGTACAATGAATAATTCCACCTTTATCATTACGATAGCGAACTTGTCCTGCTTTCGCATTTTTAACAGCCGTTGCAACATCAGGTGTGACAGTTCCAACTTTAGGGTTAGGCATTAAACCACGAGGCCCTAAAATTTGTCCTAATTGACCCACAACACGCATTGCGTCAGGAGATGCAATAACAACATCAAAATCCATTTCGCCTTTTTTAACTTGGTCAGCTAAATCATCCATTCCCACAATATCTGCACCTGCCGCTGTTGCCGCATCTGCATTAGGACCTTGGGTAAAAACGGCAACACGTACTGTTTTTCCTGTCCCTTTAGGAAGGACAGTTGCGCCACGAACATTTTGATCTGATTTTCGCGCATCAATCCCTAAGTTGATACTAATATCAACAGCCTCATTAAACTTAGTCGAGGTAAATTCTTTTAATATCGAAACCGCTTCTATAACTGTATATAACTTAGTTACATCTACTTTTTCTTTAATTAATTTTTCTTTTTTAGACATTGCCATTAGAGACCCTCCACTTCAAGACCCATGCTTCGCGCACTGCCTGCAATTGTTTTAACTGCCGCATCCATATCAGCTGCATTAAGATCTTCCATTTTAGTCGTTGCAATCGCTTCCAATTGCTCACGCGTAACCGTTCCGACTTTCACAGTATTAGGTGTTCCGCTGCCCTTTTGAAGCCCCGCTGCCTTCAACAATAAGACCGAAGCGGGAGGCGTTTTAGTAACAAAAGTAAAACTTCTATCCGCATAAACCGTAATGACAACAGGAATCGGCATCCCTTTTTCAGTATCTTGTGTCTTGGCATTAAATGCTTTACAAAACTCCATGATATTAACCCCGTGTTGACCCAATGCAGGGCCGACGGGAGGACTCGGATTTGCTTCACCCGCTTTAACTTGTAGCTTAATATAAGCTTGTATTTTTTTCGCCATTATTTACTCCAAAACGGGTACAAACGCATTATCAGCTCCCCAAACAAACAAAAATCTCTATCCTCGAAAAGATAGAGATTCCTTGATTTTTTACTTAAAAAGTTAAGCTTTTTCGACCTGTGAAAACTCTAATTCAACAGGCGTTGCTCGCCCAAAAATCAACACAGAGACTTTTAGTCTATTTTTTTCATAATTTACATCTTCAATATCACCGTTAAAATCTTTAAACGGCCCATCAATAATTCTGACCACTTCACCGACTTCAAATAAGACTTTAGGTCTGGGCTTGTTAACCCCATCTTCGACTCGGCTCAAAATTAAATTGGCCTCTTTATCTGAAATAGGAGCAGGTCTATCCGATGTTCCGCCAATAAAACCTAATACTCGCGGGACATCTTTCACTAAATGCCACGTTTCATCGGTTAGTTCCATTTGAACCAATACATAACCTGGAAAAAATTTACGATCGCTTTTGCGCTGCTGTCCCATTCGCATTTCAACCACTTCTTCCGTAGGAACAAGAATTTTACCAAAATGTTCTTGCAAGCCTTCGCGCTCTACTCGCTCTTCCAAAGCTTCTTTAACTTTACCCTCAAAATTAGAGTAAGCGTGAACTACATACCAACGTAAAGCCATTTTTTATCCCTGTCCTGTTAGGAGACGAATACCCCAAAAAAGAAACATATCAAGCAACCACAAAACCAACCCAACCATAAAAACCATTCCAAAAACTAATAAAGTCGTCCGAACTGTTTCTTCGCGTGTTGGCCAAACGACTTTCCTTACTTCCTGCTTAGCCTCCAACATAAAGGCCCATGTATTACGTCCAAATCCTGTTGTTAGTATTAACCCTATTGCTACGATAACAACAAAGACTAAACCTAAAACACGATAAAGTAATAATATTTCTGAAAAATAATAAAAAGCGGCTACAGCGGCAACCACAAAAAATAGAGAGAAAACTTGCTTAACAACATCAAACATTTGTGTTGTTTCTTCTGTCGCTGCTTGTGCACTCATTTGAATAATTTGGGTAATAGATAGAAACTTGTTGACTGAGTTTAGAATGGCAGGCCAGGAGGGACTCGAACCCACAACCTGCGGTTTTGGAGACCGCTGCTCTACCAATTGAGCCACTGACCTAATTCATAAACTCTAAAGAACTAAGAATAATACATTATCGACAACAACTATTCAAGTTTTTTTTAATATTTTTTTTAGTTCTATTGTCAGTTCTATCATCAGGACAGTTAAAAAATGACTTAAATTGAAAACCAATAACCTAATTACCGTGTACAATTGGCCCCATAAAATTAAAATCTATTAGTAATGGTAACGTTTTAATCAATTTTCATTTAGCTCCAAAGATAACCTTCACTTAAAATCTAAGGAATACAAATAACCATGCATCTTGCCATCACCGCCTTAAGTCAATCTCCCACTCACTTTATTGCTGATATCCTCGAAGCGGTTACCCACTGTCATTGTAATATTTTAGAATTGCGTTCCACTCACCTTGAGAAATCAGCGATTGCGGCTTATCTATTGGTTGAAGGTAACTGGAATCATCTTGCGAAGCTTGAATCCATATTGAACAGTTTACAAAAACGGCTCAATGTACAAATTCATACGCAACAAACGAAAACGCTTAATTTAAAAAAACCGTATATTACTTATAAGCTAGAAACGATTTCGATTAATCAACAAAATATCACTCAAGATATTATTACCTTTTTGTCCACTCGTAATATTTTGATCGATGAAATCAAGGCCAGTTGCCGTCCCGACTACACCACCCAAACGTCTATTTTTTCCAGTTATTTTATACTATTAATTCCTGTTGATATTCAGTTATCGGTATTACGGGAAGAAATTCTCAATTTCTGTGATGATTTTAATTTAGATGCTATTTTTGAACCTGTAAAATACTTATAAACTTATGACTAAGCCAATCAATTTTTCAGCCGATGCAACGGGCAATAAAACGATTCATTTGAGTGATTATCAAGGTAAAAATTTAATTTTATATTTTTACCCCCGCGATAATACCTCTGGATGCACTCAAGAAGGAAAGGACTTTAAGGATCATTTTGAGGAATTTAATGATTTAAATTGTGTTATTTTAGGTGTTTCCCGTGATAGTGTTCGCGTACATGAAGGGTTTAAAGCGAAACATGAATTTCCATTTGATTTACTCTCCGATAAGGATGAGGTTTTATGCAAATTATTTGATGTGATTAAAATGAAGAATATGTATGGAAAAAAAGTTTATGGGATAGAGCGCAGTACTTTTTTATTTGATGAACAAGGTGTTTTACAATATGAATGGCGTAAGGTTAGGGTTAAAAATCACATAGAAGAGGTTTTAAACACGTTAAAATCCAACCTATCCAATTAAGCTTCCTACGTTTAATCTCGCTCAAAAATAGACCATTCTCAACGTGATATAGAAGAATCCCAAAGGTTGTATCACAACAACCTTATGAGGCTTACAAAATACAATGCCAATAATGGGGTGATTTTTCCCTGTTCATTTTGATATTTTCACCGTTATTATTCGCTAATAACAGATCGAATTATTAAATCACTTACCATAAAAAGTTTACGATACCACAAAATGTTGAACTCTTTGCCATTGAAGACCCCACGTTATGATGAAGGCGATGTTCATACTAATTGTGGCCTGCCCTTATTATTAATGGGGCAAGAAAAACTAAGCCAATTAATACAATCTTAGAAACTAAAAATTCTGGCTACCCGCTTAAGGTCGGACAACAGTAATTTTATAAGGGTAGAAACGCAATGCTTTTGCATCTCTGACCTTGATGTATAAACTCACGTTTATATTAAAAACTCCTGAGACTTGAGGCATCGTGTCTCTACTCATTTTTATTCCATCCGACGTAACTCGCCAAAAATTTTACGTAATTAAATCGTCTACTTTATGAATCATAATGATACTTTATTCAAAGAAGCGGTTTAACGCATGAGTTTACGCAATCAAATTAGCATTAGAATCTTATTCTTTTCACTCTTTATTCTTCTACTCGGTGGCTCTGTTAGTATATGGCAAGCACGCCAAGCGGTTGATAAGGAAGTCGATTCGTCTATTAACCTCGTCTTACAATTAATTAAAATAGGCACTGAAACCGCTAAAATTCATCAAACTGCATGGATATATCACTTAAGTAGTTTAGAGCAAACGCGACATTTGACGATTCAACTTAAAATGCCTTCAAATGAAATTATTAATATCAGTCATCAATCCCAATTAAAAATAAAAAATAACCCCTCGCCCCATTGGTTTACAAATTTAGTTATCGGTCAATATTTAAAAGTTGAGCATCCCATTAAAACCTTTGATAATAAAATTTTAACGCTAGTCATTCAAGCCAATCCTATGGATGAAATAGCGGAAGTCTGGCATGAAACCGTTGCTTTTTTTACGGCCATTTTATCGCTCATTTTACTCACTTTTCTTGCCGTGCAATTGGTGTTCAATAAAACCTTACGAACGATTCAATCCATTGTGGATCATCTTAATTATATTGAAACAGGGGATTATCAAAAAAGACTGCCTGTTTTTGCAACACAGGAATACAATGATATTGCTTTGGCAATTAACCACATGACAGGTGTTCTATATACAACTCAACAACAAAATCACGCATTAACTCAGCATTCATTAAAAATTCAAGAAGATGAACGACAATGGCTTTCTCAAGAGTTACATGACCAATTTGGACAATCACTTACCGCAATTAAAGTAATGGCCGTTACCGCTACGCATGAAAAATCAGACACCCAACAAATTACCACGACGATTATCGAAATTTGTGAGCATTTAATCACGATAGTCCGTTCAATGATGAAGCAGCTACATCCCTTGATGCTCACAGAACTGGGGTTAAAAGCCACGTTAGAGGATTTAGTTCACCATTGGAGAGCGAACACAACGCAGATTTCGTTTAAATTGCACTGTGATGAGGCTGTCGATAAAATAGACCCTTCCATTGTGATACATGTTTTTAGAGTCATCCAAGAAAGCCTAACTAATATTATCCGTCATGCTAATGCAAATCAGGTTACCATCCATTTAAATATCACTCCATCACCGAATACACTTCACTTATTAATTACCGATGACGGTCAAGGTTGTAACCTTACCCATATTCACTCGGGCTTTGGTTTATTAGGAATGGAAGAACGCATAAAATTACTGGGCGGCGACTTTAAAATTGACTCTGAAATTCATAAGGGGATGAAGATCATCGCCCAAATTCCATTAGAATGACCTCTAAAATAAAAGTCTTACTGGTTGATGACCATGCTGTCGTTAGAGCAGGTTTTAAATTGCTCTTAGCCACCTCGGCTAATATTGAAGTGATTGCAGAAGCCGATCGTGGTGAAGAAGCCATTCAACTTTATCAACACCATCAACCCGACATTATTGTGCTTGATTTATCTATGCCAGGTATTGGCGGCTTAGAAACCATTAAACGCCTCATCCAACGGGATAAGTTGATTAATATTCTCGTTTTTAGCGTTCATGATGAGTCGGTTTATGTCAGTCGCGCGTTAAATGCAGGGGCAAAGGGTTATATTACCAAAAATAGCGCACCTGAAATATTACCAGAAGCGATTATAAGTATTCAACAAGGACAACCTTATGTTGAAAAGGGGTTATTAAAAGAGACGCTGGACGTGTCTATTCCCTCGGGTTATCAAAACGTTATCCAAACATTTTCCGCGCGTGAATTTGATATTTTTAGACTGTTAGCCAAAGGATTAACCCCGCATAAAATAGCCGATGAACTTTGTTTGAGTTATAAAACCGTCGTAAACTATGTCACTCAAATTAAAAAGAAATTGCAAATATCCAGTATTGCTGAGTTAGCGCATGTCGCTGTGTTGCTGGGAATAATGAAATATTAAGGCGTGTTTTCGATTTGTACCGCCTACCTTATGTAAAATAACGCTATAATATCTATTTAATTTTTAGCTATTGCCCTTTCTAATAATGAATGAGACTTTACGCTTACACTATCTTGAGGCCATGGGAATTGAGTCTTGGTATTCTAAAAACGCCTCCAAGATAGAAACGCCTACTGAAAATAGGACACCGTGTCATCAAGTGGCCCCTATGCAACCGCCGCTTGCTAAGCCCGAACCATTAGCCCAACCGATACTCACGATTAATGATAACTGGTCCCAATTAGAACAGGATGTTCGTTCTTGTCAAAAATGTGAACTTTATCCTACCCGTAAGCAAACCGTTTTTGGCACAGGAAATATTACCGCCGATTGGCTATTTATCGGTGAAGCCCCGAATGAAACTGAAGATTTACAAGGCATTCCTTTTGTTGATAATGCAGGTTTATTATTCACAGAAATGATGCGGGCCATGAATTTAACGCGGGATGAAATTTTTATGACTAATATTTTGAAATGTAGGCCGCCTAATAGTCGTGATCCGCATGTGAATGAACTCAATCAGTGTCATGATTATTTAAAGCGACAACACGCCTTAATTAAACCCAAAATTATAGTTGCAGTTGGACGGGTTGCGGCTCAAAAATTACTTAAAACCCATGAACCCTTAAGTAAACTCCGTGGCGTAGTTCATACATTCGATCAGACCCCTCTTATTGTTGTTTATCATCCTGCTTATTTATTACGTTCCCTGAGTCAAAAACGGGCTGCGTGGCAAGATTTACAGCTTGCTTTAAAAACTTACCAGCAATTACCCCACTAATGAATTTATTAAACCTACTTAAAAATTTTGTCACTTATGATGCCGATAGAGAGTTTTACGCTAAAGTTTTTCCTGATTCTGTGAAGGCGGTTGATTTGGCTCAGTTACGAAAAATGCACAAGGATGATCTCCCGCCTATTTTAAAAATTGAAGCCAAAAACTATCAATACCCTTGGAGTGAGGCTATTTTTAAAGATTGCTTTATTGCAACCAGTTATAGTTGCTGGGTCTGTGAAAATGAGCGTCAAGAAATTATCGGTTATGCTATTTTATCAACTGGCGCGGGTGAAGCCCATATTATCAATATTTCAGTGGATCCTCTAGTACAAGGACAAGGTATTGGTCAAAAAATGATGCAGCATTTAATTGCTATAGCCCGTAAAAAAGCCGAAACAATGTTTTTAGAAGTCAGACCTTCAAATTTAGGCGCGATTAAATTATATAATTCATTAGGATTTAATGAAGTCGGTCGGCGAAAAAACTATTATCCCGCCGAATCAGGCCGCGAAGATGCGGTTATTTTAGCCTTAGAATTGGTCAGTCTTTTTTAATTGAATTGAGATGCCCTTGATCGCATCTCAATAGAAACGCTAACTACCGCCCGCGAAAATCAATTAAGTGTTGATTTAACTCATTGACGAGTTCAGCCGATAAAATGTCTGAATCAATTAACTGGGTTTCAATATTATTCATTAACCCTCTTAATTCGACGGCAGCTTCTGGACTGGGGGCTATAAATTCAATCCCTTGCTTTTTCAGAGCGGCACTCGCTTTTTGATTATCATCCCGACTGCGCTGATTAATTTCAGCTAAGACTTGAGTAAACTTGTTACGAACGATCGCTTGGTCATCGGTAGATAGTTTTTCAAAATCTTTCTTATTTAAAGCCAACACCCCAAAAACATACGATAACGGCAATTCAGTCAGATAGCTAACTTTAGTATGCCATTGCAAGGCTAATGCGCCGATCGGCGAGGTAGCTACGACATTCACCATTCCTGTTTGTAAGCCCATTAAAACATCACGAACAGGCAGTGGAATTGGTGAAACTGAAAACGCTTTTTGAGCGGCTATCGCAATTTCATTATTATCAGGTGCCCACGCTTTTTGGCCTTTCATATCGCTTAAATTGCGAATAGGTTGAGTTGACATTAAATAGGTCATGCCTATTTCAACAAACCCAAAACTAATAATGCCTTTTTCAGCTAAACCTTGCGTGAGTTTTATATCCATTTTGCTACGAACATAATCAATTTCAGCTAACGACCGAAATTTTAAAACTAAATTATAAAGTTGAATATCGGAATAAATCGAACTTAATCCTGAATTGGTTAACGCAGCCCCATTGAGTTGTTTAAAGCGCATTTTTTTTAAAACACTCTTATCGTCCCCCATCACGCCCCCAGGATACAGTTTGAATTTAACGCGTCCTTCTGTTTGAGTTTCAATGCTTTTTGTTACCGTACGAATGCTTTCCATCCAATACGAGCCTTCGGGTGAAAGGCTGGCAATTTTAAAAGTGACCGCGTGTGCGTAACTTGAGATCACCAGTAAGAAAAAAAAAGAAAAAAGATGTTTCATAATACGTTTCCTCATTTGCTTTTCATTCAAAAATAATCATCCGCTGATTCTAATAACTGTTTTGCTTGTTGTTTAGCCGTGAGATTAATGAGATTTAAATTATCTTGTTTCGCATCGGCTTTCACGACTTGATTTAATAAACGATCATGCAATTTTCTGTCAAAAAGTAATCGCGCATAATGCTTTGCGTATAATACTTTAACCATTAAATTCTTATTTTCAGATAATTTAATCGCTTGTTCAAAATGTTGTTTAGCCACATCAGGTTTCCCCCCTAATGCAGGCGGTAACAAGCTTTCAAGAACCGCTAAATATAAATGCCCTGCACCGTATTGATAGCCCTCATCCAGCTTAACTAATTGCATCATGATGGTTTTAACTTGAGCTAATTGTGCAACCGCATTCATATCAGTTTTATGCGCTTGTATCCATGAAGCCCATGCAGTTCCCACTGTATAAAGACTGTTTAAATCCTCAACGGTACTTTGTTGAATAAGCGATTCAAACGGGGTAAAAGGTAACTGCTCCAACTGACAATATGTTTTTTTGTGTAAACACGCGCCGCGTAAGCCAAATTCAAATGCTTTTTCTGTTAACGCTTTTAAACGCTCCTTATCTTTGGGAATCAATGCCGCATAAGAACGATAAAGTGTTGATAATGATAATGCCAAGCGTGCATTTTCAGGCTGTTGTTTTATTAACGCCTCTTGGAGTAATAAATACGCAGGAATCGCACTAACAACCGTTTTAGGATCATTATGATTTAAAATAACGGTTCTTAAATTTTGAGCCAGATCATCACTAACTGATGATAATAACGAACTGCACGCGGTCAAACTTAGGCTAGTTGATAAGACCATGAGTTTAAGTAAATAACGCATTTTAAGCCTCATTTTTTTTGATCCAACATTTTTTCCAAATGCTCACAAAATGTTTTTATCACTTTAATCCGTGCATATTTTTTATCATTACCTTCAACTAAAACCCACGGGGCATTTTGAGTGCTGGTCCGTGCAACCATTTCATTAACCGCTAACTGATAATCATCCCATTTATTACGATTACGATAATCTTCGTCCGTAATTTTATGTTGTTTATAACTAATTTGTTCGCGAGCTTTAAAACGTGATAATTGCTCATCTTTATCAATGTGCAGCCAAAATTTGACGACTAAAATACCATGAGCCATCATTGCTTCTTCAAAATTTACAATTTCACTGTAGGCGCGCATCCATTCATTTTCACTGGCAAACCCTTCTACTCTTTCAACTAAGACTCGACCGTACCAACTACGATCATAAATAGTCAACCAGCCCGCACGCGGAATATGTCGCCAAAAACGCCATAAATAATGATGTTGACGTTCCTCATCGGTCGGGGCGGCCACAGGAATAATTTGATAACTTCTCGCATCCACTGCACGGGTTAACCGACGAATAACACCGCCCTTCCCTCCTGCATCCCAGCCTTCAAAAACTAAAATACTCGACCGTTTTTGATTGTGTGCCGCTCTTGAAAGTTTATTTAATTTGCCTTGATAAAAACTCAATTGCTGATTATAGGATTTTTTATCCAATTTTAAGGATAAATCCAGCGAGTCCAATAGATTTTGTTGTTTAAGTTGAATAATTTTGGGGGTATCATCAGTCGTTGTCATCGGTTTAGTGACCTGACGCTCGGTGATCTGTTGTTGAATACGGTTAAGAATATGTTGCGCGACGGTTAAGCTGCTATAACGACTATCCGCGCCTTCAACCACAAGCCAAGGTGAATCCGCCGTACTGGTTTCTGTGAGGACTTTTTCAGCGACCCCTAAAAACTTATCATATAATTTTAGATGTTTTTTATCACGATCACTGACTTGCCAGCGGGTATCAGGGTTTTTCGCTAAAGTTTTTAAGCGTTTCTTCTGTTGATCTTTTTTAAGGTGTAACCAGCATTTAATAATTAAAGCTCCATCATCAATTAATTCCTGCTCTAATTGACGAATTTCCATTAATTCCACTTGCAACGTATGATCGTCTATTTCACCATAAACCCGTTGTGACAGCGAATCACTATACCAAGAACCGACATAAATTCCGATGAATCCTTTCGGTGGAAGTGTACGCCAAAATCGCCAAAATTTAGGCCGTTCTTTTTCTTCGTCACTGGGTTTGCTAAAGGCAATGGTTCGCATATAGCGCGGGTCTAACCATTCGTTGAGTAAATTAATAACCTCACCTTTTCCCCCACCATCAACGCCTGAGATTAAAATGATAACGGGGAAATCACAACGTTTTAGTTGTTGCTGAATCATTAATAGTTCAGTCCTCAATACAGGGACTTGCGCATTATAATTAAGCTTGGTAACGGTATGTCCTAATTCGGCAATTTCAAACATGTTGATATTTTCCTTATATTCAGGTTTGATAAGGGGACTTTGATTATACCCAACGGATGTTAAGGTGCTAAATAAAAATTTAGAAGCAGCTACAAATTAATTGATTTTTCTAAACAGGTAATTTCATCTGAGGTTAGCTTAAATAAGGCATAAACCTGTTTATTTATCTCTTTTTCTAGGCGTTCAATTTCATCTGTAAAACTTTGCCATGCTTGGCTTTGTTCTTCAAGAAATTTTTTCCATTGCATTTGGGCATTAGGATCGCTTAAGTCTAAAGATAATGTGTCAGCTTTTTTTAATTTAAAGGCTTTGCGGGCTTCTTGGTTTAAGGTTTTAATATCGGAAACTGTCCACCATTTTAAGAGTTTTTTATTCAATGAATGATGATTATTTTCAGGACGAAAATTTTCGATTAGTAAATCTCTTACATTTTGCTCTAACTGATAGCGTTCTCCTGCCTGTTGTTGACATTGTTCCGCTAATTCAGCGATGATTTGTTTTTGTTCATCTGTTGCTTTTGGAATAGGAATTTGATTAATATAAATAGGCTTACATTCAAGAAACCCGCCAGAACGACCAATAGCAACGTTATGAAGAAAAAACCAAGAAATATTAGAATTAAGATAAGCGACTAACCATTTTTCAGAAGTCGCTAATATTGGAGAGGGAGCATTAATATAATACAGTTTTTCATCATAAAAAAATGAAGATTTACTTTGCAAATTGCCCCACACAATTTTTTCTTTTTCAAATTTTTCATAATAAGCCACGGTATCTTGAATTTCATACCACTTATATATCCCTCCTTTACGACCGATCCATTTATTTTTATTATTCCAATCATGGGGTTTTGGCTCTAATCGTTTTCTAAATTGTTCTAAATGCGCTTTAATCAATGGGTAATTATCAATTTCAACACCTCTTCGTGTGAAGATTAAATACAAGTGCCGACTTTCCGACCGCCAGCGTTTTAAATCTTTACCTTCTAAAAACGGTCTTAAAATATCGCCTTTAGGATCATCGGCTTTTAAGTCTTCATACTGGGCTTGATTAATCACAAAGGCTTCATTGAAACCTGTTTTAATTCCATAATAAGGCGAGCCATAAACTTCTTTTAAGGTTTTCTTATTATCCGTAATTTTCTTTCTTAAGGCAGCTAAAGCTTCATTTTCTAATTGCCAAGCATCGTCTTTTAAACTGGCTTGTTTCATTTGCGAAAAACCAGCCTCCATTTCTATAATAACTGCTTTATGCTCAGGTTGTTTAAGTGATTTAATCGTCAAAAAATTAAAACTAGTTTTTGGTGCGACTTTTCGTATTGCATTCGGTTTTTCTAAGATTAAAATAGCAGGATAGGTGGTTACGCCTGCAAAGACTTGGTAATCACCAAAATCTATAATCGTTTTAACATTACTATGCGAATTCAAAAATTGACGTAACTTTTGTCCACTATGGGTTCTAAAAAATGTCGATGACGATATAAAGCCTAATCGCCCCTCTTTTTTCAAGAGCTTTAACCCCTGCTCAAAAAAGTAAGTATAAAGATCCGCCACCCCATGAAAAGTATCCGCATAATATTTTTCTAAATAGGGCTTAATAGCCGTTAATCGTTCTTGACGCACATACGGTGGGTTTCCCAATACCACATCAAAACCGCCTTCATTCATCACTTTGTTAAAACGTAATGGCCAGTTAAAAGCATTTTTATCGGCGTTTTTATGCGCGATAATGCTATTGCCTTGTTGAATATTATCCCCCAACGCATTTAATTTCTTACCCTTCTCCGCCGTTTCTAACCATAACGCCAATTGCGCTATTTCAACCGATTCAAAATTTAAATCCACGCCAAATAAATTATGATTTAAAATCGCTTTGTCCAAATCACGACTAAATAAATCATTAGGGTCATCATCAAATTGACTCAACTGTTGATTAACATTTTCATACTCATGCTTTAAATAATGAAACGCCCCAATTAAAAAAGCACCACTGCCACAGGCAGGATCTAAAACGCGCGTTTTGGCTAATAATTCTCGATATTCCAGCCAGTATTCAACACTTTCTTGTTCATGGGGGATTTTTGCTTGCTTAACCGTTAAATAACCGCCTAAAGTTTTTTTAACAATATATTCGGTAATAAAAGCAGGGGTATAAACCACGCCATCTTGCTTGCGTTTTCCACTGGTTCCCGTGACTTGTTGAGAGTTTATGAGTAACTCATCTTCCTCTAACGTCTCATAAATTTCATCTAAATCGGTAATCGACTGTTCAAAAATATGCCCTAAAATATGCGTGCCGATTTCAGCAAAATCATAGCTATATAAATGCTTAAAACCCAGTAATAATTCATCACTGACCTTTAAATGTTCAATCTTGTCATCGGGCGCAAATAAACCGCCGTTATAAGGAAAAATAGCCGAGGTTTCATTGCCCTCATTAATATCCGTAAACAGCTTTTTAACTAAATCCCAACGAGTCAAACCAATCGCCGCTAAATTACTTTGTTCATCTTCAATACGGGTATAGAGGCTTTTTCTGGGCAATAAGCCCCGATTTTCAGCAAAAGCAATAAACATCACCCGATCCATTAACTTTTGTGCGCGTGCAACCATCTCTCGACGATGAATATGGTTGTTTTCTGCCTTTAAACCATTAATTAAATTAATCCGTAATGCACGGTAATCGCGGTAAAGCTGTACCGTAATGTCTTTCTCTAAAGCTTGTGAATCTTTAAAAATTGCCTCAGTTTTCGTGCCTAATAAATTACTTTTACTGAGTAATAAGACAAAGCGTGCATACTCTGAGGGCTTAATTAAATCATCAATAAACCACTGTTCGTAACTGCGTTCAGAATACGGGTATTTATATAACCGAAATTCAAGACAATTACACACTAAAAACCATTGTGCCGTGCCGTTGGTTTCCTTGGCATAATCCGATGCTTGTTGTACAGCGGATTGTTTACGTCCCAACATCGGTAAATCTAAGGTGTATGTTTTGGTACTTTTAAATTCAAAAGGAACACTAATTTTTTTATCGTCTGGCGTGAATTTCCCTAAGGCAAAATCAATATAATTTAATTCGGCTTCAAAGCTCCATGTTTTAGCATTTTTGGTATCATTTAGCGCTTTGTAACCTAATAAATCTTTAAAAAAAACGCTAAATTCTTCACGAATAGATTGCTCGTTACGTTTTTTATGTTCGTCTTGATTACTCAGCCATTTTTCAATAAGCTGCTTAGGTTTTGAGGGGATTTCGCCATTTTTTAATATCCGTGCGGCATCAAGATATTTATTAATAATTCTGGGATGAAATAGGGCGGTTTTATTTTTCATAACAAGCGACTCTGTAGACGGCAAAAAATTGAATTGAAGCGAGCAGTATAAGATGTATCATACACCTTATAATGATCGTTAGGTGCTGGCGACTGAGGGCATAAAGCATCACGGAAAGACTGGGAGCGTATTGACAATTTGGAGTCCAAAACATGTTTTGGACTCCACGTGTTATACGGAAATCAATTTGTGATAAAAGGACACGCGCGTGTTTTTATGAATGGCATAAATACTTTCACAGGCTCTTATAGACTTGATAATATTTTGTGTCAGACTCTGTTTTTTAATTCATGCGAATTTATTCCGCCATCACCGCATCGACTCGTTGAAACCCTCGGGGTAACGTTGCCCCTCTTTTCGCACGAGTTGCGGTGTAACGTTCAATATCGGCCTGCTTTAACGTTAAATGACGTTTACCCGAAAAAACCTTAAGCTTCTGATTACCCACGATAACCGCCATCAATTTAACGCCATCTTCTTTTGCTGCCCAATCTTTACTCGCTATTTGAATGATTTTATTCCCTTTACCCCGTGCTAATGCTGGTAATTCGTTAATAGGAAAAATCAACAAACGCCCTTGTAACGTAATCACCGCTAATAAGGCGGTTTCATCTTCAATCGTTAACGCCCTCAAAAGCTGTGAATTTTTAGGTAAGGTGACCAACGTCTTACCCGCTTTGTTTTTGGTTTGAAAGGCGTTAAGTTGCACTCGAAAACCATAACCTGCATCGCTGGCTAATAAATACCAATCATCAGGTTGGCCGCTTACTATTTGTGTAAACGAGGCCCCTGTCGGGGGGTTAAACCGTCCTGTTAACGGTTCGCCCTGACTCCGTGCCGAGGGTAAATCATGGGTTGCTGAACTGTAAACACGTCCTGTTGAATCCAGAATATAAACCGCTTCCGTACTACGTCCTTTAACCGCATCTAAATACGCATCACCTGAACGATAACTTAAGCTTGCAACCTCTATATCATGGCCTTTAGCCGCTCGTATCCAACCTTTTTCAGATAAAATAATGGTTAAAGGTTCATTTGAAATTAAGGCCGTTGTTTCTATCGCGTGAGCCGCTTCACGCTCAACTAAGGGCGAACGACGTAAATCCCCATATTTCTTAGCATCGCTGGTGATTTCTTTTTTAATTAATCGGTTCAATAATCGAGCAGAGGCCAGTGTTCGTGCTAATCCCTTACGTTCTTTCTCTAAGACCTGTTGCTCTGCACTAATTTTAACTTCTTCCAACTTAGCTAATTGACGTAACTTTAATTCTAAAATCGCCTCAGCTTGCTTATCACTTAAGCTGAAACGGGTGATTAAAATAGCTTTAGGATTATCATAATCACGAATAACCCCAATGATGTCATCAATATTTAAAAAGGCAACTAACAAGCCTTCCAAAAGATGTAATTTGGTGAGAATTTTATCCAGTCGATGTTGTAGACGTTTCCGCACCGTTAAAGTCCTAAATTCTAACCACTCAACTAAAATCTGCCGTAAATTTTTAACCTGTGGCTTACCCTTTAAACCCACTATATTCATGTTAACGCGATAATTTTTTTCTAAATCCGTCGTCACAAATAAATGTGACATGATTTGCGCGCTGTTAATGCGTCGTGAACGGGGGATAATGACCAGCCGCGTGGGGGTTTCATGATCGGATTCATCGCGTAAATCATCAATCATCGGTAATTTTTTAGCCTGCATTTGTGCGGCAATTTGCTCAATTATTTTTGAACCTGACACTTGATGCGGTAAGGCCGTAATTACAATATTTTGAGCTTCACACTCATAGGTCGCCCGCATTTTAATACTGCCTATGCCCCGCTGATAAAGTTTTTTTATGTCTTCAAGCGGCGTAATAATTTCAGATTCTGTTGGATAATCAGGGGCTTTAATATGCTGTAATAAATCCTCAAGCGAGGTGGTCGGATCATCTAATAAATCAATACAGGCCGCCGCAACTTCCCGTAAATTATGCGGTGGAATGTCGGTCGCCATACCCACAGCAATTCCCATGGTACCATTCAATAAAATATTGGGTAAACGAGCGGGTAATAATTTCGGCTCTTTTAACGTACCATCAAAGTTATCGCTCCATTCGACCGTACCTTGTCCTAATTCCGCTAATAAAATTTGTGAATACGCGGTTAAACGAGATTCGGTATAGCGCATGGCTGCAAAGGATTTTGGATCATCCGCTGACCCCCAGTTTCCTTGACCATCAACCAGCGGATAGCGATAAGAAAAAGGTTGGGCCATTAAAACCATCGCCTCATAACAGGCGGAATCACCATGTGGATGATATTTCCCCAAAACATCGCCGACCGTACGCGCTGATTTTTTATACTTTGCCAGGGCCGTTAACCCTAATTCAGACATCGCATAAATAATTCGCCGTTGAACAGGTTTTAAACCATCGCCAATATAAGGTAAGGCACGGTCTAAAATCACATACATTGAATAATCAAGGTAGGCTTTTTCTGCAAATTCTTTTAAAGGAATTTTTTCAAAATTTTCCTGTAATCCCATGGGTCTTTTTTCCTTTTTAATTTACCGAATCATTTTTATTGATAATCAAGTGACTTGCCGATTTTGGATCAACAAAACCGTAATGTTATCATGCGCTTCTCGTGCTAATACTGAGTGTACTAATTTATCCGCTTTCCACGATAGGCTGTTAACAGGGGCTAAAATAGCGGCTATCTTAGAATCGCTCAATTCCGAGGATAAGCCATCGCTACAGAGCAATAAAATTCCATCCGCTATAGTTCCTGTGATGGTGTCAATATGAAGCGGGGTATTTCCACCTAATGCTTGGCTAATAAGATTACGTTGAGGATGAATTTTAGCTTGTTGTTCGCTGATATGCCCACTATCAATCAAGGTTTGAATAAATGAATGGTCATGGGTGAGTTGTTTCAATTGGCCCTTTTCAAATAAATACGCGCGACTGTCTCCAACCCACGCTATTTCAAACTGGTTTTCTACTATTTTAGCGACAACAACGGTGGTTGCCATGCCTTTTTTCCCTTTTTGAGTTTTTGCTAATTGACAAATTTCGTCGTGGGCTTGTTGGATGCCCTCCATTAAACTAACGCCCTCATTTATGACACGGGTAATATGAGTGACCGCTAATTGGCTTGCGATTTCGCCTCCTTCATAGCCGCCCATTCCATCGGCAACGACCCATAACCCCATATTAGGGCTGGCTTTAAAAGCATCTTCATTTAACGGTTTGTGATTTCCTGTCACCGAAAGTGCAGAATCTATAAAAAGTGAGGGTAATAATTTTTTATCGTCCATAAGTATCCGCTTTTAAGCGTATGTCTATTGGCAAAAATTATCTTGCAAAACATTAATCATCAATCGTAATGGGGGGGCGGGGTTACGATGACAGGTTAAATTATGGCAAAATTTAGAATCAAGGGTTAATAATAATTGCTGAACTTTTGGCTGCTGAAGCTTGGTGTGTATCCATTCCAGTGCGTAACGTTGTCCAGCCGTGCGTTCTTGGCTGGGTTCAGTCAGGGTAAAGCGTGAATCAAATACTAATTTTCCACGGTAAAAGACTAATCCAAAATCAATATTGGCCAATCGCTGACCATTCCAACGAATATTACCTGTTTTACGATCGGTTAAATGTAAAATTCGGGTGAAAACTTCCCATGCCCCAAAAGCAAATAAATACTCTGGCGTATCTCGTAGCGTATAGACTTGTCGTGGCGTTATCACATCAAAAAGTTTTTCCGTAATAATGAGTTCGTTACTGCATAAGTAACGAATAGGGGTATCTGTTAATAAGTTATTGAATTCTATTCCAATTCCTTCTTTAATAGCCCCTTCCCAAGCGTGTTTAATAAAAAAACTTTTTAACGTCTGTTCTTTCGTTGTAAAAATAACTTCGGCACAATGCGGGACAATTTGACGGGTGTGTTTGAAGGTTAAGTCGGTTGTTTCACAACAAAAAAGATGAGTGGCATAAAAACATAATAAGGCTTCGGAATCGAGTGATTCCTTATAAGTTTTCATTTCAAGATAATGCAGCGCGTCAATAATATTAAAATTATCATTAACACTCATTTGTTGCTGAGTATTTAAGCTTTTTAAAGATAACAAACACTCGTTGACGACTTCTTGAAAATCAAGCATTTTATCAACTCTATATTTACAATACTTCGGACAGTTTCAAAAAAGATAGCGGTCTTAATTCTATAAGACATTGATTTTAAAGGGTTTTATATTTACGAGATGTGTTGGTAAATTCTTTTTTAAATCAATGGGTTACAAAAACTGTCCGAACTATTGTATTTATAGAAAGGCGTTAATAGGCAAGATTAAAATTAAAAAACCTACTTGCTTATTAAAAATGAAATTTAACAATAAACACTTTAAATTTCATTCTATAAAGCAAGTAGGCTTTTATTAATTATGACAGTTGACTGCCACTGGTTTCACCGACTTTTGCCAGCAATAATTTTGCCATACCTACATTTGCATTAGGCTCTAACAAAACGGCTACAACCGATTGATCTTCAACAGCCCAAACAGCCCCAAAAATACCTCGTTCAGAATTGACTTGGATAAAATTATATTTTCCTAAGCCTGCTCCATTCATTGCTTTTATCGCACTGTTAATCATTGAAATAGCATTAGCCCCAATTAAAGAGACATTATATTTTGAGTTATTATGCTGAACTAATACTTCACCTGACATATCAAAAATAGCCGATGCTAAATAACCATCAATATCTTGTAAAGGAGTTAAACAATCTTGTAAAGCCATATTTTCTTTTCCTATTATTTGAGATTTTTCAAATACCACCTCTATCTTATCCTCCAAGATAGAAGTATCTGTTTTTATAACGGTATTATCGTCTCCTTTTTCATCAACCCTGTCAAGAACTTTTATTTCTACTTCTAAGGGTTTTATTTCTTGAACCCCTATTAACGAATTAATCTTATTTTCTTTAGATAAAGTCGCTTGTTTTATTACCGGCAAGACTTCAATTTCTGTCAGCTCTACCAAGCCTTCTGTAATCACTAAGGCCTCATCCTCCTCATTATTTTCTAATACGGTTATATTTTCTGATTTAACGGGGCGTTTATTTTTATGCGCTATTGAAAAATCGTCTCTATTATTGGCTTCTCTTGACGTATTGGTCGTATTTGTTTTTTCAATAATAGTGGGCGCATTCTTTTGTGCGATATATTTTTTAATTAAACCCAGTAAGGAAGTCGTAATAACTCTTGCAAAACTGCGTTCAGGGATGCTTCTAAAAGAAAGGTTGTCACATTTATGGTCTAATATTTTTAAAAATGCAACTTCACCTTTATCGCCACCATAGACACTATTAAATAATTCGCCTTGATAAAAATAAATAAAACCTTTTGTTTTTTCAACGGTAATTTCGATTAAGCAGGTTTTTCTTTTCATTTGAAGTAAACGAAAAAAATCAGCAATAAGAATACGGTTAACGACTTTTAAATCGAGTTCTTTTTTTCTTATACTCGTTAATAAACATTTTAACTGGTTAAGGGATGATGATTTTTTTAGGCAATTAAAACTCGAAAAAAAAGGGTTAGTATGAACGATTGAGTCCGACAGAATAATCATATTAATGGTTGGATAACTTTTTATGCTCAACAATAATAAGTCAAAACCATCAAATTTTTCTACTTCTAAATCCATAATAATCACATCTATTTGATGCTTTTTTAAAATTTCACGTCCCTCTAAAAAATGTGAAACTAAAATAACATCATCAATAGTTTTGCTATAATTATGCAACCAAATTTTAAAGGTGGTTAATAAAATAGTGTCATGTAAAACAATTAATATTTTCATAATGGCTTTAAAGCCCGCTAGAGGTGAGTAAATAAATAATTTCTGTACACAATAAAAAATTTAATTAAAGTAGAAGGCATCTCTATAATGCGTTATGGCACGTTACCAAAATCAAGTAGAAAAATGCGCTTGAACACGGATTAAATCATCCCTTGTATCAATACCTGCTTCTGGGGCCTTATTAACCGTTTTAACTAAAATTGATTCCCCTTGCCATAAAATTCGTAGCTGTTCTAAAGATTCAATTAATTCTAAAGAAGAGGCGGGCCATTGACAATAATTTTTCAAGAAGCTGACGGTATACGCATAAATACCAATATGACGTAAATAGGGGATTGTCGATAAGGTCTTAGTGGCGTGACTAAACCGATCTCTATCCCAAGGTATCGGGGCGCGGCTAAAATAAAGGGCATAGCCTTTTTTATCGGTGACCACTTTAACGGTATTTGGATTAAAAACATCATCCACCGAATTAATTTTTGCAGCTAAGGTCGCAATTCCCGCATGCCACTGCGCCGCTAAGGTTGTTGCAACCTCACGAATATAAGCCGGTGGAATCAAAGGTTCATCGCCTTGAACGTTTACAATAATAGTCTCTTCGTGCCAGCCGAGTATCGTTGCAACTTCGGCAATGCGCTCTGTGCCACTTTGATGGTTTTTATCGGTCATGACGACTTCAATACCTAATTTATCCACCGCATCATAGATACGCTCATCATCGGTAGCAACCACGACTTGCTCTGCCTTGGCTTCTAAAGCTCTTTCACAGACATGAGCAATCATAGGTTTCCCTGCAATATCAATTAAAGGTTTCCCTGGTAAACGTGTGGAGGCAAAGCGAGCAGGAATGACGACCTTAAACGGGTTCATTGATGCAAGCTATCAATCTCTTCTTGAGATAAAACTCGCGCATCCTCTTTTAACATCACAGGAATATCATCACGTACAGGAAAAGCCAGACCATCCGCTTTACACAAAAGTTCTTGTTCAGGTTGATGGTAAATTAAGGGGCTTTTACACAACGGACATGCAAGAATATCAAGTAGTTTTTTATCCATGTTTCTGTTTAATTAAGGTTAAGAGGTGATTAAAAAAAGTATCGGGCAATTGAGGTTCAACAGGAATAAACCAATGCTGTTCAGTCGCAAAATCACGACATTTTACCGCATCTTTTTCAGTCATTAAAACAGGGAAATTATCTTTAAAGGTAATATCACGAACTTTAAACGCATGATGATCGGCAAAACTATGGTTTTGAGTGGTTAGACCCGTACTCAATAATACGTCAAAAAAACGTTGTGGGTTTCCAATGGCGGCGATAGCATGGCAATTTTGCGTACTAAATTCAGATAATTTTTTTTGCTCATCCGTGACTAAATTAATAGCGACACTCGCTTTAAGGGTCATTAATAGTTCATTATCTTGAGGGATTCCCCCATTAAGAATAACAAAATCAACTTCACGTATTCGTTCTTGAGGTTCACGCAAAGGCCCACAGGGAAGAAAAAAATTATTTCCAAATCGTCGTTTACCATCAATCACGACAATTTCAATATCACGCTGTAACGCGTAATGTTGTAAGCCATCATCGGCTAAAATAATATCACATTTTTTTTCATCTAATAAACGTTGTACCGCCTCTACACGTAATGGCGATACCGCAACAGGCGCGGTTGTTTTATCGGCAATTAAAACCGCCTCATCACCTGCTTGCTCCGTTGTCGTCTTTTTATCAACGATAAAAGGGTAATCTTCGCTTTTCCCCCCATAGCCTCGTGTAACGACTCCTGGATTATAACCAGCCTGTTGCAGTTGCTGAGCTAACCAAATAACCAGCGGCGTTTTTCCTGTGCCACCGACGGTGATATTACCAACAATAACGACAGGGACAGGAAACGCTCTACTTTTTAAAAATCCGTGTCGGTATAAAAATCGTCTAAAACAAACAACATCGAGATAAAGATAAGATAACGGTGAGAGCCATGAGGCAAGATAATAGTCTTCATACCAAAATTTATTGGCCCAGCGTTCCAGAATTTTTTTCATTTGATGGCCTCGGGTTCCTTGGTTGCAAACGCAATATGTTTAAAACCGACTTGACTGGCAATATCCAAGGCTTTAATAACAAATTGATGGGAGGTTTTACTATCGGCACTAATGACAACAGGGGTTTCAGTACGATTATTCATCGCTTTAATCAGTTCTTGTTTTAAGGTCGTGACCCGCGAGTCAACTAATTTTCCTTTTCTTGCATCGTTTGTTGAAATAAAGTAATGTCCTTTTGAATCAATTAACAAGGTGATTGACTGGTTATCTTTTTCAGTTTGCTCGCCTTTTGCCTCAGGTAAGTTAATATTTAACCCTGTTTCACGGGTAAATGTAGTGGTTACCATAAAGAATATCAGTAATAAAAAGACCACATCAATCATAGGGGTTAAATTAATATCTAACGGAGGACGTTTATTTCGATGAAAGTTCATCGCTACTCTCTCTATCACCGTGAATAATATCCACTAATTTTAGGGACTCTTCTTCCATCTTTAGAACATACTCATCAATTAAGCGTTCAAAATAACGATGAAAAATAAGACTGGGGATCGCCACCGTTAATCCTGCGGCGGTGGTAATTAACGCCTCTGAAATGCCACCCGCTAACACGGCAGGATTACCCACCCCACTTTCCATGATAGCAGCAAAAACTTTAATCATTCCCAAGACGGTTCCCAGTAAACCTAATAGTGGTGTAATGGAGGCAATGGTTCCCAAAGTATTTAAAAATCGCTCAAGTTCATGAACCACCTGTCGTCCTGTTTCTTCAATGCTGGATTTCATGATTTCTCGACCATGATGACGGTTTTCCAGACCTGTCGCCAAAATAACCCCCAAAGGCGAATCATTTCTCAATCCTCGAATCGTATTTTCATTGATTTGATTGATTTGAGCTTCTTTCCATATTTGCGGAACTAAATGCAGCGGTAGAATTTTTTTTCGCTGTAATGACCAAAAGCGTTCGCCAATAATGGCCAGAGCGATAATTGAACACAGGAGAATCGGAAACATGATCCAACCCCCACTTCTTATTAATTCAAACATGTCCTAATCCTTTTAATTATCTCTTTTTAAATCACAGTAGAAATTTTCATCTGTCCCCAACAAGTGCAGAATACGCGGTAATTCCCCAAATACGCCAAAAAAATTTTGAGTAGGATTCAATTCACAGTCCTTAGCTTATTAACCGTGCTTGACGTATGATCGCTTTTAAATCACTCACCGTTTGCGCTAATCCTGAAAATACGGCTTGAGCAATCACGGAATGACCAATATTTAGCTCAACAATTTCAGGAATATAACAAATTTCTTCAACATTATGAAAATGTAAGCCATGACCCGCATTCACTTGTAAGCCCATATTATGAGCATAATAAGCGGCGTGCTGAATCCGCTTTAATTCCTGTGTTTGTTGCGTTGACGTGGTTGCATCGGCATACGCGCCTGTGTGTAATTCAATTACAGGGGAACCTGCGGCTTTAGCGGCATCAATTTGTTTTTCGTCGGGATCAATAAATAAAGAAACTTCAATTTCCGCATCGGCTAATTTAGAACAGGCAGCTTTCATTCGTTCCGCTTGAGAGGCTACGTCAAGCCCGACTTCGGTAGTTAGTTCCTCACGTTTTTCGGGGACTAAACAACAGGCATAAGGTCTTACTTTTTGAGCAAGGGCAATCATTTCATCGGTCACCGCCATTTCTAAGTTTAAACGACTATGCAGCCTTTCTTTTAATAAGAAAATATCACGATCTTGAATATGACGACGATCTTCGCGTAAATGAGCGGTAATCCCATCAGCACCTGCTTGTTCTGCAACTAAGGCCGCTTGAACGGGATCAGGATAACGTGTTCCGCGTGCTTGACGTAAGGTTGCCACATGATCAATATTAACCCCTAATAAAATAATTTCTTTTTTCATTTTAAAAAAACCTTGGAAAAATAAATGTTAAATGACCCGCTCAGACGAAAAAACAAGCCTCTATTTTTTAAATTAATTGAGCAATCGCATCTTCTGTTAAATGGGTGACACGGGCAATTATTTTAATCTCAAAACCTTGGTTTAACATCGTCTGAGCAATTTCAACTTTGCCTGCTTTAATGCCTTTTTCCATTCCTTTTTCAATGCCTTTTATAAGTCCTTTTTCGATGCCTATACTTTCAATCTCATCAAAATAAAATTCCTCAATCATCGTCCGTTTTTCGGTCGGTGAAATTTCATCTTCTTCTATATGCGCTAAAACTTTTTGAATTTCAGGTAAGTGGTCATTAGATTCGTCAACGAGCTCTCATCAATCACTTGCAGCTATTCACGATAAGCCACAGGGGTTTTAGCATTTAAATACTTGGGGCATCAATAAATAATTTTATGTGGAATTTCATTTAAAGGTTGCCCCTCTAAATCTTTAGGATCAAAATCAATCACTGAAATATCACGCTTATGTTGATCCCCTAACGTTAAAACCACAATCGTATAAACACCCAACGGAGGGCGGTAATTTACCGCACTTTTAATCTGCTCAATTAAAGCAATACCGTGATAATACAAAAAACGATCATAATGATCGGTAGGACGTTCATGCTGAATATCAACAATGTATCGGTTTTTTTATCTTCGACGTATAAATCAAATTTAATATCAACCTCACCTACGGTAGGTTTAAATGATTTTCCAGTCTCAACACGATCAATTTCTAGGTTAATACCAATAATGTCACGAACAAATCCTTTAAAAACATCCACATCACAAAATGCTTTTTTAAAGATAACGCCATAACGTAATAAGGCAACTTTTTTCATAAATAAGTGGATAAGTTATCGGGTGATCGAATTAATTGAGTCACCTTAGTTTTTTTTAGACAATAGAACCTTGCTATAAAGTGTCGCGTAACTTAGTCCCATTTTATGCCCTGTAAATAAATCTTCATACCGTTTTCGTGCCGCCTTTCCAAATTTTTCCACTAAGTTTGAGTCCGCTCTTAATTTTTCCATCGCGTCCCGAAATTTTTCAGGATTAACTGGCGGAACAACAAACCCTGTTTCATTATCCTTGTTCACAAAACTTGTTCCTGTGCCTAGTTCACATGAAATCATCGGCTTACCTTGCATCGAGCCTTCTAATAAGGTGACGCCAAAGGCTTCTGAACGTAAGTGAGATGGAAAAACAATCGCAAGGGATAAGGCAATCAGAGCCGCTTTTTCTTGATTAGAAACACGCCCCATAAAGTATACATGGTTTAAATCTAAGGTTTTAGCCTGTGCCTTTAAGGCCTGCTCTTCCGCCCCTGAACCGACAATAATAATCGGTAAATCCGTATTTTTAGCGGCTTCTAATAAGGTCGATAAGCCTTTGTAATAACGGAGAACACCAATAAAAAGAAAGAATTTTTCACCCACTCGTTGACGCATCGCGTCTATATCGCTTTCAGTTGCAATAGGGTAACTGGCCTCATCAAGGCCAATAGGAATTACCTCCACTTTATCGGCATAACGCTGTAAAACAGGGCTGGTTCGCGCATAGTTCGGTGAGGTTGCAACCAGTGCATCCATTTGTTTTAAAAATAAATGTTTTAACGGGCGATACAGTTTTAAAAAACCTTGCTGTCGAACAATATCTGATTGATAAGTGAGTACGGTTGGTTTTTTAACTCGGGCTAATAAGTGGAGAACATCGGCAAAGGGCCACGGAAATTGGTAATGAACCACATCCGCCCAGTCCACCAGTTCTTTAAAGACGCTTAACGCTGAAAAAGAAAGTCCACATGAGGCAATTTCAAGATGCGTTTTCACTCTATAAACTTTAATTCCATCATAGTCTATTATCGCAGGCTCTGGGTGATGACTTAAACAAAAGAGACGACTTTCAACCCCTTCGGTTACCGTATTTTTACAAATTTGGCGAACGACTTCTTCAAGCCCTCCTTGTGTATCAGGAAAAAATGTACGATAAACATGTAAAACGCGCATAAGCAAACCTTAAGGAATGAAGACTGAATAAGAGTTTAAGTCTATTTTATAATACAATCGTGAAGAACTCTGTTCTTGATCGCTCTAATGGGGATGGTTTTAACGTAGCCTCTGAATGAAGCTACTTAGAATTGAATGTGTATTTTATGACAATTGCCAACCTCGCATCAACTGCATACAATCATCATTTAATTGTTGCGCCTGTGCTTCGGTGTCGGCTTCATTGTAACAACGTAATTCCGGCGCATTCCCAGATGGTCTAAAATGGATAATATGACCTTGTTCAAAGGTAACCCGAACACCGTCCGTAGTATCCATTGAAATCGGCTTCCCTGCAATAGGGCCTAACTGTTTTTCAAGGGCGGTTAAATTAGCCTCATTATCGCCCGCCATCATTTCAGTAAGAATTTTTTGGCTTAAGGCCGTAGGAAAGGCTTTTAAACGATCACTCACGGTAAAACGAGGCGGTAATGCCTCTAATAATTTTGAAATAGGGGTTTGTTGATTGCAACTGAGCATTAAAATCGCTAAAGGAACGATAGCAGCATCACGCGTGGGTAAGGCGGCTAAACACTGCCCATTTTGATGAATGTCACTCCCTTGTAAGACACCGCCATTGGCTTCATAACCCATAACAATCGCCGCGTTTTTGGCTGCTTGCTGCATCGCTTCAATCACAAAAGGCGAACCAATACGGGTTCGACAGGTTTGGGTAAAATAATTTGATAATTCTAAGGCTGAATTACTGCTTACAGGGGTCACAACGGTATCGGCATTAAAATAGTGAGTGCATAATAACCCAGCTATATCTCCCCGTAACCAATTCCCCTTTTCATCACCGACTAAAGGACGATCCCCATCGCCATCGGTAGAAATTAAACAATCAAATTGATAGGTTTCAGACCATTGCTTACCTAAGATAATATCTTCGGCTCTAATGGCTTCGGTATCCACGGCAACAAAGCGATCGGAACGCGCTAATGAAGTAACCTCTGCACCCAAGGTCGTTAGGATTATTTTTAAACAATCGCGGGCAACCGATGAATGTTCATACAAACCAATGCGCTTACCGTGCAAACAATTTTTAGGAAAAAAATCAATAAAACGTTGAATATAATGTTGTTCTGCGGATTTATCAACGATCGGGAGGGGGGGCGACGTGAGTAACTCACTCGTGTCTAAAAATTTCTCGGAGGGTATTTCAACAACTTGCGCTCTAATTTCAGTCTCATCCGCTTTTAGAATTTCACCGTCGGCTTTATTAAATTTAATTCCATTACGGTCATCAGGAATATGACTTCCTGTGACCATAATAGTGGGGCATTGTTGATACAAACCGTAGAGCGCAATCGCAGGTGAAGGAATTGTGCCATAATTGACCGCTTTAAAACCTTTATCGGTAATCGCTTGAGCAACCACAGACATAATGCGCTGCGTACTCTTACGCAGATCCCCCGCAAGGCCGATTTCATCGCCTGCGTTTAAATTTGTTAAGGTTTGAAGAAAGGCGGTTGTATAAACCCAGCAAACTTCATCACTCATATCAGCGACAAGTCCTCTTACGCCACTGGTACCAAATGAAACACCGCTTTGTTCCATTAATGTAGAAACAGACATTGTTTTGTTTTTTAACGACATGATTATAGACCGAAGAGGTGAGATAATTTGAATTTAATAAAGAGTCTCTTTTTTAAAAATTCAAGGTTAATTGAGTATCAACCCGTTAGAATTTTTGGGTCTTTTAAAAATAGAGAAAATAGACGTGGAAATGAGATCCAATAAAGTTATCACGTTTAAACAGCGTAGGGCGTGTTGAATACGCCCTACACCACTGAATTTAAAACGCGTTATTTTTTTCTTTCAAGCTCTTTGATTAATTTATCCGCTGGTACATAACCAGGTAAAACGGTTCCTTTATCCGTCACAATCATCGGCGTTCCTTGAACTTCAAAAACTTCGGCTAAAGCCATGTGTTCGTCAATCGGATTATCACAGGTTTTTTTCTTAGGACTTGTGCCTAGTTTAGCGTCCGTCAATGCTTTTTTTCGGTCGATTGCACACCAGACAGAAACGGCTTTATCATACGATTCTGAGCCTTTGCCTGCGCGTGGAAAAAATAAATACCGAACAGTAATGCCTTTCGCTAAATACTGTTCCATTTCGGAATGAAGTTTACGGCAATAGCCACAATCTATATCGGTAAAAACAGACACGGTATGTTTAGATTTTTCAGGTCTAAAAACAATCATTTTTTCTTCGCTAATTCCATCCAGTGCGGTCATTCTTAAATTAGCTAATTTTGCTTCTGTAATATCTTTTTTAGCGATTAAGTCAAATAAATGTCCTTGGATTAAATAGTTTCCATCCTCTGAAACATAAAAAATAGCCCCTTTAATAGCGACCTCTTTTAATCCTGGAATTTCTGAATCTTTTAAAGAGATGATACTGACGGTGGGCATGGCCTTTTTCAAGGCGGCTTTAATTGCAACATCATCCGCCTGTACAGCGGAAAAAGAAAATAAACTTGCGGCAACTAACAGAGATTGATAAAAAAATTTCATAATTTATGGGCTTAAATAGCTTAAAGTTTTATTAAAAGTGTTTGAAACATGTGTTTATTTCTTCATTTTCAAAATAATCGTCCTACATCCAAAAAAACGGCAAAAAGCATTAACGACATTAATAAAAACAGTCCAACTTGTTGAAAAAGAATTTGAATGTTTTCTGAAACAGGGCTGCCTTTAATACCTTCGATAAGATAAAACATTAAATGTCCGCCATCTAAAACGGGAATAGGTAATAGGTTTAGCACCCCTAAACTGACACTGACAATCGCTAAAAATTTAAGAAAATGAATCAATCCCATTTCAGCTGATTGACCTGCATATTGGGCGATACTAATCGGTCCACTTAAATTATCAACAGAGGCTTTACCTGTTAGCATTTTTCCCATCATTTTTAATGAGGTGAATGCGTAGTAATAAGTTTGTTGTACCGCTGCAATAAAAGCCTCTCCAACAGGAAGTGAGTAATGAACACGAAATGAGTCCAGTAACGCATCATCAATATGAACCCCTGCCCCAATTCGCCCTAAAATTTTATCTTTAGTTTCAACGCGCTTAGGTGTAATCGTTAATGGTAAATGCAGACCTTCCCGAGAAATCAATAATTGAATCACGATTTCTGGACGTTGCTGTACATAATGAACCCATTGCATCCATTGCTCAATTTTAATCGTATCCGCACTGAGGATTAAATCACCGGGTTTCAAACCCGCCTCTTTCGCCGCACTATCATCTAACACACGACCAATGATAGGTTTTAATTTAGGGGTAAAGGGTTTTAAGCCCACACGATCATAAAGTAACTCAGGCTCCATTGCCGCTTCATTAGGAACATCTAAAAAATGAGTTCCTTCAAGGCCATCACGACTTTTAGTGACAACTTTTATCCCTTGCTCACTGCCAATCGCTAAGGCAAACAACGCCCCTATTGCCTCATTCCATGTGGGGGTCAGTTTATCATTAACTGAAATAATTTCCTCGCCCTCAGCAAACCCAGCCTGATAAGCTAAAGTTTTAGGGGCTACCTCCCCAATAATGGGACGCATTCCTGTTTCACCCATTACAAATATAACCCAATACAAGACAATCGCGAGGAGTAGATTAAAAATAGGTCCTGCGGCAACAATTGCTGCACGTTTCGCGAGCGGCTGGCGGTTAAAGGCAAAAGGAAGATCTTCTTTTTTAACATCACCCTCTCGCTCGTCAATCATTTTGACATAACCACCCAACGGAATAGCCGATAACGCGTATTCAGTAGAATCCGCTGTTTTTTGATATGCCCATATAATTTTACCAAAACCAATTGAAAATCGTACCACTTTAACGCCACATCGACGGGCAATCCAAAAGTGACCAAATTCATGAATGGCAACCAACAATCCAATCGCGACAATAAAATGAAAAAGTGTATATAACAAGTCCATTAAGGGGTTAATCCGTTAATTATGTCGATTGCCTTGTTTCTTGCTTTTTTATCCGTCGCCAAAACAATCGCTAAAAGGGATGCGTCTTCCGCAGTAAATTGCGCCATTGTTTGTTCAATAACCACGGCGATGTCGGTAAATTTTATTTTTTCATTCAAAAAGAAATCAACCGCAACTTCATTGGCTGCGTTTAATACTGTCGGCATAATTCCACCCGCATTAACCGCTTCTTTGGCTAAACGCAAACATGGAAATCGTTCTAAGTTCGGTTTTTCAAAGTTCATCTGCCCGACTTCAAAAATATCTAACGGACTCACGCCCGATTCAAATCGTTCTGGATAAGCCATTGCATGAGCTATCGGGGTTCGCATATCAGGATTTCCCATTTGGGCTAATACGGAACCATCTTCATAATCCACCATGGAATGAATAATGCTTTGTTTATGAATCACCACCTGAATCGCATCAGCCGGCATATTAAATAATAAACAGGCTTCAATGAGTTCTAAGCCTTTATTCATCATCGTGGCTGAGTCTACGGATATTTTTCGGCCCATATCCCATTTAGGATGTGCAACCGCTTCATCAGGCGTTACATCAACTAAGTCTTCTACCGCTGTTTCGCGAAAAGGGCCACCCGATGCCGTTAATAAAATTCGTCGGATACTCGCTTTTTCACCTGTACTATACCCTGCGGGCATACATTGAAAAATGGCATTATGTTCACTGTCTATGGGCAGTAGGGTTGCGCCAGACTCGGCAACCGCTTGCATAAAAATATTCCCCGACATTACAAGGGCTTCTTTATTGGCCAATAAAATAGTTTTACCTGCTTTTGCCGCCGCTAAGGAAGGCAACAAGCCTGCCGCCCCTACGATAGCGGCCATAACGGAATCAACCGCATCAAGAGCTGCGACCTTTTCTAAAGCGGCGGTGCCTGATAAGACCTCAATAGAGGTTATTTCTGCCGCTACCAATTTTTGCTGCAAACTAATCGCTTTTTCTTTGTTAACCATAACGGCGTAGCGAGGTAAATACGTTAAACATTGCTGATAAAGAACCTCAACATTAGTATTTGCGGTGAGTGCAATGACCTTGTATTTATCAGGGTGGCGAGACACAACCTCTAATGTGCTAACACCAATGGATCCTGTCGCGCCCAGTATACAAAGCCCTTTCATTGAAAAACCCCGAAACCAATTAAGGTAATACCTGCATAGAAAAAGGGAGCCGCTGCAATAATACTATCAATTCTATCTAAAACGCCGCCGTGTCCTGGAAAAATAATACCGCTATCTTTCACGCCACGTTGACGTTTGATTAAACTGAAAAATAAATCCCCATAAATTGAGACCAGAACCGTCAAAATCGACAGCAACATAAAGTCAATAATACTCATCCATGAAAATTTATACAGAATTCCAAGGACGAGTCCACAAATTCCCGCGCCGACTAAGGCACCATAGATACCCTGTACTGTTTTTCCTGGGCTAATATCAGGCGATAGCTTGTCTTTACCCAAGCGTTTACCGACAAAGTAAGCGGCAATATCAGCGACCCAGATTAAGATCATAAAATATAACACCATCTCTTCGCCATAAAGTAAGCGCAATCGACTAATAAACATCCACGCCGCTAATAATATAAACCAACCTGTAAAGGCTCGGTAATGCTGTTTTAATTCTAGTTTTAATAAGGATGTCGGTAATTGACGAATTAACATCATCATTATAATCCAAAATAACACAGGAGGAATGACAGTCCATTCTATCGCCCCTGAATATTCTCTAACATCACCCCATTCAAATTGTAAGGCAACCATTTCTAAAAACTGAGTCCAGAAAGCAACCCCTAACATAGGGAGTACTAAGCTTATTAAAAACAATATCCGTAAGCCGATTTGTTCCATTTTAATAAGATGAGTCCATTCCCACGCGCCAACTAAGACCACCAGTGCAATGACTAAGGAAAAGTGCAGTGAACTCAAAAAAAGGACCGCTGGAATAATTAAAACGGCTAAAATTGTTGCAGTAATAATACGTTGTAATAGCATGTTGGATTATTTTATTCTAATAATTATAATGAATTAGCTTTTAGAAAGCACTTGATCACCGGTGCGTCCAAAACGTCGTTGTCGGCCCTTGAAACTATCAATAGCTTTTTGTAATGCCGCAGAATTAAAGTCAGGCCATAAGGTCGGTGTGAAATAAAACTCAGTATAGGCAAGTTGCCATAAAAGAAAATTACTAATACGCTGCTCCCCCCCTGTTCTAATAAACAAATCAGGATCAGGTAAAGAGGCGGTAGAAAGATGCTGGGAAATAAGCGTTTCGGTGATGACAGGACTGGTTATTGTTTTATTCGTTATTTTTAAGGCAACCTGATTTGCGGCTTGAGCTATATCCCAATGCCCCCCGTAATTAACGGCAATCACCAGCGTCAAACCATCGTTATTTTTAGTGAGCCTTTCACCTTCGTTTATTTCATGCTGTAATTCACTCGAAAAAACAGCTCGCTCACCAATACAAACTAGTTTGACATTTTTACGCATCATTTTTTTTACTTCTGAACGCAAGGTCGTCACAAACAATTTCATCAATAACGAAACTTCTTCTTGGGGTCTACGCCAATTTTCACTGCTAAAAGCAAAGAGTGATAACACCTCTATTTTTTGGTCCGTACAAAAATCAACCAGTTCTTTAACGGTTTTTACCCCTGCTTTATGCCCAACGACTCGAGGCATAAACCGCTTTTTTGCCCAACGGCCATTGCCATCCATAATAATGGCAATATGGCGGGGTAAACCATTGTTAGTCGTAGGCAGGCTATCATTGCTCATAAGGAAACACCCCTACATTGATAGCAAATCAGCTTCTTTTAATTCCAGCTGCTTTTCAATTTTCTGAATAAATAAATCCGTCAATTTTTGAGTTTTTTCTTCCCCTGAATGCGCCTCATCCTCGGAAATAATTTTCTCTTTCAAGGCTTCTTTAATTTCAGAGTTCGCATCACGGCGAATACTTCTAATTGAAATACGCCCATTTTCAGCTTCATTTTTAACTAATTTAACTAAATCACGACGACGCTCTTCGGTTAAAGGCGGCAATGGAATACGGATAACCGTTCCTGTGGTCGCGGGGTTTAAACCTAAGTTTGAAGCCATAATTGCTTTTTCTATCGCTTGAACCATCGGCTTTTCCCAAGGCGTTACCTTTAAGGTTCTTGAATCTTCAATCCCTATATTAGCGACTTGAGATAAAGGCGTATCGGTTCCATAGTAAGAAACCTTAATTTGCTCTAACAAGCTTGGGTGCGCCCTCCCGGTACGAATACGGGTAAACGCATTAACTAACGCTTCAACCGATTTAGTCATCCGTTCTGAAGCCTCTTGCTGAATATCATTAATCATTTGTTTTGTCCTCGTTCAATAAATGAACCAATCTCTTCACCCTGCATAAGACGCATTAACGCGCCCTGCTCAAAAATATTCATAATTCGCATCGGCATATTATGTTCCCGACATAACACTAATGCGGTTGTATCCATGACCGCTAATTGCTGATCAATTGCTTCACTGTAAGTTAACGTCGGATAAAAAATAGCGTTCGCATTTTTATGAGGATCCGCTGAGTAAACCCCCTTAACTTTAGTCGCTTTAATTAATAATTGCGCCTCAATTTCAATCGCTCTTAAACTTGCCGCGGTATCGGTGGTAAAAAAAGGATTCCCCAGACCTGCGGCAAAAAGAACAACTCGCCCCTTATTGAGATGATTCATGGCTTTAGTTCGCACATAATCTTCACAAACATGGTTAATTTTTAACGCACTCATCACCCGCGCAGGCTGTCCTACAAATTCTAAGACATCTCGCATCGCCAGTGCATTAATGACCGTGGCTAACATCCCCATCTGATCGCCTGTCACTCGATTTAACCCTTCTGAGGTTTGTTGCGCACCGCGCAATATATTTCCCCCACCGAGTACCAAACCAATTTGTAAGCCCGCGTCACAAAGTGCTTTAATTTCTAGGGCAAGGCGTTTAATAATTTCTGCATCAATGCTACCGCCATCGTTACTCATTAAAGCTTCGCCACTTAATTTTAGTAAAATTCTCTGGCAAATCAATTTAGTCATCTTACCGAATCTCCATTAAAAGAAAATGAATATAAAAAATCAACATCCTTCATTGGGATTTATGCGTTATTGGACTTCAAATTCAAACGACACGCCAAAACAGAAGGAGATCTAAAAATTATTAAAAATTACTATAGGTGAGCGTGCAACCCACCTATATTTATCTAGCATTCGTGTCACTGGATAAAAACAGAATTCAACACGATTTTAAGGGGTGAAATTCGTTACCCGTTAACTTGCGCCATAACTTCCGCTGCAAAATCTTCATCTGCTTTTTCAATTCCTTCGCCCACTTCAAAACGACTAAAACGAACCACGCTGGTTTTATTTGATTTTAACAATTCAGCCACGGTGACTTTATCATCTTTAACAAATTTTTGACCGACTAAGGTAATTTCACTTAAGAATTTTTTAATCCGACCCGTCGCCATTTTTTCAATAATAGCATCAGGTTTTGATTTTCCTGTTTCTTCAGCTTCAATTTTAATACGTCCACTGATGATTTCTTTTTCTTTCGCAATCACCGCAGCAGGCACGTCTTCTTCTAATACACACTGAGGGTTTAATGCAGCAATGTGCATCGCAATATCTTTACCTAAGGCAACATTTTCATCACCCATCTCAACTAAAATACCAATTTTACTTCCATGAACATAACTGGCAATACTTCCTGTTGAGGTATATCTCTCAAGACGTCTTAAGGTAATGTTTTCACCCACTTTAACAATCAAAGCACGACGCGTGTCATCAACCGTTTTACCCGCTGATAATTCGGCAGCTAGTAATTCATCCGTTGAGCTAATCTCATTATTTAAGACTAAATCGGTGACTAAATTAACAAACGTAATAAAATCTTCACTTTTGGTTACAAAATCAGTTTCGCTATTAACATCAACCATCGCGGCTGTTTTCGCATCATCGCTAATTTTAATACCAATCATTCCTTCAGCGGCAACCCGACTCGCTTTTTTATCTGCTTTGGCAAGCCCCGCTTTTCGCATATTTTCAATAGCGATTTCCATATCACCTTCGGCTGCGGTTAAAGCGCGTCTACATTCCATCATGCCAGACCCCGTTCTTTGACGAAGTTCTTTTACCATTGGTGCCGTAATCTTCATTATTTCTTTTCCCATATATTTTGACCGTAAAAATGCCTCTTTTAAAGAGGCATTTTTGTTAATCCTATGTTTGATACCTGCGATTTTCAAAAATAGAACTTTATACCTTAAACGTCTTCTTTTACTTGATCCGCTTCCGACGTTGCTTCTTCAATAAAATCACCTTGTTGAGACGTTGCAGCCCCTTGTCCTTGTAAGGCAAGTTTAGCATTATTAACCGAATCTGCAGCCGCTTCACAATACAATTTAATCGCACGTATTGAATCATCATTACCTGGAATGACGTAATCAATACCCACAGGTGAATTGTTAGAATCAACCACACCGACGACTGGAATACCTAATTTTTTAGCTTCGGCAATCGCATTTTTTTCATAACCGACATCCAAGACAAAAATAACATCGGGAGTCCCGCGCATATCTTTGATTCCACCTAGGCTACGCTCAAGTTTTTCTAACTCACGATCCATGCCCAAGGCTTCTTTTTTACTAAAACGTTGATATAACGTTCCATCGGCTTTCATCGCTTCTAATTCTTTGAGGCGATTAATTGATTTTTTAATGGTTTTATAATTGGTGAGCATTCCACCCAACCAACGATGATTTACATAGGGCATTCCACATAATTTGGCTTGCTCGGCAACCGCTTTACGCGCTGCTTTTTTAGTCCCCACAAATAAAATATTACCTTTATTTGCAGTCACTTGACCTAAGTAATTCATTGCGTCATTAAATAAGGGAAGGGACTGTTCCAAATTAATGATATGAATTTTATTACGCGCGCCAAAAAGGTAATTAGCCATTTTGGGGTTCCAGTAACGTGTTTGATGTCCGAAATGAACTCCGGCTTCCAACATTTGACGCATTGACACTGCTGCCATTTTTTTCTCCTGATAATTAAACCACTTTATAACTAAAGTGATTATGGGTTACGCCTCTACTTATCCCGCCTAGCAACCTGTTTGACAACAAGCACCCTACCAAGCGTGTCGATAAATGTGAGTATTAAATTAAAAATAACTTACCTTTATATCATAATTTAATTTTTATACCAATAATTTATCCGTAAAATAGCGTAAAATAAAGATCAACTAAACATTTAAAACTTGAACTAATTTGCACGATAACCCTTTATCGGAGCTTATCTTTTTCTATAAAAAAAGAGAATAAGCCTAACTAAAACGAATAGATTGCGTTAACCTAACCAACATCTATCCACTAACCCCCCCCATTATTCAATGAGCATCCTTATCAAGACCGCTGACGAAATTGAAAAAATGCGTGTAGCAGGTAAACTTGCTGCCGACGTTTTAGACATGATCGCCCCTCACGTTGTTGCTGGTATTTCAACTAATGAACTCAATGATATTTGCCATGATTATATGGTTAATAGTCAGCAAACGATTCCCGCCCCTTTAAATTATAAAGGCTTCCCTAAATCAATTTGTACCTCGGTTAATCAGCAAGTTTGTCATGGTATCCCTTCTGAGAAAAAACTTAAAAAAGGCGATATTATTAATATTGATATTACGGTGATTAAAGCAGGCTATCATGGTGATACCAGTCAGATGTTTTGTATCGGTCAAGTGACTCCTTTTGCAAAACGTCTTATTGAAATAACGCGTGAAGCCATGTTTCTTGGGATTGAACAAATAAAACCGGGAAATCATTTTGGGGATATTGGTTATGTGATTCAAAAACATGCTCACAAACACCGCTATTCCGTGGTACAAGAATTTTGTGGGCATGGAGTCGGTAAAAAATTCCACGAACCGCCTCATGTCATGCACTATGGAAAAATGGGGACGGGTGAACTGTTTAAGCCAGGGATGATTTTTACGATTGAACCGATGCTAAATATGGGAAAACGTCAAACAAAAATACTTAAAGACGGCTGGACGGCTGTCACCAAGGATCGCTCTTTATCCGCACAGTGGGAGCATACTATTTTGGTCACGGAAACAGGCTATGATGTCTTAACTTTGCGTGCAGACGAGGTCTAAATCATGAGCATTTTTAGTGGATTATTTTCGACAACGCAACCGGTTGGTGAATTTAAAGCGTTGATGAAAACACAGGCCGAAAACTTAGAGCAACAATTTAATCCCCATAACGATGTTATCGAACTGATCCATCAAAAATCTGATTTTATTGATGAATTAGTCAGCACCATTTGGCATCACTTTATGGGGGATTTTGCCTTAAAGTTTAGTCTGATTGCCGTGGGCGGCTATGGTCGACGAGAATTATTTCCTTTTTCAGATGTTGATATCTTAGTTTTACTCGATCAATCCGACGAACAACGTTATCAAGAAAAGTTATCCACCTTCAATACTTTTTTATGGGACATTGGCTTAAAGCTTGGCTTAAGTGTCCGAACCTTAAAAGAATGTCGAAAAGTGGCCATTGAAGACCAAACGGTCATGACCAGTTTATTAGAAATGCGTCTAATTGCAGGTCATCAACGCTTATATGATAAATTAAAATATTATCGGGTCTACAATGAACTGATGCCATCCGATACCTTTTTTGCCGCTAAAATAGAGGAACAACATCAACGTTACTTTAAAGCCAATCAAACCGCGTTCAAT
The DNA here is from genome assembly GCA_030949405.1 of Methylococcales bacterium. NCBI lineage: Bacteria > Pseudomonadati > Pseudomonadota > Gammaproteobacteria > Methylococcales > Methylococcales bacterium. Next base: position 1,128,397 of record JAUZSN010000002.1, on the reverse strand, counting down.
CTTGAGCCTGATACCAAGGAAGGTCCAGGAGGATTAAGGGATTTACAAGTCATTGGCTGGGTCTTTAAATATCAGTATAAATCTGAAACCTTAAGAGAATTAATTAAGCATGGTTTTATTCCTGAATCTGAATATCAAGAACTGATTGAAGCTCGTAATATTATTTGGCGAATTCGTTATGCCCTGCATTTATTAACAGGACGAAGTGAAAACCGCTTATTATTTGATTATCAACGCGCACTCGCCATGCAATTTGGCTTTACCACCGACTATAAAAATCAAAATATTGAAGAGTTCATGCAGTTTTATTTTAAAACGGTCGTCGGAGTTGAACGTTTAAATGAAATGCTTTTACAACTTTTTAGTGAACGCTTTATTTGCCCCAAAGGCGATTGTAAGGCGATTATGATTAATCATTCTTTTGTGGCCATTAACGGCTACTTAGAAGCCCAGTCTAATAGCATCTTTGAACGTCAGCCGTTATTGCTTCTCAGTATTATTTTATTATTACAACAAAATCCTCAACTCAAAGGGATTCGCGCCACAACCATTCGTCTTATTCGTAAAAGCTTACCGCTGATTAATGATGAATTTAGACATAATACAAAGGCCAATCAACTCTTTATTGAAATTTTACGCCACCCGCACGGTATCACCCATCAACTTAGACGAATGAACCGTTATGGTATTCTTGCGGCTTATTTACCCGCTTTTGCCAATATTGTTTCACGAATGCAATATGATTTGGTGCATATTTACACGGTTGATGTTCACACCTTATTTGTTATTGGAAATTTACGACGTTTTGCCTTAAAAACACATCAGCAAGAACTCCCCTTTTGCTATGATGTTTTTCAACTTATTTCTAAACCTGAAGTCCTTTATCTTGCGGGCTTGTTTCATGATATTGCTAAAGGCATGGGCGGCGATCATTCAGAATTAGGTGAAGTCATTGCGATTGAATTTTGTCAGCAACATCAATTATCAACGCATGATAGTAAATTAGTTAGTTGGTTGGTTAGAAATCATCTATTAATGTCAATGACCGCACAGCGTAAAGATATTAGTGATCCTGAGATAATTTATGAATTTTCCTCTCAAGTGAACACAATAGAACGATTAAATTATTTGTATTTATTAACCGTGGCCGATATTCGCGCAACCAGTTCTAGTTTATGGAGTTCATGGAAGGATTCGTTATTAAAACAACTGTATAACGCCAGTTTGCGTGCCTTACATAGAAATTTACAAAACCCCATTTCTATCTCAAAACGCGAGGAAGAAAATAAAAAAGATGCCACCGAAATGCTATTTAAAGAGGGGCTATCGCTGGCAACCATTGAAGATTCATGGTCTCATACCAATCAAGGCTATTTTCTACGCTACAGTACCGATGAGATCGTTTGGCATACGTTAGCCATTTCTGCCAGTAACAAAACTGATTTGCCCTTGGTCTTATTACGCTCTCAAAGCAAACGAGGAAGTGCCGACGTTTTTGTTTATGCTAAAAATGAAGCGATGGTTTTTTCCATCAGTACCAGCAGCCTAGATCATTTGAATTTAACGATTCTTGATGCTCATATCAGTACCACTGATGATAAATATGTGCTGAATAGCTTTCAAGTTATTGAGCAATCAGGGGAACCGATTACGGATGAGCGTCAGAAAAAACGCATTTGTGAGTCTTTACGTCATAATTTATTAAAAAAACACATTAAAGAGCAAAAAAATATTCATCGCCAATCGCGCCAAGCTAAACATTTCCCTCTTAATAACCGTGTAGAATTTGAAAAAGATCCTTTAAAACGCTATACAATTATTGAGTTAATTACCACGGATAGGGCGGGTTTATTATCCGATATTGGACAAATTTTTATTACGCTAAATATTCAGCTTCATGATGCTAAAATTACAACGATAGGCAGTCGTGCCGAAGATATTTTTTATGTAACCGATCTTAAAGGTCAACTTTTAAGCCCCGAACAAGAAAATAAATTTAAAGTTACGTTATTAACACAATTAGATAGCGAATAACCAAGTACTCAATGCGGCTCGCCTCCTAATGTTTTAGGGGAACTGCTAAAAAGTAAAGCCTTACATTATTGAAAAAATGCAAACCATTACTTTTTTAGCAATACGTTTAATTTAGTTTAATACGCCGTTTAATAGTTGTAACTGATTAGTGACCGTGCCTGCACAAGGAAGTACCTTATTACGACTGGGTGCTTTTGCCCAAAAAGTTTTTATACCTGCTGAACCTTGAGTATAAACTTGATATTTAATGCTGCCATTATTAAAACTTAACCCTTGGCTATCATAACTAAAAAGACTCTGAGCCGCGCTTGAATCTTGAGGAAAACGCATATCAACATTATACGCATCTGACCCATAACGGTATTGTAATGAACCGCTGGTGTTCGTTAACCCATTAGAGGCACATACTGAAACGGTTTTTCCGCCTGCGGCCATGTCACAATTGAATAAGACTTGTTCGTTAGCATTACACAAACTATTGGCAGGTCGCGCAACAGGGGCAGGTTGTGATGGGATTGTTGCCACAGGTGGTGTCGCTACAGGGGGCGTTGCCACAGGGGTCGTTGTGTTATTGGGTGTTGTTGGCGTAGCTATCGTTGTATCCGGTGTTTTTGTATTACTACACGCCGACAAGGCTAAGACGATGAGACTTGCGGGAATTAAGATGGAATTTTTCATAAATGACTCCTAGTAGGTATTTTATGGATAAAAAATCACATGTGCTATGGATTTTAAAGAGGCCCCATTAAAAATGGGAAAAGACGCTATTGATTGCTCTCACATTTTAGCAACTGTTCATTACTTTGCGGACGTTAGTCCCGAAATTTTTAAAGCAACCAATAAAATTTTAAATTCAGTGTTTTTTAAAGCATCCCTAACAAGGATTAAGCTTTGTTTTTTAGAGCCATCTAAATAAAAATGTAACACAATAAACTGCGCGGTTAAAACCGTTGTCGGTAAAATGGTTATCGTTTGAAAATTAGTTTCAGTTTTCGCCAACTGCCATTTTACCTTCGAGCTGTATCGAATATAATAGGGCTGGAATTTTTTATAATCATGATAATAAAATAGCCCACTGAGAATAACGCCCCCGAAACTAAGTAGTTTACCTGCTCCAGATAAGTCATGATACACACTTGCAAAGGCGGCAAGACTATGAATAAAAATCAACCAAATACAACGTCGTTTTGACTGATTAATTTTAAATAAGTGGGGTGCTACGGATTTTGTTGATAAGTTGGGCAAATTTTGTTTCTTTAGAGTAAGGTTCGGCTAATAAAAAAACGATTAACTCGTTATCTTCAAGCGTTAAAAAATCTTCAAATAACTGTTGTTCTTGGGAGCTTGTCGCGCTATAACAGGTTTCTAAATAACCAACTAATAAACGATCCAACTCTTTTGTTCCGCGTCGGCATTGCCAGTTTAATTTTGCCTGTGACATCATTTATTTAATGAAAATTTGTAAGTTATAGGCCACATTCCCGCGTGAACCCTCAATAACTATTAAATACTGCCCTGAAATAGGCACTTCACCTAACCAATGTTTCATTTGATAGGCGGATTTTTTACCATTTAAAATTTCCCCTTTCACTTCAACAACGTCATCGGCCTCGGTGAGTCGATAAAAAGGTTTATAAATTGAAAAGGTCGCATTATTTTCTTGTGAGGCTAAATCAAGATTTAACATTTGCCCCTCACGCGCCGTAAAATAATAATAGTGGCTTTTACCTTTAAGCATATTTTTTTTATAGGCCGCAGAACTTGCTCCCTTAGCAAAGCGAATAATTTCACTCGCATCATCTAAGGTTTCGTCCCCTTTTGGTGTATTAACCGACGTTACAGGCGTTCCATTCCACTCTTTGGTTAAATCACCCTCACAGTTCCCCCAGAGGGCTTTCCAATGGGAGGGGAAATCCTTATCAATAAAATTAATATGAAAATAGCCCCAGTAAGTCGTCGTTCTACCGTTAACGCCCCCGCGCTCGGTCTCACAAGGAACATCACCGTTATCTTGCGCCCAATAGCCCTCATAAGAGCCTCGGTTATTATAAACCCCCGCTAAATTTTCAATATAGATAATCCCTCCATCACGACCATTATCATTATATTGCCACAATGCGGTGGTACCTGAATCTTCTGAATAGATAACTTTACCATGATTACTATTCCAAACTTCATCAGCAAAACTATTAAAACTAATCACTAAAGCAGTGCTAAAGAGTAGCGAGGCGATTGTTTTTTTCATAAAGATATCTCGGTACATTTGTTAATATTATAAATGTAATTCTGTTTTTATTATATTTTTTAGCCTTTTAAGCATTTAAAAAGGCTATAAACATCATTGTGTGATGAGGCGTAATCAGGGCTAATACCCTAACCATTACAGTCTAAAATAATAAAACTTCCTATTCAGCCAACAATAAATAACCTCTAAATGGCCTGTTTTTTTTGACTCAGCCCCCTGGCAACTAATATAGCAACTAAGGTCTATACATCGGGGGCCTCTTGATTTTCAACACGCTGTTTATATTTGTATACTATAAGCGAGGGGATACAGACTCACGAAAACTTATCACTATCATACCATTAACCGTTTCTGATAATTCATAATCCCCCGCAAGGCTCATTTCTAAGCCTTTATTTATTCCCATTCAATCGTCGCGGGGGGTTTGCCTGAAATATCATAAGTAACCCGTGAAATTCCCGATACTTCATTAATAATACGTCTGGAAATAATGTCTAAAAAATCATAAGGTAAATGCGCCCAGCGTGCTGTCATAAAATCAATGGTTTCTACCGCTCGAATCGCAATGACATAATCATAACGCCGTCCATCCCCCATCACACCGACCGATTTAATCGGCAAGAAAACCGCAAAAGCCTGACTAACTTTATCATATAAATCATGCTTATAAAGTTCTTCAATAAAAATAGCATCGGCTTGTCGCAATAAATCCGCATACGATTTTTTAATCTCGCCTAAAATTCGCACCCCTAAACCTGGCCCTGGAAACGGATGACGAAAAACCATATTCGCAGGTAACCCCAATTCTAATCCTAATTTACGCACCTCATCCTTAAACAGTTCACGCAAAGGTTCGACTAATTTTAACGTCATGTCATCAGGCAAGCCGCCCACATTATGATGAGATTTAATTAAATGAGCCTTTCCTGTTTTAGCCCCTGCCGACTCAATCACATCGGGGTAAATCGTTCCTTGGGCTAACCATTTAGCGTCTGTTAATTTATTGGCTTCTTCATCAAAAATTTCAATGAAAAGATTCCCAATAATTTTACGTTTTTTCTCAGGATCCGTCACCCCGACCAAAGCCGATAAATAACGCGGTTCAGCATTAACTCGAATAACCTTAACCCCCATGTGGGCCGCAAAGGTCGCCATCACTTGATCGCCTTCGTTTAAACGTAACAATCCTGTATCGACAAATACACAGATTAATTGTTCGCCAATGGCTTGGTGTAATAAGGCCGCCACCACCGATGAATCCACTCCGCCCGATAAACCTAAGATAACTTGTTCATTACCCACTTGTTTACGAACCGCTTGAATACTTTCTTTGATGATATTATCAGCGGTCCATAATGAATCACAGCCGCAAATTTCATTAACAAAGCGGGATAAAATAGCATGACCTTGCTTGGTATGCGTGACTTCGGGGTGAAACTGTAACCCATAAAAATGTTTATCTTCATTCGCAATCCCTGCAATCGGTGCGCCCTCAGAACTTGCAATTAATTTAAAGCCTTCGGGTAAATCGACCACACGATCACCATGACTCATCCAAACATCCAATAAACCATGTCCTTCTGAGGTCACTAAATCTTCAATATTATTTAATAATTGTGCATGTCCTCGCGCTCGAATTTGGGCAAAACCAAATTCTCGATGATCTGAACTTTCAACCTTTCCCCCTAATTGCTCGGTCATGGTTTGCATTCCATAACAAATCCCTAAGACAGGAATCCCCATTTCAAAAACAACAGGGTTGGCTCTTGGCGTATTATCACTGGTAACCGTTTCAGGCCCGCCCGATAAAATAATCCCTTTGGGTGAAAATTTTTGAATTGCTTCAGCAGAGGTTTCACACGAATAAATTTCGCAATAAACTCCACACTCACGTACTCGCCGCGCAATAAGCTGAGTATATTGAGAGCCAAAATCAAGAATCAAAATTTTATGGGAATGAATGTTTGTTGAGTTCATAGTGTGCGTTTATTAGTGAAATATAGACCTGAGTTGTATCCATAACAATACAACCGCTTTAATGTTCTAGGGGATTGGTTTAATGGGTTAGGATTAATACCTAACATTGAGTCTCAAACCGTGTAATTCAAATAGCTATTATAAGCGGCAACCAATGCGAAAATTAAAAAGAGGCTGCCACTAAAGCGATGCAGCAAAGTCATTGGGATTTTTTGCAAAATAGTTCGTCCTGCTAAAACGCCTAAAGCTGATGTCGTTGCTAAAGCGGCCGTTGCCCCTAACCAAACAGCCACGGGTAATGTGCTACTGCTTAATGCCACCACCGCTAATTGAGTTTTATCGCCCAATTCTGCCAACGTAATCAATAAAAAAGTACTAAAAAAAAGATTAGCCCCTTTTTTTTCAATGATTTCATCGTCATCATCCGCGTCAATAACCAACGAATGCAACCCAAAAAAGAAAAATAATACCGCGACTGTCGCAGAGATAATATAGCTAGGAAACCAACTCGCAATCGCCACACCAAAAACAACCGCTAAGGTATTTAATAGTGCAAATGCTATGATTGCCCCCAATAGAACGGGAAAAGCACGGTATCGTGAGGCTAATGCCATACATACTAATTGGCTTTTATCTCCCATTTCTGCGGCTAAAATAAGCGCGTAACTCGTACTCGCTGTTGTGGTAACGTCCGCTAAATTCCCCATAAAAAAGGGCTGAATGGCGATCGGTAAAAAATCGAATGTCACAATTAAAAAACTCAGGTTATTTTAGATTGAAGGCTAAAGAGAATCCCTTCTTCTATCGGGGTTAATGATCTTTTAAAAGGTGAAATACGCCCTAAAATATTACCTTGTATAGGGTGGAATTTCCACTCTATACGGCGACCCATAATAAAATTTAACGTCATTAAAAAAATTAAATTTCAACGACAGGAATATCGCTACCTTTTAAGAAAAATCGTTATTCCGTAGACGATTCATCATTTTCACTCGCAGGACGTGTATTTTTATGAAAAGCAGAATAAGCAGGACACCAACCAATATAACCTGACGTAATAAGGATTAACCCGACCAGTAATAATAAAACTTTGGCTAAAAATAAGGAAACCAAAATCAATGCGCCTCCCACACCCATACGAATTGTTTTTTCTTTATTACTTATGTTAAGTTCAAATTTAATCAAACGTTTATAATCAAAATTCATCCTAAAACCTCTTTTAATGTTAATTGTTGATAAAGATTCCCTATATAATGGGACTTCATAATTTAAGTTACTCAATAATACACAGCTAAAAAAAATGTGCAAGTGATAAAAAATGGATGTCTCTTTTCTAATCAACACTTTAAATGACGCGCAACGCTTAGCCGTTACCGCCCCTTCCAAGCCGATGCTAATTTTAGCAGGGGCTGGCAGTGGTAAAACGCGTGTTCTAGTCCACCGCATTGCTTGGCAAATACAAGTAGAGGGTTTGTCACCGCATAGTTTACTGGCCGTAACCTTTACCAATAAAGCCGCCAAGGAAATGCGTGAGCGCATTGAAGCCCTGTTAAAAATGCCGACACAATCCATGTGGATTGGTACATTTCATGGGTTAGCGCATCGCATTTTACGCCGTCATGCTCATGAAGCACAGTTACCTGATGCCTTTCAGGTCATGGATTCCAGTGATCAATTAAGAATGATTAAGCGGTTATTAAAATCCTTAGAAATTGATGATAAAAAATGGCCGCCCAAGCAAATACAAAGGTTTATTAATGCTCAGAAGGATGAAGGCTTAAGAGCGGCACATATTAGCGATAATGACGATTTTTTCCTCCATCAAATGCTAAAAATTTATAAAGCCTATGAGGTGAGTTGTAACCGATCAGGTTTAGTGGATTTTGCTGAATTACTCCTCAGAGCGCACGAATTGCTGCGTGATAATGCCGCTTTATTAACCTTTTATCAACGCCGTTTTCGACAGGTTCATGTGGATGAATTTCAAGATACCAATACCGTTCAATATGCGTGGCTACGATTATTAACCGAAGGTCAGGAAAATTTATTTATTGTCGGCGATGACGATCAATCCATTTATGGCTGGCGCGGTGCGAAAATAGCCAATATTTTAAGCTTTCAAGATCACTACCCTACACATGATTTAATTCGTTTAGAACAAAATTACCGTTCGACCGGGTATATTTTACAAGCAGCGAATACCTTAATTGCCTATAACAACAATCGAATGGGCAAACAGTTATGGACAAGCAGTGGGCAGGGCGATTTAATTTCCTTATATTCCGCGTTTAATGAACAGGATGAAGCCTATTTTGTTGTTGATCGGATAAAACAATGGCAGGAAAAAGGCGGTTTAAAAAAAGATGTGGCCATTTTATACCGCTCGAATGCCCAGTCACGACAATTTGAAGAACGCTTAATGACCACAGGGATTCCTTATCGTGTCTATGGCGGATTACGATTTTTTGAGCGGACTGAAATTAAAAACGCGCTGGCTTATCTGCGTTTATTATCCAATCGTGATGATGACCCCTCTTTTGAGCGCGTCGTTAATATGCCGACACGCGGGATTGGAATGCGAACATTAGACAATCTTCGTGACTTAGCACGGAGTCAACAAATCTCTTTATGGCAAGCCAGTGAGCAACTATTAGACGCTGATTTTTTTTCCCCTCGTGCCGCCAACGCACTAAAAAAATTCAGGCAATTAATTAATGATTTACACACCGAAACTGAAACACAAGAACTTTTTGAACAAGTTAAATTAGTCGGTGAAAAAAGTGGGTTAATTGATTTTTATAAAAAAGAAAAAGACGATCGTGGTGAAGCACGCATTGAAAACTTAGAAGAACTTGTTAATGCCGCCCGTGGCTTTGATTACCCGCGTGAGGATGACGAGACTTTAAGTGATTTGGTGATGTTTCTTACCCATGCAACACTGGAAGCGGGTGAAATGCACGGGGCCGATGCGGATGACTGTATTCAGTTAATGACGCTGCATTCCGCAAAAGGTTTAGAATTTAAACAGGTCTTTATGGTCGGGCTTGAAGAGGGGTTATTTCCATCAGGCCAATCTATTGATGACGTTGCGCGTTTAGAGGAAGAACGCCGACTCTGTTATGTTGGCATTACCCGCGCAATGCAACAACTGTGTATTTCTTATGCTGAATCACGACGACTTTATGGCAAAGAAACCTACCCCAGTCCCTCACGATTTTTGCGTGAAATTCCTAATGAATGTACACAGGATGTCAGAATGGGCGTTCAAAAATCCCGCGCTAACCCTGTACAAACCAGTCGTTATAAAGTAGGTGAAAAAATTAATCATGCTAAATTTGGTTTAGGGGTTATTCTTCAAGTAGAAGGCGAAGGCAAGCAAGAAAAAGTACAGGTTAACTTTTATAAAGGCAGTTTAAAATGGCTCATATTGGCTTATGCTAAACTAGAACGTGTTTAGAACTGAAAATTTAATCTAAGGAAAAAACGTATGAAGCGTTACAAACTTTTTATTTTATCATTTATTATTATCATCTCAGGGTGTGCCACACCGCCTGAAGTTAAACAATTATCACTTAAACAACTTGAATACCTTGATGTTTTAACAACGGCGATGAACGTTCAATCGGAAGGCCTTATTTCAGTGGCTGAAAGTTTAAAAGAAGAAGCGGGGGGGAAAATCGCCTGCTATCAACAAAATAGCGTCAATCGTCTCAATGCTTTGATGACCAAAACGATCCCCACTATGGATAGAGAAAAACGGATTGAAACTAAACGAAAAATTTTTGCTCAAGCGGATATCTTGAGTAAAACCGCAGAAACCGCACGAGAAAAATTATCAACCGATTTTATAGCGATTAAAGAAAAAACCTTAGAACTCCAAGGCTACTTAACAAAAATAAAAGAAGTGCAGACTATTTTAGATGGTTATATTCAGTCCGAAAAAATCGGCGAAAAATTGCTTAAAACCACAGCAGGGCATACTAATGTCAGCGGTTTCTTAGGAACGATTAATACCTATATTCCCAAAATTAAATCAACCACCGAAAGTTTAAAAGCTTTATTGTCAGTTTTAAAGAAAAAATAGCGGGGCAATTATGACTAAAAATGAACTTGAATTAAACATCGTGACGTTAACGCAGTTAGCCCAAAAGATGCCCGAACCTGATCGAACCTTTAAGCTCGGTGAAATAGATGAGCTGGCTATTCAATTACAAGGTGTGGCTTTAAATGATTTAAAATCACGCTTAGATAAGGTGAATTTAACCGAACTGGAGACAATAGATCATCAAATTTCAGCCACTAAAAATAGATCAGAAAGCCAAGAATCTACGGTAGAAGCCTTTGATTTTGGGATGATGCTGATAAAAAAGGCACTGAACCGTTAAGGTCTATTATGTTATCAACCATTACCGATTCTTATCGTCGCTTAGGGTTATCTTTTGGAAAAGTGAGCCTGCTACTCCTCATTTTTTGCCTAAATGCGTGTTCCGTTGTTCCTAAGCGCGAATTTTCAGATTATCAACATCTTTTTAAAGCCGTTCGCAACGTGGGTGAAGAGGTCATTATTAATTATGCTGTCGCTAAAAAGGAACAGGCACAACTTAAGAATCATGAAGAAATTCAATCGCCACGAAAAGTATCCTTTAAAAGCAAGCAGTTATTAATGTCAACCGTTGCCATTGATGACGTTGCTATTCGATTGAAATCATGGAAAGTGGTTGATTCCTATAACACCCTGTTAATAAAATTAATTGAAGGCAAACCTATTGAGGCCGAAAGTAATCATCTATTAGATAATTTACTGCGCTTATCGGTCAAAGGTCTACGGGATACGGCTAAAAAAATATCGCCTTTTGCCGTGGCTTTAGATGCTATTTTTAGTGAACTACAAAAAAGTTTTGAACGCCGTAAAATCATCAAAAGTATTGAACGCGTTTCCCCGATTATTAGTTCAAAATTAATTACAAGTATGAAAAAAGATACGGAATTATTTTATAGCGTACGCTATGGAATTAATAACTATCACTATCAAAAGCTTAGAGTTAACATTAGTCGGCATATTGCCGCCTTTGTAAAATTAGCCAATCAAATTGAACCCAAAACGCAAAATTATAAAGTTTACCCGCTGGTTGATAAATTAAATCTGCGTTTAGAGCAAATAGCCGTTTCGTCAACAGGGCGCGGATTTAAACCCATTCGATTAAAATCGTCTAAAGGTCGGCGACGAAGCAGCCTAGCCATTTCACAATTAACCTTACTAAAAACTCAAATTATTATGCTGCTCGACCAAGCAGAACAGCAGAATATTGCTTTAGAAGCGTACAGCGATATGCTAACCGCCTATGTTCGTTTATTAGGTCAAATGGATTTAAGCCTCAGGGTCATGCAGCAAGCCGCCATAACAGGAACGGCTCGTGATATCGACCTAGGTGATGATTTTGAAATGTCTTTAATGAAAATGCGCCAAGCTTTTTTATATTATCAAAAAACCCAACATTAGGAATTTAAACCATGTCGCTTACTCATGATATTGCCGCAGAAGACTATCAAATCGCGTGTGACCAATTAATGGAAATTGCAGAAGATTACAGTACCTCCGAAGAAACCGCTGAGATTGCTCTTGCTTCAGCCCAAGAATTAACGTTAAAATTTATTGATAGTTCCATTGATGATATTGGCGAACTCAATCGTCACTATGGATTATTTATTGAGACCCTAGAACGAATTATTCGTGATTTAGAACGAACCCCGCTCGAACGGTTATTAATAGGGCCTATCAAAAAACATCTACAAAATTCTAAAAAAAAATCCTCAACCCCCCTCATTGAAAATAATTGGTCTTATAAGCTTGATTTAATTTTTAAATGGTTTCGTACTCGGATGGGAATGCGTTGATAAAAAAATTTAAAATTCGAAAAATAGAAGGGTTAATCTATTTAATGGCCTTTTTATTATTATTTGTCGCGCCTATTTTTGTAAATTTTAACCCGTTATCGGGTCGTGTTCCTCAGATTACTCAAGCTCCGTTAAAAGGGACTATGCTCCAAAAGCCTAAATTTATTTATTTTTGGGCAAAATGGTGTGCAACCTGTGAAAAGATGAAAGCCCCTATTTCAACCCTTTTAAACGACTATGACGGTGTTAGTATTGCCGTTAGATCAGGCCCAGATGAGCAGCTACAGCCTTATTTAACACAACACCAACTTGATTGGCTAACGATAAACGATGAAAATGGCACGATTGCTAACCAGTATTTTGTTAACGCCGTTCCGACGATTTTTATCCTTAATGCAAACGGTGAAATTGCCTTTGTCACGTTAGGCTATATGAGTGAATGGAGTTTACGCTTCCGATTATGGCTCGCGAATTAACCCTATTTTTGACCACCCACTTACGACAAAAAAGCCCTCAGCGGTTTTAAAAACCTCCGAGGTCTTCCCTCCTGATTTTTAACTCAATTAATACCGACTAATAAAATATGACATCTGCAACTGAATTATTTACCCAAGCTAAAACGGTTATTCCTGGTGGAGTCAACTCCCCTGTTCGCTCATTTAGTAGTGTGGGAGGAACGCCTGTTTATATCGATCACGCGCAAGGGGCTTATCTCTATGATAGTACCGATAAGCGTTATATTGATTATGTGGGTTCGTGGGGGCCGATGATTTTAGGTCATGCCCACCCTGAAGTCATCGCCGCCGTAAAAGAGGCCGCCGAAAAAGGTTTAAGCTTTGGCGCACCGACCGAGTTAGAAACCCAAATGGCGACTAAGGTTTGTGAATTAATACCCTCTATTGAGTTAGTCCGCATGGTAAGCTCAGGCACAGAAGCCACCATGAGTGCTATTCGTCTTGCGCGTGGATTTACAGGACGCACTAAAATCATCAAATTTGAAGGCTGTTATCATGGACATGCCGATTCATTATTAGTTAAAGCGGGATCAGGCGCATTAACACTGGGCGTTCCTAGTTCACTGGGTGTTCCCGCCGCCGTTGCAGAGGATACCTTAACCGTAACTTACAACAACAGTGACGAAATCAAAGAAACCTTCGCGCTCTATGGCGATCAAATTGCTTGTATTATTGTTGAACCCGTTGCTGGAAATATGAATTGTATTCCCCCTGTCGCGGGTTTTTTAGAAACATTACGCACGCTTTGTGATGACTATGGCAGTGTTCTTATTTTTGATGAAGTGATGACAGGCTTTAGAGTTGCACTCGGTGGCGCGCAAGCGGTTTATAACGTCACACCTGATTTAACCACCCTAGGTAAAATTATTGGTGGCGGAATGCCCGTGGGAGCATTTGGCGGTAAGCGTGAAATTATGGAAAGCATCGCGCCTTTAGGTGGGGTTTATCAAGCAGGAACATTATCGGGAAATCCCATTGCAATGGCCGCTGGTTTAAAAACTTTAGAATTAATTTCCGCACCCAACTTTTATGCGACATTAACTCAAAAAACACAAAGATTTGTGACTGAAATTCAACAGCGCGCTTTAGACGCGGGGGTTTCACTGAGTACAAATACAGTCGGAGGGATGTTTGGTTTATTTTTTAGTGGTGAACCAACAATTCGCACCTTTGCTCAAGTGATGAAATGCGATCAAAACCAATTTAAAACTTTTTTTCATGGGATGTTAGAACAAGGTATTTATTTAGCTCCCTCGGCTTTTGAAACAGGTTTTATCTCAGCAGCGCATACGGATGCCGATATAGAACAAACATTGGATGCCGCAAGTGTTGTTTTCAAAAAACTAAGAACGTAGGGATTAATAAAAGCCAAGATTCCCTGTTTAAAAATAATGACGCTTATTAAAGTGTATACGCCCGTAGATGCGATTTATTTGTATGGCTCACGGGCGAAACAAACGAGCCATAAAAACAGTGATTGGGATATTGCGGTCTTATTTAGCCAGTATGAAACCGAGTTAACTAAGCGCGTATTACGTCCTCAATTATTAGAAGCCATGTTAGAGCGTGAGTTACAGCGTTATCTTCAAATAACAATAGTTCGGACAGTTTTTGTAACCCATTGATTTAAAAAAGAATTTACCAACACATCTCGTAAATATAAAACCCTTTAAAATCAATGCCTTATAGAATTAAGACCGCTATCTTTTTTAAAACTGTCCGAAGTATTGTTCTATTAGTTGTATGGAAATCTTCTTTTCAGGAAATTGTTGCTTTAGAAACTACATTTTTCTATGAATTGAAGATTTCCTCTACTTTTAAAACTGTCCGAAGTATTGATTTTTTGAAACCTGATTAATATAAGCGGAAATCCGATTTCTGCGCCGTGTTTCTAACTCAATCCTTAATAAACCTAATCGCCTTCCCTTATTTAAGCCATTAGCTAACGGATCCCCCGTTACAGGCATCGCGTTAATATGTAATTGCTGATTATTAGGCGAGCTAATAAAACGAGTTCGATTAAATAAAATAGAAGCCCACGGAAACCCCTGTTCATCATCATGAGCCACAAAAACAAACGGTAATTGCGAAAAAAACTCGCGGTGTTGTTCGGGCATAAAATCACGAATAACTTGCCGTCCAAAGCGTTCCATTTTTTCACGAACCCCAAGGCGTGCTTGGATTTTTTGTTCGCCTTAATGAAATGGGGATTCAATTACATTGCTCATTGTCTGCGCCTGATTAAATGAAAAAACCTCCGAGGTTTTAAAGACCTCGAAGGACTAGGCATTAAACTATGTCGCTAAACCCACGACTGAAGATTGCATATAAATAAAATTCGGCAAATTTTCAACACGCTGTAACCATGCTCTGACATTAGGATAATTTTGCAAGGAAACATCACCTTCAGGTGCATGAGCAATATACGGATAATTAGAAATATCAGCAATCGTTGGTTGCGTATCAGCCAACCATTCACGGTCGTCTAAATGTTGTTCTAAGAGGCTAAAAATAGTATGCGCGGTTTCAACTGCTTGCGCTTTATCCAATGCGGCCCCGAATAAATTAATCAATCGTGCCGTAGCAGGCCCTGCGGCAATTGCACCCGCTGCAACCGTTAAAAAGCGTTGCACTTCGGCCGCTTTCGCAGGTTTGAGTGACAGCCATGTGTGTTCATTATCGTATTGACTGGCCAGATAAACCAAAATAGCGTTGGAATCTACAATCGTTACCTCACCATCTTCCAATACAGGGACTTGACCAAAAATATTTTTCTTTAAAAATGCCGCTTGTCTTTGTTCACCTTTCATTAAATCAACGTCGATAATCTCAGCCTCTAAACCAAGAAAAGATAAGAGTAATTCGACACGATGTGCATTGCCAGATAAAGGGGGACGGTATAATTTTAGAGTAGCCATGAGTATTCCTTAAAATAAATAATTAAATAGTAATATTGTTTAAATCAAAATCGGTATGACGAACTAATTGGGATAATTCGGTAATCTCTCCCCTTGGTTTTTGATAAATAAAATTTCGCGTTCCGATTTAAGAATCGGCTTATCGTTAATACTGGCAATACGCCGCTGCATTAAACCGTTTTCGGCAAACTCCCATAATTCATTGCCATAAGAGCGAAACCATTGATTTGAATCATCCTGCCATTCGTAGCGAAAAGTCACCGCAATGCGGTTATCCGTAAAACTCCAAAGTTCTTTTTTGAGTCGATAATCACGTTCCTTTTCCCACTTTCGTGTTAGAAATTCGATGATTTTGTCTCGACCTGAAAAAATTTCTGCGCGATTACGCCATTCACAATCAACCGTGTAAGCACTAGCGACTTTTATGGGATCTTTACTATTCCAGCCATTTTCTGCGCGCTGTACTTTTTCAATCGCACTTTCTAAGGTAAATGGGGGAAAAGGGGGGCGGTTTTCCATTCTGTTTTCCTAAAATAATAAGCGTTTAGAATGGATATTGCAGGAGTTGTGCCATAAAATAAAATAAAAATTAAATCATTTTAAAACAATGACTTATATTTTATAGCAAGAAATAGAGAGAGGAATGAATAGTGTTTAAGTTACGAAATATCGTGAATTTACGATATTATGTTAATGGGCTAAATCAGAGCGGCGAATGCCTAATTTATTCATTCGAGAACGTAAGGTATTAGGGTGCATTTCCAAAATAGAAGCGGCCCCATTTTCCCCTGAAATCTGCCAATGTGTTTGTTCCAATACGTTAATAATATGGGATTTTTCGATTGCAGTTAACGATAATAACGGCTCACCCGAATGATTATTGTTCGTCTTTATTTCAAGTAATTCAGGAAGTTGAAAATTTTGTTCGGGGGATAAAATCACCGCACGTTCAATTACATTTTCTAATTCACGAACATTGCCTTGCCATGAATAATTGCGTAATTGTTCCATCACCGATTGAGGAATATGCTTAATAGACTTTCCCATTTTGCGGGCGTACTTATTCACAAAATAATGAGCCAATAACGAAATATCGTTTTTACGAGATCGTAATGGCGGGAGGGTCAAGGGAAACACGCTGAGGCGATAAAATAAATCTTCCCGAAAATCGCCCTTAGCCACCATTTTTTTTAAATCTCTATGGGTAGCGGCAATGACTCTCACATTTATTTTAAGGGTCTTAGAATCACCCAAGCGTTCAATTTCACCCTCTTGTAAAACGCGTAATAATTTAGTTTGTAATTCTAAGGGTAATTCACCGATTTCATCTAAAAAAATCGATCCCTCATGAGCTAATTCAAAGCGTCCAATACGTCGGGCCATCGCCCCTGTAAAACTGCCTTTTTCATGGCCGAATAACTCGCTTTCAATTAAATGACTCGGTAAAGCGGCGCAATTGACTTTAACTAAGGTTCGATTTTTACGCTGACTTAAATTATGCAACGCGCGTGCAATTAATTCTTTACCTGTACCTGTTTCACCTTGAATTAAAACCGTTGTTTCAGTCGGTGCAACTTGTTCTACTTGAAGTAACACCACTTTTAAGGGCTGACTGTTTCCTAAAATATCTTCAAACTTATGATTAAGATTAATTTCTTCTTGCAGATAACTATTTTCTGCTTGTAGACGGTTTTTGAGTTGTTTAATTTCAGATAAAGCGAGGGTGAGTTTTTTCTCGGCGAGTTGGCGTTCCGTAATATCCCTAAACACCATTACCACACCCTGTAACTCACCCTTTTCCATGATAGGGGTGCTAACAAAATCAACAGGAAAACTAGAACCATCCTCACGGTAGAAGCGTTTATTATTCGCTTCATAGCGGGTTTTTCCATTAACAATCGTTAACACAGGGCAGTATTTTTCAAAGTCGCTTTCATCTTTTCCAAAAATAGTATGAATGCTTTGACCGTTTAAATCGGTCGTTGACCAAGCGAGCATCTTAGTCGCCGTAGGATTTATAAACGTCAGGTTTCCTTCACAATCAAAACCACAAATCCCCTCACCTGCCGCCGCGAGTAATAATTGATTATGGCGTTGTAATTGTGCTAATGCGTTTTCGGTTTGTTTGAGTTGACTCACATCTTGAAAAACAACGACCGCCCCCATAATTTCCCCCTCGTCCCAAATGGGGGTGCTGGTGTAATGCACAGG
The DNA here is from genome assembly GCA_030949405.1 of Methylococcales bacterium. Lineage (NCBI taxonomy): Bacteria > Pseudomonadati > Pseudomonadota > Gammaproteobacteria > Methylococcales > Methylococcales bacterium. Next base: position 1,110,602 of record JAUZSN010000002.1, on the reverse strand, counting down.
AAAACAACTGCCATCCTTACGCCAAAAAATTTCGTGCGTTATATGATGAATTTCACCATCGTTTAACGCGGCATAAATGGGACATTCATGTTGTGGATAAGGCGTACCATCGGCCTTGCTATGATGATGTTTTTCATGAACAGGCTGACCGAGAATATCTTTTTCATCCCACCCCATCATTGCAATGGCAGCAGGATTAACAAACGTTCCCTTGCCTTCATGATCTAGCCCATAAATTCCCTCCCCTGCTGAGGTTAATATAAGTTCGTAACGGCGAAGAATATGTTCATTATTGTTCATAAAATTAGGTGCTTTTGAATTTTAAAACCAAAGAAGTTCAACTAAAGAGATTAGAATAACTCAATCTGTATCAATTTATTTTACTTGCCTTATATTTTTCTGATTTTTTATCACCACCACGAGGTAACGGTGAAACGCGTCGTCCTATTTGAGTTTCAATGTGTTGCTTAAACCGATCATCGCCCAAAACCCACGATTTATTGATTGAATCACGAATTTCTTTTAGCGTATCATCAGGAATTTTCGGATCAAATAATTCTTTATAAACACCTTGTCTTTCTTTACTGGTTTTTCCTAGCCTCGAATAAGTGGCATGTGGCGTAATAAGTCCTGATCTCTTTCCCATTGCATTTTTAGAATAGCTAGACCACGGATAATCTGCGGGATGCTTCACCATACTTGCTCTTACTGGGTTTAATTCAATATAGCGGCTGACGGTTAAAAAATATTTTTCACTATCGACTAAAGACGCTTTGAATCTTCCATCCCATAATGTCCCTGTTCTGTTATAGTTTTGATTGATATAGCGCACATAATATCGACCTAAAGACTGCATCAATTTACTTACGCCATGTGCTTCTTCGGGGGTGACGAGTAGGTGTACATGGTTGGTCATTAATATATAGCTATGCACTTGAACCTTATATTTGCGACTGTATTCTTTTAGTTTGTCCAAATAGACGGTGTAATCCGTTTCGGTAAAAAAGCAAGCTTGACGATTATTTCCACGCTGGATGACGTGTAATGGAATATTGGGTAAATTTAAACGAGGTAAACGAGCCATAAAAATAAAGAATCCTAAATTATAATTTTGAATATATTAACTCACAATAGCTATAAAATCAATTTACTCCGACCCCTTTGATTCTTTGATTCCGTTAGTTTTATTAATGCCTTTAGCGGATAAAGAGGCTATTAAAATTAAACTGCTTACTAATTTAAACTATACCATTAATGCCGATTACACCCGATTAAAACAAATTATTATTAATTTAGTCTCTAACGCGATTAAATACAATCGTAAAGGAGGGGTGATTAACGTATCCGCTATCATTGTTGAAAATGATTATGTGCGGTTAAGCATTTCCGATACGGGTATTGGAATTTCTGAAAAAAACAAATCAAAAGTATTTGATGCGTTTAATCGTTTAGGACAAGAAACATCCACCATTGAAGGCACAGGAATAGGGCTGGTGGTAACGAAAGAATTAGTTGAACAAATGGGCGGTAAAATAGGCTTTGAGAGTGTTGAAAATGAAGGGTCTACGTTCTGGGTTGAATTTCCAATTATGCACGGTCATGGTCATGCAAAGTCTAAAATTAAACCGATAGCAAAGGATATAGCTATCGCCCTTGAAATACCCGACACAAAAAAAATACTGTACGTTGAAGATAACCCCACGAATAGAGTTTTTATGCGATCTTTTCTTGAAAGTAACCAATACTATGGATTACAACTAGCCGAGACAGGCGAGCGTGGCTGGGAACGGGCGATGGAAGAAGAGTTTGACCTCATATTAATGGATATTCACCTCCCTAAAATGAATGGTAAGGAGTTAGCTCAGAAACTAAGAGCAACCGATCATTATAAAGACAAACCTATTCTTGCGGTTTCAGCCGCCGTGATGAAACATGATGTTGAATCTGCAGGGGAATTATTTGATGCTTATGTCACTAAGCCGATTATTATTACCGAATTAATGACGCTTCTAAATAAATATTTAAAATAAACAAGTTGGGCAATATTGATGATTATTGAAGATGATTCCACGAAAGCGAATACTATTATTTGTGATTGCACTGGAACAACGCAAGTTAAAATTGAAGCCCTTATTATGAAAGGTAAAAATACCCTTGACCAAATTTCATCCGCTACAGGGGCGGGAACGGGCTGTGGTAGCTGTGATATTTTAATTCTTGAATTAGTAAATAAATCAAAGGGGATACAGTAATTAAGACGCATTACATCGCATTCTAAAGTGCGACTAATAGTCGCATCTTGAGTTAAACCCTTTATCAGACACAAGTAATTATGATATAAATTACCGCATTTACGCTGTTAATTTTTCTTTTACCCAATCACAATTTTATTATATGTCCTTTTTTTACCCGCCTGTAAAAACCCCTATTGTATTAATGGTTGCGGTACTGTCTTTTCCTTGTGTTTCTGCTCCCTTAGAAGATGCTATTCGCGTTAATCAAGCAACACAAGAAGCCGCCGCCGATTCACAAAAAAAAATTGACACCCTGAGTCAACAAACAGGAACCTTACTGGAGCAATATCGTTTTGCCACCCGACAAACTAAAAATTTAAAAATCCAATCCGAGCATTTACAACAGGTTTTAATTAATCAAAAACTTGAAAAATCCTCACTGGAAGAACAATTAAAAACCATTGTCACCACGCAAAACGAAATTACCCCTTTAATCTTACGGATGCTAACCAATTTAGATGCGTTTATTGCCTTAGACTTACCCTTTCTTCCTGAAGAACGTAAGCAGCGGTTAACCAAGTTAAAGGCGATGATGTTAAGAGCCGATGTCACCAAAGCTGAAAAGTTTCGTCGTATTATTGAAGCGTATCAAATTGAAAATGAATACGGCAATACCATCGAAGCCTATAAGGATGAAATCAACTTAAACGGAACGAAAAGTCCTGTTGATTTTTTACGGCTTGGACGTATCGCCCTCTATTATCAACGACTGGATGGCAGTGAAACAGGTTTTTGGAATAAAACGGAAAAACGTTGGGAAACCTTACCCGATAGCTATCGTAATAAGATTCATGATGGCTTAAGTGTTGCCCGAAAACAATCTGCGCCCGACTTACTTATCTTACCCGTTGCCGCCGCAGAAGAAGGAAAATGAAGCTGATGAAAAAACTAATCCTGACGTTATTACTCACCTTTACGATTCAACCTCTCTTTGCAGAACATTTAGACTTAACGCAATTATTGCGAGAAGCCCAAAAAATACAAGGCATGGAAGGAAAAATAAATCAAGAACGTGAAACTCGTTTTTCAGCAGATAACAGCAAACAACAAGCCTTGTTAAATACGGCCCAACAAACATTCAAAGACCACAGTAAAATAACCAATGAATTAAAGGCCACCGTTAAAAACAATGAAAATGAATTGGCCTTATTGCAAACGTTACTCAAAGAAAATAGCGGTGATTTAACGGACTTATTTACCGTGGCCAAACAAGTCGCGGGCGATTTAAAAGTTAATTTAGACAGCTCATTGATTTCAGCCCAATTTCCACAACGTAGCCTTCTACTCAATAAAATTTCTAAAAGTAAAAAAATCCCGACCATTGACCAGCTTGAAGCCTTATGGATTACCTTACAGCAGGAAATGACCGAATCAGGAAAAATCGTTTATTTTACTACTGAGGTATTAAATAGCGCGGGTACGCCAGAACAAAACAAAGTCATTCGGGTCGGTAATTTTAATGCCTTTTCAAAGGGTCAATATTTACGCTACTTACCCGAAACAGGAAAATTAGTAACCCTTCCACGCCAGCCTCAAGGGGACTACCTCAGTATGGCGGAAAATATGGACAGTGTTAACACAGGACAGGTTGATATTGGTATTGACCCCACGCGTGGAGTTATTTTGAGCATGTTAATTCAAGCTCCTGATACCATTCAACGGATTAAACAAGGCGGGGTTATTGGTTATATTATTTTAGTCATGGGTGGGCTTGGGTTTATTTATGCTTTAGTTAGGTTAACGATGCTATCGCTAACGGCTAAAAAAATAAACGAACAAATTGAGCAAGAAAAGGCAAACGATGATAACCCTTTAGGTCGGGTTTTTATTGCGACACAAAATGATAATCAAGCCGATGGCGATAATTTAGAGTTATTATTAGATGAAGCGATTACTCGTGAAATCCCTGCGTTAGAAAAGGGCTTGCCGATGATAAAACTTCTTGCCGCCGTCGCGCCTTTATTAGGATTATTAGGAACGGTCACGGGCATGATCGCAACCTTTCAAGCGATTAGTTTGTTTGGAACGGGGGATCCTAAATTAATGGCTAACGGGATTTCACAAGCATTAGTCACTACGATGCTGGGTTTATGTATTGCCATTCCTTTATTATTTTTACACAGTATTGTGGCCGCCCGCAGTCGGACGTTGATTCAAATATTAGACGAACAAACCGCTGGTATATTATCGCGACGGTTAGAAAAATAATGAACGCTTTTAATAGCTTTTTTGATGCGATTAATAATTTTTTAGAGATGGGCGGTACGTTGCTCACGGTCATACTCTGGGTATCCATCTTATTATGGACACTCATTATTGAACGCCTGCTATTTTTCAAATTTCATTATCCCGAATTGCGTTTACACTGCCTAGAAAGCTGGGAAAAGCGTCACGATAAAACCTCAAAAAAATCCCTTTTTATTCGTAAAGCGTTATTATCGGAAGCCAAAATCAGCATGAATAAAACCGTGCCGATTATAAAAATGTTAATTGCGCTGTGTCCTCTGCTAGGCTTATTAGGGACAGTGACGGGGATGATTAGTGTTTTTGATGTCCTTGCCATCACAGGAACGGGCAATGCACGCGCGATGGCATCGGGTATTTCCCAAGCGACCGTCCCAACAATGGCAGGGATGGTTATTGCTATTTCAGGGCTTTATTTCAGTAAAATCATTCAAGAACGGATCAGTGATGAAAGCCATCATTTAGCCGATTTATTAAAATATCATTCATTAAAATAGTCTTATTATGCGTCGCCGATCTAGCCGTTCAAATACCCAAGAATCCGCTGATATTGATATGACCCCGATGCTCGACATCGTGTTTATCATGTTAATCTTTTTTATTGTCACCACCTCCTTTGTCAAAGAATCAGGGATTGAAGTTAACCGTCCTACGGCGGAAACAGCAACACGCAAAGAAAATGCCAATATTATTGTCGGGATTAAAGCCAATGGAAATGTTTGGGTTGATAAACACCTCACCGATATACGCGCCGTGCGAGCTAATATTGCACGCCTACACGCTGAAAACCCGTTAGGATCCGTTATTATTGCCGCCGATAAAAATTCAAAAACAAAGACATTGATTCAAGTGATGGATCAAATTCGTCTCGCAGGGGTGATGAACGCCTCTATTGCCACGGATGTAGATTAATGGCGAAACACTCAACATTTGCCATTCTATTGGGACTTTTCGTTTCATTAATTTTATTCTGGCTAATGCAGATCATGATTAGTAATAATCAACAGCCCTTAAAAAAAAAGCCCCCATTTACAAATGACCGAATTTGTAAAACTTAAAAAGCTTGATAAGGACGTTGAAAGCAAACGAGAACTCCCAGAGGAAGAGCCGCCCCCCCCGCCGCCCCCTGAAGAATCGCAACAAAAACCGATCGAGCAAAAAATAATCCCTGAAATGGAAATACCTGAGCTGAGTATTCCTGAGCCTGATTTATTAACCAATTCGGATATACAATTAGCGGTCGTGAAAAAAAAAGCCGAAACCTAAAATAAAACCGATAAAATCCATAAAGCCGATAAAATCCGTAAGAACGGTTAACAAACCTACGGTAACGGCCCAGCCTACAGTAGTCTCTAAAGTAACACGGCCAAAACCCGTTAAAGTTGTCGTCAAAAAGCCTGTTAAAGTGGCCGCCCCTAAAATGTCAAATAAGGTGAGTTCAAATGTTCGTCCGACTTACCGTGTTGCTCCTAAATACCCAAGACGAGCTTTAAGTCGCCGACAAAAAGGTTGGGTCAAAGTCCAATTTATCATCACCGCGAATGGACGTGTAAAAAGTCCCTTTGTGGTTTCATCCAAGCCCAGTGGCGTGTTTGATAAAGCTGCTCTTAGAGCCATTCGTAGCTGGAAATTTAAAGCGAAAAAAGTTAATGGTCAAGCGGTTGCTCAACGAGCTGTACAAACGATACAATTTAAATTACGATGAAATTAAGTCTTAAAATTCTATTATTATTTTGTCTGGTCAGCCCCAGTTTTGCGGCTATCGTTTCAGCCCCTGTTTATCAGCAATTAAAGCAAGCCGATCGTTTAATCGCCAAAAAATCGTACTCACAGGCTGAAAAACTCTTAAAAAAACGTTTAAAACAACGTAATAATCGCTATGAAAAGGCGATTTTATTACGCAGTTTATCCTCGGTTAAGGCGGGACAAAAAAATTATATCGAAGCCATCAAATACATTAACAAGGCATTAGCGATTAAATCATTGCCTTATGCGGCGACTCAAAAAGCACAACTGACGTTAGGGCAGTTTTATTTAGTGAATAAACAATCAACTAAAGCCTTTGCCTTATTAGACCCTTGGTTTAAACGCAACCCAAATCCTAAGCCTAAAACCGCGATGTTATTAGCTAATTTGTTTAGTCAACATCAGCAATACAATAAAGCAATGGCCTTGGTTAAAAAAGCGATGAAAGTAACCAAGAATCCACCTAAAGCCTGGGCGGATTTACAGTTAGCATTAGGGTATAAAACCAAAGATTATCGTGCGGCTATTACCGTTTTAGAGCGGTTATTAAAAAAAGAGCCTGACAATAAGGCGAACTGGCAAAAACTAGCAACCGCTTATCATAATGCCGAAGATTACAGTCATGCCGCGAATATTCAACAGTTAGCCTATCAACGCGGCTTTTTAACCACAGAAATCGAGCTATTGGACTTAGTTCACTTATTTTTATATGCAAAAACACCGCATAAAGCAGCGGAATTTTTACAGCAACAATTTGATAAAAAAACATTACCTGAAACTGCAAAGACTTTAGAATTATTTGGTCTTACATGGCTAAAGGCGAAAGAACAAGCCGCTGCTCAAAAAGCCTTAGAAGCCGCTTTAGCACTTAATCCGAAAGCCTCTATTTATGAAAAATTAGCTCAAATTTATAGCCGTCAAAAAAATTGGCAACAGGCACTGGCGGGATTTAATAACGCCTTAACGTTAGGAGGGTTTGAAGACAAGGGATTAAGTCAGTTATTATTAGGCACAACACACTATCATCTTCAAAATTTAACGGAAGCAGAGTCCGCATTTGAAGGGGCTATTTTACATAAAAATACAGCGACAACCGCTCAGCAATGGTTACGTTATTTAAAAGAAATGAACCCCGATTAATTTTATTCAACTTCAAATTCAATCGGTTAACGGCGATGACTGTTTTCGTGTTAGCATCCACAACGCATAAAGTATCAGCAAAAAACTCAATAAATGGAATAAATTAAAATTAGCCCATAAATAGGGATAAGGTTTTAAAAATTCCCATATAAACCGTTGTCCCGCGTACACCCCGACAAAGAGATAAAAGCCGTGTCGTTGCCAAAATAAGGGATTTTTGGGATAGCGGATTAACAAGATAATTAAGAAAATAAACATCGTTAATGACTCATACAACTGCACAGGGTGGCGTTTAATATCATCACCAAAATTAACCCCCCAAGGTACGCTCGTTTCTACTCCATAGGTAAAATCGTCTAAGCCTGCTAAAAAACAGCCCACTCGGCCAACGATAATGAGTATGAGTAACCCTGGTATAAAATATAATCCCGTTGATTGTCGGATATTGGAAAAATATTTAAAGATTTCTGCCGCCACAATCGCACCAAAAATCCCCCCCAGCATACTTTTAGCCACGCCCTGATAGCCCGCAAGATAAATATTAAGCGTACCCAAGATTACGCTTCCTCCGATTAAGCCGACGAGTAAAGTAATCAAATAATAGTCGTATTGCGAGGATTGAATAATTCCAATAGGACGTTTGAGACCATATTTTTTCCGAAACCATGCGCTAACAAAGATTCCACTTAATAAGGCCAGTAAATCGAAAATAAGATGAATAGACACGGGATTTAGATGATTAATTTAAGGGGATGTAATCGATATAAGGCTTGGTATTTTTCATTTAGCTCAAAAGGGCTATCAACTTAAGATGGGGAACATTGAGGTTAAGTCGTTCGCCCTGAGCTTGTTGAAGTATGAACGGCTTAACCGTCCGCCCTTCGACAAGCTCAGGACGAATGGTTAAGCCTCGCTCCATCGTGTTCCGTCTTAAGTTGGTCGCCGCTCAAAAGTAGCTTATACTTTATTCTTAAAAAATAGTGTGGCGTAAAATAGCTTTAGCTATTTTCGTGACTCGCCAATAGCTAAAGCTATTGGACTCCGATTTAAACTGTAAACCGAAAAATGAAGGATGCCCTATCCATACGAAAAATAATTATAACGGGGCGGTTTCTTTTTCGACAACGTTTTCTGGCTGGGAAATATAGGTTCCAATGAGAATAAATCCCATAATGACAACATAAACAACCGAAAGGGTGTATCTTACTTTTTTACTGGTTTTATAAAAGCCCATGATTCATTCCCTCAGAAAAATTATTTTTTAGTTTTATTTTTTAACGCATGGCTGGCTAATGTTTTGCCTAAATCCCAAATGGAACCGGGAATTTGATGGGTGTCTGCAATCGTTTTATCAAAGGAACTAATAATATGTTGACTATTTTTATTGGTTAAATTTAACGGGGGTAATAACTTAACCACATTCATTCCATGACCTGCGACTTGCGTTAAAATTTTATGCTCTTTAAATAATGGAATCGTAATCATCTGACAAAACAAGCCTTTATTCGCCGCCTCTAACATCGTCCAAGCCGCTTTTAACGATAAGCTTTTAGGGGATTGAAATTCAACCGCAATCATCAAACCCTTCCCTCGCGCTTCTTTTAAAAATTGATAATCGGCGGACATGGCATTAATCTGCGTAATTATTTCATCGCCTATTTTTGCACTATTTTCAACCAGATTTTCATCTTCAATAACGTGTAACGTCGCTAACCCTGCGGCCATTGCCATGTTATTTTTACCAAAGGTTGACCCATGAACGACGGCTCTATCCATTCGATTAAAAACCGTATCCATAATTTTTGTCGTCATCGCCACCGCGCCAATAGGTACAAATCCGCCTGATAAGGCTTTGGCCATTAACAACATATCAGGGGTTACGCCCCAATGTTCACAGGCCCATAATTTCCCCGTGCGTCCTAGCCCTGTTTGAATTTCATCCGCAACAAACAACGTCCCGTATTTTTTACATAATCGTTCAACTTCAGGTAAATAATCATCATCAGGAACGTTAACGCCTTTTCCTTGAATCGGTTCTACAAAAAAAGCCGCAACCTCGCGCCCCCTTAAGACTTCTTCTAAGGCATCTAAATCATTAAAAGGAATCGCATTGCAATCTGATAATAACGGCTCAAAGCCTTCTCGGAAAATTTCTTCACCATTTAAGGATAACGCGCCCAAAGTTAAGCCATGAAAACTATGTTCGCAATGAACAATCCGCTGACGTTTCGTGGTATAACGCGCAAATTTAATCGCAGCCTCCACGGCCTCTGTTCCTGAATTACAAAAGAACATTTTATCTAAGGAATCGGGCGTGGTTTCTAAGATTTTTTTAGCCAGTAAGCCACTCAGCAGTGAGACATCCATTTGAACTAAATTGGGCAGTTCGAGGGTTAATGTTTCCTGCAATGCTTTGATAACCGTGGGGTGATTGCGACCCAGCGCAAAGACACCGAAACCACTTAATAAATCTAAATATTCAGCCCCTTGATTATCGTATAAATACTGTCCTTCCGCACGAGTATAGGTACGATCATAACCAATGGTTTTTAGCACACGCACCATTTGGTTATTAAGATATTGCTCATGCAATGCGAATTTCTCATCCGCATGATTTGAAAATAATTCGGCTATACTAAAAGTCATCGTTATCTCATTATTAAACAGTTTTGCCACTAAAGGCGGGTAATACAATCAGCGTGCAAATTAAGGTAAAGAAGATACCCATCGCCAATAAAAGCCCCATGCTGGATGTCCCCACATGAGGTGTAAACGCAAGACTAGAAAAGCTACACATGGTGGTTAAAGAGCTAAAAAATACACCCCGCGCGGTACTGGTTTCTAAGAGGTTTTCCTCTTCAGTAAAATGAACGTGTAAACGGTGCATAATATGAATCCCACTATCAACGCCCATCCCCATTAATAAAGGTAAGGCGATAATGTTGGCAAAATTAAACGGATTATCTAACAAAACGTTGCTCGCCCCTGTTAAAAGGGTCGCTAATAATAAAGGAAAAATAACCAGTAAGGTCTTTTTTATACTTTTTAAGATAATCAATAACAGTAACGTGATGGCAATTAACGCGCCTGTAAACGCTTGAATAAAAGCATCCACGACCGCATCGCCCGAAGCCTGATCGGCAACCGATAAGCCTGTCACTCCCGCATCAATCGTTTGAACCTCATTAACAAAATTTCGCTGATTTTCAAGTTTATTTTGATCGTCTGCGGGCATGATGAGAATACGATACAAGCCCTCATCACTTAACCAGTGCTGGGTTAAATAACGGGGTAAATCCCCCAAGGTATAAGGACTGGCCATTAAACTCGTGCGTAAACGTTCCATCGTATAGGGTAATAACTCTAAAATATTCGCCTCTAACGCAGGGTACTGACTTGAATCTGTGCGATCAGTTTGAGTAATAAAGTGTTGCAGCGATTGTTGTAATTGCTGTAAGGAGGCCGTGGCCGTATGTTGAGGTTGTTTGGTTAAAACGTCGGTGATTTGTTTTAAAAATTCAACTAAGGCTTGCCGACTATCGACTTTTTCATGGGGTTCTTTAAACTCACTTAATTGTGAGCCTAAAATTAAATCAAGCTCTTCAATAATTGCTAATTTTTCATCTTGATTTTTGGCCACTAAATCCGTTAATAAAATCGTATTATCAACCACGGACAAGGCTTTAAACCGCATGGCTTGTTGCTGTGCTTGCTCTAAATTATCACTTAAAGCCGATAAGGCATAAGGTGAGTCTGTTTTTGAGCTTAATAATTCTTTAATGGTTACAACAGATTCACTGGTTGGGTCGCGTAAATTAATTGAATTTGAATCAAACGTTAGATTTGTTAAAATTCCAATGGAAATAAAACTTAATAAAATCGCCGTCACTCGGATGGATTTTGAAAAATTAAAAGGTAAATTAACCAACCATAAGGGGGTGCATGATTTACCAAGAGGTTTAACGTTTTTTAATGAAAATAAGGTTAATAGGGCGGGTAAAACCGTGATCGAAACAAATAAGCCGATAAACATTCCCGCGCCTGAAATAAGCCCTAACTCAGAAACTCCTGAGTAATCGGTGGGAACAAAGGCTAAAAATCCTAATGACGTGGTTAAGGCACAAAGAAAAAGGGAAAAACCGACGTTGTGAATACTATCACAAATAGCCACGCCATTTTCCATTCCTAAAGCACGGCATTCTCGATAACGTAAACAGAGATGAATGGCGTAATCAACGCCGAGGCCGATATACAAAACGGCAAAGGCAATTGAGATTAAGTTTAAATGCCCAATCGCAACTGCGGCAAACCCTGCTGTTAAAATGAGTCCAAAAATAAGAGCTAAAAAGGTAGTCATTAATAATTTAACAGAACGCAATCCAAACCACAATGAGCTGCAAACTAATAATAATGAAACAAGGCCCGCAACGGCGGAACCTTCGGAGACACTTTCTAATTCTTCATGTTCTAACGCAATCTCACCGGTCATCCTAATCGTCAAACTTGGTGTTTGTGCCATCATTTCTTTAACGGTTAATCGAGCCGCCGTTAAGGCTAATTCAGCAGGAAAAATTTCGTTAAAATTCATTTTAGGACGCGCAATAACAATCGTTCGCCGACTTTCGGTATTTAATTTATTTGCAGCTAATAAGTCTTGCCATGATAAATAATGCGGTTGCTGTTGTGTTTGCGCAATAATAGACTGGTTAACCGCTTGTAACAAAGGCTCTAAATCCATCGGCAAATTTTCTTGCTGATTCAGTGCTTTATTAATAAGGCTAAATAAGCCTTGAAGATGATAATTTTGTGCTAAATGGCCAATGAAGGGTTGAGCATTGGTTAGCTTAGTTGCTAAGGCTTCAAGCTCATCGGTTTCAAGGTAGAGAAGGGCTTGGCGTTTGAAAAAATCATTTTCTGTGGGAATATAAACCGAATTAAAGTGATCGGATTGTGATTTTAATTTTTTCGCTAATTTATCAGCGGCTTGCGAGGTTTCTTCGGGGGTTAAGGCTTCAACAACTAATAAAATCGCCCCTGCATCAAAAGGAAAAGCGGCTTCCATACGCTTTCTATTTTGTTGAAAAGGTAAATCAGGGGACAGCATTTCCGCTGTATTGGTATTAACGCCTAAATTATTTAGGGTGTAATTCAAGCTTATTCCACAAAGAACACACGTAAAAATTAATAAAACCCAAGGGAATCGTAAAATATTAGATCCCCACCAACATAAAAATTTATCCAGCGAAATGATAGGCGAGTGACTCATGTAGTTGTATTTAAATCAAAACCCACTATTGTATCAAGATGTACGGCGACTGCCTTTAATTTGTTTTTAGCCGCCTTAAAATTCAAGCCTAATTTCATTAAGGCGGGTATTTGCTGAGGATGGGTTAATAAATAGCGGAGCAGTTTCGCTAACATGATTTCACCGTCGCTATTCAAGGCATAACTCACCGCTGGGGGAAAGTTTAGAGTAACGGGATCGGAAATTGTTCGTATCACTAAGCTTTTAAGGCCCGCTTTTTCAGCCGTTTCAACAATGGCCGCACTTTCCATATCAACGGCAACAGCCTGTGTTTGTTGATGTAATTTTTTTTTCTTCTCGCTGGTTTCAATGATGGCTAGGCTTTCAACCAAACTCACCGAGCGATGAATAACCGGTAAATTTTTCTTAATATGCGCTAACCAATGCTCACTCACCCGTAAAGAATCGCCTTTGGCTGGGATTATTTTTTCAGGAAAAAGAAGGTCACCCGCTTTTAAATCACGCGCTAAGGCTCCCGCACAGCCCCAACTAATCAGCCCTTTTGCCCCTTTAGCAATCAATACATTAGCCGCTTTAATGGCATTGTCGCGCCCCACACCTGAACAGATTACCATGACGTTATTAGCCACAAACGCACACTGCCCCCTAACCATTTTTTTTGTCGTTAAGGTGGCCAGCTCTTCAGGTAAAGCGACAATGATTCCAATCATTATTTTTTAGACAGTTCGTTACGATAGCGAGCTAAGGCCCACAATGGAAAGAATTTATCATAGCCGTGATATTTTAAATAAAAGACCTTTGGAAACCCCGGTGCGGTAAAGCAAGGATCCTCCCAAACGCCATTGTCTTGTTGTTGACGTAACAGATAATTAATCCCCAATTTAACTTCAGGGCTATCCACTTCGCCTGCCGCCATTAAACCCAGCAATGCCCACGCAGTTTGGAAGCTGGTACTTATATGGTAACGACCATCATATTTATCGTCAACTTCATAGCTTTGGTTATCTTCTCCCCAACCGCCATCGTCACGCTGTACACTTTTTAACCAAGCCGACGCTTTGGTATAAAGAGGATCACTTTTAGGAATATCGGTAGGCTCTAAACCGATTAAGACCGACCAAGTCCCATAAATATAATTGGTTCCCCAGCGACCAAACCATGAGCCATTTTCTTCTTGTTCGCTGCGAATATAAGTAAGGGTTCGCTCCAAAACAGGTAAGTATTCCTCATGATTTTGAGCAACACGCGCCATTAACATCGCACAACGCGCACTGACATCAGCGGTCGGCGGATCTAATAACGCGCCGTGATCTGCAAATGGAATTTCATCTAAATAGTAGCTGGTATTGTCCACATCAAAGGCACCGTAGCCCCCATTTTTAGATTGCATCCCTACAATCCAGTTAGTCGCCCGATGAATGGGTTCGTCATAGGCTTTTATATCTAATTCAGCCATTGCGAATGCCACTAAAGCGGTATCATCCACATCAGGATAATGTGCATTTTCAAATTGAAAGGCCCACCCGCCGCCCGCAACATCGGGACATGCAATACGCCAATCACCGGGTTCATCGGAAAGTTGTTTGCTTTTTAACCATTCATAACAAAGCATAAGGCTTTCTTTATTGGCCTCTTTATCAACTTCTTGTAACGCAAGTGCGACCAAGCCTGTGTCCCAAACAGGCGATAAACACGGTTGGCAATACGCCGAATCGTCTTTAATCACCAAAAGTTTATCAATCGCCTTTCGGATGGTACGCATTTTCTCATCTTCTTTTGGCACGCCCACTAATAATAAAGATTGATAAGAGGCCACCATCGCAGGGAAAATTCCGCCTAAGCCATCTTCGCCATTTAATCGTTCAATAATCCATTGCTTTGCTTGTTCAATGGCTTTTTGATGCAGTTTTTTAGGGATTAAACCCCGAGTTTTTAAGCCTAATTGATCCATGGCTAAAAAACATTTATTCAATAATGTTCGATCAGGAAAGTAATGTTTTTCTTTATCAGGATGAGTGACAAATAACTCCAACACACTCGTATTTGTTGGGTTTTTTGCTTTAGCTTTTAGAGTATATAAAATGAAAAAAGGAACCATGACCGTACGTGACCAATAAGAAACTTTATCCAAATGAAAGGGAAACCATTTAGGAAACAGCATAATTTCAACAGGGATATAAGGAACACCCCGCCAAGGTAATTCACCAAACGTCGCTAACGCAAGACGAGTAAATACATTGGCTTTTGCAACGCCCCCCTGCGTTAAAATAAAGTCCCGTAATTTCGTCATTGGCTCTGAGTCAACATCATCCCCTGCCAGTTTCAATGCAAAATAAACTTTAACACTGGTACTAATATTTCCCTCGCCCCCAGGATATAAAGCATAATGCCCCGCCTCAGATTGGCCCGCTCTTAAATAAACCGCAATTTTTTCTTGTAAGGGCTTATTAATTTCACCTAAATAGTGCATAAACATGATGTATTCCGCAGAAATACTGCAATCCGCTTCTAATTCAAAATTCCAAAATCCCGATTTATCTTGAAGATTGAGTAAATAATCCTGAGCGTTTTCTATGGCTTTATCAAGATTAAGCGATTTAGATTTAATAGCCGTTGATGAGTGTTGAGCGTCGCTCGTATCCATCGGCATTGCAGCTTCTGTAAACATGATGAATCCTTAATAGGTACTTTAAGATTTAGTTGAAAGAGATTGATAGTGCCAGTTGGGTTCTTTAAGTTCTTTACTAAAGTAATTAAAAACCAATGATAATAAATAATTATTGCGAACGGTTAATTTAGCCACCAAAATAGTTGCCTTAACCTGTTTGCGGTTAATTTTTACCTGACTTGACTCATTAAAACTTAGATTTTGTTTGATTTTCTTTAGCGTAAGAACCGCCATTCCAATCGCCCATAGACAAAAATTACGAATGCCTGTTTCATGCGGGGGTAATAATTGGGTGTATTCCATGGCATCTTCCAGATGCTTTTCAGCAATACTCAGTAAATGTATTAAACCTTGACGAAATTTTTCATCATCGGTTTCAGGCGTGAGTGTTGATAAATCAAACCCCGTTTCCGTAAAAATATCTTGAGGGAGCCAACATACGCCTCGTTGAGCATCATCCCAAATATCTTTTAAAATATTGGTCATTTGTAAACCCTGCCCAAATGAAACCGATAATTTTAATAATTTTTCTCGATGTTGATTAATTTCAGCCGAATAATAGCAAAAAAGTTTAGCTAACATTTCACCGACACAGCCTGCAACGTAATAACAGTAATCATCCATATCGGCCATTGTTTTCAGGCCTGCCCGTAAATCTAACGCTTGAAAGATCGGCATTCCTTTAGCCATAACCGCGATGCATTCCGCTAAAGCATCAATTTGTGTGGCTTCAAAATTTTGGGTAATACTAATAACACGAGGCGTTAATTCGATTAACGTATGTTCTGCGGGTAACGTTTTTTCAGATAATAAGGGCGATAATGCTTGGGCAAAAACAGCGGCCCCCTCACCTGTTTTGACCACCTTAATAAAGGCCGAACAAAAAGATTCCTTTTGGGCGACTGAAAGCGAGATCTCATCTTCTATCGTATCAATAATTCGACACAATAAATAAGCATTTGCTACCGCAGGGTAAAGGCTTGCAGGCAATTGAGGAATGGTTAGTGCAAACGTTCTGGAAACCCCTTCAAGTAAAATAGCTTGAAATTCATCATCGCTTAAATTAAGGAGTGATTCTGGGTGGTTAATAGAAATTGGTGTACCGATCATAGTGTGTTTTGCCGTGCAAAAAGATGCTTATGGTATAACGGAACGCTAAAATTTTAAATAAAATATGGCTGGGTTGAGTTAATAATAGACTGTTTGTTGGTATTTTGCAAAGCATTGTTGTTTTATTGCAAACTTAATCACAAATAGATACGTGATAGCGGCGATAACGTTTGTATTTGTTGAGGATTGTATTTTTAATTATAATGAGTCATCGTTAGAAATAAGTAAAATTAATAAACCATATTAACCCACCTAATGATTACTCTAAAATAATAGAGTTCATTTGTTTTTTAAAGTTTTTTTATTTTAAGTGAATCTTCTTCGTTATTTTCTGAGTCCCTACAACAAGCACCTAAAAGAAACGTTCACTTTTAAAATCATTTATATTCAGTAGCTTATTCTATAAAAATAGACCTAAATAGATACATCTAGACTTCACCAAAGCGTTTAAACCTTAAATTAAACAGCTCAATAAAAATACAGAATGTCGATAAAATCAATGGAAGTAATCCTCTGAAATTTTTAAAAGGGCTCAATCCGAGTTTCTCTATTTTTTTAAAGGGGCCTAGAATAAAAAATTCAGTCTAAAAATTAATGCTTAATACTGGAGTCTAGTCCAAAAATAGAGTATTCTGAACCTATTTAGTTTCCTCCTATTTCTGTAATAATTGTGAGGGATTAGCATTTTTTTAGCGTCAACAGTCGATAATTGTTGTTATTTTACAACAGTCTGTTTAACGCTCATTTTTGGAGGATAGATTTGTGAGTATACCTTTACGCCAACAGTTGGCTGTCGGTCGTTATTTATTAGCACAGAAATTAAAAGGGGTGAAACGTTACCCTTTGGTTTTAATGTTAGAACCGTTATTTAAGTGTAATTTGGCGTGTGCAGGGTGTGGTAAAATTGATTATCCTGATGAAATTTTAAATAAACGGCTTTCGGTCGCTGAATGTTTAGAGGCCGTTGATGAATGTGATGCCCCAATGGTTTCAATTCCAGGAGGCGAGCCACTCATCCATAAAGAAATGCCTCAAATTGTTGATGGTATTGTTGCGCGAAAAAAATTCGTTTATTTATGTACGAATGCCTTATTACTAAAAAAACGTATTGATGATTACACCCCATCCCCCTATCTAACCTTTTCAATTCATTTAGATGGAAACCAAGAACGACATGATGTTTCAGTGTGTCAAAAAGGCGTTTTTGATATTGCCGAAGAAGCGATTAAATTAGCATTAAGTAAAGGTTTTCGAGTCACCATCAACTGTACGTTATTTCAGGGTGAAAATGCCCCCGAAGTCGCTGAATTTTTAGATTATGCGATGGAATTAGGGGTTGAAGGCGTTACCATTGCCCCTGGATTTAGTTATGAACATGCCCCAAACCAAGATGTTTTTATTAAAGGTCGTGATGTCAAAGAGTTATTTCGTGGTATTTTTAAAATTGGTAAAAATAAAAAGTGGAAACTTAACCATTCTTCCTTATACCTAAACTTTCTTGCGGGCAATGAAAATTATAATTGTACGCCTTGGGGAAATCCAACCCGTAACGTTTTTGGTTGGCAAAAACCATGCTATTTACTGGATGATGAAGGTTATGTTGATACCTTTAAGGAACTCTTAGAGACAACCCCTTGGGAAAAATACGGGAGCGTTAATAACCCAAAGTGTGCTAACTGCATGGCTCACTGTGGCTATGAAGCGACGGCGGTAGAAGACATGCTCGCTCACCCGATCAAAGCGATGTTAACCTCCTTTTTAGGGCCCAAAACAGAAGGCGATATGGTTGAGGTTCAATCACCTGAAAAAAATACAGCAACCCCCTTAGAAGACATTCCAATCAAAACAGAATTATAATTAAAGCAGATGTCACGGGTATTTTTTACCGTGACCTCTAAATTTTAGATTATTTTTTAATGACTTTATTTGAAATTTTTCAATATCACCTTAGCTAAGGTATACTTTTACAAAGAATGAGTTTATAAAAAATTAAAAACAATTGTATTGGAGGGTGTTTTAATGTTGGTCATAATTAAGAATAAAGTTTTTTTTTTCGATGCTTGTATTTTTATTAGCAATGAATGTTTCAACGGTTCAAGCAAGACAGAAAACCGCAAAACAAGTAGTTGAAACCTTTCAAAGTAAATTATTAACGGTAATGAAACAAGGAAAAACCTTGGGATTTCAGGGACGTTATAAAAGACTGGAAAAAGCCATTAATAAAAGTCATGATTTAACTAAAATAACACGCGTTGTTATGGGACGAGAATGGGTTAAACTTGATACACTACAGCAACAAACGTTAGTCGATGTTTTCACACAATTGAGCATTGCCGCTTATGCGGATAACTTTAAAGAATTTTCAGGGGAATCATTTGTTTTTGATTCAGAAGATGAAACGGCACGAGGTGGAATGATTGTCCATACTTACCTGCAAATTCCTAGTGATGATGCGGTTAAATTTGACTATATGTTAAAGAAAAAAGGGGAAAGTTGGCTTATTATTAATATCATTGCGAATGGTGTTAGTGATTTAGCGTTGAAACGCTCTGAGTATACAACGATTTTAAAATCATCCGGTTTTGACGCGCTGATTACAAAAATTAATGCAAAAATTGAGACTTACGCAAAATAATAGTTTTTAGGTTTATAACAATGATTGATCATAAAAAAAATAGAATAGTAAAAATACTCTCAACAACCGCTTGCCTTAGTGCCTTGTTATTGACAAGTTGTGCAAGCACTAATGGCAGTATTGTGAGTACAGATGATCCCTATGAAGAGATTAACCGCACTGTTTTTTACTTCAATGAAGGTCTCGATAATTATGTAGGCGAACCTGTTTCATCCGCCTATGATTTTATAACCCCAGATTTAGTTCAATCGGGAATTGGTAATTTCTTTAATAATTTAAAAGATATTAACGTTATTTTAAATGATTTAATGCAAGCCAAATTACTTCAAGCGGGTGAAGATACTGGGCGTTTTTTGTTAAATTCAACGGTGGGGTTAGCGGGCATATTGGATGTTGCTAGCGAAGTGGGATTAAATAAAAACAACGAAGATTTTGCGCAAACATTAGGTGTTTGGGGGGTTCCTAAAGGGCCTTATTTGGTTTTACCTATTATTGGTCCATCCACAAGCCGTGGCGTTCCTGGTTTAGTTTTTGATGCGGCGGTAAACCCTGCAACTTACATTCCGATTCCGATTCGCTCCTTAGAAATGCTAAATATGCGAGCGAATGCAGAAGGAACCTTAAAAGTCATTGATGAGGGTGCATTAGATCCTTATTTATTTACCCGAGAATCCTTTTTACAATCACGCCAGCATTTAGTCACCGATGGTAATTCTGAACTTGAAAATGATTTAGATATTGATGCATTAATTGATGAAACTAATTTGCCAATTGAAAGCCCTGAAATGAAAAAAGCCTCGGATACCCTTAATACAACAGGCCATTCGCTGGATCAAACAGGAAGTCGCTTTGATGAGTCATCAAAAAAAATAGATCAGATAAATTTTAAAAAACTAAAAATAAGACGACGTTAAACACTAACCGTTAGTCTACAAACTATTTTTTGTCGCCTAATATTCGTTAGTTTTAAGACGCGACACTATGGAGCGAGGCTTAACCTCAACTTGTTCTATCTTAAGTTGGTAGTTGTTAGTTTTAACTAAATTTTCGTAAACCCCCGTCTCTTTAGTGCGGGGATTTATAGCTAAGTACATAAAAATCCAACAGGTTCACCGCGTTCTATTTGTCAACTAAATAGCCCCTTAAGTTTTACCCCTTATTTTGTAAAAACTCAATCCTATAAATTTTCACCCTCATTAATTTGAGCATGATAGGTTTGACGAAAATTGTTTAAAACTTGCATCTTTTTATTTTCTTCAACGCCTATTTCAGTGAGCGCAACCCGTGCTAATTCTAAACTGGCTTCTACATTTTCTGAAATAACTCTAGTTGCCCCTAATTTTTTCAAATAACGACAATGTTTTAAATCATGCCCACGGACAAAAACAGCCACTTCAGGGCGTGCCTTACGTAAGGAAATTAATAACTGCTCAGTCGCCTCTTTATCATTTAACGTAATAATTATAATTTTTGCATCACTAACCCCCGCAGCTTTTAATACTTCAGGTTGACGCACATCACCAAAAAAAACAGGATGCCCCTGAAGGCGTTCTTTTTCCACTCGATTGGCATCTAAATCCAAGGCCACAAACGGCTGTCCAATCAGGGATAAAATATCACCAATACGATTTCCTATACGCCCAAAACCTGCAATCACAATCGGCGGCTGCTCAGTCGATTTAATCGGCTCTATATTTTTAGTTTTACGCGTTACTTTATCCATTTTTAATAACATTTGTGAAAATTTAGAAAGTAAGGGCGTAACTAACATACTCAATAAAACCAATAATAACAAGGGTTGAAAAAGGGTTTCATTGAGTAATTTTGCGTCATGAGCTAAGGCAAATAAAACCATGGCAAATTCACCACTTTGAGACAGTAACAAAGCCACGGCTAAGGCTGATTTAACTTTTAAACCGAAAAAATAAGCCAAGGGAAATAAGACCGCGACTTTAATAATAATTAAACTCACTAAAAGTATTAGTGAGGTCAATGGGTGAGAAAAAAAGTAACTTAAATTCAGTGACATCCCCATCGACATAAAGAATAAACCTAATAACAAACCTCTAAACGGTTGAATTTCAGCCATAATTTGATGACGAAAAGCGGAATCAGAAATAAGCAGTCCTGCAATAAAGGAGCCTAATGCCATTGATAACCCGATATGCTCTGTCACAAAGGCCGTTCCTAGGACGATTAAAAGGGCTAAGGCGGTGAAAACCTCAGAACTTCCCGATAAGGCAACCCGATGTAAAATAGGCTGTAATAAATAGCGTCCCCCCAAAATAACCAAGGTCAAGATAAACAAGGTTTCGGCCAAGGCCAATCCTATATTTTTTCCTAAACTTAAGTCAGGCAGGGCTAATAAAGGTACTAAGGCAAGTAAGGGAACAACCGCTAAATCTTGTAACAGTAAAATTGCAAATGAGGTGCGTCCATAAGATGAATGTAAGCATTTTTTTTCGGTTAACAACTGCAAAACAAAGGCGGTTGATGATAAAGCAAGTGCAGGCCCAATTAAAATTGCTGCGCGTAATTCCGCCCCTGCTAAATACGATAAGCCGATAAAGCACCCGCCTGTAAGAATTAATTGCAATGAACCTAAGCCGAAGACTCCCCGTCGCATTAGCCATAAACGCGATGGTTTTAGTTCAATACCAATAAAAAACAACAGTAATACCACCCCTATTTCAGATAAATTATTCACTTGGGTCACATTATTAATTAAACTAAACCCTGAGCTTCCCACAATCACGCCTGCAACTAAAAAACCAGGAACAGCCCCTAATTTAAGTGCTTGAAAAATGGGTACGATAATCACCGCAGCACCCAATAAAACAACAATATCTTGCAAATAAGTAGAAATCATAGTCCTTTACTCCTTGGTTTTATTATAATTATTTTTAATTAAACCCCACTATTATCAACAAAACAGAGGTTTTTGAAAAATAGTTTTAAAAACACCTCTATTTATCGTTATTCCTACTTTTTTTGTATTGAAGAGAGCCGTGTTTTTAAGGTGGTTACACCTAATGAGCGTGTTAAGGCTATATTGCGAACAGGAATGGATTCAGGGTTTGGGTAAGAATCTAAGACCTTTTCAATGCTGGCCTCCCGAATTAAATGTAACATGGGAAACGGGGAGCGGTTGGTATAATTTGACGCATCGGTCTCATCAACATCCGCAAAGCAATAATCTGGGTGAAAACTAGCTAACTGATAAACGCCTTCATAATTTTGAGCCTCCAAGAGCGCGTTTGCTAAATCGACATAATCTAAAAAATCCTCAAAATTTTTGAATGTATTGGTATAAATAAGCAGCGTCGTTTCAATCGTATTCTGATTATCTAAACGTTCACATTCAATAATCAATTGTTGCAAGCAACACGCGCTATCTGTCGCGTTATCCACCGCATAATAAAGACTTTTGTCAGTAACCACTGCCTGTGCAAAAGGACAAATATTATGAGCAATAATAAATTTATTAAGCCAATTTTCCGTTTGTAATTGAGCCTGCTTATTCATTTTACTTCCTCCAAGTAACGGCGATATTTTATAGATATTTTTAATCCTGCAAAACGTCCTCCCATACGAGTGAGTTCGTTAGTTTTATTATCAAAGGTAAGCTTGACGACACTTAATGCACGCGATTCATAGCCTTTTTCTATTTTGGGGGTGTCCAGCAAAAAATGATAATAATAAACCGATTGCTCGCCTTCATCAACGACTTCAATCGGCTCACCTAATTCAGAAATAACCTTCTTTTTCTTAGGAAGTTTAGCGTTTATTTTGACATGGGACGAGGCTTTAAGTTGCCTTTTTAGCTTGTCTATTTTCCCACCCGCTAAGGAACGAAGCGAGGCTTCTAAAAATTTAGGCGGGGCAATTTCTAAAAAAAGCGGTGAAAAAATCCATGCGGCGACCTGTTTTTTTTGATTAAATTCTAAATCAAAAAAGAAACTTAAATTAGGTTCGACTAATTTTTGTAATTTATCAACTTTACGAAAACGATACCGCCATTTTTCCCCATTCTCAATAGGGGTCTTTTCACTTGGCTCTAGCTTAGCTAATAACAATAAATCATTGCTATAGAGAACAGGATCATTAAAATAAACAATAAAAGTATCGTGATCGTTAATTGTGAAATGTTGATCGAAATCATTTAATTGTAAATAAGTTTGAAAAGCACGCATCCAATGCAAACAAGCAGTTAAGCTGATGCCTAAGAGTAAAATACAAAGTAAGCGAGTAAAACGAGAATTGAGTATAAATTTCATAATTCATCCATTTTTTTAAATGACTAGGCTATTACTTTATTTGTCATTGTTGGTTATAATTTTGATCGTTTAAAAATAAATGACGGAATTTACAGTTATATTTTGTTACTGACAAGCTCTAACTCACTTTAAGGAAAATCAATATGAAGCGTTTTTCTTCCCATCGCACTGTGGTTGTTATCGTGTTAATGATTAGTTTAAGTAGTATTCTTACCATAGCCCTTTACTTTCATAGTGAAGACAATTCAGAGCCAATTGTTGCAGAATTTCCGCTTCCAGCTCACGTTAACGTATTAAAAAAACCCACGGTAAGTGCGGCATTGACCGCTTTATTTGCTATGGAGGTTGCCAACAATAAAGTTAACGTTAACGATCAAACCTTAGCCAGTTTCTGGTTTGAACACCCTTTTGATGATGGTCTGCATAAATATCATGCTATTTTTATTAAAAATCAAATGGTTGATTCTGAAACACATGATATTTATGGCAGTCATGCGGATGCACCTGTCATTAGTGCCGTGGTGTATAGATTAACTGGCGCGCAATGGGTACTTGTTTCTAAACAGAAAAATATAGGGAGTTTTGGAAGTTGGGGCGATACACCGACGATTAAACGCGTCAATTTTTTACCCTTAGCAAAAGGAAATATGGCGTTATTATTAGATATTAGTTATTCAGGGCAAGGCTATACTAATAGTGGTAAAACTATTTTTGCCTATCATGAAGATGCTTGGGCGCAATTAGGCTACTTACAAACCGATGGGGATAATTCAGGCGTTTGTGATGATGAAACCGAAGAAGAAGATGAGTTATTATCGGCCTGCTGGTTATTTAAAGGCAAAATAACGTTAGCGGAACCCATTGATAATGATGATTATCCTGATGTGATTGTTAAGCGAACAGGAACGATGAGTGATGAAAATGGACAAATTATTCCTGTTAAAAACAGTCGCTATGCCTTTAATGGTGAAGAGTATTTAGAAATCAGTGAAATGGATGATTAAGAGGGCCAATGAGGCTGTACACTATTTTGTTGAGTGCCATGAATTTTTTTAAATAATTACAACAATATTTAGATGACTTTTATTTTACTTAATGCTAAAGTGTCATTTCAGTAAAAAATTTCACTTAAGCTTTAAAATCAATATATTAGGAATATAAAATGAAAAAAATAATTTGTATCGCATTGTTGGCAATGACATCTTCTTGGGTTTATGCTATTGATTTAACTAAAGCCGTTGAAGCAACAAAAGCCGTTGCTAATGCAACAGAAGCGGTTGCAGCCGTTGCTGATGATAAAGCCGCTGCTCCTGCTGCTGATGCTAAGGCAGTAGATGCTAAAGAAGCCGCTCCTGCTGAAGCAAAGAAGTAATCGCTTTTTATAATACGGATGATTCAAACCTATTTTGAGTCTATCCGTAGAAATGTTAAAGCTATAGGCGGTTATTAATAACGGTCTAATTTAAAGGGGTAATAACAAGTGTGTTATTACCCCTTTTTATATTTTAAAAGAAGTCAGAAGGTAGCTCGCAATAAATAATATACCCATCAGTTAAAACCTTTTTTTCGTTCATCCTGAGTTTTTCGAACGGTTTAACCTCAACTGATCATCTTAAGTTGGCTGTTTATTTAGAAAAGCTATCTATTGACACTTTAGCGATGGGGTGATTACAATTCACTGTGACTGTTTTGACCCTTTATTTTTCGCTCTTTAAAAACTCATTTAAAATCAATTAGTTAAAAGTAGCTAAAAAACATAGGTAAAAAGGCTAAATTTAGCTTAAATTGTTGTTTGAATTATCTTTTTGGAGATAGCTCTCTAGTTCACTGCCGCACAGGCAGCTTAGAAGTTTAAAAATCATGTAGAGTGGTATTACCTACTCTACATGGCTTAACCTTTAAATCAGTAATCGAATTTAAAACCACTCCATCTCTATTTATAAATCATCTTTATTCGAGGGTAACTCCTCAAAAATCCCCGTTAACTTTTGCTTAAATTCTAAAGCAATATCACGCGCAGCCGCACGCGTTCTAATAACACGCGGTGTAATTAAAATCACCAACTCCGTCTTATTAACCGTTTTTTCAGTACTACCAAATAATCCCCCAATAACAGGAATTTGATTAAGTAATGGAATCCCTGTTTTGTTATAAACCTTATTCTCACTAATTAACCCGCCCAAAACAATCGTTTCTTTGTCTTGAACCGCAACAATACTTTTTATTTTTCGTTGCAAAATTGAAGGGGAATCAATTTGTGACGTGCTTCCATCTGAACCTGCGGGAATCGCATTATCAACACTTTGCTCAATTTCCATAATAACCAACCCATTCGCATTAACACGCGGCTTAACTTTTAACGTTACCCCCGTTTCACGCATTTGAATCGTATTGCTCGTCGTCCCCGTATCCGTTGTTAACTCAGAGGTTCTCACAGGAATTTGTTCACCCACCTGAATAACCGCCTCTTGATTATTCAACACCATCAACGAAGGCGCGGAAATAACATTAATTTTATTATCCTTCGCTTCTGCCGTTAGCACCGCTCGAACATTATCTGCACTGCTGGCAAACGAATAACCAAACCCCGGATTAATTGCAGTAGCGGCTAAAGCCGCCAAATCACTTAAGCCAACCCCTGTACCACTACTAACGCCATTAGATCCACCCTTACCATGCGTAAAATACCAACGAATACCATAACGTAATTCATCCGTTAACGTGACTGAAATAATAGTCGCATCAATTAAAACCTGTAACGGCATCACATCTAATTGTGAAATAACCCCTTTTAACATTTCATACTGCACGGGTGAGGCCACAATAATCAATGAGTTATTGGTCACATCCGCCACAATATTGATGCCTTCTAATTCATCAATACCAACCCCTGAATTAGCTTTTTTTAAAGCCGATTTATTCACCACAGGTTTGGTTTTTTGTTTGTTATTAATCGTAGCCGCCTTACTTCCTGGGGCCAGTGCTGTGTCCTTTTTAGTTGAACTACGTCCTGTACCGCTAATAATAGAAGTCAATGTGTTCGCTAATTCTTCCGCATCCACATGTTTAACAGGATAAACAATAATGCCATTACTGCTGGTGGTATTTGTTTTATCTAAACGAGCAATCCATCGTTCAACCGTTTTTAAATAATTAACCTGTGGGGTGACCGCCATAATCGCATTTAACCGCTCAATCGCCACAAACCGCAACAACCCATTCAGGGGGGATTGTTCGCCCGTTTCCAACATGGCTTCTAACTCGGTAATCACCGTTTCCGCTGTGGCTTTTTGCAAAGGAAATAACCCAAATGACATTCCCTCCATCACATTAACATCAAAGGTTTTAATCATTTCAACCGCTTGAGCAAGCTCTTGACCATGACCTGCAATCACCATGACATTTCGGCTTTTATCTAAACGTAAAATCGCACTTTCTGACAAAATACCTTTTAAAACTTCCGCCATATCCGTGACACTCACATACTCCAGTGGCACCACTAAAAGCTGATGACCTGCGGGCAATTTCCCTATATTGTTAACAGATTTAATCGTCGCAAGTGCATGGGCCTTTTGAATCGGTTCAATATGATAAATATTATTATTTTTGGTGATCGCCGCGCCATTCATTTTTAAAAGCATATCTAAGGTCGATAAAACTTCTGATTTACGAATGGGTTTGGTAGTTTTAATGCTAATACTTCCCTTAACTTGCGGACTTATCACATAATTAACCTTTAATATTTCACCTAAAATAACTTTCGTGACTTCATCTATTTCAGCGTTGGTAAAGTTTAAATTATAATTCCCTTCTTTAAAGGTCACTTGTTGCTTCTTATTTAATGCTTTATCCGATATAAAGGCCCCCGTTCCTGGGTAAATTTCTGCGGGAGGAATTTCTTGTAGATCAATAGGTTTTTCATTGTCTTGATTTTCATATAAAATAACATCACTATTTGATCGTTTAACCTGTAACGGCAGACTATCTAAAGGAATTTTTTTACCCACATCAGGGCCTAAATAATCACAGCCTGACGTTAATAATACGGCCAATAGAATTATATTTCGTCCGTGACGATTCTTTGATTTAATCATTACATTTATTATCGAGTTAATTACAAGTATCTTAGGAGTAAGGGATTAATAACACCCGAAAGTGATCTACAAAATAAAAAAAAATTGTGTAGGCGAGTTAGCTATTAATTAAATGGAGATATTAGGATAGGAATTCAATAGTATGATTAGATGACTCTGTAGACGACAAAATTTTCAGATCCTCGTAAGCCATTGATTTTTAGGAGTACGACATAGTATCATTCAATAAAAAACCAACAACTTAGAGAGCATTTATATTTTTTGTCGTGTACAGAGATCAATACTTCGGACAGTTTTAAAAAAGATAGCGATCTTAATTCTATAAGGCATTGATTTTAAAGGGTTTTATATTTACGAGATGTGTTGGTAAATTATTTTTTAAATCAATGGGTTACAAAAAACTGTCCGAACTATTGAGAGATTAGATGATGAATATAGTCGTTTTACGAATCACCACACTGGCTATTAAATCTTAGCTAAGGAACCGTGCATGAAATAATTTCGGCAACTTCATTCAAAAACGTTGATAATTCAAGGCTTATAAATTTAAGTTGCATGACTTAATTCGTGCTTGTTCCTAATCAATGAAAAGCTGGTTTTAACTAAATTTCCGTAAACCCCCATCTCTTTAGGCGGGGATATAAGGAATACCGTGTTAATGGTTTTTTTACATTTAAAAGGCGTTATCTCGTTAGTAATCTGTAGTATTTTTTAAATTTATTAATTCTATCCTGTAACCCATTGGTTCCGCCATTAATCGTTCGAGTGATTGATTTCACATTCTTATTACCCGAACCTTTATCTGCTTTTTTATTAAGCAAGTTAGTATTCCAGAACCAAGCACCTGAAAGTAAAGGATATTGTGACTGAACTAAGTCAGGATTATTAACAATATCTTCCTCAACCGGCTCAGAAAAGGCCGTATAATTATTTTTTCCTGTTAACTGAATATAGCCGCGCCCTCGATACAAATAACCCTCTTTACTCGCCTCATTACCATTTCCCATTCGGTTAGCATAAACACGCGCACCAATTTTTTCAGGTTGACGGGCATAACTATCGGCTAAATTATTACGGAAATATCTTTTAAACGTTCGTCTTAGGCCTTTCGCTGAATAATTCAAATTTTCATGCGTTGCCGTAAAATTTGCACTTTCATGACTGCATTGCGCTAAAAAATGGGCCAAACGTAAAGGGGTATTAATTTCAAACGTTTCTGCACAAATGGCAATTTGCGTAACCACGTCATAAGGAATAGCCCCGACCAAGACGTTTAATTTTAAATCACCGACATCCGCAATCGGTTCTCTGGGTTCGGCATATAATAATTCTAGCGTTTTTTCCCCAACCACCCCATCGGCCTTTAAACCATTATCACGTTGCCATTGTTTAACCGCCCGTGCTGTACCTGATCCAAAAATTCCATCGGCGGGAAGAATTTCTAGTTTAAGCTGCATTTCTTTTACATCATCGCCTTTTGAGCCAACTTTTAATAACATAATTTTCTCTCTATTTTTTTGAAATATTTCTTAATGAGTTAATGTATTAATCTTTAATTTATTTTTGTTCGGCTAGATATTCATTTTTAAGTTCCACATAATGTTGACTGGAATACCTTAAAAATTCAGTTTCACTTTCGTTTAACGCTCTAATTTTCTTCGCAGGCGACCCTAAATAAAGATGCCCGCCTTCAAGTTTTTGACCTGATAACACCAATGAACCCGCGCCTAAAATAACATAATCGTCAATAATTGCATCATCCATAATAACCGCTGCCATACCAATTAAACAATAATCCCCAATGGTACACGCATGAACAACCGCCTTATGCCCAATCGTAACCCCTTGACCAATGATTAAAGGATGGTTTTTCTCTTCTATATGAGGATTAGCATGAGAAACATGTAAAACCGAACCGTCTTGCACATTGGTTTTATCGCCAATACGAATATAGGACACATCCCCTCGAATAACCGCAGTAGGCCATATAGAAACATCATCACCTAACACCACATCCCCAATGATGATAGATGCCTCATCAATGTAAACATGACGACCCATTTTAGGCTGCTTATTTTTAAATTTTCTAATACTCATGGGTATCCTGAAATGATTATATTAAGGTAAAGTAGTCGACCTTCAAAGCGAAAAAACGGCTACCAATTTAAGACGGGACACGTTGAGATTAAGCCGTCCGCCCTTCGATTGGACTCAGGACGAATGGTTAAGCCTCGCCCCATAATGTCTCGTCTTAAGTTGCTAGCCGAAAAAACAGAACAACACTATTTAAGATCGAACCCAAAATAGCCTAGAAAAAGGTCATTTATTCGATTCATTTCCCCTTAAATAACCCCGTTCTATTTAAATTAATCGCCAAAAAATTCGTATTTATTTAGAATTTTATAAAATTAACTTGAATCAGACGACTTGATAATTTTAGTTTAACCTAGTCCTTTCGCTTTGTATAAGTTTTTTAAAGTTTAAAACGGATTGTTTATACCATTTAACCGCTTATCGCTTTATTTTTCAGGCTTTTTAATTTTTATTACCCTCTTGTCCTACCCGTTGAAATAAAAAATACTGAATCCCATTTCTTTTTATGGAGCTTACCGAATGAATAATAAAATAAATATTATGGTCTTACGCCATTCCGCTTTTTATAGCCCCCTCCTTTATACAATTAAAGGCGGATTTTTAAAAGCTGAAGGCTTAGAATCAAATTATCAATTAGCCACCCCTGAAAAAACAATACCCGCTAGTTTACATAATGGCTCCGTCCATCTAGCACAATTTGCGGTTGCGGGAAGTTTTCCTCAGCTAGAACGCGGTGAAAAACCTGAGATTGTCCATTTTGCACAAATCAATCAAAAAGATGGTTTTTTTATTGCAGGAAAACCGACAAAAACGCCTTTTTCATGGGAACAGTTAATCGGAAAAAAAATACTGGTCGATCATTTATTTCAACCTTTGGCCATGTTCAATTATGCCTTACACACACTAGGAATTGATCGAAAACAAATAAATAGTATCGACGCTGGGGATGTTTTAGCGATGGAAGAGGCTTTTCGTGCAGGCAAAGCGGATTATATTCATCAACAAGGCCCTGCGCCTCAACAACTTGAATATGAAGGAAAAGCAACGGTCTTAGCCTCGGTGGGTGACGTGATTGGTGAGGTGGCTTTTAGTAGTTTATGTGCAACGCGAACTTGGCTTAAAACAGAACACGCGCAAGCTTTTATGCGAGCCTACCAAAAAGCATGTTGTGCTATTGTCGAAACGCCTGCCGCTGAAATTGCCGCTTTAGAAGCTGATTTTTTTCCCAACATCCCTTTATCGGTTTTAACGGAAACCATCAAAACCTATCAAGCTTTAGGTTGCTGGTCGGCTAATCCTTGTATTTCAGAGACCTCTTATAATACGTTGCAGGATGTTTTTTTGTATAACCAGTTAATTAGCCAGCGACATGATTATCAAAAGGCTATTGTGCAACCGTTTAATTAACCTTAAATTCGTGAGTTGTTATTTCCGTGAGGATTGCAGGCATTTCATCTAAATCATCACAACTAAACGTTTCATTTGTAAATAGACTCATTGAAAAAGCAGAGTAACGTAAGCATTATGAACTACACGACAACATCGAACACCCCGCACGCGTTCTTGCCCATTCAGGCCGTTTTTCAGCATACGATTCTTTATCTTCTTGCTCGCTATAAGGATAACGAAATAAGGCTAACAATTCATCAATCATTGAAAAATCACCCGCCTCCGCTTTATCTATCGCCAATTGGGCTAAATAGTTACGAAAAATATACTTCGGATTCACTGCATTCATGCGTAAACCCCGCTGCTTATCGGTTAATTTTTCCTGTTGAATCCGTTTAAAATACAGACGTAACCAATCGCCAATACGCTGTTCAAAAGCGGGGGTTAATTTTTCAATTTGATAATAAGCCTCGCTTAAAGGGGCTAATAAATCCTTATTGGAAACCTGCTCTATATCCAGCGCATCAAATTTAAGTAAGGCTAATTTTCGGTAAAAAATAGTCATATCCGTTTCCACTAATTGCAAAACTTCAAGCAACTCTTTAATCAAAGCTTCATCCATTTCAGCCGTGTAAACCGCTAACCCTAACTTATCCGCCATCATTTGATTCCACCCTCGATCAAACGTATCGGAGTAATGGGTTAACGCCGTTTGTAATAACGTCACATCCTCAATTAAGGGGTAAATCGCATTCGCTAATTGCACTAAATTCCAATACGCCATTTGCGGCTGATGACCAAAACGATAACGACGCTCACTTGCATCCGTGGTGTTCGGTGTCCAATGCGGATTATAGTCTTCCAACCAACCGTAAGGCCCATAATCAATCGTTAAACCTAAAATAGACATATTGTCCGTATTCATCACCCCATGAACAAACCCCACGCGTTGCCAATGAATAACCATTAAGGCCGTTTTTTCACAGACTTCTGAAAACCAACGTAAATAAGTCGCTTTGGACGGTGCGCCTAAATGGGGAAAATCATTGCGTAAGGTGACATCAACAAATTGTTTTAATAACGATAAATCACCTTGTGCGGTATAGATTTGAAAACTTCCAAATCGCGTAAACGATGGGGCAACACGACACACAACCGCCCCTAATTCTGCTTTGGGACGACCGTCATAAAACATATCACGAATGACTTTATCCCCCGTTAATGCCAGACTTAAAGCGCGCGTTGTGGGAACGCCTAAATGATGCATCGCTTCACTGCATAAGTATTCACGAACCGATGAACGTAAGACCGCTAATCCATCTGCTCGCCGCGAATAAGGCGTAAGTCCCGCGCCTTTTAATTGCAAGGTGTAATGAATCGCTTGATCGGTTTTTAATTCACCTAAATTAATCGCCCGACCATCGCCTAATTGCCCAGCCCAATTTCCAAATTGATGACCGCCATAACAACACGCATAAGGCTGCATCCCTTCCAATAACGTATTCCCTGTTACGACCTGAGTAAATAATTCTGTACTACATTCAGAGGCCGCTAACCCCATTAAATCAGCCACTTCCTTGGAATAACTCACCAAAACAGGCTTATCGGTTTTAGTCGGTGAAACATAAGAGTAGCTTGCATTTAAAACCGTTCGACAATAATTTTTAGTTTCAGGGTCGGCGGGAAGCTGTTGGATAAAACGATTATCAAACGCTAAGTTTTGTAATGATTTTAGAGAGTTCATAAGCCTTAATAACCTAGTTGAATACTAGGTTATTAAAGCATAGTTTTATTTTTTTTAATAATCATCTTGTTAAAAGGATGAAAGTTAGTGAGCTATTGATAAAATACCTATCCTTTGAGTGTAATTTTTTATTAGGTTAATTAAATGTTATCTTTAAAATCAGTCATCAAGGTTGATGTACTTTGTCTGGGTTATGCCTGCTATGATTTAGTTTTTTCAGTTCCTCATCACCCCCATTCCGATGAAAAAATAGTGGCGACGGATTTTGTAGATTGTGGTGGCGGGCCTGCGGCAAATGCAGCCGTTATGGTGGCTAAGTTAGGCTTGAAATCAGCTTTTTCGGGTTATTTAGGTGATGATTTACAGGGGGAATCTCATTATCAAGAATTTCTACGTTATCAGATTAATACCGATTTCATTCAGCGAGGCTCAACTCCCACGCCGATGGCCTCTATTTTAGTTAAGCCGAATGGGGATCGTGCCTTGATAAATTATAAAGGAATCACCCAGCCATTAACTGCCGAGTCGATTGATTTTTCAACGCTGAATCCGAAGGTTATTTTATTGGATGGTCATCAGCCTCACTTATCACTAGCCCTACTCAAACAAAAAGAAACGAAGCAAATTCCAACTATTTTAGATGCAGGTTCCATTCACGAAGGCAGTTTAGCGTTGATGGGAAAGGTTGATTATTTAATTTGTTCAGAAAAATTTGCTTTACAACACAGTCAAACACTGGATAGTGCTTTGGAAAATCTGGCAAATTTAGCCCCCGTGGTTGTGATTACCTTGGGAGAAAAGGGGTTACTTTGGAGACGCGGTTTAGAATCGGGAACATTAGCCGCTTACCCCGTTAATGCGGTTGATAGTACGGGGGCGGGCGATGCGTTTCATGGTGCATTTGCTACGGCCTTAGCGTTAAATAAGGACTGGTTAGAATGCTTACGCTATGCCAGTGCCGCAGGGGCTTTATGCGCGACTAAAACGGGGGCGCGATTAGGATTAGCAACCCAAGATGAACACCGACGTTTTTTGTTTGAAAATACAATTTAAAAAATAGAGCGTTCGTTGTTAAAATCGTACTTAGGTTTGATTAAATTTATCGACCAAACGAACTAATTCAACATCATTTTTCACATCTAATTTTTTATAAATACGATAACGATAGGTATTAATGGTTTTATCTTTTATACCCAGTATTTTAACCATATCTTGGATACTTTTTCCTTGCAAAATAAGCCGAACCACTTCAAATTCTCTCGGGGAAAGAATTGAACACGGATTATTCTTATCTTTTGTTTTGGTTTTTATGGTAAATTTTTCAACAACATCCGCACACAAATAAATATCACCCGACATAACTTTATGAATGGTGCGTATCATTTCTTCTGAAGAAGAGTTTTTTGAAATAAAACCGACCGCGCCAATTTTTAAAAGTTGTTTGGGAACAGAATTATTATCATGCTGAGATAACCCAATAATTTTGGTTTCTGGGTGCGCCTTTAAAATACGTCGGCACGCTTCAGTTCCACCCATTCCAGGCATTTCAACATCCATTAAAACAACATCGGGTTGCTTTTCTTCAACCGCCAATATTGCTTGCTCACCACTTTCAGCAACCCCAATAACACTCAGGTTATCTGCATTATTTAATAACACTTTAATTGCGGTTGTAATTAATACGTGATCGTCAACTAGCAAAACTCTAACCATAAATAGCTCTTTTATTATTAATTTTAATTAGCTTTTTATGGCTCCACTTAATTTTCAAGCGACCATAATTTTTCGAGCTGATAAAGCTCTCGCATCTGGGATGTCATAATATGCAGGACAATATCCCCTAAATCTAATAAAACCCACTCAGACCCTTGTTCCCCTTCAATACCTAAAGGCTTGAGTCCTTGTTCTTTTATTTTTATAGCGACATAATTTGCCAATGATTGACCATGACGCTCTGACGTTGCTGTGACTAAAACCATAAAATCGGTCACACTGCTTTTATCTTTCACATTAATAACGGTAATTCCTTCGCCTTTCCGCTCATCTAATTCTGCGGTCACTAAGGTCAATAACTCATTAATTTGCATTCAAATTCCTGTAAAGTTTATTTTGTTGTATGTAGTTTATCACGCTGTCTGGCATTAAAAAGTGAGGACTTTTTTTCATAGACAGTAATGTTCTTATTTCGGTTGATGAAATAGCGAGCTGAGTAACCTTTTGAAAGTATAAATGGCCCGCTAAGGTTTGTTTGAGTTGCTCGGCATTATCGGCCAATCGAACTTTTAAAAAAGGATTCAGTCGTTTTTGTTGACTATTCGGTCGTGTCATCACCACGACATGGGCATAGTCAAATAATAATTGCCAACGATGCCATTTTTCTAAGTGGATAAACGCATCGTTCCCTATCAGTAACACTAAAGACTGTTTCGGTAATTCTGTACGTAAAGAGGCCAAGGTGTCAACCATGTAAGAAGCTCCGCGCCGTTCAATTTCTCGACAATCACAGCTAAACCCCTGATGACCTTCAATGGCTAATTGCAGCATGTTTAAACGCATACTCGCCGTAACCGAAGGCTGGTTTTTCAACGCAGGTTGGTAGCATGGAATCAATTTAATTTCATCCACGGCAAGCTTTTCTTTTATTTCTAAAGCCGTCCGTAAATGTCCGTAATGAATCGGATTAAACGTCCCGCCATAAATACCAATCATTTAGTCTCTAATTTGACCATCACCTAAAACAATATATTTCAACGTCGTCAGTCCTTCTAAACCAACAGGCCCACGCGCATGAAGCTTGTCGGTACTAATTCCGATTTCAGCTCCTAACCCATATTCAAACCCATCGGCAAATCGTGTTGACGCATTAACCATCACCGAACTGGAATCGACTTCCCGTAAAAAACGACGGGCTAAGGTATAATTTTCAGTCACAATGGATTCGGTATGCGCCGAACTATAGTGATTAATATGCGCAATGGCAGCATCCATATCGGCAACGAGTTTAATGGATAAAATAGGGGCAAGATATTCTGTTTGCCAATCGTCTTCGGTTGCTTGAACACAATTTTCAATAAGAGCCGCTGTTTTTTCACAGCCCCGCAATTCGACGTTTTCCACGGCATATTTTTCTGCGAGTAACGGTAAAAGGGTTGGAGCAATACTTTCAGCAATTAATAAGGTTTCCATCGCATTGCAGACTCCATAACGATGGGTTTTAGAATTAACCGCAATCGCAACGGCTTTTTCACTATCGGCTTCGCCATCAATATAAACATGACAAATACCGTCTAAGTGTTTGATCACTGGAATAGTGGCTTGTTGGGTAATACGCTCAATTAAACTTTTTCCCCCGCGAGGAATAATGACATCAACAAATTCCTTTAGGGTAATTAATTCACCGACCGCTGCTCTATCGGTCGTTTCAACCACTTGCACGACTTCATCGGGCAATCCCGCAATTTTTAAACCTTT
This sequence comes from Methylococcales bacterium, assembly GCA_030949405.1. Taxonomy (NCBI): domain Bacteria; kingdom Pseudomonadati; phylum Pseudomonadota; class Gammaproteobacteria; order Methylococcales; species Methylococcales bacterium. The sequence goes on along the minus strand of JAUZSN010000002.1, from coordinate 1,074,430 downwards.
ACGAATACACGCCGCAATCGCTTGATTGGAATAGATTGATTCTGATCCTCCGCGTAAAATACAGGCATTTCCTGATTTTAAACATAAAGCCGCTGCATCAACGGTCACATTCGGTCGTGATTCGTAAATAATGCCAATCACTCCTAAAGGAACACGCATTTGGCCGACTTGAATGCCACTGGGTCGATAATTTAAGTGACTAATTTCCCCGACAGGATCGGGTAAAGCAGCGATTTGAGTTAACCCTTCTATCATCGCTAAAATTCCAGCGGGGGTGAGTTCTAATCGATCTAATAAGGCACTCTCTAAGCCTTTTTCTTTTCCAGCCTGTAAATCTTTTTCATTTTCGGTTATTAAGAACTCACTGTGTAATTCAAGTTGTTGTGCAATTTCGAGTAAGGCTTTATTTTTTTTTGCACTATCCGCCTTGCTAATCTCTCGTCCAGCTTGTTTTGCCTGTTTACCAAGTTGCTGCATATAGGCCTTAATATCCACGCGTATTCCTCATTATTTTTTTAAACCCTTAGTTAACATACCATTATACCGTTTAATTTACATGGCTGCATGATGACTTTTTTGATTTTTTGTCTTACTTTCCAAGCGTTGTAATCCTAAACTGACCTCATCAGCAACCGCACATTGCGGGTTAAACCCTGTCACCACTTGTTTTAATAGTTGCCGTACCGCTTCAAAATCATTGGCACTCACAATTTTTTCTAAAGTCGTTAATAACGCGCTTAATTCCTCCCAAGGAATAATGGTTTCTTCTGCGCGCATAATTTTTTCATGCTGCGTTTGTGAAACATTAGTGCCGATTAAGAGCTCTTCATAAAGCTTTTCACCAGGACGAAGCCCTGTATAAATAATTTCTATATCGCCTTCGGGTTGAGCGGCATCCTTCACACTAAAGCCACTCAGATGAATCATTCGCCGCGCCAATTCAACAATTTGAACGGGCGTTCCCATGTCTAAAACAAAAACATCACCGCCTTGTCCCATTGCGCCTGCTTGAATAACGAGTTCTGCCGCTTCTGGAATGGTCATGAAATAACGAATAATACGTTTATCGGTCACCGTAACTGGCCCACCTTTAGCAATTTGTTCTCTAAATAATGGCACAACCGACCCTGATGAGCCTAAAACATTACCAAAACGAACCATCGTAAAGCGAGTTTGTTGATGATCTTCAGGTTTTTGACTCAGGGCTTGTAAAATTAATTCGGCAAACCGCTTGGTCGCACCCATTGTATTGGTCGGTCGAACGGCTTTATCGGTGGAAATTAAGACAAAGGTTTCGACCTTGAATTTAATCGCTACTTTTGCAAGAGTTAAGGTTCCAAAAATATTATTCCAAATGGCTTCGGCTGGGTTTTGTTCAACTAAAGGCACATGTTTATACGCCGCTGTATGATAAATAGTTTGGATAACAAAGGCATTACAGACTTGTTCAAGTCGGTTTTTATCCGTTATGGAACCCAGAATAGGAATGATTTTGCACGAGGTGGTGTAAGTCGTTCGTAATTCTTTTTCAATGCTATAAAGCTGAAATTCACTCATTTCAAATAACACTAAGCAGCGCGGTTGATTTTCAAGAATGTGTTTGCATAATTCAGCCCCAATGGAGCCGCCCGCCCCTGTTACCATAACCACTTTATTGCGAATGTTCGCGTGTAATAAGGTTTCATCGGGAGGAACGGATTCACGACCGAGTAAATCCCCCACATCGACTTCTCTAATGGTATCAAACGTGAGCTGCCCACGGGCAATTTCATTAATATCAGGAATGGTGCGAACATGAATCGAATGCGGTTCTAATAAACGAATAATTTCACTGCGCCGCGCTCCTTTTACTGAGGGCATCGCTAATAACACATCACTGACTTTATAACGCTCAATCAGTTGTTCTAATGCGTTAAAAGGATAAATTTTTAAACCATTTACTTTTTGCTTGTGAAGCGAGGGTTTATCATCAATAAAGGCGACCGCTCTAAATTCATGTCCATGAACTAAAGCAGAAGCTAATTGTACCCCTGCGCAGCCTGCTCCATAAATCAGCACATTTTTTTTACCCTCATCAAGTCCCCTTTGTTTATTAATAATCCGAGAATAATTTTCTCTTAATAACCAGCGGGCGAAAAATCGACTGCTACCAATCAGTAACAGCATAATCATCCAATTTAATGTCGGAACCGTTCTTGGGATACTGCCAACGCCTGAATAAAAAACACAGGTTGCAAATAGAAGCGCGTAAAGAGTGGTGGCTTGAATGATTGTCCACAAGGCTTTAATGCCAATATAGCGAATAATCGCCCGATAAAGTCCCAATTTAATGAAGACGGGAACCGCAATAACGGGGGCGGCGATAAAGAAATAGATGATTTCATTCACAGGCCAATAAAAAAAACCTAAGCGCAATGAAAAAGCCACCCATAAAGCGATGACAGCAAAAATTATATCAACGCCAATTAAAATAGCAGCTTTCTGATTTCGAGAAAGGGCTAAAAAGCGTTCAATAATTTTATTGATAAGATCAGTCAACATGAAGCGTTCTCATATTTTTCACAGTCATAATAAGCGGGATGTAAGCAATGAGGGTAATGACAACGCCCCAATAAGGGTAAAAAATACTCACAGCCGCCCAAGGAAGCAACCAAAACGTGTTAATTGCTAATAAGCTTAGGTTGATTTGCTTATGAGCCTGCGTTCGTGCCTTTGTTTTTTTAAAACCTTGGTGTTCAAACTGTCTAATTAATTGATTAGAATAATATTGATAGGCATGACTACAATGGGCCTCGTACCATTTCTCCCCGTTTAAAACTCGAGTCGCTAAGGTAACCGATGAATCGCTGATAAAAAGAGCTAATAGAATGCTCCAGCTCCAAAGGTTAATCGTTTCATTAAGTGAGGTAATTAAAATCAGCACCCCAAAAATAAACCCTAAAAAACCACTACAGGCATCCCCCATGAAAATTTTAGCATGAGGCCAATTCCAAATTAAAAACCCCGCTACACAACTGGCTAACAGGAATAAGACTCGACTTTCATTATGATTATCTTGGATAAATAAGAGTAATGCGGCATTCACGCTAACACTAATGGCTTCGGAACTTGCAAGCCCATCAATTCCATCCATAAAGTTATATAAATTAAGCAGCCATGCGAGTGCCAAGGTATAAATAATAAAATTAACAATAGGAATATCGAGCGTGTATCCAAAAAAATACAGTAAAGGAAGTTCTGGCAGGCTGATTAAGATAATTAAAATTGAGAGGATATGAATCGAAAAACGCCAGCGGGCAGGAATAGACTGGTGGTCATCCCAAAAACCAATGCCTGCAATCAAGACACTTGAAATAATAAGGCTGACCAATACATCCCCTAATGAAATTAAACTGGCGTATTCAAGCCCGCAAAGCGCGATTAAAAAGACAATAACAACCGATAATCCGCCGCCTCTTGGGGTCGGGATAACATGGGAGCTTCGGGCATTTGGAATATCAAGTAACTTTTTATTAAGGGCATAATGGCGAATTAAATACGTTGCCAAACCGCTTAACAAAAAAGTGAGTAAAAAAAATAAGATCATCACCGTGACCCCTTATTCATTGGATTTATGAGGATAATTATTCCCAGTGTCAATTTTGCGGGTTTCCTCTTTATTTTTCAAATAATAGACCATATCCGCTAAAGCCGTGTGTAATGAGTATTGGGCTTTAAACCCTAATTCATCGTCTATTTTTGCCGATGAGTACTGCGCCGATCCCAATAATTTTTGTTTAACCTCCGAATCAAAAATAAACCGTCGGGCCATTAATTTTCCAATTAAATCCCCGATGAACGCTAACGCCTCTAAAAAAATTAAAGGAATCGTAAATCGAGCGGGCCTTTTATCTAAGGCAAGGCAAATCAACTCATAAAGCTGGCGCGATGAATAGGGGTGTCCATCAGAAACGATATAAATTTGCCCAGCCGCTTTAGGGTTTTCAGCCGTTAATAACGCCGCCCGTACCACATCCTCAACATGCACCATTGAACGGCGATTATTAACTTCGGGTAAAGAGGGAAAAAAACCTCGTGCAATCGCTTTAATCATTTTGGGAAGATTCCCTTTATCTGAATTTCCATAAACCATACACGGACGAATAACAACAGGATGGGGAACATAGCCCCCGTGTAAAACCAAGTGTTCCGCCGCAAATTTTGAATGCCCATAAGGGGTATCTGCAACCCGCTCACTGGTTTCATTTTGCATGGATTCGCTATCGCCAACCGCTTTAACGCTACTAAAATAAATAAATCGTACCACACCCGCTTGTTGGGCGGCCTCTAATAATTTTTGCGTTCCTTCGGTATTAATTCGATGATAGTCCGCCCGATCTTGTGAAATTTCAGATAACGCATGAGCTTTACCCGCTAAATGAAAAACCGTATCCACCCCATCACAGGGATTAACAGCCCACTCGTGCGTTAAATCAAGAATAATTTTGTTGGGCAACTCTATATCGTTATTTCTAACTAAATTAACAACATCAATCGACAAAGCCTGTAAATGCTGCCATAAAATTCGACCAATGAAACCATTAGTTCCTGTTATTAAAACTTTTTTCATACGCATTCTCTACAAAACATCAACAACCAACACGGTTACATTATCTTTCGCTTCGCGTGCAAGCGTTAATTTAATTAACCGATCAACGCTGCCTTGATAATTATTATTATTTAACGCATGTTCAATTTCATGACTAAAAACCTCATTATCTAAGCCATCACTGCACAATAAAAACTTATCCCCCGAACGTCCCTTAACAAGGGATAAGTCTAGTTCTAAGGTATTAAATGCACCGACTGCACGGGTAATCACATGACTTTTTTTAGCGAAGGATGAACTTTCATCACTATGATCTTGCGATAATTGCTCTAATTTTTGATCTCGTAAACGATAGACTCGACTGTCCCCCGCCCAAATATAAGCAAAATTTTCCCCATCCGATAATAAAGCAATCACAGTACTGCCAATGGTTTGTCCTGCAAAGAGTTTCTTTGCAAAATAGCGTAAGGTTTGATTAACTTTTTGCAGGCATTGTTGGGTGAGTTCAATACGCGCGTTAAAATCATCGTTGAAAACGAGTGCATTCATTTGGTGAATAATCATCCGACTAGCGACATCCCCCGCTAAATGCCCGCCCATTCCATCCGCGACAACCCATAAACCCAAGTCAGGACGGTCTAAAAACGCATCTTGATTATAATGCCTTCGATTTCCTTTATCGGTTTCAGCATAGGACTGCCACCTGTTATTTTTTGGCGTGTCATTCCCCACCGTAATCCTATTGCTCGGATATTTCTGATTAAATAAATGTAATTTTTCTTGAGGATTATTAGACTTATTCTGCGCTTTTACTAACTTACGTTCTTTGGACCAACGACACCGTAATAAATTTGAAAATTCAGTCACAGGCGGAAAGCCTTTAAAAATTAATGATTCATTCTGATTGTTATCGGAGGATTGAATGGACCATAAACTATGTGCAGGCGAAAAAGGCGTATGTTTTTTATGTTTACGCGTTTTCGTTAATAAGGTTGAAACAGAAACCGTTGAAATATTAATGAGTAACTGCTCTATTGAGGCGACATCTAATTTATTTTCCCGTGCGGTTAAGGCAATTTTTTCTAACTCCAAATAACACGTATTATTCAAACTAAGTAAAACGGGGTCATCATTTTTCACAGGTACAGGAAGGGCAAGGGTTAAAGGAAAGTAGCCCCCTTTTTTATCAACACTCGGTATAATGACCCCCATCCAACCCGTTTCACCACATAAGCCCGGTGTCAATGCGAAACGCCAGATTGGACAGGCTAAATAAATATCGAGCCAGTTCACCCCTAATGTCTGTTTACTGGCTGCAATTGAGTGTTGTAACCAATTAGCCCAAGGTTCAACAAACTCATTAGGTAAATGCTGAAAAATAAAATCATCTAAAATGGGGAGTTTTCCATAAAAACCAGGAATTAAGGGGGACTTCTTTAACATTTCATGACCTAAACCCGTTAACAAGCATTTAACCCAAAAATTTTTTCTGCAAAATTTGACTATTCGTCGGGGTAATAAAATAATCGCACAATTGCATATAGGGCATGTCAGTCAAACTATCGCCCACGCCAAAAGATAAATAATTAGCATACGTTTGATTAAATTGTTGCAGCAAATAACTAACCGCGGGGGCTTTATTTAAAAACTGGGGGAACACGGCGAGGTTATTATCATTCAAATGACAATAAAAATCTAATTGTTGCGCGTTTAGATAGGGTTTGATAATTTGATTCGAGACCGCCTTTAAAACCTCGGGATCACGATCGTGATGTTTAATGGATAAATAAAACGTTAACCCAAAATCAGCCACTAAACGAATTTTTAAAGGAATTGATTGCGTCTTGGCCATCGTTTCAACATACTTTGTTAGGGTTTTCAATTCCGATAACAGCGGGTTAATTTTTGATGCGATTAGATTAAACCAAGCCTTATCAACAGAACCCTCTGCGTTTAAAATGATGCCGCCATAATTAATAATGGCATAATCAAAGGTTTGAATACTAGGCACCCGTAAAAACGATGCATAATCACGTCCCGTGGTGGGAATTAAGCGCGTATTTGCCTTTAATAAATTAAATAAATGCTGCTGCTTTTTCGTAAAAAAAGAATTCGTTGATCCTTCCTTTAAAAAAGTGGCGGGGGTAATCACTGTATTAGGGGGGCATTTACGCTGTGTTTGAAAAACAGTATCATCAAGATCAAGAAATACAAAAAGTTCCATAAATGAGCTTAAAGGACATGTTTAAAAAAGAAAAGGCATAATGTTTTGTGAAAAAAAATTATACCGCATTAACACTATTTAAGCCCTAATAATCTTCATAAACGAATCACCAACAATTCCCTAAGATAACAGATAAAAAATACGCGTAACAAATTACGTTATCGCTTAAACTTATTATTTAATTTTTAACTATCAAGGACTTAATCATGTCTATTTCGCTTAACGTACTCGAAAAAATTATTCGAGACGCCGGCGCACTCGCCTTAACTTATTTTAATGATTTAAAAAAAACTGAAATTCACCAAAAAGCTCCGCGTGATTTTGTAACCGATGCCGATGTTGCGGTTGAACAGTTTTTAAAAGAAAAATTAACCACAGAATACCCTCAATTTGGTTTTTGGGGAGAAGAAAGCGGACAAACAGACGACCAAAATCAGCGTTGGATTGTTGACCCGATTGATGGGACGCATTCATTTGCCAAGTCACAATATTTTTGGTCCATTAGTGTCGCTTTAGAGATTAACGGTGAAATTGTTTTTGGCGCGATTTATGTTCCCACAGTGGATGATTATTATTGTGCAGAAAAAGGGAAGGGGGCTTGGAAAAATGGCGACATTACACGAGTCTCGCCTGAAGCTGACTTAGGAAACTCAATGGTTGCGACAGGTTTTGCTTGTTTACGCAGTTATTTAGACGATAATAATTTAGCGCGTTTTTGTCGAATTGCCCAAAAAACCACAGGACAACGGCGTTTTGGCTCAGCAGCGATGGATTTATGTATGGTCGCCGATGGTCAAGTGGATGCTTTTTGGGAGCAAGAATTAAATTTATATGATGTTGCCGCAGGCGTATTGATTGTTACTGAAGCAGGCGGAACTATTACGGATTTCAAGGGGAATGAGGGCGTTTTTCCTAAACAAATTTTAGCAACCAATAAGAAACTATTGCCGCAAATTTTACCCTTAATGTGAAACACGCTAAACTATTCAAATGAAAAAAATATATTTTGTCGGTGCAGGGCCAGGTGATCCTGAATTATTAACACTTAAAGGCCAACGTTTAATCAGTGAGGCGGATGCGATTTTATTTGCAGGCTCGTTAGTGTCCGATGCGGCAATGAAATGGGCAAAAGAAAGCTGTAAGATTCAAGATTCCAAAGGGATGACGCTAACAGAAATTACAGATTGGTTAATTCATCATGCCGTTGAAAATGCCCATGTAATTCGACTACAAACAGGCGACCCCAGTTTGTATGGGGCCTTAATTGAAATGGTGCAACCTTTAGACAAGGCAGGCATTGCAATCGAAGTGGTTCCTGGAGTGACTTCCGCAATGGCCTCGGCGGCGGCGGCCATTGAAACATTGACCTTACCCGAAGTCACTCAAACCGTTATTTTTAGTCGAGTTGAAGGGCGAACGCCTATGCCACAAGGCGAGTCATTACGCGAACTTGCCGCGCATCATTGCACCTTATGCTTGTATTTATCCATCACGTTATTAAAAAAAATAAAAGATGAATTGTTAATCGCTGGGTGGTCTGAAGATTCGGTTATTGTCGTGGTTTATAAAGCCAGTTGGCCGAATGAAGAAAAAATTATTCGCGGCACATTAGCGACCATTCGTGATGATTGTCAAAAAGCAAAGATTAACAGCCAAGCGATGATTATTGCCAGTCCTACATTAGGGGCGCGTGATTGGAAAAATTTAAAAAAATCGAAACTATATGATGCAGAGTTTAGCCATCGGTTTCGTAACGCTATTAAAACTTAATAAGGGATAAAAAATTGAAAGCAACGATTTTATTAGTCGGTCATGGGTCACGAGATTCACAAGGTAATGTTGAAATAGACGAGTTTGCCAATCACTGGCAACAGCAACACCCCGATTGGCGGATTGAAGTTTGTTTTATTGAATTTGCAACCGTTTTATTAGATGAAGGCTTTGATAATGCGGCCAAAAATTCGGAACGTGTTTTAGTCATCCCCTTGATCTTAAATGCAGCGGGTCATGTAAAAATGGAGATTCCTGAGCATTTAGATAAGGCACGGTTACGTCATCCTCAAGTTGAGTTTAATTATGGTAAGCATTTAGGGGTTAATAGCGCGATGCTAACCTTACTTAGACGGCGACTGATGCAATTAATGGCTAAAATTGCGATGCCCGATCCCAAAACAACGGGGGTTATTATTTTAGGGCGCGGGTCATCGGATAAAGTGGCAAATGGTGAAATTGCAAAATTAGCCCGTTGGTTATGGGAAGAAACCGATCATGAGCTGATTGATATTGCGTTTACAGGCATTACTTATCCGCGCTTAGAAACCGTGATTCAGCGACAAGTTAAACTTGGAATGAAACAAATTGTCATTCAACCTTATTATTTATTTACGGGGACGTTAATTAAACGAATCAGTGAGCAATTTGGTTATTTACAACAACAATACCCACAAACGCGACTCGTCTTAGGCTCTTATTTAGGTTTTGAAGCTGAAATTTACCAATTATTAGATAACAATGTTGAGAGCTTATTAGACTCTCAAAAAACAGTAATGATGGAATGTGATGGCTGCAGCTATCGGGTATTTGCTCAAGAACATGGACAGGGGCATCAACATTAAAGCGAAGCATCAAGCACCCAATCACTAAGACTAAACACGAATAACGTGTCATTTTAAATACCAACTAGGGTACACGAGTCTTCTTTTATGCACCCTAGCATATTTTGTCATATTCCGTTAGAAGCCTTAAGACCGCAAACTAATAATATCCCAATTAGACTGGGTTGCCGCCGCATGAAGCTTTTCATCGGGATCAACCGCAATAGGATAATCCACCTTATTAAGTAACGGTAAATCGTTATGTGAATCACTGTAAAAAAAACTGCCTGCCAATGTTTCTGGTGAGGTTTTTAACCATTCCTCAAGTAAAAGCACCTTCCCCTCTTGAAAACAAGGAATACCCTCAACTTCCCCCGTATAGCGCCCCTGTTTAAACTCAGGCGTGGTGGCTAATAAATTATCAATACCATAGTGCTTAACAATTAATTCGGTTACAAAACGATTGGTTGCGGTAATCACTAATAAAGTATCGCCTCTACTGCGATGTTTATCAACCAGTGCTTGGGCTGATTTTAATAAGACAGGCTGAATAATTTCGCGCATGAATTGCTCGCGCCAAATTAAAAGCTGTTCAAAAGGGTGTTGAGATAATGGCTTCAATGAAAAATGTAAAAATTCAGTAATATCTAAATCCCCTCGCTTATAATCATCATAAAACTTGGCATTTTCTGCTTCATAATAGTCTTTATCAACAAGACCTTGGTCAACTAAAAACTGCCCCCAAAGATAATCACTATCATCACTAATCAATGTATTATCTAAATCAAAGATCGCTAAACTCATTAAAGAACCTGTGTCATAAAAATAAAAAAAGAAAGGTCATAGCATCACGACCTTATTTATGGAACAATGATGCCATAAATTTAACATTTATTAATGACTTTAGTATTGAGTAGCACTAAAAACATTAATAAGGAAACACAATAGGTTTTAACATGATTGACTCAAAAGGTTACCGTGCTAATGTCGGTATTATCCTTTGTAATGATAATGGTTGTGTGTTTTGGGCGAAACGAAAGGGGGTTAATTCTTGGCAATTTCCACAAGGGGGAATTGATGACCATGAAGATCCTGAAACGGCAATGTATCGTGAATTATGGGAAGAAACAGGGCTTGAATCAGAGCATGTAGAGTTGCTTGGTCGAACCCGTTATTGGTTACGCTATAATTTGCCAGAACGTTTCATTCGCAAAAATTCACTCCCTCTTTGCATCGGGCAAAAACAAATTTGGTTTATATTACGGCTTACTTCATCAGAGTCGAATGTTCGCTTTGATTGCAGTCCCACCCCTGAATTTGATAATTGGCGGTGGGTAGATTATTGGCATCCCTTAAAAGATGTGGTGTACTTTAAACGTAAGGTTTATCACAAAGCAATGGCTGAATTAGGGGCTGTACTTATCCCCGAGGTTATCCCCGTAAAGGCCGACGGGTATCTAGCCAAACAACAGCGACGTTAATCGTTAACCAATACGGGCGTAAAAAAAAATCGTTACGCCCATATTATACCAATAGTGCCGTCGGTATTATTAACGGGCTAGTGATTTAACAATTTCCAGTATTTTCTGTGCATGAGAGTCAGGAGAGACGGCATACAAAGCGGTCGCTAACTGGCCTTTTTTATCAATAACAAAGGTTGAGCGGACAATTTTCATTTTTTTCACGCCTTCTTTTTCAACTTCTTGCCAAACTTGATAAGCCTCACAAACCGCCCCCGAGGTATCCGCTAACAATTCCAGATTTAACGAAAATTTATCAATAAACGCTTGATGGCTTTGACACGAGTCTTTACTAACCCCGATAACGACTGTCTCTAAACTAGAAAACTCATCCGCTAATGCCGTAAAATCATTGGCTTCAATCGTACAACCTGGGGTATCATCTTTCGGATAAAAATAAAGAACAATATTTTTTTTCCCCAAGTAATCGGTTGAGTTTATTAATTGATTTTTCTGGTTAACACTTTGAAACGACGGGGCTATCTCATTTTGATTTAACATAAATTTTTCCTCGAATAAAAAAATTAAAATAATTTTAAAATAAAGCGGTAAGAAAGCACATTAATTGCTGTACATAACAAGAAAGAGACTTAATTAGTACATTGACTGGTTATAGTATTTCTTTCCTCATTTAATAAATTTAAATGATATTTATCAACGATATATAAAAAAGTATCAACATATTGACAAGCATAGTTACCATTAGCAGGCATCCATTCAGTAGGGGGTTTATTTCCTTTACTTGTATTTGCTAATTTAGAAACGGCTAATAAATTTTCTTGATCGTTATAAAATTGTTGCTTTAATTCTTTAGACCAATAAGCCCCTCCGTGATTATGAGCATACGAAACGGGAACAATGTGGTCAATATCAATATCACTTGCATTAAAAAAAACTTTTTGAGTATATGGACCAAACCACTGTCCTGTTAATACCGTACAATTATTTGGGGTAATTTCATTAAATGTAGCTAAAACCTCATTCCGAGTATTCTGACAGTCGTTATTTTCATCTATCCAATCGCCCCAATCATCCCGATTATAATTTAATGTTAATTCAGGATTAGCAATAATGTTTTGTGAATAAAATAAATCAAGTCCCCCAAAATTATTTTGCTCAAATGAGGCTCTATAGCTTTCACTATCAATACGAATGTCAAAGATAGTTAGCATACGAGTTAAAAATGAATAGTTCGCACTATATTTTTCACATTGCTCTATTTTATTGGCTACCAACTTAAGACGGGACAAAATAAAGAACTAACTGCGATATTCTTGTATCATAGGTTAATGACTAAAAAAACAGAACAACACAGAAAATACGCGCAGCTAGTCACGCAATTATCGCTGAAATTACAACAACAGGCAAGCAAACTGTTCGTAACTTAGCTTCAATTGTTGGTCGCTCAAAAAGCAGTGTGCATCGTCATCGTCAAGCGCAAACAAAGCGAAATCGACATCCTGAATCATCATTATGGGAAACCGAGGCAGGTAGTTCTTGGCAAAGATTAATGGTGTTTTCCGCCTTGTATGTCTTTGGATTAAAGGCAGGCGTAGGTGCAGAGACTTTATCGCTGTTTTTTAAAATGATACGGATTGACACCCATGTGGGCGTATCACCCGACGCACTGCAGGACTCAAATCAATAAAATGGAAGTCTTATTGCCGCAGTTTCAGCAAGAATGCGAAAAAGTGTGAAAAAACAAACACGTAAAGTTGTTGCTGGGCTGGATGAGACTTTTTCGGCAACTTTATGATTTTAGTTTTAATGGACTTACGTTCTGGCTATCTTTTGTTGGAAGATATTAGCGATGATAGGTGCTACGATACTTGGTATAAAAGGTTTCGCCACGATTAGAATCATTAGGCATTGAGGTTAATCATGCGATTAGTGATCGCGCTAAGGCGTTGATAAAAATGGCAGTGACGGGGTTTAAGTGCGAATCGGGGGCAGATATTTTTCATGCTCAACAAGATATGAGTCGCTGGTTAGGCGCGAAAATCGGCAGGCGTGCAGCAAGGGCTGAAAAACAGCGGCAAGCAGCGCAAACCGCAGAGTCTACTGTTTCTAAAACGGCAACGATGCAGAAAATTATTGGACTTAAAACAACACGGATAACGGCTGAAAAAGAGCTTGAAGAAGCCAAAAAATACAAACAGATTATCACGAAAACTTACAAGGGATTGCGGATGAAGTTCATCCTTTTTCACTCAATGATAGTCGTAGAAACGATGCGGAACAGGTTGAGAAGTTGCTAGAGTTAAGAGCGCGAGCCTTTGAAAAAATAGCGGAAAAACAAGGGATTAACGATCATAAAGGCGTGATGAAAAAGTTTCGTAATCAAATAAAACCGTTAGCGGTATCCATCAGTTTTTGGTGGCTTTGGGTACGCGAAACCTTGCAAAATTTGGGGCTTGATGCGGATACCGAATATTGGTTGACCACAACATTATTACCCGTTGTTTATTGGCATCAGAAAATGGAACAAACTAAAAGCCGCAGGTCAAAGGAAAACTATCGAAAAGCTTGGGAAACCGCGTCTGATAAGCTCAAATCAGACCCATTTAGTGCAAAGTTATCAATCAGTGAAATGCAGCGATGGCTAACATTGGCGGAGCATATGGCAAGGCAGTTTCAACGCAGTTCATCTGCGGTGGAAGGGCGAAATGGCTGTTTATCGCAAATGTATCGCAATGGGCGAGGTTTGAATAAAAAGCGATTAAACGCGTTGACGGTCATTCATAACTACGGAATCAAACGTGAGGATGGCACAACCGCCGCCATGCGTTTATTTGATACCGAGTTTCCAGACTTGTTTTCATGGCTACTGAATGAAATGGGCGAGTTACCGCTTCCTAGAAATAGTCGAAAGCGTGTGTTTTCTAACCCTTTGAAATTGCTGGATGTCCCGTCTTAAATTGGTAGCCATTTTATTCAACACAACAACATTAAAACTGCCGTTGACTAACGTTAATTTAATATCAAAGATACCTTTTGATGTATAAACACAGGATAAATGAGCGGTATTACCATCGTATGAGCTTGTTAAGTAAGCAACCTTTGAGCGTAGAACAGTACAGTTTTTACTAGGTCTTGGAAGGGGTGAATAAGGCGTTATGTCACAAGTACTTATTTTGCAAATAGATATGGATAACGGTTTAACTTTTGAACAATAAGAATCATTAACGGCTTCTCCTATTGAATTTTTACAATACACCTTTCTATGTGTACTTCCCCCATGACCTGGACAATTATTCCATTCACTTACAGACCAATCATAAGCTTGTATCGGTAACGTAGTCCTAACGACCGAAATTATAGGATCTTCGAGTATTATCGGTGGATTAGATTCTACAGAGGGTTCAGAGGTTATCGGCGGATTAAACTCTACAGATGGATTGAATGTTACTAAATTAACAGGTTCGGTTGACACAGAAATATTATAATTACAGTGATAGCCAAGATTACTTATAGTATCATTATGGCAACCATCCGCATCTGTCCTTCCCTGATGTGAGAATGCCATCGAAGGTAAAATAAGCATTATGAATAATAAAAATTTCATGTATACACGTGGTTTCATTAGAAAATAATTTTAGTTTGTTCCCATATCTCAGCTAAACAGATAAAGTTAATTTTTAAAATAATGTCATGAGAAAAAGCATTGATCGCTACCCATGACAAAAAATAATTTATTGAATTATCGGGTTATTAATCAGACGGTAAATGCGCCCATAAATCATAGTCATCCGCGTCTTCTATCACCACATCAACAAACTCACCGACCTGTAAATGCGTTGCCCCATCAATAAAAACTTGCCCATCAATTTCGGGGGCATCCGCGTGACTCCGCGCAACCGCCCCCTCTTCAACAACCTCATCAATTAACACGGTTTCAAAAGACCCTATACGCTGTTGTAAACGCGCTGCGCTAATCGTTGCTTGATGCGCCATAAAACGTTGCAACCGTTCTTGTTTGACCTCTTCGGCTACCGAATTAGGCAGTTCATTTGCAACCGCCCCTTTTACAGGTGAATAGGCAAATGCACCCACACGGTCTAATTGAGCTTCGGTTAAAAAGCCTAATAATTCGTCAAAATCCTGCTCTGTTTCACCTGGAAAACCCACGATAAAGGTGCTGCGTAACGTAATATCAGGACAAATAGAACGCCATGCTTTAATTCGTTCTAAATTATTCTCTGTGGCAGCGGGACGTTTCATGGATTTTAAAATCCGACTTGTTGCATGTTGAAACGGAATGTCTAAATAGGGGAGTATTTTACCTTCTGCCATCAAGGGGATGACCTTATCAACATGGGGATAAGGGTAAACATAGTGCATTCGTACCCAAATTCCTAAATCGCCCAAAGCCGCCGCTAAATCATAAAAACGACTCTCAATTTTATTGCCTTGCCAATAACGTGATTGATACTTTAAATCTAAACCATACGCACTGGTATCTTGAGAAACCACTAATAACTCTTTGACCCCCGCATTGGCTAATCGTTGAGCTTCTAATAAGACATCATCCACGGGACGACTCACCAAATCACCGCGTAATGAAGGAATAATACAAAAACTACAGCGATGATTGCAACCTTCTGATATTTTTAAATAGGCATAATGATCGGGGGTTAATTTAACGCCTTGGGGGGGAAGTAAATCTAAGAAAGGGGCGTGAGGTCGAGCTAAATTTTCATGAACCGCGTCAAGAACCTCATCCGCTGCATGAGCCCCTGTCACCTTTAACACTTGAGGGTATTTTTCTCTAATTTCATCCTCACGACTTCCCAAGCAGCCCGTGACAATAACCTTACCATTCTTAGCCATCGCCTCCCCAATACTTTCCAACGATTCTTCAACCGCCGCATCAATAAAGCCACACGTATTTACAATCACCAAATCGGCTTCTTCGTAAGTCCCTGAGACTTGATAGCCTTCAACACGTAATTTAGTTAATATTTGTTCACTATCGACCAGAGCTTTAGGGCAACCGAGGCTAATAAATCCAACATGAGGAGCTTTTGACATAATGATAATTATAAAGGTTAAACGTAAAAAAATAGGGCTTAAAATTTAGATGATGCCCCCACTCTATTAAAACGATATTATAAGCCTAATTCTTATACTTTAAACGTTATCCGACTAATTAGGCCTTTTTAGTCTATTTTAGGGTAATTGCCCAGAAATCAAAAACAGCTCACGCGCGGGTCTCAAATTTTTAAAAATAAATTTAAATCTTATCTACTTTTGTGTAATAGTTGTCGATCACTTTTTTCTCTTAACGAAATTACCTAGCTTTTTAGCGACTCAAATTTATGAAAAAATTATTTTTAATTATTACCTTCCTTTTGCCTTTTAATGTTGTGATGGCACAAGAACCGATTAAACAATTAAAAGAATTTTTAGCCAATTCTCAAACCCTGACCTCAAAATTTAAACAAGTTGTTTTCGATAAGGATAATAAAATAAAACAAACCAGTGAAGGCTTGTTTACCTTAAGCCGTCCAGGAAAATTTCGTTGGGTCTATCAAAAACCTTTTATTCAAGAAATCGTTTCTAATGCAGGAAAAGTCTGGTTTTATGATGCGGATTTAGAACAAGTGACGATTAAAAAATTAGATAAGTCAATGGGGTCTACGCCTGCTTTATTATTAAGTGGTGAAGTTAATATTGATAAGGAGTTTAATCTTGAAGCGCAAGGAAAAAATGAGGGTTTATCATGGATAAAACTCATTCCTAAAAATGAAGAAACCAGCTTTAAATATATTTTAATGGGGTTAAATGAGGGGGGTTTTAGCGGTGATGGAATTGAATGATAATTTTGGACAGTTGACTCGAATTTATTTCTCTGAGGTTAAAATAAACCCTAAATTAGAGGATAAAGCTTTTGTTTTTATTCTTCCCGAAGGTGCGGATGTCTTTGAAGATTAATCGCGTTAACAATAATCTCACACAAGACCTCGTTATTTTTAACCTAGACTCCATGCGCACAAAACCGCGATTTTAATCGCGGGTATGAACCTATTCGATGACCCAAGTTAGGGGTATAAATCGCTTGAATGTTAAAATAATGACAACCTATAATTCAAATCAGGTAAACGTGGTTAATCGGTATTCGCGTTTTTAATGATGTTTTGTTGGTTTACTCACCTGACTCAACGCAGGAAATTTTTGTTGAGCATAATGGGTATGGCATTGCACACAGGCTTCCGTTAATTTATAAACATAAAAATTGACCAGTTCCATTTTTTTCTCTTCCGCCACATGCGCTAACATTCCCGCAGAACGATGAAAGTTATGATCTAAATGAATGAACGCAGCAGGTAAACTTTTATGTAATGCCTGCATCTGCTCAGGTGTTAATTTTTGTTTCATGATATAACTGTGTTGCATTTTTTTTAGCTATATGAGTAATTTCTTCCCAGTTTCCACTGACAACGGCTGGAATCAAATTCATCATACCCTGCTGTAACTGCTGCATTTCTTCAAGCAGTAACGGCTTAATCTCAGCAGGAAGTTGAAGTACGGCCGCCTCTTTTTTATCTGTTTTGGATTCTGCTTGACTCGTCAGTGAGAGAATAGAAAAAATAAAGGCAACGAATAATTTTAAATAAAAAGAGTTCACGAAGGGCTATTCCAGAAAGTTTATAAAGTTAGTATATTAGCATGTACGGAAGTAGTTTGGTAACGACACTTCATTTTGAAGTGGGGTTAAACCGTATAAATACCCTAATTTTTTAGAATTTAAATTTTCTTCTGTGAAACGCTCATAACATGAGTAATGATAACCCCCCCTGAAACCGATAAAAAATAAAATGGGGTTTAAACGCCCGCTTAACCAGTTTAGTTTTACATGATGCACATAAATTATGAATGATACCATTTTAGGCGTTGCCGTCTTAATACAGGCAAACCCGCTTTACGCACTTTATATAATAACGGGGTTTGTTATTATTATTTTTGCTATTATCGAGGGCATTAAATATTTTTTTCAACGTCGAGACCCTTTACCTGAAAAATTACCCAATTGTATATGGCATACCAAAGTAAAAAAAATAGATCGGATTTATGATGGCGATACTTTTTTTGCCTATGTTAAGGGCCATAACCCTATTGATAAAAAACCTGTGGGGATTCGGCTTCGTGGAATTGATACCCCTGAAATGAAAGATAAAAACCCCAAAGTTAAGAAAAAGGCGATTAAAGCGAAAGAGATTGCCACCGAAGAGATTGAAAAGGCAGGCACGATTCATTTGTATAATGTCAGTACAAAAGATAAATACGGTCGATTGTTAGCCAGCGTATTTTGTGATCGCCGTGATTTAGCTAAAATTTTAATTGAGAGTCGGTTAGCTAAATCCTATGATGGCGGAAAAAAAGACGATTGGTAATGACTTGATTAGATAATTTTTTTATCCCAATCAATAATATAGTCTTCTAAATCCTCATCATCCACCTCGGATTCTTTAATGGCATAACTTTGAATACTGACTCCTGCATCACGGACACTTAAAGGATCCCCTGTTATTAAAGGATGCCAAGAAGGAAGCGGTTTATTATCGGCAAGGAGTCGATACGCACAGGTTTTTGGCAGCCAAGTATAGTTTTTAAAGTTAGCATCTTGTTTTAAATCAATGCACTCAGGGACGAGGGTGCATCGTTCTAAATAACGACTGCAACGACAGGTTTTAAATTCAATTAAATTACAGACCACACGGGTAAAATAAATATCCCCCGTATCCTCATCTTCCAGCTTAACTAAACAACACTTACCGCAGCTATCACATAATGATTCCCATTCGTCGGTGGTCATTTCCTCAAGTGCTTTCGTTTCCCAAAATTTCATAAATCAATACGCTCCATTAAATAACATAAACAATCTTGCTTAATAACCCGTTCATCTAAAGTTAGCATGGATGGCATCATTTTTCGGCGAATGAGTAACTGATTATTTTCTAGGGTAAAAAATTTATCCGTGACACATTGACCTTTTTCTTCAAAAACTAAAAGCGGAATGTCTTCACTTTGATTCACAATTCCAAAGCGTGTTCCAATGGGAATTTCGGTAAAATTCATTCGCTCAATTTCGGGATCTAAGAGTAAAGTCGCGTTACGATCCTCAAAACTAAATTTTAGTTTAGGCGAAATTTTAACCACCGCAACGGTATTAAATAAATCAATATCTTGAGGTAATACGGGGTGATCGGCTAATTTTGTTAAATGCAAACAACTATTAAGATATTCTAATGCGTGATCCGTTCCTTGCTGCTGTCCAGAATGTCCACATTCTACGGTGACGGCGGGACATAACGTTGAAAATGCCATTGATTGCACGCCCGTAGGATGTAAAAAATAAACCACCAGCCGACTAAAAAGTCGGGCTAATTGTAAATAGTGGTCATCCTGTTTATTGACACAAGCATAATGCGGATTTAACCCGGTATTATTATGTATATCAATACTTGCAAATAGATCACGCCGCTTCATGATCTCAAAAATTTCAGAGGCGAGTCGGGTTTCTGCACACGCCGCTAATTCTGTTCCTGGCCATATTCGATTAAAATCCGCTTGCCCATCTAAACGCCGAAGCCCTTTACTCGCCGCTACCGTATTCCCTAAAAAAATAGTTAATGCTCGTGGGAGTTGTTGTTGTCGATATTTTTTTAATAACGCTTGAATGGCTAAAAAACTGGTGGTTTCATTCCCATGTAATAATATCGAGACAAATAAGGGGTGCGGGTCTTTACCTGATAAATGAATAAGCGTGGGGTGTGGAAAAAACTGATGCAATGTTTGCGGTGTTGCTGTTAATAGTGCATCGGGTAAATAATCCAATTGTTTAAGCGGTAACATTTTAATAAAGACTCCATGTGCCTACAGGTTTACCCATTTGCTGATTCGCTAAATAGTGTTGGGTCATCGTTTTGAAATCAGCCCCTTGAATTTGAACAAATTGACGTTGCCATACACTCCCTGTTTGTCGGCTTTTAATACGCTGACGAATAATTTCTAAATAAAAATCACTTTCATCCCGATCAACCCCTAAAGTTGCTAATCCTTGGCTTGCACGTTGTAACAACTCTTGATTAAGTAAGTTGTGTAATGAATATTTTTTATAGTTTAGCCATTCAACAGGCGCATCTAACCCATAACGCGCCGCTGAATAAAAGTTCTTTTTGGCATAACTAAATGGAATGAGGGTACCATTTGCGATGATTTCATCACATAAATTCTGGGTTAAACCATAATAAAAGGCCGCATTCGCAATGGAATCAATGACGGTAGGCCCTGCGGCAGGAACCCGATGCTCCACACGAATATGCGGAGTTCCATCCTTATCAAATCCAATTAAAGGTCTATTCCAACGCCATATTGTTCCATTATGTAAACGTAAATGCTCAAAGGCATCGGTAGGGGATTCTTTAATGTCAGGTAGTAAAACAGGAAAGTATTGAAGGTTTTCAATAAAACATTCAGTAATTGAATGTGTGACATAACCTGAACCAAAACTAACGCGTTTAAACCTAGCTTGAGCTTCTTTACTATCAATTGCTTGCTCAAACAATGGAATCCGTGACTCCTGCCATAAATCCTTACCCAATAAAAAGGGCGTATTAGCACAGACGGCGGCCATAGCGGCTGAGGAAAGAAGAGCCGCATTATAAAAATGATGGGCTATCGTAAGCGGCAATTGAGTATGAAGCTGAAATGAGGTTGCCGCAGACTCAAGCATGACATTATTTTGCGTAAAATTAAGCCGCTCCAGACCTTTAATGTCCAAAGCAATCGGTTTATTACGCGTCGTTAAAATTTGTTGATTTAACGCATAATAACGGTTCAAATTAGAAATATTATCTAAGGTTAAATCCGCTTGTTTTAAGGTCGGTAAAGAGCCGATCATCAGTAATTGACTCTTTAATTGTTCAGCCTCCTTAAACCCTGTATTCCAAGTCGTTTGCAATTGTGTTTGCATTTGACTAAAAACATCCGCCGTTAAAACTAAAGGTTCACTATTAAACTCAACATTAAAGCGCGCTAATTCCGCCGACACGAGCGGGTTATCCATATTGGCAATATAACGCTCATTAATGGGCATTGGCTGCATGTTGTCGTTAACTAACCAAGCCTCAATTTCAAAGCCTACAACAGGTACACGTTTAGAAAAACCCTTACTTTTAACCCGTTGTTTTAATCGTGCTGTTTCTTGCTGTAATTTTTGTTGAAAACAAATAAAATCATTGTCCGAAAATTCAAAAAAAGAAATTTCTTGTCCCATTCCATACCTCCGATATTTTAAATAACGGGTTGTTAAAAGAATTAGGGGTTAATAACGGCTGAAAATAAAAGATAAGATTTAAGCGTTATTAAATATTCATTCTTAAGCGGACTGTTGCAGTTTTTTTGAAATACTTTTTCCAATCGCA
The DNA here is from genome assembly GCA_030949405.1 of Methylococcales bacterium. Lineage (NCBI taxonomy): Bacteria > Pseudomonadati > Pseudomonadota > Gammaproteobacteria > Methylococcales > Methylococcales bacterium. The sequence continues at coordinate 1,053,077 of JAUZSN010000002.1, read as the reverse complement.
GGCCCAAATTCCTCTGGATTTTGATAGGCTTTTGTTCGTGCATAATTAACCAATGCCATTACCATTTGTTTGGTTTCGGCGACTTCATCATGGGGTCTACCGCACCCCTTGCAATGACTTCCTTCGTGCGTACATTCATCAATACATGGACTAAATTTCATCGGGTAATTTCCTTAATTTAAAGTTTAATAATTTAGGGGGTGATGGAGGAACAAAAACTGAAAAATATTTTCATAATTAATTTATAAGCTATCAGCTCTTGGTTAAACATTCTTTTCTGCTAAGGCTAAAACACCATTAATAAAACAATTAAAACTAGGCGAGTTATTTTCTTTTATATTTAAATAAGTGGCAATTTTTTCAGCTCCGCTCACTTTACGATAACCTTTAACCAATTTGGCTAATTCTTCTGAAGCACTGGCTAAATTATCAGGCTGTTTATATTTTCTACTCTGTTGTTTAGCGGCTAATTTTGAAAGACCAAATGCCTGCCCTACCGCAGTTAAATCACCTAAAAACCAAGATTCTAATTCATGACAGGCAATACGCACTAAACTATCATCACGCCCAGAATCTTCACATAAATCCATTAAATGCTGTTTAACTTTTATGCAATCGGCACTGTCTTTATCACGCATAATCACAAAATAGGTGTCTGGCGTTTTCCATGCTTTTAATTTGCGTGGAATAGACTTCTCTAAATCTTGCTTGCCTTCATGCGGAATACATTTGAACTGCACCGATTCAGGCAAAATATTAGGCAATAAAACATCCAACAAAGCCTTAGCCGATAATTCTTCTAATAAAAATATCAGCATCATTTAAAGGTTCACGCCATCAAATAACCCTTGTTTCCATAAAGCTCCCGCTAAATCACCTTCTTTAGCTAAATCAACCAACAACTGATTGTTACTTGCTCGTTCAATATGAGTCACACCCTGAGTCTTACGCAAACAAAAAATTTCATCCATTTCAACATGATTTAACACATCAGGTGAATGCGTAGAAATCATCACTTGCCCACCGTTATCGGCATAATCTCTAAATTCCTCAACTAATCCACAAAAAAGATTGGGATACAGTTGATTTTCAGGCTCTTCTACGCATAATAAAGGATGAGGTGTTGGGTCATGTAATAACAATAAATAAGCGAACATTTTGATTGTGCCATCAGAAACGTAACGGGCAATAAAGGGGTCTTTAAAGGTTCCATCTTGAAACTTTAAAATAATACGCCCATCTTCTGTATTTATCGCCTCAACATGAGACACGCCAGGAACACGCTGCGCCATTTTCTTTAAAATGGTCTCGAATAAGTCACGATGATTTTCATATAAATACTGTGCGACTAATGCCATATTTTCACCGCGTGTTGATAAATGTTCCGAATAGCCTGACTCTTGACTCGGTCGCGCTTCACCGATATGAAAATCCGACACATGCCAGCTTTCAATTAATTTACGAAAACTATTCGCTGCTTTAAAACGTTGAAATTGACCTAACCCTTTTAAGGCTAAAATATCAGGTGAATCAATTGTTTGCTCTTGTTTTTCTTCCTTATATTCTTTATCTTCATAACTGTCTTCATTCGTAATTGCCATCCCTGAACCATGACTAAAATCTAAAAAATGCCACGGTTTTCCATACCTTCCTCTACGATATTTTAAAATTTCTCGCTCAACAACAGGTTGATTATTTTCTAAGCTAATGATTAAAGAATAAGTAACCAAGGGACTACGCGTTTTTTCATCATAATCCTCTCTAAATTTAATTTCAATTTCAATCGCCCCAGACTCTCCACGCGTCATAACTTCTTTAAACCCGCCTCGTTTTTGCAAAGCAATTTTTACATTCGTTTGTAAAGAATCGCGCAAAAAACCAAAGACATCAAATAAGGTCGTTTTACCTGTACCATTCGCGCCAATAAAGACAGCGAGTGTCGGTAAATTGCCCAATTTAACGTCTTTAAAGGCTTTAAAGTTTTTAATTCGCAGAGCTTCTATTTTCATATTTATCTCTATTTGATAAAATCTCAAAAATTTTAAAATCGTTGAGGTCTGACTTTATTTGACCCGCATTCCCGCAACCGCGCCTTCATCTGGGCTTAATATCCATAAATCTTTACCACCACCACCTGCGGCTAATACCATCCCTTCTGACAGTCCAAAACGCATTTTACGCGGCTTTAAATTCGCCACCACAACAGTCAACCTCCCTTCTAAATCTTCGGGGGCATAAGCAGATTTAATCCCTGCAAAAACAGTACGTTGCTCATCACCAATATCAACCGTTATTTGCAGTAATTTATCCGCGCCTTTAACGTATTCCGCTTTGATAATTTTGGCGATGCGTAAATCAATTTTAGCAAAATCATCAAACTCTATTTCATCGGCAATGGGTTCAAATTGTTTTGCTTTCGGTTCTTCAATTTTTTCTAAATTCTCTTTAGAGGCTTCAACAATCGCCGCAACTTTATCGGCATCAACACGCGTCATTAACGGTTTGAATGCGTTAATTTTATGCGAAACTAAGGGCTGAACAGTCGTTACCCATGCTTGAGACTCTATATTTAAAAAAGTTTCGGCTTCGGTTGCTAATAGAGGAACAACGGGTTTCAAATAAAGGACTAAAAGACGAAAAAGATTAATCCCCATTGAACAGATCGCATGTAATTCTTGATCCCTTCCCGCTTCTTTAGCAACCAGCCAAGGTTTTTTATCATCAATATACTGATTCGCTTTATCGGCTAATGCCATGATTTCACGCATTGCTTTACCAAACTCACGGTTTTCATAAAGAGTCGCAATCGATTCATTGGCATTAACAAAGGTTTCAAATAATTCAGGTTCACAACAGTCTGCAGCTAATTGCCCATCAAAACGTTTTTTAATAAAACCACTACAGCGACTCGCAATATTAACGACTTTACCGACTAAATCGGAATTAACCCGTTGGCTAAAATCTTCAAAATTTAAATCTATATCATCTAAACCATTACTCAATTTAGCTGCAAAATAATAACGTAAATATTCAGGGTTTAAATGGTCTAAATAGGTTCGAGCAGTAATAAACGTGCCGCGTGATTTAGACATTTTTTCGCCATTCACGGTTAAAAAACCATGGGCAAAAATAGCACTGGGCGTTCTAAAATTCGCCCCTGTTAACATCGCTGGCCAAAATAAAGCGTGAAAATAAATAATATCTTTACCGATGAAATGATACAGCTCGGTGTTTGAATCTACTTGCCAAAATTCATCAAAATTGAGTTCATTTTTATCACACAAATTTTTAAAACTGGCCATATAGCCAATAGGTGCATCAAGCCAAACATAAAAATATTTTCCTGGTGCATCAGGAATTTCAAAACCAAAATAAGGCGCGTCGCGTGAAATATCCCATTGTTTCAATCCGCCATCTAACCATTCCGCTAATTTATTCGTGACTTCTTTTTGTAAATGCCCTGCATTTGTCCAGTCGCGTAACATTTCGGTAAAATTAGCTAAATCAAAAAAGTAATGCTCCGACTCTTTTTCAATTGGTTTTGCGCCTGAAATAGCCGAGACCGCATTTTTTAAATCCGTGGGGGCGTAAGTCGCGCTACACACCTCACAACCATCGCCATATTGGTCTTTTGCACCACACTTAGGACAATCCCCTTTAATAAAACGATCCGATAAAAACATATTTTTAACAGGGTCGTAAGCTTGGGTAATTGTTCGTGAACTAATATGCCCCGCCGCCTGTAATCGTTGATAAATTAAACTTGATATTTCTTTATTTTCAGGTGAATGGGTACTGTGATAATTATCAAATTCCACCCCAAACTCGTCAAAATCAGCCCGATGCTGGGTTTCAACCGCTGCAATTAATTCTTCTGGGGTAATCCCTTCCCGATCAGCTCTTAACATGATGGGGGTTCCATGCGTATCATCAGCACAAATAAAATAACATTCATTGCCCCGCTGCTTTTGAAAACGGGTCCAAATATCAGTTTGAATGTATTCGACTAAATGACCTAAATGAATAGGGCCATTTGCATAAGGCAACGCACTGGTAACAAGAATTTTTCGTTTTGACATGGATTTGTAAGTTAAGTAAATATATAAACAATAAGAATTATTTTACATTGTCGCATAAAACCAAATGCCTCGGTAGCTCGTACCCCATGAAGACCGATTAGAAGTCCGTTTAAACTTCCTGATTATTCGTTTTCATTAAACCTTAACCTTAAAAACAGCCCATTTTAAAGGCGGCATTTAAAAATTCACTCTAATAAAATCCTTTTTTATTTTGATAGCTCATTTTATCTATTTCAAGATGGTATTCTTATGGTAAAAAAACGTAAAAAATGCGAAGATAGTTCCCCAAAATTAATCATTAATTTACGTTTATTTTTTACGGAGAAAACAATGCTCAACAAAGTTATGTTGATTGGCAATTTAGGGGCTGACCCAGAAGTGCGTTATATGTCCAATGGTGATACTGTCACAAGTGTTCGTATTGCCACTAGTCGTCGATGGAAAGATAGAAATACGGGTGAGCAACGTGAAGAAGCAGAATGGCATAGAATTACGTTCTTCAATATCGGTAATTTTAAATTAGCCGAAATTGCTGGCGAATATTTAAAAAAAGGCAGTAAAATCTATGTTGAAGGGCGATTAAAAACCTCCAAATATCAAAAAAATGGACAAGATCATTATTCAACCGATATTATTGCTGATCAAATGCAAATGTTAGATTCTCGTGCAGGGGGAACGGCTGAGTTTGGTCAGCAAGCGACGAATGCGGCTCCTCAAGCAACGAATGCAGCCCCTCAAGCGAATCAAAATTTTCAACAACCTCAGCAAGCCCAACAAACACAACAATTTAATCAGCCAACACCGCAACAAAACTTTCAACAGCCCCAACAAACGCAGCAAGTTCATCAGCCCGTTCAACAACAAGGTTATCAAACACCGCCTATTAACCAACCTGTTAATCAATTCACTCAACAACCCCAAACACAGCAACCGCCTGTGCAGCAGTCACCCGTGCAACAACCGCCCGTACAACAGCCCCCTGTTCAACAACCACAAAATCCTTCATTTAATCAATCTCAACCCGTGCAACAACCCGCAAATAAACCGTCACCTGCCGCTGATGAGTTTGTTGACGATGTTCCTTTTTAGTCGATCCCATTTATAATGTAAAAAAGCCGTCACGTAGACGGCTTTTTTAAACGTTAAAGATTCATTGTCCCTATTGATTCACCCATTTTTATCGCTTTTCCTGCAACAAACGTTTCTTTCCATGACGCTTTATTCTTAGCAAATAAAACAATAATTGTTGACCCCATGTTAAACCGCCCCATTTCATCGCCTTTTTTTAGAACAGGCGCATCATCACCATAGCTCCAATGACGCACGTCTGAAATAGTCGGCGGCGTTATTACTCCCTGCCAAACCGTTTCAATACTTGAAACAAAAATAGCCCCCACTAAAATTAACGCCATCTCGCCAATTTCGGTCTCAAAAATACAAACAACCCGCTCATTTCGCGCAAATAATTGGGGAACACTCCGAGCCGTTGCCGCATTAACGCTAAATAAACGCCCAGGAACATGAATCATTTCTTTTAATTTACCTGTTATTGGCATGTGTAAACGATGATAATCTTTAGGGGATAAATAAATCGTACTAAAAAGTCCCTCATTAAACGGTTTTGCTCGTAGTTCATCGCCGCCAAGTAAATCGGTTACTGTAAAACTTTTGCCCTTTGCCTGAAAAATAGCCCCCTCACGAATCAAACCAGCCTGACTCACCGCACCATCAGCGGGTGATATAATCCCCTTATTTTCTTGAGCAATAACGCGTGCGCCCTCTTTAAGCTCTCGTGTAAAAAAATGATTAAAACTAGCATAAGCGTTAATATCTGGCTCACGGGCTTCACTCATATTTACCTTATAAATTTTAATGATGGTGCTAATCATCCAATTTTTCCACGCTTTGTATTTACAATGAGTAAATAAACACATCAATTTTGATAAGGCATGATGCGGTAAAATATATTGTGGTAATGTGATAAAACGTTCTTTTATTGACATAGTTTTTTTTGAGTCGATGATAGGCGGTTAGAATGAATAAACCTCCCTCGCCTTTGAGAGAAAAATTTTTAGACACCCAAAATTATTTACTTAGATTACACTTAGGAATAAACATTTAATAACAGCCAAAATCTCATTTGATTTTGTAGGCAACTTTCGGGGGTTATCACGCTCTTATTCCTTAAAAGCAAACGTCGTGTTAAACAGAGATTTTAAACAATTATGTCCGATTTAGATATTATTAAAGCCTTAGAAAAACAAATAGGTGAGGAATTAAGGCTCTGCTTGTATGTAGAAATTATGAACACCCATGCCCGTGGATGTTACGTTTTAAATGATGAGCAACACGTCATCGGTTTAAATTTACAAAATTATAAATTAACCCAGTGTTATCTTGTTAAGTCATTACTTAATTTGACTAAGCTTAATTTAACCCTGAATAAAATTGTCGAATTACAGCCGCTTAAAAAACTCAATCAACTCGATGAATTAAATTTACAAAAAAATGAAATTAACGACATTGGTGCCTTAAAATCCCTTAAAAATTTAAAAAGTTTAAATTTACAAGCCAATGATATTATTGATATTAAAGTATTATCTCATTTAAAAAATCTTAAAAAACTTAACTTAAGTTCCAACCCTATTACCTGTTTTGAACCATTAAAAACTTTAGGCCAGTTAACCCATCTTGATTTAAGTGACAACCAAATTAATTCATTATCCATTTTAAGTACAATGAATGAATTAACCGAGTTGGATTTAAGATTTAATAAAATTAGCAATATTACCGAACTTGCGGATCATAACAAATTAACAAAACTCTTTTTAAGTTCAAATCAAATCGATGATATTCATCCCTTAATCAAGCTTACGGCCTTAACCGAGCTTCATTTAAATGCTAATAAAATAAAAACGATTCATATTATTGAAAACCTCAATTTGTTACGCTTACTTGATTTAAGGGCAAATCGAATTGATGATATTTCGGTCTTAAAAAAATTAACCGCCTTAACCCATTTACATTTAGAATCGAATGAAATTAGCGATATATCTGTCCTTAAAGACCTGACTAAATTAACTCAGCTTAATTTGAGAGGAAATCAAATTAGTTGTATTAATTCGTTAAAAGAACTTAAGTTCTTAACCCATCTTTATTTAAGTGATAATCAGATTACAATTCTTCCTAAATGGATTCTTAATTTTAATTTAGCAATAAAATGGAGTAATGGCGGGCATGGCATTAGCGTCATTGCGAACCCTATTGAATCGCCTCCACCCGACGTGATTAGAGAAGGCAATCGAGGCATTAAAAATTTTTTTGAAAGCCAGCAAGAGCGAGCTTTAAATAAAGTTAAAGTGTTGATTGTTGGGGATTTGGGGGTAGGTAAAACCTCGTTAAGTAAAGCGTTGCGTAATTTACCGTTTGAATCTCAGCCGTTACAAACACTAGGAATCAATATAGATACGTGGGAGCATGATGAAATTTGCGTCAATTTATGGGATTTTGGAGGCGATCCATGCTTATTACCCACCCATAAATTATTTTTTTCTCAGCATAGCTTATACATCTTAGTCCTTGATAATCGTAAACAACGGCATGAAGAACGTTGGTTACGCCGAATTGAACAGCTTGGGGAAAATTCGTTAATTCTCATTGTATTGAATAAATTTGACGAAGAAAATAGTTACGATCTTCAGCGTGATTATTTACTCCATCGCTATAAAGGTTTACGCGGCATTTATCCCGTTTCATCCTCACAAGGGGTTGGGTTAGATGTTTTTAAACAAGGGTTAGTGACGGCCTATCAACATGTTCCTTCGTTTCGTAAGCCGTTATCACTCAGTGCGTTTTACATAAAGGAAGCCCTCGAAAAACAGCAAAAAAATAACGTCTGTCTTGCGTATGAAACCTATACTGATATTTGTTATAAACACGGGTTAAAAGAGCCTAAAATGCAGAAAAATTTACTTCAATTGCTGCATGATTTAGGTAAGGTTGTTTATTTTAAAGAATTAACCCCAGATATTGATTATATTTTTGAGCCTAACTGGTTAATCAACGGGTTATATGCCATTACAACCACGAATTTAATTTCAGATGATTCCGCCGAGTTAGCCTTAGATGATGTATCAATCACGTTAAAAATCATCGAGAATGCTAATTATTCGCCCAAAGAACAGAATTATTTAATGACCCTACTCAAACGATTTTATCTTAGCTGTCCCATTGATGAGAGCCGAGTTTTAATTCCTCAGCGTTTACGTGAGCAGCCCTTAGATATTAACTTTGATGACAGCGAGGCCTTACAATTTCAAATTCAGTATAACTTTTTAGATGAACTGTTTATTTTTCGTTTTATAACTCAATTTTACGCACAGATAAATTTTGATAAAAGTAGTCGTACCTGTTTTCTATTAACTGAAACGGAGTTTAATTGCTCAGCATTGATTGAGGTTGACTATCATCATGATTTGATTGATCTAAAAATTAAGGGCGAAAATCCCCGTGATTATTACGCCACTATTCGTAAAAATTTATACAAAAAACTCGCGTAAAAAAATAATTTTTTCGACTAACTCATAATCAATTAGTTACTCAATATTTTGAATTTGTTCACGCATTTGCTCAATCAATACTTTAAGTTCAATGGATATTTGTGTTATCACCTTATCAGCTGATTTAGAGCCTAACGTATTGGCCTCTCGATTCATTTCTTGCATCAAAAAATCTAATCGACGGCCAACGGGTTCTTGTTGTTGTAAAACCCGTTTAACTTCACTAATATGCGCCTCTAACCGCTCTAACTCTTCACAAACATCCAATTTTTGCATCATAAAGACCATTTCTTGTTCAAAACGGTCAAAATTAGGCTCTGCCACTAACTCATTAATTCTTTCACTCATTTTTTGACGTAGTGTGCTTATTACTTCAGGCATTTTTTGATGAGCGCACTGTAGCTGCTCCGATATTTTTTCACAGCGTTGCTCCAGCAAGACCTTAAGTTTTTGTCCTTCAATTTCGCGGGCTTCGATCATTTTAAGGATCGCCTCATTGACCAAAGCCTTAACCCCCGATTTCAAGGCATCCTTATCCAGTTCTTGTTCTTGTTGAATTCCTGGAAAGGCCAAGATCTCTAACGCTGAAAAATGGGGCGAACTCCCCATTAAATCTTCAATATTAGTCGTTGCCTTTAATAAGGCCACCACTGCATTTTCATTAATATCAAACGACCCTTGATTGCCTCCGTGTTTTTTATAATTTAAACTGCATTCAACTTTACCGCGCTTAATAGCAGTCGTTATTAGACGACGTAAATCAGCATCAAGAAAGCGTAAGCGTTCAGGTAGCTTAAAAGAAACATCACAATAACGGTGATTAACTGAGCGAAGTTCACAATTTATCGTTAAACTGCCTATTTGCGCTTCGCTATTAGAAAACGCGGTCATACTTTTTATCATTTTACAGATTACCTTTTTCAATATAATGGCTGAATATTACGATCCAAAAACTTATCTTACTAAATGGAACTATTTACAATCAGGCACTATTTTAGATCAATACATGATTGAGCGAGAATTAGCCCATGGCGGATTTAGTTCAGTTTACTTGGCTAGACGACTAAAAGACCAAACTCAAGTCGCCATTAAAGAGTTTCTGCCTAGAAAACAAGCCCACCGAACGTGGAACAATGTGGTTGTTCCCAATAGTAAAGAAGATAAACTGCTCTTTAATAAAGGACTGGCGTTGTTTTTTGAAGAAGCCCGAGTTCTGTCACAATTAAAGCATAAGAACATTGTTGCCGTCACTAACTTTTTTAAAGCCAATGCAACCGTTTATATGGTGATGAATTACGATTATGGCTTAGGGTTAAATAAGATTGTTGCCAATAAAATAATTCCTATGACCGAGGATTTTTTAGTCCGAGTTTTTACTGATTTATTGGGGGGCGTGAGTAAAATACATGCTCAAAAAATGCTACATTTGGATATTAAACCTGGGAATATATTAATTCGTCCTGAAAATTCGCCATTATTACTTGATTTTGGTGCGATAAAAAAAATGTCGGAGCTGACTAATAATCAACCTCTAGTGATTACTCATGGTTTTTCACCCATTGAACAATACCGAAATAAAACCCGAATAGGCCCATGGACTGATATTTATGCGATTGGTGCCAGTATGCGATCGTGCTTAGATTGTAAAGCGATGCAACCTTCACCTGAACGAATTAAACACGATGTCACCATTCCTGCCACCAAAGCCTATAAACGTAAATTACCGACTTATTTACTTGAGGCTATTGACTGGGCAACTGAAATACAACCCGCAAAAAGACCCCAAACAACAGAGGCTTTAATTGATGCGCTTAACCCAACTTAACGTCGTAAGCTCATTTTTGTTAGCCTTGCAATTTTTAACGCGTATTCCAATCACTTTTAACCGCGTTGTTAGTGATAAACAATGGGGACAAACTGTTTTGTTTTACCCTATCGTGGGTTTAATTATCGGTTCTCTTATAGCCTTCATCGCCTTCCTGCTAGTGGAAACACATTTCACCGTTAATGCCGCCCTTATTTTAATGGTATGGGTCGCCATTACAGGCGGATTGCATTTAGATGGACTTGCCGATTGTGCCGATGCTTGGGCAGGAGGATTAGAAAGTCCGCAACGTAGTCTGGCGATTATGAAAGATCCTCGTTCAGGGGCAATTGCTGTCGTTATTTTAGTTTTACTGTTGTTACTTAAATGGGTTGCCTTATCACGTTTATTGATCCAACCTGATTTTTTAGGGTATTTAATCCTAATTCCTGCTTTAGGACGGTCGGCTATTTTAGCCTTAATGCTGTCAACGCCCTACGTGAGTCCTCAAGGATTAGCAAAAACATTAAATGCTTATTTTCCTAAAATAGCCGCCCTTATTATTTTAAGCCTCAGTGTTTTGATTGGTTGTTATGTTATCGGGTTGATGGAACTTTTGTTTACAGGTCTTATCATTTATTTAATTCGTCGATTATCCTTGCAACGTTTAGGCGGAGTCACGGGAGATGTTTACGGGGCAACGGTTGAATTAGTTGAAGTTACCTTACTCACCCTCGTTATTTTATAAAATTATTGGGTTCAATTTAAATTACTGTAGAGATACGATGCACCGTATCTCTAGTCTATTAATTTTGAAACCCATAATGTATCAACGCGTTAGTTTAATTTCCGCTTCACGATATTTTTCAGCACATTGTAATCTAACCGCTTCAGGCAATAAAGGCGCAGGGGCTTTTTTATCCCAATCTAAGGACTCTAAATAATCACGAATGTATTGCTTATCAAAACTGGGTGGACTCATCCCAATTCTATACTGCTCAGCGGGCCAAAAACGTGATGAATCAGGGGTTAACACCTCATCAATTAAATGTAACTTATTTTCACTATCCACGCCAAATTCAAACTTAGTATCCGCAATAATAATGCCCCGTTGTTTTGCATAAGCGGCGGCTTGTATGTAAAGCTTAAGGCTCATTTCTCGAACCTGTTCAGCCATGTCTATCCCTAATAAAGCAACTGTTTGATCAAAGCTAATATTTTCATCATGATCGCCTATCTCCGCTTTACTTGAGGGCGTATAAATAGGGGTCGGTAATTGTTGAGCTTGCTGTAAATTCGTCGGTAATTGAATCCCACAAATGCGCCCTGTTTTTTGATAATCGTTCCAACCTGAACCAATTAAATAACCGCGTACAATTGCCTCAACGGACAGCGGTTTTAAACGTTTGACAACGATTGCACGGCCTTTAACTTGGGCAATATCGTCCTTATTACTCATTACCGACTCTAAAGGAATATCCACTAAATGATTGGCAATTAAAGATTCAGTTTTATGAAACCAAAAATTAGAAACGTGGGTTAAAACCTGCCCTTTTCCTGGGATCGGCTCGGGTAAAATAACATCAAAAGCAGATAGTCGGTCGGTTGTGACAATTAACATATAATGATCGTCTATATCATAAATATCACGAACCTTGCCTTTCGTACGTAAATTTAAACACGATAAAGACGATTCATAAAGAGCGGTAGGAGTGTTCATAATATCTCACTGTATTTTTAGGTATAATTGATTTGTTAATTTTATCATTTTTTGTAACGCGTCAAAATAGGATTTAAAAAACCATGAGTTGGAAAGGTAAAGTATTAGGAGCAATAACAGGTTTTGCCATCGGTGGAGGCCCCATTGGCGCAATTTTAGGGGGGGTACTGGGGCATCAAATTGATAAAGCTTCGACGATTTCATTCGGTTATATTAACTTAGAAGAAAAACAGACTGTACAAACCGCCTTTTTTACCAGTACTTTTTCCGTCATGGGACATTTAGCAAAAGCGGATGGCATTGTTTCACATGAGGAAATTGATTTAGCCACCAAAGTCATGGATCAAATGCGCTTGTCTTCTGAACAACGTAACCAAGCCATTGCTTTATTTGAAGCGGGTAAAAAAAGTGACTTTCCGCTGACCCAAACCCTTCGTGATTTTCAGCAAGAATGTGCTGATCGCAAACATTTATTTTTAATGTTTTTAGAAATCCAATTACAAGCCGCTTTAGCCGATGGTTATATTCATCCCAACGAAGAAGCGTTATTGACCCAAATTTGCCAACAATTTAATATTTCTCATCGGCATTATGTCAGAATCAAGCGTAAGTTAGAGGCTCAGCAACGTTTTCAAGCGTATTATAAAAAGCAGCAGCAATCACAATCAGCCTATCATTCAAAAACAAACCTAAGTGATGCCTATGATGTTTTAGCCGTGGATAAAAATAGCACAGATGCCGAAATTAAAAAATCCTATCGCACTTTAGTGAGTCAGCATCATCCCGACAAATTACTGGCTAAAGGATTACCTGATACGATGCTAACACTCGCGAAAGAAAAAACGCAAGAAATCACCAAAGCTTATGAAATTATAAAAGAGGCCCGAAAAATCTAAATTACCTCGCAAAAATGTTAATTTTAATTGACAGTAAACGATAATTAGTTAGACACTTATCACAATTTAAAATTAATCGGGTGTGGAATCGCTAAAGCCCACCAAAAAACGCACACCAGAGTTTGATAATCGTTCAAATGTTAACCGTGTGAATAATGCGAATCACATTAGGCAATTTAAATTTTTTAAACTAGGGGTAATTATGAAAAAAATATGTGTCGCAACACTGACATCAGTCGGTCTAGCTTTATTGACAAGTGGTTGTGTTCCAACAACAGCAACGGGAGCATTAAATACACTGGGATCGGCTGCCACTGGCGGTCTTGTAAGTCCTGCAACGGGAACCGCATCATCTGGATTAGCCGCAGGATCAACATCTGCTGTAACCTATAAAAATAAAACCTATGGTTTTTCATTTACGATTCCTGCGGGATGGTCAAAGCAAAGTGGAAATCCTGACTCCGATAGCGTCTTGTTTATGCAAGCACCTATTAGTAACTCATGTGGTTTTCAATTTCATATAACCCCCATGCGAAAAAGTTTCCCTGCTTCTGCATCCGTCAAAGCTTCGTTAAAAGCGGCTAAAGAAGATATTCAAATCAACAAACTTCTTTCCGCCAAAAGTCGTAATGACAAAGGAACCACCAGTAAACAACGGACAATCGGTTGGGAAGTGGTCGAAAAAGGTAAAAGTGGCGGGCATCAACGTATTATTTACCAACTGTATGATGCCAAAAATCGTTACTATAATTTAATGGGATCAGCCAATACGGAAAAATTTGAAACGTGCCGTCCCGAGTTACGCAAAATTATTGACTCAATTAAATTTAACTAACTTAACTTAGAACATAAAGCCATCTCATAGCGATGGCTTTTTTATAAGCCCCGTCTCCATTACTTCCCAACTATTTAATCACCTTAGCTGTTTCTTAAAACTAATCAATCGTTAAAGCGATCAAACCTCCCTTTATACGGTAACTAAAAAATAAAATAAAACGATTATTATCAAGACAAATAATACTTTATTATTTTTAATCATTTCGATAACGGGTTAAACCTTATTTATAAACCATGCCCCATAACCCTTTGAAAATTAATATAAAAATATCAAATTAACATTAAAAATCATGACCTACGTATAATCATTAGTTTGTCATTGTAACGTATTCATCTCTATTTTCAAAAATAGTTAAACGGTTAATTGTCTTTAATAAATCAGTAAATGTTTAAAATTCAAGACGATTCCTGATAAAATTACTCAGTCATTAAAAAGTCGATAACTTGAATAAAGATGATAGGTACGTTACAGTCAATAAATTTTGCCCTATTTTGTGTGTAAAATTTCAACTCAAATTTTAAGCAAAAAAAATCGTGGCGACGATTTTTTTGCAAATAGCCGACTTATACTTTGGAGGTATGGCGAGTGGCAGTTATAAAAATATCCCCTGAACAAATCAAAAAAAAGAAACGTAAAGGGCCGAAAGGTCATGCGGTTGATTTAGCGGCATTGGAAGACATTAAACAACTTTTAGGTGATACATCTCGACAAAAAGATTTGCTGATTGAACATTTACATAAAATTCAAGATACTTATCACTATATCTCCTCAAAAAACTTAGTGGCCTTAGCGTATGAAATGAAGCTATCGCCTGCGGAAGTTTATGAGGTAGCTTCTTTTTACCACCATTTCGATGTGATAAAAGAAGGTCAAACACCTCCCCCCGCGTTAACGGTCCGAGTTTGTGAATCCGTTGCTTGTGAATTAGGGGGGGCGAATAAATTATTAACGGCCTTAGAAAATGGTTTAAATACGGAAAGCGTTAGAATCCAGAAAGTACCGTGTATTGGTCGTTGTCAACATGCACCCGTTGCGGTTGTGGGTCAAAATGCGATTAATAATGCGACCGCTGAAACTGTATTAGCCGCCATTGAGAATAAGGCCATTACCGCGTCTGTCACCGATTATATGAGCTTTGATGATTATAAAGCGGCGGGCGGCTATCAAACGGCTCAAAAAGTAATCGAAGGTAAAATGAGTGCTGAATCGGTGATGAAAATCATGGAAAATTCAGGCTTACGGGGTTTAGGGGGCGCAGGTTTCCCAGCAGGGCGTAAATGGCGAATTGTTAATGGATTTTCCGCGCCTAGATTAATGGCCGTCAACATTGATGAAGGTGAACCAGGAACATTCAAAGACCGTCATTATTTAGAACAAGACCCGCATCGTTTCTTAGAAGGCATGATTATTGCTGCGTTAACGGTTGGCTGTGATGAAATTTATATTTATTTACGCGATGAATATGCAGGTTGTCGGCAAATCTTAAGCTCTGAAATTGCCAAGTTAGAAAATAATCCCCCTTCAAACATTTATAAAATTCCCTCTATTCACTTACGTCGTGGCGCGGGTGCGTATATTTGTGGGGAAGAATCAGCGATGGTGGAATCTATTGAAGGTAAACGCGGAATGCCACGTTTAAGACCGCCCTTTTTAGCGGAAGTTGGGTTATTTGGTCGCCCTACTTTAGAGCATAATATGGAATCGTTGTACTGGGTTCGTGATATTTTAGAAAAAGGGGCTGAATGGTTTAGTTCGCATGGTCGTCATGATCGTAAAGGCTTGCGTTCTTTTTCAGTTTCAGGGCGGGTTAAAAATGCAGGGGTGCATTTAGCCCCAGCGGGTATTACCCTGCAAGAACTTATTGATGAATATTGTGGCGGTATGTTAGAGGGTCATGAGTTATACGGCTATTTTCCAAGGGGGGGCATCGGGGGGGTATTTTACCCGCCTCTATGACTAATATTCCCTTAGATTTTGATACTTTAAATCAATACGGATGCTTTATTGGTTCGGCGGCGGTCATGATTTTCTCAACTCAAGACAGTGCGAAAAAATTAGCCATTAATGCGATGAAATTTTTTGAAGAAGAATCCTGTGGACAGTGTACACCTTGTCGAGTAGGAACATCGAAAGCAGCGATACTGATGGAAAATCAAAACTGGGATGTTGATTTATTAGAAGAATTATCATCCGTAATGGTGGATGCGTCTATTTGTGGTTTAGGACAAGCTGCGCCGAATCCGTTGCGTTGTATGATTAAATATTTTCCGCAAGAATTAAAATAACTTGAAATTTATTGATTTATTTGCAGGGATTGGTGGTATTCGCTTAGGTTTTGAATCTGTTGGTGAACAGTGTGTTTTTTCATCTGAATGGGACGAACAGGCTCAAAAAACCTATGAAGCTAATTTTGGTGAACAACCTTATGGGGATATTACTAAAATAAAACCAAGTACCATTCCTGACCATGATATTTTATTAGGTGGCTTTCCTTGCCAAGCGTTTAGTATTTGTGGTGAACGAAAAGGGTTTGAGGATACACGGGGGACGCTATTTTTTAATATTGAAGAAATATTGAGAGTAAAGCGTCCTTATGCGTTTATGTTGGAAAATGTAAAAAATTTACAATCCCATGATAAAGGGCGAACCTTTCAAATAATTTTAAAGCGTTTGAATGATCTGGGTTATTGGGTACATTCTACCGTACTTAATTCACTTGATTTTGGTGTGCCACAGAAAAGAGAGCGAACGATTATTGTGGGTTTTCAAGAAAATATCACTTTTTCATTTCCCCGACCTTTTACAGTTCGAGCAGAACTAGCAGATATTCTTGAAGATGATGCAATAGTTGAAAAAAAATATTTTGCTTCTAACTTAATTAGAGAAAAAAGAAAACAAAAAGTTAAGCCAAATTACCCAACACCGTCAATATGGCATGAAAATAAAAGTGGTAATATTTCAGCTTTAACGTATTCATGTGCATTGAGAGCAGGCGCGTCTTATAATTATTTGTTAGTTAATGGCGTTAGGCGACCCACATCAAGAGAATTACTACGATTACAAGGGTTTCCTGATTCATTTAAAATTGTTGTGGCGGATATACACTTAAGGAAACAAGTAGGTAATAGTGTTACTGTTCCTGTCATTGAAGCTGTCGCTAAAGAAATAAGAAAAAGCATTCAAAATAAAAAACCTGCTAAAAAAATAGCGGTACAACAGGATTTGTGGAATTATGCCTAATAATTTAGCAGAAGCTAAAAACGCGCTTGATTTAATTATTAAAAAATCAAGAGTTCATTTGTATAAACCCATACAAATAGCTGAAATATTGTATTGTGCTAGAACGCAACCCACTTTAAATATTAATTTAGCTGATCTTGAAACCTATCGAAACCGTTCTAAAAAATGGCGAGATGTTGTCTGTATGCAGTTTCTTGGGAGAATCAGTACATCAAGCGCAAAGTTTCAAGATAATTTATTTGAAGAAAATGCTATTCCTCCTCGTTTATTAACACTGCTTGGGATAGAAAACAAAAAATACGGTGGTATTGTTGAAGCTTATATTTACAAAGCATTTGAAGAGAAACATTTACAACTTGAACATGCCTTAAATTATTGTTTAATTTCGTCAAAAGATGCGTTTAAATTAGATGTATTCCTAAATCAGTTTTGGCTACAGGCGGGTCTAAAACGTAGTTTGGATAAAATATTTGAAATTGTTGTTTATTCCTTATTTGAGGTTTTAACAACATCAATTAATGTAAAAATTGATATTTATTATGACTTGAATAAGGTTGCTATTTTAAATGAATTTTCAGAGTTTTCAGACAAGGTTTTAAACTTAACCGCGTCTGTAAATAGAAAATCGCTTGATGCTCATTTTCATAGGGTAGGCGTTACAAATGCAGCCGACCGTGGTTTAGACATGTATGCTAATTTCGGTTCTGTTGTTCAAATAAAACATTTATCTTTAGATAAGGATTTAGCGGAAAATATTGTGACCTCAATTACAGCGAATAAAATTATTATCGTTTGTAAAAGTGCCGAAGAAGCAACTATTAATTCATTATTAAACCAAATAGGTTGGCAAAGTCGAATCCAATCTATTATTACTATTGATGAGTTAGTTGAATGGTATAACAAAGCGTTAACAGGTCAATTTTCTGACTTATTAGGCGAAAAAATTATTAATACTTTATCCCAGGAAATAAAAACCGAATTTCCATCTGTAGGTAATGATGATTTTCAGCTATTTAAAAAAAATGGCTACCAACTTAAGACGGGACAAAATAAAGAACTAACTGCGATATTCTTGTATCATAGGTTAATGACTAAAAAAACAGAACAACACAGAAAATACGCGCAGCTAGTCACGCAATTATCGCTGAAATTACAACAACAGGCAAGCAAACTGTTCGTAACTTAGCTTCAATTGTTGGTCGCTCAAAAAGCAGTGTGCATCGTCATCGTCAAGCGCAAACAAAGCGAAATCGACATCCTGAATCATCATTATGGGAAACCGAGGCAGGTAGTTCTTGGCAAAGATTAATGGTGTTTTCCGCCTTGTATGTCTTTGGATTAAAGGCAGGCGTAGGTGCAGAGACTTTATCGCTGTTTTTTAAAATGATACGGATTGACACCCATGTGGGCGTATCACCCGACGCACTGCGGACTCAAATCAATAAAATGGAAGTCTTATTGCCTGCAGTTTCAGCAAGAATGCGAAAAAAGTGTGAAAAAACAAACACGTAAAGTTGTTGCTGGGCTGGATGAGACTTTTTTCGGCAACTTTATGATTTTAGTTTTAATGGACTTACGTTCTGGCTATCTTTTGTTGGAAGATATTAGCGATGATAGGTGCTACGATACTTGGTATAAAAGGTTTCGCCACGATTAGAATCATTAGGCATTGAGGTTAATCATGCGATTAGTGATCGCGCTAAGGCGTTGATAAAAATGGCAGTGACGGGGTTTAAGTGCGAATCGGGGGCAGATATTTTTCATGCTCAACAAGATATGAGTCGCTGGTTAGGCGCGAAAATCGGCAGGCGTGCAGCAAGGGCTGAAAAACAGCGGCAAGCAGCGCAAACCGCAGAGTCTACTGTTTCTAAAACGGCAACGATGCAGAAAATTATTGGACTTAAAACAACACGGATAACGGCTGAAAAAGAGCTTGAAGAAGCCAAAAAATACAAACAGATTATCACGAAAACTTACAAGGGATTGCGGATGAAGTTCATCCTTTTTCACTCAATGATAGTCGTAGAAACGATGCGGAACAGGTTGAGAAGTTGCTAGAGTTAAGAGCGCGAGCCTTTGAAAAAATAGCGGAAAAACAAGGGATTAACGATCATAAAGGCGTGATGAAAAAGTTTCGTAATCAAATAAAACCGTTAGCGGTATCCATCAGTTTTTGGTGGCTTTGGGTACGCGAAACCTTGCAAAATTTGGGGCTTGATGCGGATACCGAATATTGGTTGACCACAACATTATTACCCGTTGTTTATTGGAATCAGAAAATGGAACAAACTAAAAGCCGCAGGTCAAAGGAAAACTATCGAAAAGCTTGGGAAACCGCGTCTGATAAGCTCAAATCAGACCCATTTAGTGCAAAGTTATCAATCAGTGAAATGCAGCGATGGCTAACATTGGCGGAGCATATGGCAAGGCAGTTTCAACGCAGTTCATCTGCGGTGGAAGGGCGAAATGGCTGTTTATCGCAAATGTATCGCAATGGGCGAGGTTTGAATAAAAAGCGATTAAACGCGTTGACGGTCATTCATAACTACGGAATCAAACGTGAGGATGGCACAACCGCCGCCATGCGTTTATTTGATACCGAGTTTCCAGACTTGTTTTCATGGCTACTGAATGAAATGGGCGAGTTACCGCTTCCTAGAAATAGTCGAAAGCGTGTGTTTTCTAACCCTTTGAAATTGCTGGATGTCCCGTCTTAAATTGGTAGCCAAAAAAATCGTGGCTATGATTCTTTAAAAAATAATTATTGGCAAATAGGTTAAAATGAGAGCTGTTAATGAACTCGAAAAATAACTATTCTAAAATTAAAACAATAAAAATTTCAGAAATGAAAAAAATTAAAGCCGCTTATATTGCAGCTAAAAAAGAGGGGACGATTAAGACTTATATTGTTCAACCTGTTCTCCTTAATTTTTGAAACGCCTGTATTTTTATAATTAAATCTAAAAAGGAAAGTTATGAAAATAGATACAATCAGTACACAAATTGACCATGAGATGAAAACTGAATTTACTGATATTTGTGAAGAAGTTGGATTAAGTTCTTCGCAAGCGATTAAATTATTTGCAAAAGCAGTTATTAATTATGGCGGAATACCTTTTGAGCTTAAAATTAAGCAACCAAAGTTAGACGAAAATCAAGAATATAGCTCTCAATTAGTTAAATTAACAGCAAACTACAAACCTAAAATAACTTATGGTGATAAAAATATTAATCCTAGTTCTTTATTCGGAATTTGGAAAGGAAAACCTAGAGACCTAATGGATATTAGGAAAAAAGCATGGCAACGTAATTAGGGTTTATCCGATGATTTTATGTGATACCAATATTTTTATTCATGCTTTTAATGAACATGAAGCAACCATAAAAAGTTTAAATAATATCGGCTTAGAAAATATTGTTCTCTCTTCTATTACACTAATGGAATTATATCAGGGGATGAATAATAAGCAGGAATTATTACAAATGAAAAAGAAATTAGCTTTCTATGATGTCATTCAAGTAGATCAACTTATTTCTGAAAAAGCAATTGAGCTAATAACCAACTTTAATCTAAGTCATGGATTACAAATTCCTGATGCAATTATAGGTGCAACAGCTATTATCTGTAAAATACCTATTTACACTTATAATCTGAAAGATTTTAGTTTTATGCCAACTATTGATTTATATCATTAAACGTAAGTAAACACTATGACTGAAAAAACTGTTAATTTTACCCTAGATGGTGAAGCTGTCTCCGCTTTGGATGGCGAAACTTTATTAAACGTTGCTCAACGTCATGGTAAAGAAATTCCTCACCTTTGTTATTCTGATAAATTACGCGCGGATGGTAATTGTCGGGCTTGTGTCGTTGAGGTTAAAGGCGAACGAGTTTTATCCCCCTCTTGTTGTCGAAAAGCAACCGAAGGCATGGATGTTCAAACGGAAAGTGAACGCGCGTTAAAATCTCAAAAAATGGTGTTAGAACTCTTAAAATCTGACATGCCTAAGCAAGCAGAATCACCCTATAAACGCGATTCAGAATTAGATAAGTGGGTGACTAAATTAAAGGTAGGTGAGCCTCGTTTTCCTTCCCGATCACAACCTGAAGCTGATTTATCGCATCCTGCCATTGCCGTGAATATGGATGCGTGTATTCAATGTACCCGCTGTTTGCGTGCTTGTCGTGAAGAACAAATGAATGATGTGATTGGTTTTGCACATCGTGGCGCACATGCTGAAATTGTATTTGATATTGCCGACCCAATGGCGGCGAGTAGCTGTGTTGCTTGTGGTGAATGTGTACAAGCGTGTCCCACAGGGGCATTGATGCCTGCGAATAATCAAGGCTTAGAAATCGCTGATAAAACGGTAAATTCCACCTGCCCTTATTGTGGCGTGGGTTGTTTAATTAAATATCATATTAAAGAGAATAAAATTCTCTATACCGAAGGCCGCGATGGCTTTACCAACCATTATCGCCTCTGTGTTAAAGGCCGTTATGGTTTCAATTATATTCATAATCCATTACGATTAACTAAACCTTTAATTCGTCGTGATGGGGTCGCTAAAACAACGACTTTACTTGATCCTAATGATTTGGATTCTGTTTTTAGAGAAGCAACTTGGGATGAAGCCTTAGACGTTGCTGCCAATGGGTTTAAAAAAATCCGTGATGAAAAAGGTAAAAAAGCGTTAGCGGGCTTAGGCTCTGCGAAAGGCAGTAATGAAGAAGCCTATTTATTCCAAAAATTGATCCGTACTGGCTTTGGCTCAAACAATGTCGATCACTGTACTCGTCTTTGCCACGCCTCTTCGGTCGTTGCCTTATTAGAATGTTTAGGTTCAGGTGCGGTTTCAAATCCTGTTGAAGATGTCGCGCATTCGGAAGTGATTATTATCATTGGTTCAAATCCAACCGTTAATCATCCTGTCGCCGCCACTTTCATGAAAAATGCGGCGGCAAAAGGCACAAAAATTATCCTTATTGATCCTAATCGGACTGATATTGCTAAATATGCCAGCCATATATTGCAATTTCGCCCCGATACCGATGTCGCGTTATTAAATGGGATTATGCACGTTATTTTGGAGGAAGGTTTAGAAGATAAAAACTTCATTAAAAACCGCAGTGAAGATTTTGAAGCCATGCGGATTCATTTGCAAAAATATACCCCTGAACATGTCGCGCCGATTTGTGGTATTGATCCGCAAACTTTACGCGAAGTGGCACGTTTATATGCCACCTCAAAAGCGTCGATGATTTTATGGGGCATGGGGGTTTCACAACATATTCATGGAACCGATAATGCGCGCTGTTTAATTGCCTTGGCCTTAATGACAGGACAAATAGGCCGACCTGGTACAGGTTTACATCCCTTACGCGGACAAAATAATGTTCAAGGGGCTTCGGATGTCGGTTTGATTCCAATGGTTTATCCTGATTATCAACCTGTGACCGATGCAACCATACAAGCGAATTTTGAAAAATTATGGGGCGTTAAATTAGATCCTGAACCAGGTTTGACCACGGTTGAAATGATTCATGCGATTTTAGAGAAAAATGTATTTGGAATGTATGTACAAGGTGAAAACCCTGCGATGTCAGATCCTAATCAAAATCATGCGCGTGAAGCCTTTGCTGCTTTAGAGCATTTAGTGGTGCAAGATATTTTCTTAACTGAAACAGCAGGTTTTGCTGATGTAATTTTACCTGCCTCGGCATTTTATGAAAAAACAGGCACGTTCTCAAATACCGATAGACGGGTACAAATGGGGCGACAAGCGGTTAAGCCACCCGGAGAGGCGAAACAGGATTTATGGATTTTGCAAGAAATTGCCAATCGTTTAGGCTGTGGTTGGACGTATTCAGGGGCTGAGGATGTATTTAATGAAATGCGCCTTGCGATGAATAGTATTGCGGGGATGACATGGGATCGCTTGGAAACTGAGGATTCTTTAACCTATCCGCTGACTAATGAAGGCGATGCGGGTGAGCCGATTATTTTTATTAATGATTTTCCAACCGTAACAGGACGGGGTAAATTTGTTCCAGCCGACTATATTCATGCCGATGAAATGCCTGATGAAGACTATCCGCTGATTTTCATTACAGGGCGACAATTAGAACATTGGCATACAGGTAGCATGACGCGTCACTCAGCGACCTTAGATGCGATTGAGCCTGATCCCGTGGTGACCTTACATCCTGAAAATTTAGCCGAATTAAATATTGAAGCGGGTGAATTGATGACGATTGAATCACGCCGTGGAAAAATTACCGCTTTTGCACGGGCAGATATAGGGATTCAAAAAGGCTCAATGTTTATGGCATTTTGTTATAACGAAGCCAGTGCGAATTTAATTACCAATGAAGCGTTAGATCCTTCGGCGAAAATTCCTGAATTTAAATTTTGTGCGGTGAAAGCTGTGGGTGGTGGAACGTTAGCAACGCGGATTAATTAATTTTAACTTACTAGGATTGCAAAATTAGAGCCTTAGAATTGACTGTTTTGAGTTTATGATGAAATTAAGAGTGTACAGTTGATGTAATTTTCTTACGGGAAATTTATATTTTGCTACAATGAATTGTATTTATTATAGATTATCATTTAAAACAGTATGCTTATAAGATTCGAAGTCTCTAACTTCAAAAGCTTCAAAGACAAGTTTGTTTTTGATTTTACAGGAACTAATGATTACCAGTTTAATTCTGACTGTATAAAAAATAGGCTACCAATTTAAGACGGGACATCCAGCAATTTCAAAGGGTTAGAAAACACACGCTTTCGACTATTTCTAGGAAGCGGTAACTCGCCCATTTCATTCAGTAGCCATGAAAACAAGTCTGGAAACTCGGTATCAAATAAACGCATGGCGGCGGTTGTGCCATCCTCACGTTTGATTCCGTAGTTATGAATGACCGTCAACGCGTTTAATCGCTTTTTATTCAAACCTCGCCCATTGCGATACATTTGCGATAAACAGCCATTTCGCCCTTCCACCGCAGATGAACTGCGTTGAAACTGCCTTGCCATATGCTCCGCCAATGTTAGCCATCGCTGCATTTCACTGATTGATAACTTTGCACTAAATGGGTCTGATTTGAGCTTATCAGACGCGGTTTCCCAAGCTTTTCGATAGTTTTCCTTTGACCTGCGGCTTTTAGTTTGTTCCATTTTCTGATGCCAATAAACAACGGGTAATAATGTTGTGGTCAACCAATATTCGGTATCCGCATCAAGCCCCAAATTTTGCAAGGTTTCGCGTACCCAAAGCCACCAAAAACTGATGGATACCGCTAACGGTTTTATTTGATTACGAAACTTTTTCATCACGCCTTTATGATCGTTAATCCCTTGTTTTTCCGCTATTTTTTCAAAGGCTCGCGCTCTTAACTCTAGCAACTTCTCAACCTGTTCCGCATCGTTTCTACGACTATCATTGAGTGAAAAAGGATGAACTTCATCCGCAATCCCTTGTAAGTTTTCGTGATAATCTGTTTGTATTTTTTTGGCTTCTTCAAGCTCTTTTTCAGCCGTTATCCGTGTTGTTTTAAGTCCAATAATTTTCTGCATCGTTGCCGTTTTAGAAACAGTAGACTCTGCGGTTTGCGCTGCTTGCCGCTGTTTTTCAGCCCTTGCTGCACGCCTGCCGATTTTCGCGCCTAACCAGCGACTCATATCTTGTTGAGCATGAAAAATATCTGCCCCCGATTCGCACTTAAACCCCGTCACTGCCATTTTTATCAACGCCTTAGCGCGATCACTAATCGCATGATTAACCTCAATGCCTAATGATTCTAATCGTGGCGAAACCTTTTTATACCAAGTATCGTAGCACCTATCATCGCTAATATCTTCCAACAAAAGATAGCCAGAACGTAAGTCCATTAAAACTAAAATCATAAAGTTGCCGAAAAAAGTCTCATCCAGCCCAGCAACAACTTTACGTGTTTGTTTTTTCACACTTTTTCGCATTCTTGCTGAAACTGCAGGCAATAAGACTTCCATTTTATTGATTTGAGTCCGCAGTGCGTCGGGTGATACGCCCACATGGGTGTCAATCCGTATCATTTTAAAAAACAGCGATAAAGTCTCTGCACCTACGCCTGCCTTTAATCCAAAGACATACAAGGCGGAAAACACCATTAATCTTTGCCAAGAACTACCTGCCTCGGTTTCCCATAATGATGATTCAGGATGTCGATTTCGCTTTGTTTGCGCTTGACGATGACGATGCACACTGCTTTTTGAGCGACCAACAATTGAAGCTAAGTTACGAACAGTTTGCTTGCCTGTTGTTGTAATTTCAGCGATAATTGCGTGACTAGCTGCGCGTATTTTCTGTGTTGTTCTGTTTTTTTAGTCATTAACCTATGATACAAGAATATCGCAGTTAGTTCTTTATTTTGTCCCGTCTTAAGTTGGTAGCCAAAAAATAATGCGGTTAATAAGGCTTTAATTTATGGAGCCAATGGCTCTGGAAAATCTAATTTAGGATTAGCTATTTTTGATATTGTTTCGCATTTAACAGATAAAAATTTTGAAAGAAATTTCTATGAAAACTATTTGAATGCTGATAATAAAAATGATTTATCTGAATTTAAGTATCTTTTTAATTTTGAAGGTCATATTGTCGAATATTCCTATGGAAAATTTGACCTTCAGCTCTTAGCTTATGAGTCTTTAAAAATTAATGATGAATGCGTAATTTCACTAGATCGTAGAAAAAGTAGCAAGGCATATATTAATATTAAAGGAGCTGAAAATTTAAATACTGAAATGGGGAATTCTAAAATACCTATAATTAATTATGTTAAAAATAATACAGTTCGTACTCCAAATACAATTAATAATACGGCTACCAACTTAAGGCGGGACAGTTTTAAATCCCCAATATTTACAAAGTGAGGAAAATCAACAATCGTGCAGTAGTTGATTTTACTGGATGTCCCGTCTTAAGTTGGTAGCCAATAATACATTTGAAAAATTTATAGATTTTATTAATAAAATGTTATTTTTTAAATCTTTAAATGAAACTTATTATTTAGGTTTTGAAAATGGTTCTTGGGATGTTTTAGCTGATATTATTGAGAATGATAATGTTCAAGATTTTCAAGATTTTCGGCTACCAACTTAAGGCGGGACAGTTTTAAATCCCCAATATTTACAAAGTGAGGAAAATCAACAATCGTGCAGTAGTTGATTTTACTGGATGTCCCGTCTTAAGTTGGTAGCCAGATTTTCTTAATCAAGCTGGAATTGAATGTGAATTGAAAATCGTTAATAGAAATGGACGGCCTAGTTTAGATTTCATTTATAATGAAAAAAATATTTCTTTTAATGAAGTTTCTTCTACAGGAACTCATTCACTTGAATTATTTTATTTCTGGTTGCAACGATTAAAAGAAAATAACAAAGTCTCTTTTGTTTTTATTGATGAATTTGAGCTTTTTACCATCATGAATTATCTGAATTGGTTGTAAAAGAGTTAAAAAAGATTGATGCTCAAGTTATTTTAACAACACATAATACAAGCATTATGACTAATGATTTGCTTAGACCCGATTGTTATTTTTTAATGAATCCAGAAAAAATAAAACCACTAAGTCAATGTACTGAAAAAGAATTACGCTTTGCACATAATATTGAAAAAATTTATCGTGCGGATGGTTTTCATGTCTAAAATTATTTTATTCGTTTTTGAAGGAGTAAAAACGGAAGCTCATATTTATAACTCTTTACGAAAATATTTTTTAAGTGAGAATGATCATTCCATTATTTGCGCGACCTTTAACACAGTCATCTACAAACTTTATAAAGACTTACAAAAATATGATGAGCTTGAGCTTAAGTTTGATTTAATTGAAGAATTAAGACCTAATAATACGGGGGTTCTTGATGGAATTGTTAGAAAAAATATTGCTGAAATTTATTTAATTTTTGATTACGATGGTCATGCTTCAAATGCATCTGATGAAAAACTTACAGAGATGCTTGAGTATTTTAATAATGAAACTGAAAACGGTAAGCTCTATATTAGTTATCCAATGATTGAAGCCATTAAACATCTTAAATCCGATATTCCTTTTCACGAAACAACGGCAGAAGCAAAACAAAAGACTTCATATAAAGAAAGAGTTAGCCACGAATGTAATGAATGTTATAAAAATTTTTGGCAATGGGATCATCAGCACTGGGCAGTCATTATTCAGGAACATTGTCGTAAGTTAAATTTTATAACAACAGGTCATTATACTTTTCCTAATCAGACTTTTGAGCAATCGGAAATTTTTGAGGCTCAATTAGAAAAATATATTAACCCTGATAATAAAGTCGCCGTGTTAAGTGCTTTTCCCGTTCTCTTATTGGATTATTATGGCGCAACTTAGCTTTCTAAAAAAGTTGATACTGGCTTCAATATTATAAAAACATAACGTTAAAACACACCCTAGATTAAAGAAATTTTATTGAACCGTACATTCTTCCATGCTTTTCTTCTCCTCCTGCTATTCCCGCTATTAATTGAATTTATTAAGTTTTTAAGGGTCTGGACTTTAGTGAATAATCACTATGATATTATAGCCCCTTTAGACCTGTTATTTTAGGAGTATTTTACTTGGCCGAATTACAAGATATTACCAGCCCAATGACTTCATTGGAGCGGCGTGCGACCCTTTCCTTAGCCAGCATTTATGCATTACGAATGTTAGGCTTGTTTATGATTTTACCCGTATTATCTCTTTTTTCTGAACAATTAGAAGGCGCAACGCCGCTCTTAATTGGTTTAGCCATTAGTATTTATGGTTTAAGCCAAGCCCTTTTGCAAATTCCCTTTGGATTACTCTCCGATCGTTTTGGGCGCAAAAAAATTATTATTATCGGATTGATTTTATTTTCCGCAGGCAGTTTAGTCGCAGCGGTATCGACAACCATTTATGGGGTCTTATTAGGGCGTGCCTTACAAGGCTGTGGCGCAATTGCCGCCGCAATTATGGCCTTAGTCGCTGATCTAACACAGGAAGTTCATCGTACCAAAGCGATGGCAACTATTGGGGCGAGTATCGGCATATCCTTTGGCATCGCCATTACGCTAGGCCCTATTATTGCAGGTTTTATCGGCATACAAGGTATTTTTTACTTAACCGCCGTATTAGCCTTACTCGCTATTTTAGTCGTCCTTTTTATTGTGCCTAACCCGCAAAAATCCATCGTTCACCGTGATGCCCAACTCGTCCCTACACAAATAAAAAATGTTCTAAAAAATACAGACTTACTCCGCTTAAACTATGGCATTTTTATTCTTCACCTCATTTTAACCGCAAGCTTCGTTGTTTTACCCTTATTGATTCGAGACGCCGGCCTTGCAGCAGAAGATCACTGGCAAGTTTATTTGCCTATTTTAGTCACCTCTATGATCGTTATTGTGCCATTTATTATTTTAGCCGAGAAAAAACGACAAATGAAAGTCGTTTTTATAGGGGCTATTCTAACTCTAGTCATTGCTAATACCGCGTTAAGTTATTTTTATCATGACTTAACCTTGCTCATTGGCTTACTATGGCTCTTTTTCTGTGGCTTTAACTTATTAGAGGCGACCTTACCTTCGTTGATTTCAAAAACAGCCCCAGCCGATTTAAAAGGAACCGCGATGGGGGCGTATTCAAGTTCCCAGTTTATGGGGGCTTTTTTAGGTGGGGTAACGGGTGGCTGGCTCTATGGCGAATACGGTGCGCAAACTGTTTTTTTATCTACCGCAGCAGCAGCCTTAAGCTGGGCTTTCATTGCTTTGTTTATGCGTCCTCCTCGCTATTTAGCTAATTTATTAATTTCCTTGGAAGAAATCAATCATCAACAAGCGGAAGAATTTAGCAATGAACTCCTCGCAATTACAGGGATTTCAGAAGCACGGTTACACTTTGAAGAAAATACGGCTTATTTAAAAGTGGATAATCAATTATTAAATAAAACGCAGTTACAAGAAATGCTATCTCGTTGGGCTCGTTAATTTAAACACCCGTATCCATAAGCTACCATTTATTTAAATGTAAAGGTTCAGCCATTAAGCCTAAGCTATAACACCCATTATGAAAATCAATCACATCACTTAATTTTTGTTGAGTTTCCTCTGCAATTCTCACTAAACTTACCGTATGCTTATTCATAAAAGAAGCAATAATTAAATAACTTCTATTGGCACTCACCATTGAAATATCAGGCCATGAGTGTAGATATACATTATCTTCAAGATAATAATGCGCCATAAGACGACCTTGCGAAGCGGTAATCGTTGCGTACCATAATAAATCATTTAAGTCTTTAGTTTTCAATCCCCCAATTTGTTTTTTTAACGCCTCACCCGATAATAGCTTAATCTCAATATCCTTAGGCGGCGTTAAAAATAAAGACGTGAGGCCCTCAATCCCTGCTGAACAAAAATAACAATCTTGCTCTGGCAGTAAATAAAGTGCGGGCTTCCCTTTTATACTGCAACGATAAATATTACCCATTTTAATACTTTTTTGAAGAATACCTAAAAAATAACGACCGGGTATAAATAAAGGCGGCGAAGTTATAGGACTCTTATTTAACCCTCCCTCTTTTTTAGGTAAAGGAGGGCCGACTATAATATTCTTATCTAAAGTACTCACTTTTTCAGGCTCAAGGATCTTTTCTACAATAGACTTGTTCTTCTAAATAAAATATATTAAAATCAATTGCTTATATATACTTGATAACATTCACAATCAGTTGATACAGCCTAATAAATAAACTTTAAATTAAATTATTAAAAATAATAAATAAGCTTTATAATAAATTTCTATAAAAAATAAAAATCAAAGTATAACATGAAAATAAAAGAAATTTTACCAAGAATTTATGATGATAGACAGTTAAGAGCTTTAACAGGATTAAAAACAGAACATTTTATTTTACTATTATCTCTATTTGAAAAGACCCTTATTGAAGATCAAAAAGAAAAACATGAAAATAAAGAAAGAAAATACGGTAGTGGTTTAGATAGCACATTAAAAAAACCCGCAGACAAATTATTATTTATATTAAATTATATGAAGTGCTATTCTACTTTCGATCACTTAGGGTTTTCTTTTAATATGAATAAATCATGCGCCCATACTCATGTATACAAATTATTTCCAATTTTAATAAAGACGTTAGATATATTTAATGTTTTACCTGCAACAAGTTTTTCAACCCCTGAAGAAATGCAGCAGGCTTTTGGCGGAGTTCAAACATTGATAATAGATGCTACAGAGCGTGCTGTACAACGCCCTAGTGACTATGAAGAACAAAATGAATTTTACAGTGGTAAAAAAACAGCATACAATTAAAAATACCACTATAGCTTCTTTAGGTCATTTAATTTTATATATTGGGGTTAGTTTTCCGGTAAAAATCATGATTATGGAATGTTTAAAAAAGAATTTAATCCAGAATTAAATTGGTTTAGTAATTTTAATATATTTATTGATTTAGGTTATTTGGGGTTTAATAATGAATATAAAACTAATTCGGTAAATATTCCTCATAAAAAACCAAATAAATCTAAGCATAATCCAAACCCAACATTAACAGAAAATCAAAAAAAAGAAAACAAAGAGATGAGTCGTGAAAGAGTCATTGTTGAGCATGTAATCGGTGGAATGAAAAGATATAGATGCCTAGTTGACAAGTTTAGAAATAAAAAAGAAGGTGTAAAAGATTTATTTTCTTTTTTAGCGGCTATCCTATGGAATTTTAACATGATATATTAACTTCTTCTTAAAGAACAAGTCTATTATTACTTTCTTCTTTTGCAATGTCATTCAATAATTTAATTAATGCGGCTCGGTTAGGAAGATGAGTTTCTTTTTTTAATAATTTCCAGCGAACATTTAAATCGTTTAAATCCACACTATAAGCGACCAGTATTGCTTTAGCATAAGTCTTCTGAATTTCATTCCAGCGTTTTACTGTAATTATCGTTTCATAGGGAATAAAAATAACCTGAGCAGTATCTTTATCGACAATATCCCACTCTTGATTAAGTTCCCGTACTGATAAAACCAATAAAGATGTAAAAATTTTTTGCTGGCTTTCATTAAAATTTAAAAATGCTAACGTTGTTTTTTTTAACATGATTTCACCTGTGTTATATAATTTAATTTACGCGATGTAAACCTTTAATAAAGATGTAATACACCACACCTTTACTTTTATTAACAGCTCTATTGAATAAATAAATTTTTCCATCTACAGCGAAAATAAAGGTTAAAAAACATTAAACCATTTAACTAGAAGGGTAATCACTAGAATAATTAGCATTCCTATGCATCTTCGCAATATAGTTAATAAGAAGAATTTTTTATACCAAATAGCTTACCCTTTGTTTTATTAGGTTATAATATTTTAACATTGTAACATTTTAATAATTCATTTTTTGACAAAAATTGTCAATTTATATCATTTAAGTGCCTCATACCCTTATGATTTAACCCTACATTTTAAGATGGATAAACAACTTATCAACTTATGATAATTTTTATAATATATTATCCTAATTTAATGAAAAAAAATCAGCAACTAAATATAATTATTCTAGCAATAAATAGCCTGTAAATAACGGCTACCAACTTAAAGCGGGACACTTTTAACTTCAAGGTTGAATGAAAGTTAATAACCATGCAGTAGTTGAATTTACTGCTGTCCCGCCTTAAGTTGGTAGCCAAGATAATTTAAGCATCCCACTAACACTTGAAAGCTTATAAAAACTAAACAGTATCATTTCTTAATTTTTTCACCTCAAATTCTCCCATTCACGTCACAACGCTTGGCTTTATATGGTACCCGCAAAAAAAATAAGTATTTATAATCGTGATTATTGACAAACTGCTACAATGACAATTTCATCAGCTCACTTATCAATGACATGGATATTACCTCACTCTTATCACAAGAACTCAGCGTTACTCATTCGCAAATTGATGCCACCATCAAATTACTCGATGAAGGGTCAACCGTCCCTTTTATTGCACGTTATCGAAAAGAAATCACCCAAGGGCTGGATGATAGTCAATTAAGAACCCTCGAAGAACGTTTAAATTATTTGCGTGAATTAGAATCGCGTCGCCAAACCATTCTCGACAGCATTCACAACCAAAACAAACTCACGCCTGAATTAAAACAAACCATTAACCAAGTTGAAACTAAAACACAACTAGAAGATTTATATTTACCCTATAAACCTAAACGTCGTACAAAAGCCCAAATAGCGCGAGAAGCGGGGCTTGAACCTCTATTAGAGACCCTGCTCGCAAACAGAACCCTATCCCCTGAAACACTTGCAGCAACGTATCTTGATTCGACGCATAACATTAATCAAGCGACAGATGCCTTAGAGGGGGCAAAACAAATTTTAATGGAACGCATTAGTGAAGATGCGCCGCTTTTAAATCAATTACGAGAACGGGTTTGGGAACAAGGAAACCTTCATGCTAAAGTCGTAAGCGGTAAAGAAACCGAGGCGGTCAAATTTAAAGATTATTTTGACTATCATGAAGCCATTCATAAAATTCCCTCACACCGAGCTTTAGCTTTATTTAGAGGCCGTAATGAAAAATTATTAACCCTCACATTAAACCCTGCAAAGGCGGCAACGGCACCTGATGATTATTATATTCAACGGATTATTTTAAATCTTAATGCCGATAAAAATAGCCCTGTAAACCAATGGTTACAACTTGTTGCCCGTTTTGCATGGAAAGTAAAATTATTGACTCGTATTGATTTAGATTTAAAATCACGGTTATTAGAATTAGCCGAAACCGAAGCCATTCGAGTTTTTGCCGATAATCTTAGAGACTTATTACTCGCCTCTCCCGCAGGGGCTAAAGTGACGATGGGCTTAGATCCTGGTATTCGGACAGGGGTTAAAGTCGCCATTGTTGACACTACGGGAAAAGTGATTGATTTCACAACTATTTATCCTCATCCCCCGAAAAAACAATGGGATGAATCCATTGAACACTTGGCTAAATTGATAAACCAACATTCAATTGAATTAATTAGTATCGGTAATGGCACAGGCTCGCGTGAAACCGATCAGTTAGTGAGTGATTTAGGAAAACGTTATCCTAAGCTTCGATTTAATAACGTGATGGTTTCAGAAGCAGGGGCCTCTGTTTATTCGGCCTCTGAATTAGCGGCAAAGGAATTTCCTGATTTGGATGTTTCAATACGAGGGGCCGTCTCTATTGCTCGACGCTTACAAGATCCTTTAGCGGAATTAGTTAAAATTGAAGCCAAAGCCATCGGCGTTGGGCAATATCAACATGATGTTAATCAAACGCAACTCGCTAGAATGTTAGATACCGTGGTTGAAGATTGTGTTAATGCGGTAGGCGTTAATGTGAATACGGCCTCCGCTCCTTTATTAAAACAAGTCTCTGGCGTGTCGATGAGTATTAGTCAAAATATCGTTGATTATCGGAATGAAAACGGGGCTTTTAAAAATAGAAAACAACTTAAAAAAGTGGCTCGTTTAGGTGAAAAAGCGTATCAACAATCTGCAGGTTTTTTAAGAATTATTAATGGCGATAATCCCCTTGATGCCTCGGCTGTGCATCCCGAAGCGTATCCTATCGTCAAGACTATTTTAGAAAAAAATACAACGACTATCCGTGCTATTATCGGTCAGAAACAGTCGCTTCAATCGCTTAACCCACGTGATTATGTCACTGAAAAATTTGGCTTACCAACGATTAATGATATTTTTTCTGAACTTGAAAAACCAGGCCGAGACCCTCGACCTGAATTTAAACGTGTTAAATTTAAAGAAGGCGTTGAAAAAATAACGGATTTAACCGAAGGGATGCTTTTAGAAGGCGTGGTAACCAATGTCGCTAACTTTGGTGCCTTTATTGATATTGGAGTGCATCAAGATGGCTTGGTTCATATCTCACACTTAGCGAATAAATTTGTTAAAGATCCGCGTGAAATTGTCAAAACAGGTGAAATGGTTAAGGTTAAAGTCATGGCGATTGATATTGCACGTCAACGAATTACCTTGTCGATGAAACAAGTCTAAAGCCGAATCTTAGCTAGTCAGCCAACTGTATTTTTCCTTTTTTAAACTTATTGTCTATTACTTATCTGGAATGATTATTGCCTAAAAATTAAAACAAAAATCAACTCAATATATTATTTTTTACCGTTTATTTAACTGTCTTATGAAGAAGAAATTATTATCGCCCCCCCTTTTACCAAAACAAGGATTAGAGGGGTTAAAAGAAAATTGGCAAAGTGATTTAATCGCAGGTTTCGCTGTTTTTTTAACGGCATTACCCTTATGCCTAGCCATTGCCTTAGCGTCAGGATTTCCACCCGCCTCAGGTATTATTACCGCGATTATTGGTGGGTTAATGGTCTCCCGAATTAATGGATCTTTTGTGACCATTAATGGCCCGGCTGCGGGTTTAATTGTCGTTATATTTTCCGCTGTTCAGAGCTTAGGGGACGGTGATGTTATTGCAGGTTATCGCTATACCTTAGCGGCCATTGTTTTTGCAAGTGCGTTACAAGTTTTAATGGGTTGGTCGAAAGTTGGACGTTTAAGTGCTTTTTTCCCGACCTCAGTCGTACATGGGATGTTAGCGGCTATTGGGATTATTATCATGGCTCAACAAACGCATGTGATGTTAGGTATCACCCCCGATGTGGGTAATATATTTTTTATTATCGCACAAATTCCTGAAAGTTTACTTAACCCAACCCCTAAAATAGCGATTATCGGCTTAAGTGGTTTGATTATTATTTCGGTCTGGTCCTTATTGAAACCATCAAAACTCAAACGTATACCGGTTCCTATTGTTGTCTTATTTACAGGAATGCTGTTGGCCCAAATTTTTGGGTTACAACATGAACATTTACATCTTAATTTATCAGCGATTGAAGAACATCAGCATTTAGTTGAACCGCAATTTTTAGTTAAGCTCCCTGATTATTTTTTAGCAAGTTTTTATTACCCCGATTTTTCTAAAGTTTTTACCAGCGAGTTTTTAGGGGCGGTCATTAGCATTTGTTTAGTCGGTAGCCTTGAGTCTCTATTAAGTGCCGCAGCCATCGATAAGCTGGATCCCTATCAGCGTAAATCTGATTTAAATCGTGATTTAACCGCCATCGGCTTGGGAAATATGATTTCAGGCTTTATCGGCGGCTTACCGATGATTGCTGAAATTATACGCAGTACCACTAATGTTAATAATGGGGCGAAAACGGGCTGGTCAAACTTTTTCCATGCCTTAATCTTATTAATGTTTGTGGTTTTATTTCCTCATTTTATTCATAACATCCCCTTAGCCTCATTGGCGGTCTTACTCATTTATACGGGGTATAGCTTAGCCTCGCCCGCTTCATTTAAAAAAATATTTGAAATAGGTAAAGAGCAATTCTTAGTTTTTATTATTACGATTATCAGTGTACTCGCAACGGATTTACTCTTAGGGGTTATGCTTGGAATTGTAAGTAAATTACTCATCCATATTGTGCGGGGGGTTTGGCTTGATAATCTCTTTAAAATTAAGTTTAGCATTCAGTCGCCAAATCAACACACGATTGTAATTAAGTTGACGGGGTCTGCTTTATTTTCAAATTTTTTACCCTTAAGAAAGGCATTATCCGAATTAGATACGGGTAAAAATTTGATTTTTAATTTTACAGACAGCTATTTAATTGATTATACCGTGACAGAATATATTAGCGATTTTAGTCGCCAGTATCGTGCAGAAGGCGGGCAATGCTATCAAGTGGGGACGGCATTAAACACGTTTTCAGATCATCCATTAGCAGCGCGATTAATGGCGAAAATATAATTCCATAACCTTGATTATTTTGGCTACCAACCATAATGGAACATTATGGAGCGAGGCTTAACCGTTCGTCCTGAGCCTAGTCGAAGGGCGGACGATTAAGCCATTCATACTTCGACAAGCTCAGTACGAACGGCTTAACGTCAACGTGTCCTGTCTTAAGTTGGTAGCCATTATTTTTGAATCACATTAGTTACGCTCATAAAAAAACGGGTTCATTATTAAATAATAAACCCGTATCTTAATCCTTAAAGCTGTACAAAAACGTACCTCTTTTAAAAAATTATTTATTCCATAAATGCTTTATAAGCGCCTTCAATTTCTTTGAAAGTTTCAACAGCTTTCGTCATTTTAGCAACGGCTTCATCTTGCTTACCTTTTTTATAAGCTGAACGTGCTTTACTTACATAACCTAATGCTTTTTCACGAAGACGATAGGTTGTTGCGCTTTCATTTGTTTTCGCAATTTGCTTAGTTTTTTTAAACTCAACCAAAACATCTTTAACATCACCACCCGCTATAGCGGCTGCTAATGTGATCTCTGCTTGTTCAATAGCTGCACCAATAGCTATTTTAGTTGCAGCAGGTTTTTGGTTTTCAATTTTACCCGCTGGTTTTGCCATAACAGAAGGGGCAACAGCAAGCATTGCTGTACAAAGAGATAAAGCAATTACTAATTTTTTAAATAAACCCATTTGAAGATTATAACCTCGTATATATGACTGTAAGCAATATTACTTACGTCTTTCATCATACCACAAAAAATATTTTTTCAAGATAGGGCGTGTATCAAAATGAGTGGTTAAAAGTCACCCATTATTACGATCTAACTCAACAGCCTAAATTCCGCTAAAAAGAAACTGACTAATAAACCCAAAACTTTCAATTTTATTTATGGGAGTGTAAATAAAATTTAATTCTGATTAGTTGCGTCTTATTTTTTATAACACAATGATATTAAAGTGTAATTTTTTAAATAAATTATCCTATAAAAAACTGTTTTCCCGCCCTTAAACCCTATTTACCTACTATAATAGTCAGAAAATACTTATTTATAAAAAATTCACTTATGTTTGCTCATTCATTACCTCTTTTTTTTATGCACTTAAATATGGGCAGTTTTTTAGAATTGTCGATTATTTTTGCCACTTTAGGGGGTGTTTTATACATTAGCGCCCCCCTTGTTAATGGTTTGGTTGAAGATAAACCGTTCAGCTCCCCGCTTTATTATTGTTTATATGCGTGGACAGCAAAACTTGCCCTATGGCGTGTATTTTGGCCTTTTTTTATCGCGTTAAATATAGGGTTGTATACCGCAGATTATGCGATGAGTATCGGCGAGTTTACGGTTTCTAGCTGGGATGATGTCCATTTCATGCTCTTTGTATTTGGTTGCTTTTGGACGGTCGTCGTATGGCGAAATTCAATTAACTGTTTATCACAAATTTGGATGGCTTCCGCTCGATTAATGACTTTGACCTTATTTTTTGAATTTGGGGTAAAAATTGTTATGCGTATTTATTATCCACGAATTTTATTTGATTGTTCGCACCGCGTATTAGATTATATGGTGTGTTTTTAAATAGGTTCTTGTTGCGTCGTACAATGTATTCCCCCCCCGCCCGCTGCCAATGCCATCAATATTAAGTTGCACCATATCACGGCGTGGAAATAAAGCTTGTAAGGTTTTTTTAGCCACGGCATCGGCTTTTTTATCCCCAAACTCAGGTAGAATAACCGCCCCATTACATAGATAATAATTAATATAGCCTGCGGAAAAATCATCGTTATTTTCTGTTTTTCGGATAACCGTGGGAGAAGGGAATAACGACAACCTCAAGTTGACGACCTTGCGCATCTGTTGCCGTGTTTAAAATCTCTAAATGCGCGTGAGTAACGGTATAATCAAAATAGTTAGGATTGGTTTCTAAACTAACGACCACACGACCTGGTTGTGAAAATCGTGCATAAAAATCGGTATGCCCATCGGTAATATCCTTACCTTTTATTCCAGGCAACCAAATAATTTTTTCCAATCCTAATAAATAATTTAATTCCGTTTCAGGCGATGGCATTCGCAATCGTCGCTAAATTTTTCTGAACTTCAGGTAATAATTTTTTACCCCATATTTTTTGACTGGCCCCAAACGCCATCCAAGTTCGTTTGTGTGTTTCGGCCTCATCGGGCATAAACCAGCGATAATTATTTGTTACGGTTGCCGCATTAATTTTTTTTGAAAAAGGATGGGATAATAACAAGGCACATGTTTGAATAAAATGGCGACGAGTAAACATCTTATTTATTTGGATGGTGAAATGAAGTGAAAAATGGGCATCCTTCATTTGGCTTAAAAGTAGTTTATACTTTATTCTTAAAAAATAGAGGGGAGTAAAATAGTTTTAGCTATTTTCGTGACTCGCCAACAGCTAAAGCTATTGGACTCCGAATTTAAACTGTAAACCGAAAAATGAAGGCTGCCGAAAAACGTGTATAAATTCTAATTTAAGTAAATCATACACGTTCTTAACGCGTTTATTTAGTGGCGGTAAAAATACAATATTCGGCGAGTTTGTCATGAAAAAAATCATACTGAGCAAAGCCTACTTTGTAATTGGCCGTTTGTGTTTTTGAACGCAAACCCAACCATTGGCTTATTTTTTGCACAGGGGCCAACCGCTTTGCAATTTTATACATGTATTTAGACGAGGGTAAAACCTGCTCGCTAATATCATACGCATGGCTTTCTTGGAATCCAGCTTCTTTAATTAAGCGGGTAAACTCGTCACGGTCGGATAAATTAGGGACTAACCAGCCATTTAAAAAGTCCATCACCGTTTGCCATTGCGTTTTATCAAATTCGCGTTGTAACATAAAGGCATCACACAAGGCTAATCGCCCACCTTTACGCAATAAACGATGCGCTTCTTTTAAAAAGGCCCCTTTATCAAGTGCGTAGCACGAACTTTCTAAAGCCCAGATTACATCAAAGGATTCATCTTCATACGGTGTTTTACAATAATCAGCAACTTCAAAATTAACCAGATGCTCCAGATTGCGACTTTTAGCTTTAGCATTCGCATAATCCGCTTGTTTATGACTGATGGTAATCCCCGTCACTTTATTTTTATATTCACCCGCCATCCATAATGAACTCCCGCCTAAACCACAACCTGCATCCAGTACATGATCCGAGGGTTTAATACCCGCTTTTTCGTATAAGGCTCGATTCGTATTCAGTAACGCTTGATGATGATTATAAGGTTTATCCTCATCCCAATACCCATAATGCAAGGCTAAATTATCCCGATTGCACCAAGCAAATAAATAATCTTGATGACAATCTTCATAATACTTAGCGGTATCTTCTAATAGCGTTTCATTCACCGCATCATCAGGGTTTAAATCTTTGTCGTGGTAATCTTTGTTAGATTCTAAATAGTAAGTAGTCACAAAAAGCTCGGTTTTAAAAATTAATAACAAGACTCATTAAACAATGAGGACTATAGAAGGTTATAAGTTGGGTCATATTAGTCGTATAATTAACGAAATTATCGATTTACAGAGAGACAAGACAGTCGGGTCTCTACCCATTTTTTATCCCCCTTAAATGGGGTCGCCATTAACGTGGCATTTAAAAATTAAAAAACATTAATTTATTTTAAAGGGCTATTGGAATGATTTGTAAAAATTAACGCTTTATTTTCATCCCTGAATGCGAAGATTATAACAAATATTTTACCCCCTAGTCTGCCTGAGTGTTTAAGCTCATCACTCACCAAATAAAGGCAACGCGCTTTAAAAGGGACGTATTTTCACCCACAGCCTTGTAAAATTGTATCAAGCCTCAAATTTATCATTAGAATTTGATTTTACGCAACAATGAAATTAATGTGTTATTTTGATTACCGTGTCAATGAGGAACTTAGTTGTTAAGGTTTTTTAAATTTAGAAATAAGTCGAGTCAAGACTGTACCGTGATGTTTGCTGATATTGCGGGGAGTACAGCCCTTTATGATGTGCTAGGCGATGCTGCCGCAAAACAAAAAATTGATCTTTGTCTTAATTTAATGAGTAAAATTACGGAAGACTATCAGGGAACAGTGATAAAAACCATTGGTGATGAGATTATGTGTCGTTATCCCTCGGCTAATCTTTCAGTACAAGCGGCGTGTGCAATGCACAACTCAATTGACAGTCATCATGAGCTACAAATGGCGGCAATGGCAATTAGAATTGGCTTACATTCTGGAAAAATTATTGAAGATAAAGGCGATATTTTTGGTGACACCGTTAATGTTGCCGCCCGTCTTTCAAGTTTTGCTAAAGCGAGACAAATTTTAATCTCTAGCGTCGTAGAAGCCGAACTTAATGAGTTTTTAAAAGTAATGGCACGGGTTTATGATCTTGCCCCCATTAAAGGGAAAAAAACTGAACTTTCTATTTGGGAAATTGTTTGGGAAGATAAGGATGATATGACTTATATTGCGCGAGAAACGCCGCAAACTTCCGCCGAAAGTTTAAAATTACAGCTTACCTTTAATCAGCAAAACTACCCCGTCTCGTCGGCCAGTATCCCTTTTAATTTAGGGCGTACCCAAGAAGCCAATATTTTAATTAATACCCAGTTTGTCTCCCGAATTCATGCTTTTATTGAATACAGCCGTGGAAAATATATTTTAGTGGATAAAAGCTCAAATGGGACTTACGTTTACTTTAATAAAACTCAGCAAACGGTTTTTTTACATAGAGAAGCAATGTCGTTGACAGGAAATGGGGTCATTAGTCTAGGTCAAACCATCGAAGCGGGAAAAAGCACCTTGGTCAATTTTGATTTTAAATAATGAGTATGAGGTTTGCTTAGGCGGTAATGAACCTATTCCAAAATCAATCTAACGGATCAAGATAAAACTGCGATATTTTTTTATGTTTATGGTAATATTTTCATCTAATTTTAATACCATTAACGTTAAAAAAATTGTTTTTGGTGATGACGTTAAAAATCAGCTATTAAAAAACAAGGTAGCTAACGTTCCCTTTTATGGAGTTAATCAATGAGTGATGTAAAACACTGTCGCCTTTTAATTTTAGGCTCAGGTCCCGCAGGTTATACAGCGGCTGTTTATGCGGCACGGGCAAATCTTAACCCTGTTATGGTGACAGGGATGCAGCAAGGGGGACAATTGACCACAACAACCGATGTTGATAATTGGCCTGGCGATTTTAAAGGCGTACAAGGGCCTGACTTAATGAGTCGGATGCAACAACATGCCGAACG
This sequence comes from Methylococcales bacterium, assembly GCA_030949405.1. Taxonomy (NCBI): domain Bacteria; kingdom Pseudomonadati; phylum Pseudomonadota; class Gammaproteobacteria; order Methylococcales; species Methylococcales bacterium. Next base: position 1,011,797 of record JAUZSN010000002.1, on the reverse strand, counting down.
TTTTGATACCGAGATTGTGTTCGATCATATTCATACTGCTGATTTATCACAACGCCCTTTTACATTAACGGGGGATTCAGGAACCTACACCTGTGACGCACTTATTATTGCAACAGGCGCATCGGCTAAATATTTAGGATTGGATTCAGAGACTGAGTTTCAAGGGCGCGGCGTGTCCGCCTGCGCTACTTGCGATGGTTTCTTTTATAAAAACAAACCCGTTGCGGTGATTGGCGGTGGAAATACCGCTGTTGAAGAATCGCTTTATTTAGCTAATATTGCCTCTAATGTAACAGTGGTTCATCGACGTGATAAATTTCGCTCTGAAAAAATCCTAAGCGATAAATTAATTGAAAAAAATGCGAATGGAAACGTCACTATCGAGTGGAATTATCAGTTAGATGAAGTCCTTGGCGATGATATGGGGGTCACGGGTATGCGTATTAAAAATACGCACGATGGCTCAACAAAGGATATTGATGTTCATGGGGTTTTTATTGCCATTGGACATACCCCTAACACCGGTATTTTTAATGGCCAGTTGATTATGAACCATGGCTATATTCAGGTTCATAGCGGCATTGAAGGTAATGCTACCTCAACCAGTGTCGAAGGCGTTTTTGCCGCAGGCGATGTGATGGATTCTATTTATAAGCAAGCGGTCACCTCCGCAGGTTCGGGCTGTATGGCCGCGCTAGATGCTGAAAAATACTTAGATGAACTAACGGATTAAAATTAAATGGTCAAAGGGTCAAATGGATTTACTTAACAATGCACTTAAGGCTTAGTATGATTAAAATAGGCAATGCTAACGCATGAAGCTAACACAGTTACAGTCAGAGTTCCCAGATGAATCGTTTCCGCCTGTTAGCACAGCATTAACCGATCCTGATGGTTTATTAGCGATGGGTGGGTGTTTATCGACAACACGACTCCTTAATGCCTATCAATCGGGTATTTTTCCATGGTTTAATCCTGAAGATCCTATTCTTTGGTGGTCACCTAATCCGCGTTTAGTTTTAGCCCCCACGGAATTAAACCTATCGCGTAGTTTAGCCAAAACGATTCGCCAACAACGCTTTAATTTTACAGTCGATAACGCCTTTAGTGAAGTTATTGAAGCCTGTTCAGGGGTTCGTAACGACAGTGATGACACATGGATTAGTGAAGAAATGAAACAAGCCTACACAAAACTTCATCATCAAGGGATCGCCCATTCTGCTGAAGCATGGCAAGACGGCCAACTGGTGGGGGGACTTTATGGCGTGGCAATTGGACAGGTTTTTTTTGGTGAATCGATGTTTCATACCCAAACCGATGCGTCTAAAGTCGCTTTTGTCCACTTATTAAATCACTTACATTTGTGGGGTTATCAATTAGTTGACTGCCAAGTTCACAGCAATCATTTAGCCAGTCTGGGTGCCTATGAAATTAGCCGTGAACTTTTTATCCAAAAACTCGCTAATTTTTGTAAAAAATCACCCCACTCTGAGGCATGGAAAAAAAAATGAGTTCCATTCCATTATTAGTGACCCCGCCGCAATTATGCAGTTACTTAGCGGATAGGGAGTCGCAATCCGCCTTTGTCAGTCCAAACTTAACGCTTGATACTTCGCTTTATTCTCGCTTAATTGAACATGGGTTTAGACGAAGTGGCGATGACGTTTACAGTCCTCGCTGTTCTGATTGTTCGGAATGTATTGCCTGTCGTGTTCCTGTCCAGCAATTTAAGCCAACACGTAGTCAAAAACGCTGTTTTAAAAAAAATAAGCCGACGACGGTTAACGTGCAACCTGCCCTGTTTAAACAGGAACACTATGATCTTTATATGCGTTATCAACACCATAAACACCCTGAAAGTGGAATGGCCTCATCAAGCCCTGACGAATATATTAATTTTTTAACGAGTTCGTGGTGTAAGACCTGCTTTGTCGAGTTTCATATTAATGAACAACTGGTCGCAGTTTCGATTGTTGATTTTCTCGACCACAGTTTATCGGCGGTCTATACCTTTTTTGATCCTGACTTTTCGAGTTACAGTCTGGGGGTCTATGCGGTACTTTGGCAAATCGAGCAGGCTCAACAATTGGAATTAGAGCATGTTTATCTGGGTTTTTGGATTGCAAATTGCCAAAAAATGGCTTACAAAGCACAGTATCATCCATTAGAAGGATTTATTAATCATCACTGGACGATTGTTTAGGCATAAGTGATTAATCACCTCCGAACGCCCTCTACAAAATCAAACGAGATTTTGCAGACTAAGGTTAGATTATTTCGCTTACTAAATAAGGCGACCAACATTAAGACGAGACAAGTTAAGGTTAGCTTGTCGAAGTATGAACAGCTTAACCGTCTACCTTTCGACTGAACTCAGGACGAACGGTTAAGCCTCGTTCCATAGTGTCCCGTCTTAAGTTGCTAGCCCGAAATAACATAATTCAGCATTAAGTCTTTCTTACTGAATTAAGTTTTTTACTCTCGAAAAAAAACTAACCTCAACCCACCCAAAAATTTCGAATGTTATTCAATTTTTAGTTTTTAATAGCCGCTTCACAATCACTAATTAACTCATCTAACAATTGAACAGAACTTTCCGCTTCCTCTTTAATTTCTTTTAAAAAATCTAATTCACTTTTAGAAACATGGTTTTCTGCAAAAATTTGTTCTCTTAAAACAGTCACTTCTTTTTGGCTAATATGTCCACTTTCCAAAGCAAATGCTTTTGCTACTTTACGCCATTCTGCCATCATCTTATCCTTAGGTTATTAAAAAAATAAATTAAATCCATTAAAGACTTGAGTCGTACCCTATCATAGTGAAAATAGAGAAACAATCATTTCATTAGTAATCACGCTGTACGGCAAATTTAGCTAAGGATACCAAGGCATTTTTATAAATAGAATCCTTTAAAATAGCCAATGCGGCAATTGCTTTGTCCGCCTCATTATCAGCACGCTGCAAAGTATCATCAATGGCCTGTGTACTTTTAACCACCTCATAAACCTCTTGAAATGAATCACGCGACCCATTTTTAATTGCATTACGAATAATCTGAGCATTTTCATTAGAGGCTTGTTTCATCGCATAAATTAAGGGCAAGGTTGGCTTTCCTTCCGCCAAATCATCGCCTAAATTTTTACCTAAATCTTCAGAACTACTGGCCGTATAATCTAACGCATCGTCAATTAACTGAAAAGCAATGCCTAAATGTTGCCCATAATTCATCAGTCCTTGCGTTTCTTCTTCCGTTGCATTCGACATAATTGCCGCAAGTCTTGCCGCTGCTTTAAATAAAATTGCCGTTTTACGAATAATAACCGCCAGATATTGCGCCTCGGTTGTATTCGGATTATGGCAATTAAGTAACTGTAAAATTTCCCCCTCAGTTAACTCACTGGTTGTTTGAGAAACAATTTCCATCACCTGAAAATTACGGGTACGAATCATCATGTGAAACGCATTTGAATAAAGAAAATCACCCACCAAAACACTGGCCGAATTTCCCCAAACCGCATTCGCCGATTCTTTCCCTCGACGCATACTGGACTCATCAATCACATCATCATGTAATAAGGTGGCGGTATGTAAAAATTCAATAACCGTCGCAAGCGTAATATGATGTTCATTGGTTTCATTTAAGGCTTTCGAGGCTAAAAGTAACACCATCGGGCGTAAACGTTTCCCCCCATTACCAATAATGTAATGCCCAATTTTATTAATTAATTCAACCTCAGACTTAAGTTCATCTAAAATGAGTTGATCAACGGCTTGTGCTTCCTTATGCGTTAAATTTTTAATCGCAGTAAAATCAATGGGAGTTGGTGCTTCTAAAGAGTTTTGTGAGGCCATTTGCGGAAAGTCGATTGCTTAAAATAAACCGCCATGCTATTGAATAAAACAGGGTGGTGTCAATAATTTTGATAATGTATTTTAACCTTAGCTTAATTGATTGATTAATTTAGAGTTTGACGGCAATCAATTTTAAAAATATAATGCTCTGTTCACTTAAACAGATATTAATGCTTGATGGAGCTGACGCTGATGTATGCGGTAATTCAAACAGGTGGTAAACAGTACCGAGTCAAAGAAGGTGCTACCCTAAAAATAGAAAAACTAGAACTTGGAGAAGGCGACAGCATCGAGTTCGACAAAGTCTTAATGATTGGCGAAGGCAGCGATGTTAAAATCGGACAGCCTTTTGTTGATGGCGGTAAAGTCTCAGCAACGGTCACTTCTCAAGGTCGCCATAAAAAAGTAAAAATTATTAAATTTAAACGACGTAAGCACCATATGAAACAAATGGGGCATCGTCAATATTATACAGAAGTCCAAATTACTGGCATTTCTGCTTAAATTCCTAAGGAGTATTTACAATGGCTCATAAGAAAGCGGGTGGTAGTACCCGAAATGGTCGTGATTCCAATTCCAAACGCTTAGGTGTTAAGCGTTATGGCGGCGAAACCGTTCCAGCGGGAAGCATTATTGTTCGTCAACGTGGAACACGTTTCCATGCTGGCGATAATGTAGGGATTGGCAAAGACCATACCTTATTTGCAACCGCAACAGGTAAGGTTCTCTTTCAAACGAAAGGGGCTAAAAATCGCAAGTTCGTCAGCATTGTTGCTGCTTAAATTTTCTTAAGTCACTTAATTTTAAGTGGCCTGTCAATTTAAAAAAAAGCCTCGTCCTTATGACGGGGCTTTTTTGTTTGTCCTTTATGAAAACAAGAGAGTAACCCTGTGAAATTTATTGATGAAGCGGAAATTCGAGTTGAAGCGGGTGATGGCGGTAATGGTATTGCCACCTTTCGACGTGAAAAATATATACCCATGGGGGGACCTGATGGCGGTGATGGCGGTGATGGCGGTTCTATTTATTTAATCGCTAAAGAAAATGTAAATACCTTAGTCGCCTTTCGTTTTCACTCCACTCATCGAGCGCAACGCGGCCAAAATGGGATGGGGCGTAATTGTACGGGTCACAAAGGTAAAGATACTTACATTGCCGTTCCTCCTGGTACCTTAGTTTATGAAGGCAGTACGGGGGAAAAAATTGGTGATTTAACCGTTGCTGGGGAAACCTTGTTAGTGGCTAAAGGCGGCTTTCATGGCTTAGGCAATACCCGCTTTAAAAGCAGTGTCAACCGAACCCCTCAGCAGTTTAGTAAAGGCTCTTTAGGCGAACGGCGTTCATTGCGTTTGGAATTAATGGTGATTGCGGATGTCGGCTTATTGGGCCTCCCGAATGCAGGAAAATCCAGTTTAATTCGTTCGGTTTCAGCGGCAACCCCAAAAGTGGCTGATTATCCTTTTACCACGTTAAACCCGAACTTGGGTGTGGTTAAAGTTGATGATTTACGCAGTTTTGTTTTAGCGGATATTCCAGGGGTGATTGAGGGAGCGGCAGAAGGCGCGGGCTTAGGTTTACAATTTCTTAAACATTTATCTCGCACAGGCTTATTACTTCATGTGGTTGATATTAAACCCTATGGAAGCGATGAAACCCCCGTTGAATCGGCTAAAAAAATTATTCATGAACTTGAAAAATGGGGACATGGATTAGATGAAAAACCACGTTGGTTAGTCTTAAATAAAACCGATTTAGTTTTAGAGGACGAATTAGCCACACATTGCCAAGCGATTATTGATGAACTTCAATGGCAAGACCGCGTCTTTCAAATTGCCGCGATCAGCAAAAAAGGAACGCGCGAATTGATGTTTGCCATTATGGATTTTTTAGATCAGCAACGACAAGCAGACAATGAGCAGGAGTGAGTTTACGAATGCAAAGCGCATTGTCGTTAAAATAGGCAGTTCATTGTTAACGGCAGGCGGTCAAGGTTTAAATAAACCCGCGATTACCGCTTGGGTTGAACAAATGACTCAACTTAAGCTACAAGGTAAAGACATCATCTTAGTCTCCTCGGGGGCGGTTGCAGAAGGTATGGCGCGTTTGAAACTTAAACAACGGCCCAAAAAATTACATGAATTGCAAGCCGCAGCGGCTGTGGGACAAATGGGCTTAGTGCGTATTTTTGAAAATAAATTTCAAAAGCACGCACTTCATACCGCTCAAATTTTATTAACCCATGATGATTTATCGGATCGAAAACGCTACCTTAATGCGCGAAATACCTTATTAGCCTTATTAGACTTTCAAACTATTCCCGTTATTAATGAAAATGATACCGTCGCGACCGATGAAATTCGTTTTGGGGATAATGATACCTTAGCCGCATTAGTGGCTAATTTAGTTGAAGCGGATTTATTAATTATTTTAACGGATCAGCAAGGATTATTTGATGCCGATCCCTCCATCAATCCAGAAGCCATCTTAATTGAACAAGCCGATGTCAATGATCATTTATTGGATGAGGTTGCGGGTGAAAGCCATAGTGGCTTGGGACGCGGGGGAATGTTTACCAAGGTTAGCGCGGCACGTTTAGCCTCCCGATCAGGAACAGCAACGGTGATCGTATCGGGTGAGATTGAAGGCGTTATTAGTAAAATCGTTAACGGAGAAGGTTTAGGGACTTATTTAATGCCGACGCTTGCTCCCTTAGTGGCTAGAAAACACTGGTTAACCGATCAACTCCCCTTAGCAGGCACCTTAAAATTAAAGGATGAGGCGGTAAATAGGCTTAGAGCCTCTAAAAATTTACTGGCAACGCATGTGATCACCGCATCAGGCGAATTTAAACGCGGGGATTTAATTTCATGTATTGATACTCACGGAAAAGAAATTGCTCGGGGCCTAATCAATTATAATGCCCCTGAAACCTTAAAAATTATCGGCCTACGAAGTCAAGAATTTGAGAAAATTTTAGGCTATGCGGATGATGATGCGTTAATCAATAAAAATAACATGGTTATTATCAAATAACCTCCCTTCTCATCCTTTGATTTTCTATTTTTTTAGCGATAACAACAACTGAGAGAGAACGGCATATCCACAATGCTTTGTGCAGGTCGCTTACCTTCGAGTGCCGCCTTCATAAAACGAACGGTAAAACGATGACGACCGCCACTGATTTCAGCAAAACAAGGACTTGTTTGTGGAATCTGTACCCGTAATAACTGGCATATTTCATGATTTCTTAGTGTTAATTGAAAAAAACCTTTTTTTGCCAATTCGTCTTGAGGCTCGCCACTGTCTCTAATTAAATTAAGAATTAATTCAATCCCTTGATACATATCAAGAAAAGGTTTTGTCCATTCTTTAACTTCTCGTGATTGCTTTTCTTCATCCTGAGCCAGCCAATAATGATACGCGGGCAAGTCAAACGAGCAAGTCCCTCCTGGAATGGCTCCGCGCTGAGAAAAACTTTGAAATAAATAATTTTTAGCTAAGGAGGCTCCAATTTTTTCGTTGTACGTATGAAGAAGGCTTTTTGACGCATTCAACTTCGTTAAAATATCGTCTAGTTTATCCGCGTCAATCTCTGAATTATCCCCCATTTTTTTCAAAACATTAAGTAAACGCTCGGTTTCTTTAAGCAATTCTGATTTGATATTATTACGGCTAAAAATCATTGATATACTGAGCAATGTTCCCATAACAGCACGTTTATCAAGAACAGAATCTCCCATTAAAAAATGCTTAAGCTCGATAAAAAGTTGTTCTAGACGCATAAACACTCGAATTCGCTCATTCAGAGGGAATTCATAGCTAGTTTGATTATTCACAAATAAGGGTGTCCTGAGTTGAACTTAATAAAAGATATAACGTATGTAACTTTTCAACTTGAGGTCTCAGTTGCAAAGTCCTTGTTGAATTATCAATAACATCATCAGCGACCGCTAGTCGTTCTTCACGTGACGCTTGACTGGCAATAATGGCATCAATGTCTACATCGTTTAATTTATCACGTTGTTTTATCCGTGCAATTTGTATCTCTAAAGCACAATCAACGACTAAAATTCGATCAATAAACTCTGTTTTAGCCGTTTCGATAAGCAACGGAATGCTAATTATACAATAAGCGGCTTTAAGTCGTTGTTGTTGCCGCTCTATTTGTTGATAAATTAAAGGGTGTAAAATGTTTTCCAATTGTTTTTTTTTTTGAGCGTTAGAAAAAATAATTTGTTTCAGTCGGGCTCTATTTAAAGCGTTGTCCACATTGATTATTTCAGTCCCAAATGTTTGCGCTAAAATTTTTAGAGTCGGCTGTCCTTTTGAAACCAGTTGATGTGCAATAATATCGGCATCAATAACAGGAACATTGAACCCTTCAAATAAAGCACTTACCGTTGATTTTCCACTTCCTATACCACCCGTTAACCCAATGGTCAGCATCACTATAACCCTATTGTCGCTAAATAAAATTGATTAATATCTTCGCCCCAAATAAGGGCCAACCAACCTGCCGTTGCTAAATAAGGCCCAAAAGGAATCGGACTGTTGTGGTTATGACGTGTAAATATCATCATCAAAATACCCGCTACAGCCCCAACTAACGAGGATAATAAAACAATAACAGGGAGATATTGCCACCCTAACCAAGCCCCAAAGAGAGCAAGTAGTTTAAAATCACCATAACCCATCCCTTCTTTTCCCGTCACTAATTTAAATAATTGGTAAACAGTCCAAAGACTTAAATAACCCGCAATAGCACCAATAATACTGGTTTCGGTGGGGGTAAATAAGGAAAACGTATTTAAAAGTAACCCTAACCATAGCATCGGTAATGTAATAGAGTCGGGTAAGAGCTGTGTATCTATATCAATAAAACTTAGGACAATTAAGCACCACGTTAACAGTAATGCAAAAACGAGTTCAATTCCATAGCCAAAATGATTCGCCGCAACGGCTGATAAAATTCCAGTTAACGCCTCTATGAATGGGTACCGCAAAGAAATAGAGGTTTCACATTGACCACATCGCCCTTTTAACAGTAGATAACTGATAACAGGAATATTTTGATACGGTTTTATCGGGGCTTTACAGCTCGGACAATGAGATAGGGGGAAAACTAAGTTAAATATTTTATCATCCCCACCTTCATCATATTCAAGCTCTAAGTATTCTTTACATTCTTGTCGCCATTCACGCTCCATAATAATAGGGAGTCGATAAATAACGACATTAAGAAAACTTCCAATGAGAAGCCCTAAAGCGGCAATCACGAAAATAAAAAATAAAGGGAAGGATAAAAAAAAGTTGGAAAATTGCATAATACTGTCTTGATTGAATAGAGTGTATCGGCTTTAAATAAAAGGGGACTATCAAAATTTATTTTAAGTAAAAAATAGGAGAATATCGTTATTCGTTTTTACGAAACGGCATCGCCCATTGCAAAAATAGGTAAATACATGGCGACGACTAATCCCCCAACCAGAGTTCCTAATACAACCATAATAATGGGTTCCATCAAGCTACTTAAGTTATCAACTAAATCATCAACCTCAGCTTCATAACTATCCGCCACTTTATCCAACATCTTATCAATAGCTCCCGATTCCTCACCAATAGCCACCATTTGAACCGCCATGTGAGGAAATATATCCGCTTTGACCATCGAAAATTTTAGCGATTCCCCTTCTTCGACATCGGCCTGCATTCCTTTTACGGCTTCATAAAAAACAATATTGCCACAGGCCCCTGCGACAGAATCGAGTGCTTCAATTAAAGGAACACCCGCTGCTGACATAGTGGCTAAGGTTCTTGCAAAACGGGCAACCCCCGACATATAGGTAATATCACCAACAATGGGAATTTTTAACTTAAGCCGATCTATCCCTTGGCGAAAGGCAACGGATCGTTTAAACACATAGCCATAGCCTTTCATGAACCCATAAATTCCGCCAACCACCATCCACCAATTGGCTTGCATCCATTCTGACATTTTGACAACCATCTGTGTAAAGGCGGGCAATTCTGCGCCAAATCCTTTAAATAAATCATCAAAAACAGGCACCACAAAGATTAATAAAATGGCGGTTACAACAAAGGAGACCACCAAGACCGCAATGGGGTAACTTAAGGCTTTTTTTACTTTTGCCCGCATCGCTTCAGACTTTTCTTTGTAGGTTGCAATTTTACCTAACAAGCCTTCTAATACACCCGCCTGCTCGCCTGCTTCCACTAAATTGCAAAATAAATCATCAAAATAAAGCGGTCTTTTTTTCAAGGCTTGCCCTAAGGTATCACCCGCCTCTACATCGGCTTTAATCCCTAAAACCATATCCGTAATATTGGGATTACTATTTCCTTTACCAATAATATCAAAAGATTGAACGAGGGGAACCCCTGCATTAAGCATGGTTTCTAATTGCCGTGCAAAAATACAAATATCTTTGGTTTCAATCGGTTTCCCTTTGGCGGCAGAGAATATACTTTTAGGTTTTTTCTTAAGGGTTAAAACACGAACCCCTAATTTTCGCAATTCCATTTTTGCAGCGGCTTCACTAATCGCCGTAATATCTCCCTTTACTGCCGCGCCTTTTTTGTCTTTGCCTTTATAAACAAAGTCAATGGGTTCATCTTCTGCCATAATCTTATTCCTCAGTTACACGGTCAACTTCTTCGATAGTGGTGATTCCTTGCCTAACTTTTTCTAATCCTGATGCTCTTAAATCATTAACCCCTTCTTTTTTAGACAGGGTTGCAAGCTCCATTGCATTTCCCCCTGCAAGAATCAAAGATTTTAATTTTTCAGTTAAGGGCATGACTTGATACATCCCAACTCGCCCTTTATAGCCATTATTACATAGATCACAGCCTACAGCCTTATATATAACAAGGTCATCCAGCTCATCGGCATCAAAGCCATATTTAATTAAAATGTCGTCAGGATAATCCCCAGGTGCTTTGCAATGCGCGCATAATCGTCGGGCTAACCGTTGCGCCATCACCAAGTTTACCGCGGATACAATGTTAAAGGGTTCAATTCCCATTTGCATTAAACGGTTAATAGTTTGAGGTGCATCATTAGTATGCAGCGTTGATAACACTAAGTGACCCGTTTGTGCGGCTTTCACCGCAATACTCGCAGTTTCTAAATCACGAATCTCACCGACCATGATAATATCAGGATCTTGACGTAAAAATGCTTTTAAGGCGGAAGCAAACGTGAGACCCGCTTTCGCATTGACATTGACCTGATTAATGCCATCAACGGTAATTTCAACAGGGTCTTCCGCTGTTGAAATATTCGTTCCGACTTTATTAATCATATTCAGCCCCGTATACAAGGAAACCGTTTTACCACTTCCTGTCGGACCGGTAACTAAAACCATGCCATAGGGTCTATTAATCGCATGGGTAAATACTCGCTGTTGTTCGGGTTCAAAGCCTAACTTTTCAATCCCCATTTGAGCATTACTGGAATCTAAAATCCGCATAACGACTTTTTCACCAAATAAGGTCGGACAGGTGTTAACCCGAAAATCAATGGCTTTAGTCTTGGATAATTTTAATTTGATACGTCCATCTTGAGGAACACGACGCTCCGCAATATCCATTTTGGACATCACTTTTATTCGGGAAACAAGTCGATGGGCAATATTAACAGGCGGCCTTGCGTACTCATAGAGAATGCCATCGCCTCTAAAACGAATTCTGAAAAATTTTTCATACGATTCAAAATGTAAATCCGAAACCCCGCGTTTAATCCCATCTAATAAAACTTTATTAACAAATTTTACAATGGGGGCATCATCGGCCCCTGCGGTAATAGCTCCCCCACTATCCTCTTCATCCGTATCTGAAAATTCAAGATTTCCTAAATCATCATCTAGGTTATCCATTGAGGTGTCTGCGGCATCCAAGACCGCATCAATCCCTTTACTCAATTTATTTTCTTCAACTAAAATAGCTTCGGTATTAAGACGGCTATTAAATTTTATTTCCCCTAAGGCGGTGGGATCCGCAGGGTCTGAAGTTGCAATAAAAACTTTATTGCCCCGCTTAAAAATCGGCAAAACATGATGCTGTTCAATCAGTTTTAATCCGACTAAATCAAGGGGAATTTCGGTTAAATCAATTGAATTTAAATCCAACAGTGGAATTCTAAATTCAAGGGATGAAATATTGGCAACGACTTCAGGATCAACTAATTTTTTATCAACTAAATAAACCAGCAACGGAGTATGTTCTCGATGTGACTCTTCCATTGCTTTACGCATATCTACTTCATTCAAAATCGAATGATCAATAAGGCATTTTGCTAATCCTTGTAAGGGGAGTTGAGTTTTTATTGCAGCCATAAAAATTTTAGAGTTTATCGTTAAATCAAATTAGATAATTTTTTTAAGAAATGGGGTGTATCCTATCCAAAAATTAGCAATAGGACATAGGGTGAATTAACACCACCCTATGCAGGTAGTCTATAAATGCGACAAAAAATTTTAATCCAAGACTTAGTCTTTACAACATTTCAATTTTTTTAAGTTGTTGCTCAAGGTTTTTCAATGAAGATTTCAAGGCTAATAATTTAGCTTTTTCCTTATCAATCACATCTTGAGGGGCTTTATCAATAAATTTTGGATTATTTAATTTACCTATAATTCTAGGGAGATCTTTTTGAATTTTTTGTATTTCTTTATTTAGGCGCGCTAATTCCGCTTCTTTATCAATTAAGCCCGTTAAAGGAATTAAAACTTTCATTTCCCCAACTAATGCCGTGGCAGACTCAGGAATCATTTCCTCATTATTTACAGAATTAATGGACTCTAAACGCCCTAATCGTTTTAAATACGCCTCATTATGGGTCAAATAAACCTGATCGATCGGTGAACTGTTTTCAATTAAAATAGGCAACGGTTTACCAGGCGCAATGTTCATTTCTCCACGAATTCTACGTACCCCTAAAATAAAATCCATAACCCAATTAACTTCTGCGGTTGCCGTCACATTAATTTTAGCTTCATCCATCGTTGGATAAGGCTGTAGCATGATGGTGTTTTCAGTGATGCCTAATAAGGGGGCAACACGCTGCCAAATTTCTTCTGTAATAAAAGGGATTAGCGGATGTGCAAGACGCAGTATCGCTTCTAAAACGATTAATAACGTTTTTCGGGTTCCTCGTTGTAAGGCTTTATTATCCGATTGCAACGCAACTTTACTTAATTCTAAGTACCAATCACAGTATTCGTTCCAGATAAAATCATACAAGGTTTGTGCGGCTAAATCAAAGCGATAGGTTTCAAGTGCGGTGGCGGTTGTCTGCGTAACATCGTTTAAGCGGGAGATAATCCAGTCATCAATATGAGTATATTCACACGCATCCGACAAACCATCATCATGCCCTTCCGTATTCATCAAGACATAACGGGCTGCATTCCATAATTTATTACAAAAATTACGATAACCTTCTGCACGCGCTAAATCAAAGCGAATATCGCGCCCTGTTGAGGCCATAGAAGCGAAGGTAAATCGTAACGCATCGGTTCCAAAAGCAGGGATTCCTTTTGGAAAGTGTTGGCGGGTTGATTTTTCAATTTTTTGAGCCAGATGCGGTTGCATCATTCCTGAAATACGTTTTTTGACCAGTGCCTCAAGCTCAATGCCTTCAATTAAATCTAAGGGATCTAAAACATTACCTTTGCTTTTAGACATTTTTTGGCCTTCCGCATCCCGCACTAGGCCATGAATATAGATTTCTTTAAACGGGACTTCACCTTGAAATTTTAATCCCATCATAATCATTCGGGCGACCCAGAAGAAAATTATGTCAAAGCCTGTGACTAAAACACTGGTCGGGTAATGTTTGGCTAATTCAGGGGTTTCTTCGGGCCATCCTAGAGTTGAAAAAGGCCATAATGCCGATGAAAACCAAGTATCTAAGACATCCTCATCTTGTTTTAAGGGGTAATCCGCTGCTAATCCATGTTTTTTACGAATGGCCGCTTCGGTTTTTCCCACATAAATATTACCCTCATCATCATACCAAGCGGGGATACGATGTCCCCACCAAATTTGTCGCGAAATACACCAGTCTTGAATATTACGCATCCATTCAAAATACGTATTTTTCCAATTATCAGGGACAAATTTTATGTCTCCGTTCTCAACCGCTTCAATCGCAGGTTTCGCTAAGGCTTCTACTTTAACGTACCACTGGTCGGTTAAATAGGGTTCTATAATCGCCCCTGAGCGGTCACCCCGTGGAACCATTAGTTTATGCGCGTCTATTTTGTCTAATAAATTGAGTGCCTTTAAATCCCCGATAATTTTTTTACGGGCATCAAAACGATCCATGTCGTGATACAACAAAGGAATAAGATCATGTTCATCTTCTTCATTATTACGAATCGTTGCATCAATCGTAAAAATATTGATGAGTCCGCCATGCGGTAATTCTGAAATGGCGATGTTATCACGATGACGTAACCAAACTTCATAATCATTAAAATCATGTGCAGGGGTTATTTTTACACAACCTGTTCCAAATTCAGGATCCACATACTCATCCGCTATAATCGGGATACGCCGACCTGCAATGGGAATGCTTACAAATTCGCCAATTAAATGTTGATAGCGTTCATCACCAGGATGAATGGCGATGGCGGCATCTCCCAGCATGGTTTCTGGGCGGGTGGTCGCAACCACTAAATAACCCGTGCCATTGGTCAATGGATAACGCATGTGCCACATTGAACCTTGTTCTTCAGTGGACAAGACTTCTAAATCGGAGACTGCCGTATGCAACACACAATCCCAATTAACTAAGCGTTTTCCACGATAGATTAAGCCTTCTTCATGCAGTCGAATGAACACATCTTGAACCGAATCTGACATGCCGTCGTCCATCGTAAAGCGTTCACGAGACCAGTCTAATGAGGATCCCATACGTCGTAATTGTTGGGTAATGGTATTACCTGATTGCTCTTTCCATTCCCAGACTTTTTCGATAAACTTCTCGCGCCCTAAATCATGACGAGTTATTTTCTGTTGATCTAATAACCGTTCCACCACCATTTGAGTTGCAATCCCTGCGTGATCCGTTCCCACTTGCCATAAGGTACTACGGCCTTTCATTCGATGATAACGAATTAAAGCATCCATAATCATATCTTGAAAGGCATGACCCATGTGGAGACTGCCCGTCACATTAGGTGGAGGAATCATAATGCAATACGATTCACCTTCTTCCTTGGCGGCAAAATAACCTTTTTCTTCCCAAATGCTGTACCAGCGTTGTTCAATTGAGTGGGGGGTGTATGTTTTTTCCATAATATTATTTAAGCGTAAAGGCAGTTTATAGCGGGTAAGTTGATCGTTTTAACCGCCTATGGAGACGGTATTGTTAAGGCAGTTATTTATGAGTCAATTTGAATCGGGAACGTCTGTATGCTTAATCCTTGTTGCCGATAATATCGATAGCGGTTTCTAGCGACTTGTTTTCTTTGTGGGTGATTATCAACAATTTCTAACAAGCGTTCAACCCCGTCTAACTGCGGTAAGGGTTGAGCTGAAAAATTAATAACGACTTTTTTCCACTTATCAGGCGGCGGTAATGAACCGATGAGGACGCTATCATCACTCGTTGGCAATTGGCCTGAATACAGGGCATGAGGGATAAAACTCATCGGGCGAAACGTCCATAATAAGTTATCCAGCATTCGACTTTGGTTATCTGAGTCCGTGAGTAGATAGCAAAGATACCCTTCCCGATAGGCTTTTTCTATTAATTTACAACAAAAAAAACTTCGTTGACGTTCCTCATCTGAAGACAGAATATAAAAGCTAAGCCTCGGCATTCGCACGATTTATTAAGTATTGGGATAACAAAGGAACAGGACGACCCGTCGCGCCTTTATTAGCCCCTGAACGCCAAGCGGTTCCTGCAATATCTAAATGCGCCCAGCGGTAATCTTCTGTAAATCGGGATAAAAAACACGCCGCTGTAATGGTACCTGCATCACGTCCCCCAATATTCGCCATATCGGCAAAATTTGATTTGAGTTGATCTTGATACTCTTCCCATAAGGGTAATTGCCATACACTATCACAGGCAGTTTTACTGGCTTCAATTAAATCATTACATAATTCGTCATCATTGCCTAACAAACCACTAGGAACACGGCCTAATGCAACAAGGCACGCTCCCGTTAAGGTCGCCAAATCAATCACGACTTCAGGATTAAATTTTTCAGCATAGGTTAAGGTGTCACAAAGAATTAAACGCCCTTCAGCATCGGTATTTAAAACTTCAATAGTTTTACCTGCCATGCTAGTTAAAATATCACCGGGTTTATTGGCATCGGCATCGGGCATATTTTCTGAAGCAGGAATAAGACCGACAACATTAAGCGGAAGTTTCATTTCTGCGACGGCTTGCAGGACTCCAATCACACTCGCCCCGCCACACATATCATATTTCATTTCATCCATGCCAGCTCCCGCTTTTAATGAAATACCGCCCGCATCAAACGTAAGCCCTTTCCCGACAAAAACAATCGGCTTGTCTCGTGCATGGCTTCCTTGATAATTTAAGCAAATTAATTTTGCAGGCTGTACACTGCCTCTCGAAACGGCTAAAAAAGAGTGCATTTTTAAGGCCTCTAAATCAGACTCTTCCAGCACATCGACCGTCATATCGGTAAAATAACAGGCCATTTTTTGAGCTTGTTCGGCTAAATACGTCGGCGTACAAAGATTGCCCGGCATATCCGCTAGATGTTTCGTTAAGGAAACGGCCTTAGCAATCGCTCGCCCTTGGGTTAACCCTTGATTAGCGGCGGCTTTCTTTTTCTCAGTAGCGATAATTTGAATATGTGATAGGGTAATCGCGGTCGGTTTAATGCTTTTAGTTTCAGTAAATTGATAAACGGCATCATTAAATATTTCAACGATTTGTCGGCAACGCCATTGATAATCACAGCCCTCGACTTCAATTTCAGCTAACGTACATGCCGCCGATTTAATTTGAGTGCCTTTAAGGGTTTTAATCGCAGCAGTTAAGACTTTGCGATATGATTTTAAATCGAATTTTTTTTCATCCCCTAAGCCGACCAATAAAACGCGCTGAAGGGAACTATCAGGAACCACACTTATAAGTAAAGTTTCCCCACTTTTCCCTGTAATATCACCCCGTTCAATGAGATTATAAATGAGTTGATGCGCCTTGTTATCAACTATTTTTGCAGAAGGCGTGAGTTGTTGATTTTTATAAACCCCAACAATAACGCAATCAGTTTCTAGTTGGTCTAAAGGCAGGATTTCTATAGAATAGTCCATAATTTTCTAATGTTATTTTGTTATTTTAAAGGGTAAGCAGACAGTTTAAAATTATTCGAGGTTAAACTATATAAAGTTTAAGTATAGATGACAAATAAAAGCTGTCAGCGTTAATTTTAACTTAAAGGGGTTATAACACGTTATAAACTAGTGAGCTACCCATGAGTATTAAGGAGACTTGTATGAAGATAGCCTTAACAAAACTACCCAAAATCATTCGTTATCCATCTATTAGTATACTGGATAAAATGATTGCTTGGGATTTATTAAAAACAGTAAGCTCGGTGTTATCGGTTATTGTTATTATTATTGTTAGTCGTAAATTTATTAACGTATTAGCGTTAGCTATAGACGGGACGATTTCAGGTAAAACTGCCCTTGATATATTAGGCTTGAAAATAATTGTGGCCATTGCAGGTTTTTTACCTGCCTCCATTTTTATGGCCGTTCTGATGGTCTTAGGCCGCATGTATCGAGACCAAGAAATGGCGGCCATTGCAACGGCTGGCGGGGGGGTCATGCGTATTTATAAGGCGGTTTTTTTACTCGTTTTTCCGTTAAGCCTCATTGCGTATCAATTTTCACTGTATGCCGCGCCTTGGGCTGAAGAAAAAATGTTGATACTCACCAATAAAGATATGGAAACCGCTGATGTTAGAGGAATTTCAGCGGGGCGATTTAGTGAATACAGCCACGGTGATTTAGTTTTTTATACCGAAGAGATTGACGACAACCAGCAAATGCACAATATTTTTATCCAAAACCGTCAACATGGAAAATCTGGAACCATTAATGCCAAACACGGTTATTTAAGTAATTTACCAGGGGGAAAATATATTATTTTAACACAAGGTGAACGTAGTCAAGGAACACCTGGGAAAGCCGATTTTATTTTAGAACAGTTCGATGAATATGCGGTAAGAATAGACAAAAAATCATCCACCGTATTTTATCATCGAGATGCGGTGAGTTCAGAAAAACTAGAAATATCTGAAAAAATTGAAGATAAAATTGAATTACACAAACGTTTTTCTATTCCGTTAGGGGTTATCTTCTTAAGTTTACTCGCAGTCCCCCTCGCCAAATTATCGCCACGCGGGGGGGTTTATGGAAGCTTGTTATTTGCTTTTTTAATCTACTTTGTTTACGGCAATATTAGTCGCGTTAATTACAGCTGGCTAAAAACGGAAACCATTCCCTTTTGGATAGGACAGTTTTGGGTTTATACGTTAATGCTCTTTTTTACAGGTATTTTATTAGTCCGACTTTATGGCTTAAAATGGATGATACAAAAGCTAATGTCAGGCGGTAAATTATGACTATTTTAACGTGGCATATTGCTAAAGAAGTTTTAAAAGGGTCATTTTTAGCCCTCATATTATTATTAACACTGTTTAATTTATTTACCTTTAGTGATGAACTGAAGGATATGGGAACAGGCGACTATGGCTTAAAAGAAATATTTTTATATTTAGCCCTAACCTCACCCCGAGTTTTTTACGAACTGGTTCCCTCAGGTGCCTTACTAGGAAGTCTCTTTGTTTTGGGAACAATGGCTAACCATAGTGAAATTATTGCGATGCGTTCGGCGGGCTTATCCGTAATGGGAATTATCCGTGCGGTTATGTTAGCAGGACTTATCTTGGTTATTATGGCGGTGTGTATAGGGGAGTTCGTCGCCCCTAAAACAGAGCGTTCAGCGCGGTTATTAAAAGCCACCTCGCAACACAATAAAGTCATTATGCATACCCGTTATGGTATCTGGTTAAGAGAGGGCAATCAATTTGTTAATATTCGTGAGGTTAAAGCCCACTCTGAATTAAGTGACATTACTATTTATCAATTAAATACCCAGAAAAAATTAGAACAGGTTATTCATGCCGAGACAGGTGTTTTTAAGGACAATGAACAATGGCAGTTAAGTCAAATTAAACGGACTCAAATCATAGGTGATGAGATTATTCCAACGCATGAAGAGGATAAAATGTGGAAAACATCCATTGCGCCGGATTTATTAAAAATTATTGTGGTTAAACCTAATAATTTATCGTTATTTGATTTAGCGCAATATATTGATTTTTTGAAAGAAAATAATCAAAAATCAAAAATATTTGAAGCGGCTTTTTGGGGACGAATCATTAACCCACTGGTCACGTTTGTGATGTTAATGGTCGCAACACCGTTCGTCATCGGGATAAAACGAGGATCAAGTATGGGCGGGCGGTTAATGGCGGGCATTATTATTGGAATGAGCTTTAATATTTTAGATAAAATTATCAATCACATGGGCTTGGTTTATGATTTAAATCCTATTATGGTGGCCTTACTTCCTGGAACCGTGGTTTTTCTGAGTGCCTCCTATGCAATCAGTCGGGTAAAATAAAAATAAAGGGATGATTGAATTCAATCCTCCCTTTATTCTATGCCTTAACGTCTACTTTCGACTATCAACGCCATGCTCGACAATCACGGTGGTATAAAGTCCGCCACGAACATTAAACTCAGCGCGAACTTGCATAAATCGGGGATCAATGGCCTCCACTAAATCATCTAAAATTTCGTTTGTAACCGCCTCATGAAACGCCCCTTTATCTCGAAACGCCCACATATATAATTTTAAGGCTTTAAGTTCAATACATAACGTATTTGGAATATATTCAATGGTGATGGTTGCAAAATCAGGCTGTCCCGTTTTAGGGCATAAGCAGGTAAATTCTGGAATATCGATACGAATCGTATAATCACGCCCTGATTGAGGGTTATCAAAGGCTTCTAAGTCTTTACTTGGTCTTGTGGTCATAAGTATAAAAATTTAAAATATAAGTCTACAAATAGGCTATTTTATCAGAAACGATAACGATGCTTTTTAGTTTTCAGTTTGAGTCTTGCTTAGAACACCTTAAATTAGGTTTAAATTTAAATAGCTTAGGCTTCAAGCCTCTGTCGTTGAAAAATTAGCAAACGCACCCATATCCCTAGTAAAATACTAGGTTATTATATTCCTTACCATCCTCTCTGGAGCAATGATGTCTACCTTTAATAAAGCTGATATAGAAAACTTATTAAAATCCTTTATCGATCCGCATACTGAAATTGATTTAATGAGTGCAAATGCCGTTAAGTTGATCGAAATTAAGGACGAAACGGTTCATATCAAACTGAGCTTAGGCTATCCCGCTAAAAGTTATTTTGATGAATTAAAAACAACCCTTAAAAAACATTTAGAGGGCTTGCCTTCGGTGAAAAATATTGAAATTGAGGTTGATAGCCATGTTATCGCCCATTCTGTACAGAAATCATTAAAACCGTTACCGAATATAAAGAATATTATTGCGGTTGCATCGGGTAAAGGCGGGGTTGGAAAATCAACCACGTCGGTTAATTTAGCGTTAGCGTTAGCCACAGAAGGGGCCAGCGTTGGTATTTTAGACGCCGATATTTATGGCCCGAGTATTCCAATGATGCTGGGGTTATCAGGCTATCCTGAAAGTGAGGATGGTAAAACGATGCAGCCCAAAGTGGGTTATGGTATTCAAACTAATTCGATTGGTTATTTAATTGACCAAGATCAGCCTATGATTTGGCGTGGCCCAATGGTGACCAACGCACTGCAACAATTATTAAACGATACAAAGTGGACGGATATTGATTATTTAATTGTTGATCTACCCCCTGGAACAGGTGATATTCAACTGACCTTATCTCAGCAAATTCCTGTCAGTGCGGCGGTCATTGTAACGACACCTCAAGATATTGCATTAATTGATGCACAACGAGGCTTAGGAATGTTTGAAAAAGTCAATGTGCCTGTTTTGGGAATTATTGAAAATATGAGTATGCATATTTGCAGTGAATGTGGGCATGAAGAAGCCATTTTTGGCGAAGGCGGTGGTTTGATGATGGCGAAGAAAAATAAGACTGAGTTTTTAGGCTCTTTACCCTTAGATATTACTATTCGACAATTTGCAGATAGTGGTAGACCGACGGTTGTCTCAGACCCAGAAGGACGTGCGACGCAAATTTACCAGAAAATTGCCCGTACAATGGCGGCAAAATTAGCCTTACAAGCAAAAGATTTTAGCGGTCGTTTTCCAACTATTGTGGTAGAAAATACTTAACGACACATAAAAAAACAGCTCCCTAGGGAGCTGTTTTTTTCATCGAAATGAGTTTTTATTACGCTTTTTTACGACGTTTTGTTACCCCGATAAGTCCCATTAAACCAGAACCAAACAACCAAGCGGCTGCAGGAATTGGAGTGACATATTGGTTAGTCACATAAGTTTTATTGGCACTGACCTCTTTATCACTTCCTTCGCCATTCGCCCCTACACTTTGAAAACGAACACCAACGCGTCCCCAGTCATTAAGAGACAATGCCCCTCCCTGATCGCTCACGAAAAAGGAAAGAGTCGCATCTGTTTGTCCTTTGTAACCCAGAATGGTATCAAAATTGCCAAGGTTTAAGTTAGTCACCCCGCCGATCTTACTATTATTCGTTGCAAAATTAGTATACGCGGCTGATTGTCCGCTAATGTCAGCCCCAGAAGTAACACTGTTACCTAGATCAAAATAAACCCCAGATATTTTAGCCATATCATTAGGTGAGTTCGCTTTATCTATATTGATACTGACCTTAAATTTACCACTATAGTCATCGCTGACAGTAAATTCTGGAATAACAGTATCAGAACCTGATTTTGACCAACCATCATAAGATATAGTCGCGGCACTGGCGGGTATGGATATGAGTAATGCCATTGTGGCAGCAATAGCAGTTACATAACTATAAGCTTTCATGATAATCTCCTTCGTATTTTCTTTTTAAATTAAAACGTATAAAAATTAAAAATACCGACTCTAATCTCTATAAATTTGTACTATTAACGGGTACTAATATAACATATTGACATGATTTATGTCTATCATGTTAAAGTCAAATATGTCAACCTATATCTATTTATTAGATCTTGAACACAGTTAAGGAAAATGATGAATAAAGAACATACTTTAGAGGCAGTAGCGGGCGGAGGTTTATTGGATCGGCGATTATTTTTAAAGAAAGGGTTAACCTTTTCAGCCGCTATTTTAAGTGCCGATGTTTTAGCCAAAACAGACTATGATCGACCTAAAAGTTCAAAAAAAGTAGGAAGCCCCTTTTCTAACTATGGTGCGCCATCCCCTTATGAGCGGGAAACCATCCGCTGGACAATGGGGAATCAAAAGGTCGCGGGTAATGGTGTTTCATGGACTCCGTTACACGATTTAGAAGGAACGATTACCCCGAGTGGCTTGCATTTTGAACGCCATCATAATGGCGTACCTGATATTAACCCAAAACACCACCAATTATTAATTCATGGACTGGTCAATCAATCATTAACCTTTAGCGTTGATGATTTATTGCGTTACCCCATGACCTCACGGTTATGTTTTATTGAATGCGGTGGAAATAGTAATGCGGGGTGGCGTTCTGAACCCATTCAAACGAAATTAGGTTATTTTCACGGAATGGCTTCTTGTAGCGAATGGACGGGCGTTCCTTTACGTTTATTACTGGATGAAGCTAAATTAAAAGGCCGCGCAAAATGGTTAATTGCCGAAGGGGCTGATGCATCCCTGATGAATGTCAGCCTCCCTTTAGATAAAGCCCTAGATGATTGCTTGATTGCTTTATACCAAAATGGCGAGCGTATTCGGCCTGAAAATGGCTATCCGCTTCGTTTAATTGTTCCTGGTTGGGAGGGGGTCGTTAATGTTAAATGGTTACGACGTTTACATCTGACTAATCGGCCTGTCATGGCACGAAATGAAACCTCTAAATATACCGAGTTAATGCCTTCGGGGAAAGCCCGACAATTTACCTTTGTCATGGAAGCAAAATCATTAATTACTCGACCTTCTTTTGGCTATCAGCTTGATAAGAAAGGGCTTTACCAAATTAATGGGCTTGCGTGGAGTGGTCGCGGTAAAATAAAAAAAGTTGAGGTGTCAGCGGATGGCGGAAAAACATGGGCGCAAGCGGAATTACAAACGCCTATTTTAAGCCAATGTTTTACCCGTTTTAGAATTCCTTGGCAATGGACAGGGGGCGAAGCTATTCTAAAAAGTCGGGCGATTGACGAAACAGGGTATGTACAACCCGAGCGTGAAGAGCTGGTGAAACAACGAGGGACACACGGATACTTTCATTACAATGCAATCGTAAGCTGGAAAATAAACTCGAACGGAGCGATTTCTCATGTTTATGCGTAATAGCCTAGTTTGTTTAGCCTTAGTGTTGATTCCTGTCGCACAAGCCGAAGACTCCCCTCAGCTCGGAAAACCAGTTTCTCAAAAATTAGTTGAGCAATGGAACTTAGATATTTTTCCTGATGGGGAGGGCTTACCGACTGGCAAAGGAACCGCCGTTTATGGTAAAAAAGTGTATCAACAGACGTGTTTAAGTTGTCATGGGGTGGATGGAACGGGCGATAGTGCGGATGAATTAGCGGGGGCGAAACATGGATTAACGGATAATCCTCCTGATAAAACCATTGGAACGTATTGGCCGTATGCCACAACTATTTTTGATTTTACCCGCCGCTCAATGCCATTGAATAACCCAGGAAGTTTAACCAACAGCCAGCTTTATGCGGTAACGGCTTATTTATTGTATTTGAATGGAATTATTAGCGAAAAAGAAATCATGAATGCGGAAACACTTCCGAACGTAAAAATGCCTAATCGTGATGGTTTTATCTCTTATCAATCAAAATAAATGGAGCGCCGCCTTGTAAATCAACGACCCTCCATACAACTAACCTAGAGCTTAATTATTGTGTTTGATCACACCTCTTAAGAGGCTTTAGGTTTTCCAAATAACTTAGGCCCTGGCGTTTTTGCATCTTCTTGCAAACAGTTATACGCAGCATTATCAAAACGAATCCGCAATGACTGAGTATCTTTATCTTCTTTTAAAAACTTTTCAGCCTCAACAGCCGTTAAGTCCTTCATCATAAATTTTGCAATACACATACAGGCTTTTGAAAAGCGTTTTTTATCTGCAACTCTATTGGTTGAATTTTTAAGCTCACGCACAACACAGTCTTGACTGAATTCATGCTCAAACTTATGCTTTTCTATATCCGTTACTTTTTCATGCGGATGATTAAAGACACTATCAACTTCTCTGACAGATTTTGCCTCATCATCTGAACAGGCAGTTAACATGGCACCCACCATAAAACTTGTCAGTATCATAACGAGCTGTTTTTTATTTATCATAATTTTTTACTTAAAGGCCATTATAAATGGTTTTTTAGGGTTAAAATGTAAACGTTTAATAACGAGCTTAGAAATAAATTCATAACACGTTAAGTTAGGAATAAAAAACGTTAATTTTTTCAAATGAGTCCACTAACTAAAACGATAACGCTTTAATTGAGGATTATTTTTAGTCAATCGACAACAAGTCTGACTAAGATTTATCGTTTTCATCATTCCAAATCGGATTATTTAAATCCTCTTTATCCAATTTTTCAGCTTCTTCTGGATAAATATGCCAAAACGATTTATCAATCGCCGCATCTTGATAATGACTGTCTTTACGTTCATGAGTGAATGGACACCACCAATTTTCAATCACTTTGACTAAATACGTATGCCATTCAAATAAAGCCACACTCACAGGGCAGTACCATGTACAGTTGAAAATCCAATATAATTTTGATTGCGCCGCGCTTAATTTAAAGCTTGCATCCATCGTAACCTGCGTTTTTAAATTATAACGATGCGTTGTTCTGTCAGGAATAAAATCAGACCATTTTTTTATATTTTTACCGCCACTTAATCGCAAATGAAAATAGCAGGTATAGGCACTTAAAATAACAAACGGTACCATCAACAAAGGTAAATAAACTAACGGGGTAGCAATAGCACGGATAAAAATATTTTGATTTCGATGATTTTTACCAATTTCAACACGTTCAGAGCAAGAATCGCAGGCTTTCATGAAGACCTCTTTATTATAGTTATGAATTAGGACGAGAAATATTTTTGTTAAAAAGCTGATAAATACTTAAACAGCCTTCACAGCAAAAATGTTTTAGTTTGGATTTTTTCAATAGCACAAAGCCATTAATAGCGACAGGCTGATGACAAAGTGCGCAGACTTTTTTTTCAGAGTCTGTTGTTGAATGAATAGATAACAAAGAGCTCAGTGTCATAAGAAAAAACAAAAAAATGAAAGACCGATTTTAACACAGAAAATATTAAATTAATTCAAATCTATACCCGCCGACTTTTTGTTTCGGTATGACAATTTTTAAACTAATTTCAACTGTTTGTGAAGGTAAAACCCACGATTTTTTTTCGGAATTTTCCAAATAATCAGCGGATTTAAAGAGTCGTTGAGCAAATATATCATCCGAAAAAGATAATAACGTCAGCTTAATAGGAGGATAATGTTGTTTAAATTGCCCTTGATTACTAAAGACAGCTTGAAATATATAATGATGTTGTGTTTGTTGAAGGTCATGATACATCACTTCAAAATCATCACTGTTTTTATAAGAGGGAAGTTCGCACGTTAAAGCCTTGCAAAATTTTTCTAACCAAACTCGCGTATAAGGATGTTGAAGAATTCGTTGTTGTTCAAAAAAATAAAGCTGCCCTACGAGTAAACACAAACAAAAAATAACCCCTAGCCGCCAGCCCAAAGTTGATGATTGTCGAAATGATGGCTTTGAATCACTTAAAAGAACAAAATTTTTACCTAAATGCTTGAGCTTCCCTAACATCTCCTCACAATGAGGGCATAAATGTTTTTGATTGCTATAACATAAAATTTTAATTTCCGTGCTATAGGTTTTCTTACATTGCTGACATTGGGTGAGCATTTACTTAAATTTTATTCGCATCTAAACGACACCAGTCTTCTTGACTGGTTACAGGATTAACGTTAAATTGAGTCGCATAAGCCTTACTAACCTCGACAGCCTGCTCGTTTAAAATGCCCGATAAGACAAGTTGTCCGTTATTTTTCACTAAATCACTGAGGGTATCGTGTAATTCAATTAGGGGTTTTGCTAAAATATTGGCTAAAACTATATCCGCGTTAACAGGATTAAAGTCGTTGACTAAAAACGAACTAATTTTATCCTCAACTTTATTTTTAATGGCATTGGCTTGTGTGGCCGTCAAAGCTTGAGGATCAATATCAACGGCATACGCATGTTTTGCCCCTAACAAAACCGCTGCAATGGCTAGAATGCCTGAGCCACAGCCATAATCAATAATTATTTTATTGCTTAGGTCATGACTTGCAAGCCATTCCAAACACAAGGCGGTGGTTGCATGGGTTCCTGTTCCAAAAGCCAATCCAGGATCTAAAACCATACAAACGGTATTTTTTTCAACGTTTTCTTGCCCTGTGGGACACACCCAAAGTTTATCCGCAAACTTCATTGGTTTATAATGTTCCATCCAAGTTCGTTCCCAAACTTGATCTTCTAATCGAAGTGACTGCCAATTTTCTAAGGGACATTCTTCAAACTGAACAAATAAAGCTTTTTTAATGACATCAGGATTAGCGTCTAATTCATATAAGCCAATCACAACCGTTTGTAGCCATATTTTAGTTTCACCAATGTCAGGTTCATAAACAGGCTGGTCTTTAGCATCCATATAGGTAACCGACACAGCACCCAATTCACTAAAAAAATCAGCAATGAGCGGTGCGCTATTTTCATCTGTTGTCACAGAAAGTTGATGCCAAGTCATATTATCATCTCGTTGAAAGCAGGTAGAAAGCCAACCCTAGTCAGCTCGCCTATCAAAGTTAACCAATCCCTAATTTTTTTTCTAAATAATGAATATTTTGCCCACCGAGTGCAAAACCATTATCAGCCATCAATCGACTTTGCAATGGAATATTGGTTTTAATTCCCTCAATAATCATTTCCATTAAGGCCGTTTTCATTCGCGCAATCGCACTCTGTCGGTCTTCCCCATGGGCAATTAATTTACCAATCATCGAATCATAATAAGGCGGAACTTTATAGCCATTATAAATATGCGTTTCACAGCGAATTCCAGGCCCTCCTGGCATGTGAAATTGATCGATTACCCCTGGTGAAGGCATAAAGTTATCAGGATCTTCCGCATTTAAACGACACTCAATCGCATGACCGGTAAAGGTAATTTCATCTTGCGTTTTCGATAAAGGTAATCCAGCCGCAATACGAAGCTGTTCTTTAACAATATCAAAGCCCGTAATCATTTCAGTCACAGGATGTTCTACTTGAACACGCGTATTCATTTCAATAAAAAAGAATTCGTCGTTTTCATATAAAAATTCAAAAGTTCCTGCCCCTAAATAGCCTATATCTTTGCAGGCATCCGTACAGAGTTTCCCCATACGCTCACGCACTTCAGCACTAATACCTGGGGCTGGAGCTTCTTCAATCACTTTTTGATGACGGCGTTGCATAGAGCAATCTCGTTCCCCTAAATGAATAACATTCCCCTGACTATCGGCAAGTATTTGAAATTCAATATGGCGTGGATCCTCTAAAAACTTTTCCATATAAACGGTACTGTTACCAAAGGCCGTTCCCGCTTCTGCTTTCGTTAAGCTGATTGAATTTAATAAGGCCGCTTCCGTATGAACGGTACGCATTCCACGTCCCCCCCCCCCCCCACCTGCCGCTTTAATAATAATGGGGTAGCCAATATCAGAGGCCATTCTTATATTTTCTTTGGCATCATTGCCTAACGGATTTCCATTACCTGGAACACAGGGAATCCCCGCTTCTTTCATCGCTTTTTTAGCCGAAATTTTATCGCCCATAATACGAATAGTTTCCGCTTTAGGCCCAATAAACGTAAAGCCACTTTGCGCTACTTTTTCGGAGAAATCTGCATTTTCCGATAAAAAGCCATACCCAGGATGAATCGCTTCGGCATCTGTGACTTCGGCGGCACTAATAATAGCGGGAATATTTAAATAACTATCAGCAGACGCGGCAGGGCCAATACAAACGGACTCATCGGCTAACCGTACATGTTTTAAATCACGATCCGCATCCGAATGAACCGCAACGGTTTTAATCCCTAATTCTCGGCAAGCACGTAAAATTCGTAAAGCAATTTCACCACGGTTGGCGATTACAATTTTATCAAACATTCATTCGGCCCTATTCAATTACAAATAATGGTTGGTCATATTCGACAGGTTGTGCATTATCAACCAGTATTTTTTTAATAACCCCTGATTTATCGGCTTCAATTTGATTTAAAATTTTCATCGCTTCAATAATACACAAGGTTTCACCCTCACTCACCGTTTGTCCAATTTCAACAAAAGAGGCAGAACCTGGTGAAGAGGCTTTATAAAAAGTTCCGACCA
Organism: Methylococcales bacterium; assembly: GCA_030949405.1. NCBI lineage: Bacteria > Pseudomonadati > Pseudomonadota > Gammaproteobacteria > Methylococcales > Methylococcales bacterium. Next base: position 983,224 of record JAUZSN010000002.1, on the reverse strand, counting down.
TCGGCGATTTAAGGACATGGCCTTGATGGCTTTCTTCAGGGGTCTCATGAGGGGCCATAGCAGGGTTTGCAATCGGGGCGACTGCAACAGGTGCCGCTACCACCGGTGCATTCGCTGAATAACGACTAATGCGTACCGATTCTTCACCCTCATTAATTTCAATTTCTGAAATATCGGAACCCTCAATAAGTTCGATTAATTTTTTTATTTTTCTAATATCCATAGTCATAATTATTTCTCGGTTAATATCTGATCGGCTGCTTGTAAAGCGAGTTCATAGCCTTTTGCCCCTAATCCACAAATCACACCACGGGCTATATCTGAAAAGTAGGAGTGGGCTCTAAAAGGTTCACGCGCATGTACATTAGACAAATGAACCTCAATAAAGGGAATTTTAGTGGCGAGTAAAGCATCCCGAATCGCGACACTGGTATGCGTAAAAGCGGCGGGATTGATAATGATAAAATCCACATTATCATAAAAAGCTTGATGAATGCATTCAACCAGCAGATGTTCTGCATTATGCTGATGAAACGCCAACACATGACCTTGAGATGATGCGAGGATTTCAAGCGAATCGTGTATTGTTTTAAGCGTTATATTGCCGTAATGGGTCGGCTCTCGGGTACCTAATAAATTTAAATTAGGCCCATTTAAAACAGAAATTGTTGCCATGACAAGTGTGAGTCGATGTAATATAGGATGACAATTCTGCCTAATTTATAGGGTTTTGTCCAGATATAAGTCAGATAGAAGCCGTTCGCAGCAAAAGTGCTCGAATTTAGCTTACTTTAAAAGCATTTCGTGACAGTTTATTTTTTAACTTATAAGGTTAGTGTATGCCAAATCCATCTAAAAATAAAACGATGTCCACGGAATCATTCGCCCATCTATTCTTACATCTTTATCAAATGGAGACCGCAGGCATTCCAGCGACCCAAAGTTTAGCGTTACTGAAAACCACCGATAAAAATTTAAACAAACGGTTATTAAGAATGCAGCGACAATTGAACTCAGGACTAGCGGTTGCCACTGCGGGAGTCAATGCAGGTATTTTTAACGAAACCCATCAAGCCTTAATTGAAAGTGCGGAAGTAAGTGGACGCTTAACCGCAGTTTATCAACAATTAGCCGATCATTACAGTGAGAAACTAAACCGTTTAAAAAAAATTAAATCACGACTTTATTTACCTACTTTGGTCCTACTACTCGCGTTGTTAATTCAACCTATTCCCTTACTCATAGCAAATCAAATAACCTCTTTTAGTTATTTAATACAGTCTATCGGTCAATTTTTACAAATAGTATTGCTCTTCTTCATCGCTTTAAAATTGCCCACTTGGTTTAGGCCATTATTTCAACACTTACAAATACGTTTACCCATCGTATCAAAATGGATCGTTAAACGACAAATTAATCGATTTTTATCTATTTTGGCTATGATGATGGATGCGGGCATTCCTTTCAGTGACGCATTGCCTTTAGCCGTAGCGACCATTAAAAATCACGTCTTAAAAAATCGTTTTAACGAGGCCATTCAGGAATGTCACTCAGGGGAGGACGTTGCCGTTATTTTAGCTCAGATTAAAATCATCCCACCGACCGCGATACAGATTATTTCAGCAAGTGAATTTAGTGGGAATTTAGCCGAATCACTGCTTAACTTTACCCGAAGTGAAGCCGACCTGATTAAGTTGGAAGATGATGCGCTATCAGAATGGATTCCTCGATTATTTTATTTTGGGGTCTGTTTGTGGATGGCGAAATCAATAGTGGGGGTATAGTCGGTTAACGAGAAAAAAGTGATTGAATCAGCTCAAAACTAAACCCTCGTTGTTGTAAAAATCGTTGACGTTTTAAACGCTCTTTATAATTTACAGGTAAATCAGTTGAATATTTTTTAGCATACACTTGATTTATTAACGCGATTTCATCCCCAAAATTATCATCAATAACCGCCTGTAAATTAAATCCTTCAATCCCTCGTTGTTTGAGTTCATAGCTAACCTTTGAGCGACCAAACCCTCGGTTAAACCGTGAACGCGCATAGTTTTCTGCAAAACGGGTCTCACTTTGTAAGCCTTGATCTGCTAAACCATTAATAACCGCTTGACTATCCGCTTCAGAAAAACCTTTGACGCTTAATCGAGTGATTAATTCTAATTGGCTATACTCTCGTCTGGATAAGAATTGTAAACAAATAGCTCGAATTTCTTTTTGGGACATTAATTAGGCGGTTTCTGGCGGTTCATTATTGATGGGTAAATGACTTACAAAGACTTCCGTCCGAATTTGACCTTCAAGTTGCGCTGCTTTTTCAGGATGTTCAATAAAATATAAGCGTACATTTTCTTTTCCTTGACCAATTTTTTCATCCCCATAGCGATACCATGCGCCTGATTTTTGTAGGAATCCATAACTAACGCCTAAATCAATTAATTCACCGATAAAAGAAACGCCTTCACCGTATAAAATATCAAACCGAGCTTCTTTGAAAGGAGGGGCGACTTTATTTTTAACGACTTTTATACGCGTATCATTACCAATGATTTCATCCTCTTTTTTAATCGCCCCCACACGACGAATATCCAAACGAACAGAGGAATAAAATTTTAAAGCATTACCGCCTGTGGTTGTTTCAGGGCTACCAAACATCACCCCTATTTTACTGCGTAATTGATTGACAAAAATAACCAAGGTATTGGTACGTTTAATAATCGCCGTTAATTTTCGTAAGGCTTGGGACATTAATCGCGCTTGTAATCCCATGTGGCTATCACCCATGTCGCCATCAATTTCTGCTTTAGGTGTCAGGGCGGCAACTGAGTCAATGACGATAATATCAAGTGCCGAGGAGCGAACTAAGGTTTCAGTGATTTCTAATGCTTGCTCGCCAAAATCAGGTTGTGAAACTAATAGGTTATCAATATCGACTCCAATTTTTTCAGCATAGCCTAAATCAAGGGCATGTTCAGCATCAATAAAAGCCGCCGTTCCTCCTTGTTTTTGAACTTGAGCGATCACCTCTAACGTCATCGTTGTTTTTCCAGAGGACTCAGGCCCATAAATTTCAACGACCCGTCCTTTAGGCAGCCCTCCACACCCTAGAGCAATATCTAAGGATAAAGAGCCTGTAGAAACGACTTCTATATCGCGTAACGCGCTAGTATCACCCATCCGCATGACAGAGCCTTTACCAAATTGTTTCTCTATCTGCATTAGAGCATTACCTAATGCTTTCTTTTTAGCATCATCCATTGTGTTATGCCTTTTAGTGTTAGAACGTATTTCGTCATTATTACATACTACAACTAAAGCTATCTATATTTTTATGGGGGGGGTTCAAGCGATCAATTCAAGATTAAGCTAAAAATCACCTTATTCCCAATGGTTAAGCGGGGAGATACGTCTACTTTTTATCTTCAATCCGTGCTGGACATACCCTTTGATTTAATAATTTTTGAGGGGGGTTCAAGATGAGTAATAAGGGCTACCAATTTAAAACGGGACACGTTGAGGCGTGTCAAAGTATGAACGGCTTAACCGTAGTGTCCCGTCTTAAATTGGTAGCCCTAATTCACGTTGTTCGCTTCTACCCACGTCTTCTATTTCCTCGACAATATTTTCTATATCTAATTTTTATAATTAACCTGTCTGCAACAATAAAGCGTGCTGTTTTGTCCATGCGATAATATCATTTTAGACTTAACCTTTCATTTGTTTACTCTGCTATTTTTTTATAAATCGCAATCGTTTGCTCAACACACCGCGTCCAAGTGAATTGTTTAGCCCGCTCCAAACCTGCTTTAATGGTTAAGGCCCGCCATTTATCATCCGTTAATAACTTAACCATCCCTTGCTGAATAGCCTCTACATCATTAGGGGCAACTAAAAGTCCTGTCTCGCCAACAACTTCAGGAATAGATGAAACATGGGTTGTTAAAACAGGGATACCACTTGCCATTGCTTCCAAAGGTGGCAATCCAAAACCTTCATAAAAAGGCACGAAAACAAACGCTCTCGCTCCTGCAAATAAATAAGGTAAATCTTCATTCGAGGTATACCCTAAGTGAATTACGTCTCCTTGTTTCACTAGTTCTGTAATCTTGTTTTTAATTTCTTGATTACGCCAACCGTCCCCCCCCACTAAAACTAATGGATAGTCTTTTCGCAAAGCGGGATCTAATTGCATATACGCGACTAATATCGACAGGATGTTTTTACGAGGCTCAATGGTTGAAACCGATAATAAATACTGTCCTGCGATTAATTTATGTTTTGATAAAATAGGGGCTAATTCAGCCTTAGAGCGAGGGTGATAACTTTCATCCACCCCTAATAAAATCGTTGAAACACGGTCAGGTTCCACGCCCATCTGAGCAATCAATTCTTTGCGTACAAATTCAGAATCCGTCACAACATGCGCCGCTTTTTCTAAAGTCATTTTTAAATGTTTCTTTAAATGCTGTACACGTTCTTTAGGGTGATATTCTGGGCAATGAATAAACGATAAATCATGAACCGTAGTCACACTCGGCCCATCAAAGGGTTTTAAAATATAGTTAGGCTCATGATAGATCGCGCCTTTGATCGTTTTAGCCTTTCGATGAAACATAGCCGCGTTATAACGGGCATACAATTGATAAACGAATGGCAACGAGCGTAAAACGGCGGTTTTTAAAAAAGGAATCGACGCTAAAAACTGTCTTAATGGACTGCGGGGTGCTTGAGGTAATGAGTCAATTTCAGTAGCATCCCTAGTTTCAGCTGTTTGCTCATTAGCAACAGATTTTGTTTTAACAAATTCAGAGCTATCAATCCACCGAAGTCCGCCAAAACATGAAACCTTATCAACGTCATCACTTTTTAACAAACCTTCTAATAAGTATTGGGTATAACGTCCAATCCCGCCACTGGGCTTTAATAAACTTTCAACATTGAGAATAATGTGCATTAATCGTTCCCTGCTAAATACATCCCGCGTAAGGTTTCAACAAAAGGAATGGAAGGAACTACTCTTAATAAGTCCTGCATTTTTCGATTATCCCCACAGAGTATTTTAATTTCATTTTTACGTACAAAATCAGGATTAACCGTTACCTCAATTTCATAACCTGCAAGGGTATTCATCCACTGAATCATATCGGCTAATGTCACCGTATTGCCCGAACAAAAATTAACCACATCCGATTGCACGGAGGATTCAAACAAATTGAAATAGGCGGTGGCTATATCACGCACATCAGAAAAATCACGCGCAACGTCTAAATTTCCCAGTTCAATGGTTTTTTTATTTTGAGCATAATGACTAACAATCTTAGGAACCAGAAATTTTTTATCCTGCCCGACTCCCGTGTAATTAAAGGGTCTGACGACGGCAATAGGAAAACGTTCGTACCATGTTTTTACCATTGCCTCCATCGCCAATTTACTTGCCGCGTAATGACTAATCGGGTTTAAGGGCATGGTTTCCGAAACAACATCAACCGTTGGATTGCCATAAACATTCGCACTGCTGGCAATAATGATTTTTTCAGGATTTAATCCAGCGGTATCAACCGCTTGTAATAGATTAGTTGTGCCAACAGTATTAATTTGATAAAACGCACTTTCATCCCCATGCGCGACAAATGACATCGCGGCTAAATGGATAATTCCTGTTGGTTTTGTTTGTACCATTAAATCATTAACGGCTGTTTTATCGGTTAAATCACATTGTACCTCATTTGCGTGAGGTTGGGTTGTGACACTACGAATGACCTTATAACCCGCATTTTCAAAATGATTCGCGACATACACCCCTGTAAACCCACGGCTTCCCGTAATTAAAACTGTTTTCACACTTTATCCCTTAATTTTAGAAAGAAAAACCTTGTTTGTTACGACGTAAATCCGCCTCAACCATCATTTTACAAAGCTGCTCTAACGTGGTTGTCGGTTCCCACCCTAGTTTCTCTTTAGCTTTGGCTGGATTACCAATTAATAACTCAACTTCCGCAGGACGGTAAAATTTTGGATTCACTTGGACTAAGGTTTTACCCGTGGCGGTATTCACGCCAATTTCTTGCTCATTCTCACCTTGCCATTCAATATTAATATCGACCGCTTGACAGGACATCGTAACAAAATCACGGACAGTTTCAGTTCGGTTAGTCGCTAACACATAAGTATCAGGCTCATCGGCTTGAAGCATTAAATACATGCCTTCAACGTAATCTTTGGCAAAGCCCCAGTCACGTTTCGCATTCATATTGCCCAATTCTAATAAGTCGTGTTGACCTAATTTAATTTTAGCCATCGTATCGGTGATTTTACGGGTAACAAATTCTTGTCCCCGCAATGGCGATTCATGGTTAAACAAAATACCGCTGGTGGCAAAAATATCGTAAGACTCACGGTAATTAATCGTCATCCAATGAGCATATAATTTGGCCACCCCGTAAGGACTACGCGGATAAAAAGGAGTCGATTCTTTTTGTGGAATTTCTTGAACATTACCAAACATCTCAGAGGTTGAGGCTTGATAAAAACGACACTGTGGATTAACAATCCGAATCGCTTCTAATAAATGCACAGGCCCTAAGCCTGTGATTTCTGCAGTTGCTAATGGTTGATCGAAGGAAACCCCGACAAAACTTTGGGCTGCTAAGTTATAAACTTCGCTGGCTTCCGTATTTTCAAGTAAACGAATGCTTGAACTTAAGTCCGTTAAATCATATTCGACTAAATGTAAATTAGGGTGATTTTTAACGCCTAATTCTTCAATACGCCAAAAATTAACCGAACTGGTCCGTCTGTAAGTTCCATAAACTGTATGCCCCTTATTTAAGAGTAACTCCGCCAAATAAGCGCCATCTTGCCCTGTAATTCCCGTTATGATTATATTTTTCACGCAATAAAACCTGTTTGTTAAACAATAAAATGGTTGACATTGTAACATGGTTTAAAAATTTAACGGTTTTCGAGCAATGCGGTGCTTATGTTAAAAATCGCCAAAAAGACGATTTTAGTCTGCTAAGTTATTAATTTTACGCTTTATTTCGGGTTACTGTGAAAGTAAGTAGTCATCATAACGGCCCTTAAAATCAATAATTTCTGTGGGGGTAATCTCAATAATACGTGTCGCCAGTGAGGAAACAAATTCGCGGTCATGGCTGACAAAAATTAAGGTTCCAGGGTAATTTTCAAGGGCTAAGTTTAATGACTCAATCGACTCCATGTCTAAATGATTTGTAGGCTCGTCTAATAGCATCATATTGGTACGCTGTAGCATTAACTTACCAAAAATCATCCGACCTTTTTCACCCCCTGATAAAACGCTCACCTTTTTATGAATATCATCTTGAGAAAATAATAATCGCCCTAATGTTCCTCGAATCGCCTGATCGTCATCACTTTTTGATCGCCATTGCTCCATCCAGTCAAATAAGGACATATCAGTGGCAAAATCAGCCCCATGATCTTGCGCACAGTAGCCTAGTTCTGAGTTTTCAGACCATTTAATCTGTCCTGAATCCGATTCAAGATCCCCTGCGAGACATTTTAATAAGGTCGTCTTACCCACACCATTTTGCCCAATAACCGCAACGCGTTCGCCAACTTCAATGGTTAAATTAACGTTTTTAAGTAAATCAGATTCATAACCTTTAGTCAGCCCCTCGACTTCTAAGGCTAATCGATGCAGTTTTTTAGATTGTTCAAAACGAATAAACGGGTTTTGACGACTCGAAGGCTTTATTTCAGCCAAATCAATTTTAGCGAGTTTTTTAGCACGGGAGGTCGCTTGTTTCGATTTTGAAGCATTGGCTGAAAACCGACTGACAAAGGCTTTTAAATCCGCTATTTGAACTTGTTTTTTAGCATTTTCAGACTGTAATTGCTCAATAACCATCGTTGAGGCGGTCATATAATCATCATACGACCCTGGGTAAAGGCGAATTTCCCCGTAATCTAAATCGGCCATGTGCGTACAAACACTGTTTAAAAAATGCCGATCATGCGAGACAATCACCATCGTACAATTACGCTCGTTTAAAATCCCCTCTAACCATTGAATGGCATGAATATCAAGGTTATTGGTCGGCTCATCCAGTAACATGATATCGGGATTTGAAAATAAAACCTGCGCTAATAACACCCGTAATTTCCAACCGGGGGCCACTTGACTCATTAAACCGTAATGTTGCGCTTCAAGAATACCCAATCCCGCTAATAACTCACTGGCTCGCGCCTCCGCCGTATAGCCATCCATTTCCGCGTATTCCGACTCTAACTCACCCGCTCGCATTCCTTCTTCTTCGGTCATTTCAGGATTGGCATAAATAGCGTCCCGCTCCGATTGTATCGCCCATAATTCTTCATAACCCATGATGACCGTATCAATAACACGACAGTCTTCATAAGCAAATTGATTTTGGTTTAATTTACCTATCCGTTGATTAGGGTCTTTGGCAACATTTCCCGAGGTGGCCTCTAAATCACCGCCTAATATTTTGATAAAGGTTGATTTTCCGCACCCATTCGCGCCAATCAAGCCATAGCGATTACCATTACCAAATTTAACTGAAACGTTTTCAAACAAAGGTTTTACGCCAAATTGGATCGTGATATTTGCAGTTGTGAGCATGTTTTATTCCAAATAGAGAATCAAGCGATTGTAAGCGTACAATCGTTAAAAAGGGGGATAATTATACGCGTTTTCAATAACATTCGTTGACTATTGTCGTTAAATTTAAACGTTAAAAAAACAACGAAGAATTCAAGCGCGGTTCTTCTAGCCATTAAGACTCTTTAGATCCCGCGCTTCCAACTCATTATTGACGGGAAGGAACCAACGATTTAGGCTTATTTTTTTCAGCCGCTCGACGCAATAGTTTATTCAGCATTTCTGAGTGCATTGTGTCATTCAGCACTTTTTCTGAGCTCACTTTTTGCCATAACTCGGCATTACTCATTTCTTTATGACAAGCCATACAGACTTGAGTCCGTTCCATTTTGTCGCGCTGTGCTTGGGATAAAGGCCCCGTTAATGGCCAATGCGAACCCACGGTAACGAGCTGTTTACCTTCGCGAGTAATAATTTGTGATAAATCCCATTGTAAATCAGGAATCGCGGGCATTTGTACTTGAGCATTCGCAGGAATTATTTGGCCTGTTGCGGTTTCTAACTCAATGTAACGCGGCTGACTCATACTTGTAAAACGTCCGCCCTCAATCCCATAACCCAACGTTTTTGGATTATTATGACAACTTTCACAGCTTCGGGCTTTTCGTCCAGTCGTATGCGGTTGAACAGCGGCCATATCTAACCCAGGCCCTTCCGGTGTATTCCATATTTTGTTTTTAACAACGGTTTTACCGTCTTTATCAATTACCGTGGTAATCACCTGACAACCTGGCATCATCGGGGTCACGCGCCCTTCCCCATTAATGCCTAAAATAGGCGTTTCCCAGCGTAAATAAGATCTTGTTTCAGAAACTTTCCCTTCACTGTGATTCTTTTTGAGATTGGGGTCTTGAACTAAACCGTCGTCACCCAATGAATTAGCGGTTTTAATCCAATCAACACTGGTTTTTCCTTTTGAATAATCAACGGTAATATGGCAGCCGTAACATTGAGGAACCCAATCGGCATGACACGCATAACATTCCATATTCTCTAAATGCCCTTTTACTTGTGCCATCGCAACATGACCGTCTACGGACTTCCAGCTCTTATCCTTACTGATTTGTTTCAATATCGGTATTTTAAAATCTAACCCCGATGCGGAGTGAATAATAACCTCTTTACCTTTTTTAACGACATTTCCGAATGGGTTTCCACGAGCGGTTAATAAATATCCCTGTTCAGGTTCATAAACCGTTCCCCATTTCATATAATCAGGAAGTTTTTGAGCCAAACCCCGTGCTTTAGTGGTTAGTTTTTTATCAAACTCCTCACCATAACCCAACGGTAATTCCCATGGGAATTTATCAGGGGTGCCATGACAATCGGAGCACTCAATTTCAACTTGCGCGAGTGTGGTTCCTGCAATGTTACCATCGCCGTGTATATCAATTGAAGTATGACAATCCTGACATAATAATCCCCCTTGAGGATTTCCTTCACGACTGACCATTTGATGATGTAAATCATCTTTGATGAATAAATATTTTTTAGTATGCAAGGGCGGTTGTTTTTCACCTTTATCATTATAAGGACCACCATAAGGAAACTCCATTAAGCCTTGATAACTCACACCAATCCGCTTACCTCGGTTATGACAAGTATTACAGGTTTCGGAAGGAATCCCTGAATAATTAACCTTTCCGACCTTAACTTTAGATTTTCGCGTCGCCTGAAGTTTATGAACTAAAAGATGTCCTGCTTCCTTTTTATTAATCGTTGGATCATTACCTTCATATAAGCCTTCATTACTGTAGGGAACATGACACGCACTGCAACCTGCTCCGCGATAATCACCCCGCCGTTTACGTCCATTTGAGCCGACATGACAACGCTGACATTCTTGTCTGGAATAGGTAATACCCGCCCGATTCGGATGTTTTGAAATAGCATTAACATCCACATCAGGGACTTGTTTAAGTTCATTGGGAAATTGGTCAGGATGGGCGGCGATCATGTCTACCATATACGCTTTATAAGCATCCGTTCCAATTTCAGGAATAGAGCCATCTTCATCCTTAAGGTTGTAATTACCCCATACGACTTTCATGTCATTTTGAATCCCCCAACTCCAAAAATTTCCCTGTAATTTCCCTGCTTCGGTGTTCATTAACGATTTTTTAAGGCGATTAGCAACCCCTTGATGACACTGCCCACAGGTAAACTCATTAATCCATATACTTCCTGGATCAGGATAAAATAGTTGAGGGCCAGCGGATTCTTTCAAGCGTGCAGGTGAACCTTGATGAGCTTGTTTTTTAGTGGTGGCTTGAGGTGTTCCGCCATGACAAATAACACAACCTCCAGGGTCTCCATAAGGTTTTGCCATCCCTTTAATCGTGGTCATCATTAAACCATCGGTAAAGGCTTCAATGCCTTGATGACAAGAAAGACACCCTTGTTGATTTTTAGGCGGTGTTTTTAGGGGGAGATCATTGGCTGCTAAGACGGGGTTAAAGCAAACCAAAATGAACCCTACGATTAAATAAAGAAGAAGTTTTTTCATGGTGACTATGTTAACGCAGTCCTTATGCCGATAAAAATAATAAAATAATTAAGGTATAAGAATTTAAGACCTCAACTCACCCAACCCGTTTTTATTTTACAGACTATTTTCAGACATTTTTCATCACTTACGTTTAAGGTAAGATGAAATAGTTTAGTGATTCGAGCTAACGGTTATCATTGTTTTAAAGGGTTCAAATCCATTTTCTTCAAACCAACAAATATTTTCTTTAACCAAGGTTAAAATTAAATAATAAGACCCTACCTCCAAAGGGGCGGATACCTGCATAGTCGCGGTTAATGATTGCCCATGAGGTAGACCTAAGGTAGAAAAAGAGCTTCGTAACCCTTCAAAAATAAGCATCTCGCCTGATTTTTGTTGCCAATGATAGGATAAATAACTGGGGTTAAGTCCTTGTGATAGCCAATTAAAATCACTGTCATTGAATAATTCAATGGTTAATAACGTTTCCTTCCCCGCAATCAGGGTGTCAGGAATCGCCACGCCTTCAAGCCTTCCGATAAACGGAGGACAGGTTAATTCATCATCCGTTTTAACTTCGGGTACAAGCGGGGGGGTAAATTCACGCGGGTTACAAATAACCTCAGCGATCGAATCCATAAAATCGGATGAAAATGTAGGGCTTATCTCGGTAGCTTGATTTTTTTCAGCGGCTATAAACGCAATTGAAAAATTTTCCCGTAAATAATCACTATGCTCATTTGCATTAGAATAAACATCCCTTAATTGTTCAGAATTTAGGGTATACGGTACCCCTTTAATTTTTTGTAAAATAGAGGCATATCGCCAACTAAATTCCGCTTCAGGAATCTGCTCTTGTTGACAACGTGTGCGTAACGCTTGCGCAATGCTAATCGCTTCATAACAGAGCGATCTATTTTCACCAGCGGTCGATAAATTTAAAGCCTTTGGATCATTAAACTTAATTTGTTCAAAAAAATCCTGTCGAACATCGCCAGCGACTAATTTATTTTTGGAAAAATCACGAACAATCATGTTTTCTTTTCCAAAAATAGAAACAAATTTTTCACAAATAGGCTTGTAAAGCTGAATCGGCGCATTTCCCCACAACGCACTCATACTAATTGCTCGCTGACTCACCGCACTGATCGCATAAGACACGGGTTCACGACAATAAAGAATAATTTTAACTTGCTTGCTAATACCCTGTAAGTAATCGCGCATTTTTTCAAGAGTTTCACCCTCTAAAAAGGCAAAACCTTCATAGGATAACACCATCGTTTTAGCATTTGTTTGTTGAATTTTTTGTTCTAAATTACGAATATAATTTCTATCTTCGGATTGAATAACCGCCAATGCCTTCTGACTGCGACCAATGGCTTGATTATAGGCATAAGTTTTTGGATCCTGATGAAAAAAAGAAGCAAATTCAGCGTGCCAAACCGTATCAGGCGTAACAGGATAAAAAATACGAGCTGAACTTAAATGGGCCGCATTTTCACAGCAAGCAAATTGAATCGCTTTAGAACCTGTTTTATCAAGTCCTATATGCAAATAAATAACATCGAACATAAAAAATTATCAGGTTAAAGGATCAGAAGGGATTAAGGGCGAGAACTCGCCCCCGAATTAGGCCACATAAGGGGGTATTTACCCGCCTTATGTGATTATTAGCATTACTCAGGAAGTAAGTCTTTTAACGCGTTTTGATACGCTAATTTAGCCGTATTGGTAATCGCTAATTTTGCATTTAATCGTGCAATTTCAGTTTCAACAAATTGTAAGCTTTGAATTTGTGCTTTCGCATCATCACTTAAATCACTAAAAAGATAGTCTTTACCATCAATATTTACTTTTGCGGGGGCCTCTGCCATGGTGAATCCTTACAGTTATAATTAAAATATGAACTTCTAATATTGGAGCATACCTTTGATTTTTCAATAGGGATTTAGTTTTCAACGTTAAAATAAGGCGGCTTATTGTTAATGTACGCCATATACATCGCATCGGCCATTGACCATAAGACATCTAATTTAAACTGTAAAATTTCAACCATTCGCTGTTGTTGTTTACGCGTTTGATACCAATCTAGCGTAATTTCTAACCCATGCTCAACATCTCGACGGGCTTCTGATAACCGTTTTTTAAAATAAATATAGCCTTCATCATTAACCCACGGATACATTTCTGGCCAATAACTTAAACGTTGTTGATGAATTTTAGGGGCAAACATTTCGGTTAACGACGAACTGGCCGCCTCATGCCATTCTGCCCGTCGAGCAAAATTAACATAGGCATCCACCGCAAAACGTACCGCAGGTAAAACATGCTCTAAAGACGTGACTTCTTCACGGGTTAAACCGACGGCAATTCCTAATTGTATCCACGCTTCAATACCACCTTCATCATCAGGATGGCCATCATGATCTAAAATTCGTTGAGTCCAAAGAGACCGCGTTTTACGGTCAGGGCAATTGGCTAAAATATTAGCATCTTTAATCGGAATCATAACTTGATAATAAAAACGATTCGCCACCCACCCTTGTAATTGCTTTTTAGTGAGTTTACCCTCATTCATCAACGTATGATAAGGATGGTGGATATGATAATATTTTTCCATACTGCGTAATTCGGCTTCAAATTCTTCGCGTGTCCAAGCGGGTTGTTCACTCATGGTATAAACCTTTCGTAATTTGTGCGTTTAAAGATAAATTTTTTAACAGGGCAAGTCTCTTATTTTTTTTTAATATAAAAAACTTGCCGGCCGTCCTCTTTTTTTAAAAATTCAAGTAAGTGATGACCCGATTGCTCGCTATAAACCCCAATATCCAAATGAGCCGCAGGATCGGTTGCTGTCATTTTAATCACCTCTCCTTGTTCAATCTCAAGCAATGCTTTTTTCAGGCGTAATAAAGGCAGCGGGCAATGTAATCCGATCGCATCCACTTCTAAATTAAATTCAATCATATTTTTTCTCAACGCTTAAAACAAGGCTTATAATAGCATTCTCAGTAAAAATTAAAAATGATAACAACAATGGACTATTTCCCTATTTTTTTAAGCTTAAAGCAACAACCTTGCCTTGTTATTGGCGGAGGTGAAATTGCAGCGCGTAAAATAAAATTACTCGTAAAAGCCGAGGCTAAGATTACCGTCATTGCTGAACAATTCTGCGATACCGTAATGGCAATGGAAAAAAAACAAAACCTCACCTTGTTAAAAAAAACATTTGCTGCAACGGATATAGAGACCTATCGTCTGGTGATTTCCGCAACCAATAATAAATCATTAAATCAAACCATCGAAAAAATTTGTACTCAAAAAAATATCCTCGTTAATGTCGTTGATAACCCTAAATTATGTAGTTTTATTTTTCCCGCTATTATTGATCGCTCACCCGTAATTGCAGCGGTTTCTACTGGAGGGGCCTCCCCTGTTTTAGCCCGCTTATTAAGGGCAAAAATAGAAACCGTTATTCCCACTCAATTTGGACAACTGGCTCAATTAGCTGAAAAATTTAGAGAAACGGTTAAACAACACATTACCCACGCGCCTCAACGACGAATTTTTTGGGAAAAAATATTACAAGGGGCAGTCGCTGAATTAGTGTTTACAGGTAATACAAAACAAGCCGAAACGTTGTTTCAACAACAGTTAAAAAATTGTGATAACGCAAAAGAAAAAGGAGAGGTTTACCTTGTCGGCGCAGGCCCAGGTGATCCCGATTTATTAACGTTTAGAGCCTTACGTTTAATGCAGCAGGCGGATGTGGTTGTTTACGACCGCTTAGTTTCTCCTGAAATTTTAGAACTCGTTCGTCGTGATTCCCAACAAATTTATGTCGGCAAACAGCGTGATAATCATAGTTTACCGCAAGCGTCCATTAACGAACTCCTCGCAAAATTAGCAAAACAAGGGAAGCGAGTTGTGCGTTTAAAAGGAGGGGATCCGTTTATCTTTGGTCGGGGGGGGGAAGAAATTGAAACGCTCATGGCACAAGATATTAGCTTTCAAGTGGTTCCAGGGATTACAGCCGCCTCTGGCTGTGCAACCTATGCGGGAATCCCACTGACCCATCGAGATCATGCTCAATCCTGTACCTTTGTCACAGGTCACCTTAAAGACGGATCAATTAACCTAAATTGGCAACAACTGGCGGCCCCCAATCAAACGGTTGTTATTTATATGGGATTAATGGGATTAGCACAAATTTGTGACCAATTAATTAAACACGGTGCTTCCAAAGATCACCCCATTGCGTTAGTTCAACAAGGGACAACCCCGCATCAACACGTTATTACAGGAACGCTAGAAAGCTTACCCGAAATGATTAAAAATAAAGAAATAAAACCGCCGACCTTGATTATTATCGGAACCGTGGTCAGTTTGCAACAAAAACTTGCGTGGTTTAAATAGACTAAAATTCAGTAAGGGTTCAGCTTTATTTAGTAAAAATAGCCCTGTATTACACAGTAAAATCAATTAAATTTAAGCGACAACAACAAATTAATTATGAAAGCTGTTGAATTTATTTGCTAAATTATCTATTATTGATCGGTTTATGCTAGAACGGGGCTATCCCCCATTTAACACTATAAAAGAGAGAATAAAATGAAAAAAATATTAATTACCGCAGCGATGATTACTTTAATCGGTTTAAGCTCACCTTCATTCGCAGCATCTGATGCTGATTTAGAAAAAATAGGTAAAAAAATCTATGATCGTGCGTTCGGTCGGGGTTGTGGTACGTGTCATGATATTGCATCAAACCCTCAGTTAGCGGCTCTCATTAAAGGGGGTAATTTAGATAAAGCTAAATTTGCAAAAATTCTTAGAGAAGGCAAAAACGGAATGCCTGCTGCATTGAAAAATATCATGGGAATAAAACCTGTCATTAAAGCAGGTTTAAGCGAAGATGAAGCGATTGATGCGGTTTATAAATTTTTAAGCAAATAATCGTTATAAACACAAATACGTTTTTATAAGGCTGTGTTGAGTGGGAAACCCCCATCCTACACGGCTTTTTTTATTTAAGACTGGGCTTTTTACCATGTTTCAAAAACTTTATGATAAAGCTCTAACCTGGGCTAAACATCGTCATGCAACTAAATACTTATTTGCCTTAAGCTTTGCTGAATCGTCTTTTTTTCCCATTCCTCCTGATGTGATGCTGGCCCCTATGGCCTTAGCACAGCCTAATAAAGCATTTTCGTTTGCACTCTGGACGACGATTGCCTCCGTTTTAGGCGGAATGCTGGGCTATGGCATCGGTTATTTTTTATTTGATTCCTTTGCACCTTGGTTACAAGAAACGCATTATTGGGGAAAATATTTACAAGCGAAAGAATGGTTTGAAAACTGGGGATTTTGGGCCGTTTTTATTGCAGGATTTTCACCCATCCCCTATAAAGTTTTTACGATTGCAGCGGGGGCCTTACACATGTTTTTTTTGCCCTTTATTGCCGCCTCTATTGTCGGTCGGGGCGCTCGATTTTTTTTAGTGGCGATGTTACTCGCGGCTGGCGGTGAAAAACTGGAATCAAAGCTGCGTCAATATATGGACATCATTGGCTGGGTAACGGTTTCTTTAGTCGTTATAGGTGTTTGTATTTATAAATATTATCCCTAAAAAATAAATTTAAGTGAGCTTTCCTTATAATTTAAAAATAATAATTTCTGGTTGTTAGAGAGCGGTATTTTATCTATATTTATGGCTGTCTTTTCTTATCGTTACCCTCTTCTTAATTTTTCTATTTCAAAATCCTAACCCGCCTTTACTTTAAATAAAAAAAAGACTATTATAATTCGCAATAAGACCCTTCAAACCTCTCTAGGACACTCAAACCTGAAAGGTTTATTTTTTACAGAGCAAGTAATAAGCCGCCTCGTAACTATCAAAAAACACCCTTATCAATTTCTGAACAAGCAACGCGAGACTAATAAAGAGCGATCTTGTTTGTAATCACAAAAATGTTTCGTTCAATATGCGCAATTAACCCAAATAGCAGTGAAAAAATGAAACTACTCGCCATAGAAACCTCGACCGAAGCCTGTTCAGCCGCGCTTTATCTTGATAATGAAATTCATGAATCGTTTGAACTTGCCCCACGCGAACATACCAAACGCATTTTGCCGATGATAGATAAACTGATGGCAGAAGCCCAATTAACGCCCCACCAATTAGATGGCATCGCCTTTAGTTGTGGCCCAGGCTCTTTTACAGGCGTGAGAATTGCCACAGGCATTACGCATGGAATTGCGCTAGGGGCTGATTTACCCGTTGTTCCCGTTTCAACCCTAGCCGCCATCGCTCAAACATTTTTTAATCAAAATCCTGAAACCCTCGCTTTTACAGCAATGGATGCTCGAATGAGCGAAATTTTTTGGGGGGTTTATCAAAAAGATCATGAGGGTTATGCCCAATTAATCAATAAAGAGGCAGTAACTCCCGCAACGGACATTAAATTTCCAATCGAGTCAGGGGTCGGAATAGGCACGGGATTTTCTCTTTATCATACCGAACTCAATCATGCGCTAGGTGAATTGCTTCAACGCTATGAAACCGATAATTTACCTCGAGCCAGTGCAATTGCCCAACTCGGTGCTTTAGGTTTAAAAAATAACCAAGGCGTGTCTGTTGAATTAGCACAACCCACCTATTTACGTGATAAAGTCGCAAAAAAAGAATCCGAACGATAATCAGTTATATAATGATGTTATTATTTAATTTTATCTCCCGTCTACTATGGCTCAATATTTTGAAATTCACCCCGAATCACCTCAAGCCCGTTTAATTCATCAAGCGGTTGAAATTATTCGTAAAGGCGGGGTTATCGTTTACCCAACGGATTCTTCTTATGCTATTGGCTGTCATATAGGGGATAAACAGGCCGCTGATACTATTCGTCGTCTTCGTCAATTAGATGCTAAGCATGACTTCACCTTAGTTTGCAAAGATTTAACCCAAGTCTCCACCTTTAGTAAAATGGCCAATGATGCCTACCGACTGATTAAAAACTTAACTCCGGGAGCCTTCACCTTTATTTTAGATGCCACCCGCGAAGTCCCCAAACGTTTACAACATCCTAAGAAAAAAACCATTGGCATTCGGATTCCTGATAATGCCATTGTTCATGCTTTATTGACCGAATTAGGGGAACCGTTACTTTCATCAACCTTAATTCTACCTGATGACGAACGCCCTTTATCCGATCCTTATGACATTAGAGCGCGTTTAGAACATGAACTCGCCCTCGTTATTGATGGTGGAATTATTGGGGATGAACCCACGACTGTGATTAATTTAGTCAACGGTCAAACAGAAATTACCCGACAAGGCAAAGGGCTTGCCCCCATGCTAACTTAAGGACGCTTAATTATGATGGATGAATTAACCCTAATCCAACGCATTGTTGTTTGGATATTACCCGTTATATTTGCTATTACGGTTCATGAAGTCGCCCATGGGTGGGTCGCTAAAAAACTGGGCGACAATACCGCCTCTGATTTAGGTCGCTTAACCTTGAATCCGATAAAACATGTGGATTTAGTCGGAACTATTATTCTACCTGCCTTATTACTGATGTCCTTCACAGGTTATATTTTTGGCTGGGCAAAACCTGTCCCTGTCGTTCCTCAAAATTTTAAAAGTCCACGGAAGATGATGGCACTAGTGGCCTTAGCGGGTCCCGTTTCTAATTTATTGATGGCGACGGCATGGGCTTTAATTATGCGTTTAGGAACGATCGTTTCTGTTCATAGCGAAGTCATTGCACTGCCCTTAATTTATACAGGGGTTGCAGGGGTTAGCATTAATTTAGTGCTTGCCTTGATTAACCTCATTCCCTTACCGCCCCTTGATGGTGGACGTATTGTTGCGGGAATTTTGCCTGAAAAACTCGCCTTTTATTATAATTATTTAGAACGCTTTGGGTTTATCATTTTATTGGTCTTATTGTTTACAGGTGGACTCAATATTATCTTAGGCTACCCTTTATTTGTTCTTCAGAAAGTTTTTTTTAGCTTGGGGGGAATATGAGTTCACCCCGAACTATTTTATTCAGTGCGGGCGAATCCTCTGGCGATCAACATGCCGCGAATATGTTTCTCGCCCTAAAAAAACGGGACTCCACACTAAAAGGCATTGGCATGGGAGGGGTGAAAATGCGTCAAGTCGGTATTCAGACGCATTATGACTCGACAAATATAGGGGTTATTGGCGTTGTTGAAGTCTTAAAACAGTATACTGAAATACGCCGCGCCTTAAAAAAAATACAACAACTCATCCTTAATCAACAACCTGATTTAATTGTTTGTGTCGATTATAAAGAATTCAATTTAAAATTAGCTCAATTTGCCAAACATCATGGATTTAAAGTCCTATTCTATGTAAGTCCCCAAGTTTGGGCATGGCGACCCAAGCGCGTTATCACCTATGGAAAAGCCATTGACATGATGGCGGTTATCTTCCCTTTTGAAACCGCTTATTATGAGGCAGAAAACGTTCCTGTACGTTATGTCGGTCATCCATCTGTTGATAAAGTCCAGCCCCTACGCACTCAAGCTGATGACCTGAAATTATTTAAATTAAACCCAAATGCGCCTATTGTTGGCATTCTACCGGGTAGCCGTACCGATGAAATTAAGCGCATCCTACCCGTCATGGTGGCCGCTGCAAAAAAAATACGCCATAACCACCCGACCGTGCAATTTATTTTACCTCAAGCAGATTCCATCAGCGATGCGTTATTAGCGCCCTATGTTGAAAATACCGACATTCAGGTTATCAAAAATCAACCCTATGATGTTATTCAATGCTGTGATGCCATTATCACCACATCAGGAACAGCTACTCTTGAAATTGCCTTACTGACGATTCCAATGGTGATTGTTTACAAACTATCACCACTCACTTATTTTTTAGGGCGATTACTGGTTAATATTAAAATGATCGGTTTACCAAATATTATTGCCGATAAAAAAATTGTCCGAGAATTAATCCAACATCAAGCAACCTGCGAAAACATAGCCGCTGAAATTAATAAAATTTTAACCGATCATTCCTATACTCAATCCATTCGCACTGAATTAACCCAGATAAAAGAAAAGCTAGGAAATGGTGGGGGATCTGAAAATATGGCCACCCTCGCCTTAGAAATGTTAGCTGAAACCCATTAATATTTATGGGATAATGCTCTATTTTGTAGAGTTTATAGTTACTAATGTTGATACATCTTAGAGCTTTAGGTTGCCGTCTTAACGAAGCTGAGCTTGAAATATGGGCGCAATCGTTCCAAAAAGCAGGTCATCAAATCAGCCCCGAATTACATCACGCCAATGTCATTATTCTCAATTCATGCGCGGTCACTCAAGAGGCCGCTCGTAAATCACGCCAACTTATTCGCCGATTACATCACCAAAACCCAACCGCAAAATTAGTGGTCAGTGGCTGTTATGCGACTTTAAATGAAACCGAGGTCGCTCAACTATTAGGCGTTGATTTAGTGATTAGTAACGCCGATAAATCTCAACTGGTTGAAAAAACACTCTCAGAATTAAATTTTGATACCATGCCTGCGATGTCAACAGAAGCGGGGGCGCATTCCTTATTTACACGCGGTCGGCAACGTGCTTTTGTAAAAGTGCAAGATGGCTGTCGTTATCGCTGTACATTCTGCATTGTCACCATCGCTCGCGGGGAAGAAGTGAGTCGGCCCCTCACCGCGATTATTGATGAAATTAATCAACTTCATCAACAAGGCATTAATGAGGTTATTTTAACAGGGGTTCATTTAGGCGGTTACGGTACCGAAATTCAATTAGATTTATCCACACTCATTGAATCTATTTTGCAAGAAACAACGATTCTTCGCTTACGGCTAGGCTCATTAGAACCGTGGGATTTACCTGACGATTTTTTTAACCTGTTTCAAAACCCAAGACTCATGCCGCATTTACATTTACCGTTACAAAGTGGCTGTGACCGTGTTCTTAAACGGATGGCTAGACGCTGTAAAACACAGGAATTTGCAGACATTGTGACAAAAGCTCGTCAAAAAAATGCTGATTTCAATATCACAACCGATATTATTGTCGGCTTTCCTGATGAAAGTGAGGAGGAATGGCAACAGAGTTTTGATTTTATTAAAAAAATTGGCTTTGGCGGCATTCATATTTTTAGCTACTCCCATCGTGAAGGCACAAAAGCGGCCACGCTTGCGAACCCTATTCGTAAAGAAATTAAAAAACAACGCAGCAAGCAATTACATCAATTAGCAGCGGTTATGAAACAGCAATTTATTGAAACTCAATTAAATAAACAAGTTTCTGTTCTTTGGGAAACCCCTCAAACTGACTCACTAACGGGCAATTTATTAAATGTGGGTTATACGCCCAATTATTTACGCGTAGCCTGTGAGCATTCCCTCGATAATCCACTTGAAAACACCCTTTCATCGGTCACCTTAAAAACAATCGCGCCGAATTACATACACGCTTAAGAAATAAAAACCTGAGATGCAACTTATTTGCATCTCTACTTTTTATTTAATAATCACATGAGCTTATCTTTACCGTTAAAGGCGTTCGACTCATATTCAACGTCATGACTCAGGAAAAATTCCTTTTTTTCTCAAGGTCACCAATCGTCTTATAAAAAATGCTATCTTACTGTGCTTATTAGAAACAAAGAATATGAGATTTTCAATGAAAAAAATTCGACT
Source organism: Methylococcales bacterium (assembly GCA_030949405.1). Lineage (NCBI taxonomy): Bacteria > Pseudomonadati > Pseudomonadota > Gammaproteobacteria > Methylococcales > Methylococcales bacterium. The sequence continues at coordinate 961,350 of JAUZSN010000002.1, read as the reverse complement.
GGGTTGGTCTCCCTTACTGTTCATTCTCTCATTCAATACGGTGAATGCCGAAAATGCACCTGTTGAACTAAAGGACTTTGACGTAATTGGGGTCACACCGCTATCAACGAATGGACTTCCTTTAAAAAAAATACCCGCCAATGTGCAAACGGTCTCCTCAGACGAATTGCAAGCGGCACAAAGCATTTCCCTTGCTGATTATATGAATCGTTACTTAGGCAGCGTACATATTAACGAGGCGCAAAATAACCCCTTGCAACCTGATATTTATTATCGCGGCTTTGTGGCCTCACCACTATTAGGACTCCCCCAAGGTTTATCCGTTTATCTGAATGGGGTTCGATTTAATGAACCGTTTGGCGATACGGTTAACTGGGATTTAATTCCTCAAGGGGCGATTGATTCCATGAGCCTAATTCCTGGGTCGAATCCTTTATTTGGTTTAAATACGCTCGGCGGGGCTGTTTCATTACAAACCAAAACAGGATTTTCAGCACCAGGGCATCAATTAGAAGTCTCAGGCGGTTCATGGGAACGCCATTCCGAAGAATTAACCAGCGGCTGGAATGATGGAACATGGGGTTACTTTATTGATTTACATCATTTTGAAGAAAATGGCTGGCGTGATTTTTCACCAACCGAAGCCAATCAAGTCATGGGAACCTTAAGCTGGCGTGGCGATCGCGGTGAACTGGATTTAACCCTTGCGGCAAATGATAATAATATGCGAGGAAATGGTGCCGTTCCGACTCAACTTCATGACCAACAACGTAAAGCCATTTTTACCCATCCCGATCAAACCGTTACACGACTATTTTTCTCGGAACTGTCAGGCGCATTTGATTTAACCGATAGTGTCGAATTAAGCGGTAATGTTTATTTTCGTCAAAATCGAATCAAATCTCTTAATGGCGATGACAGTGATTTTGAGCCTTGTTTTTTTAATGACAGCTTACTTTGTGATGAAGAAAACGAAACCGTGGCTAACCTCAGTAATAATGAAATTTTAACTACCGATGTTTATGGTAATCAAGATCCTGAAAATGTATTGGGAGCCACTAATAATACCAGTCAAACCCACATGAGAAGCACAGGCGGAACCTTACAAACGCTATTTAGTGAGAATTTATTCGGCCATGAAAATAATCTTATCGTTGGAATTTCCTATGATAATGCCAATGTTCATTTTGAATCCGATACCGAACTGGGTTTATTAACCGACAAGCGCGGCGCAACGGCGAGTGGTGCATTTGTTGAAGAAGCTCATGTAAGATTGAATACTTTAACAAAAACCTATGGCATTTATCTTAGTGAAAGTTTTTCTGTCACTGATGATTTAACGATTACTTTAGCAGGGCGTTATAATTACAGCACCATCATCATGCAAAATCAATACTATAATGGGGAAGATAAGCTCAGTGGTAAGCATCGTTTTAATCGTTTTAACCCGTCCGCAGGCTTTACCTATCAAATCATGGACAATCTAGGCATGTATGGAAATTACAGCGAATCGTCTCGAATTCCAACGCCTATGGAATTAAGCTGTGCCGATGAAAATGATCCCTGTAAATTACCCAATGCGTTTCTCGCTGATCCGCCTTTAAATCAAGTGGTTGCCAAAACATGGGAAGGCGGATTTAGAGGAAATTTAGATAACCTAATGAGTCAAGGGGATTTGAAATGGAATGTCGGCTTTTTTCATACCACCAATCATGATGATATTATTTTTAACCGTGGCGGAACCAGTGTTAGTGAAGGTTTTTTCAGTAATATTGGTAAAACCTTACGTTATGGCGTTGAAGCGGGAGTAAGCGGGCATATTCCTCAACTCTTTAGTTCCATTGATGATTGGCATTTCTCCACCAACTACACTTATTTAAATGCCCGTTTTCAAGATGGCTTTACGATTCAAAACCCGTTAGATTTAGAAGGTGACAATGGGGTTAATGTTGAACGAGGGGATCGGATTCCTGGTTTACCTGAACATATTTATAAAGCGTCATTAGGCGTGGATTTATGGAAACGTTGGACAATTGGAATAGATGCTCAATACAGTGGCGATCAATTTCTTCGCGGCGATGAAGCCAATATAACGAATCCTTTAGGCGGTTACTGGACTTTTAGTGCTAAAACAGAATTAAAAGTCACTGAAAATATTGCATTTTTTGGACGTATTGATAATATTTTTGATCGTGACTATAAATCGTTTGGAGTTTATGGGGATGCAACAGAGGTATTAGGTGAATCATACAATGATGGTCGCTTTGTCGCACCAGGCGCACCGAGAGCGGGCTGGATAGGTATTCGACTTTCTATATAAACCATAATAAGGCGTGAGTTTTACCGTTGCAAAACTCACACTATCCTGTATTTTTAAAATTATTTGTGAGTGAGCGCGTAATTAGTTAACTGATGATGTTACGCAAAAATTAGGTGACCGACTTAAGACGGGGCAAGTTGAGGTTAAACCGTTCGTGCTGAGTATGAACAGCTTAACCGTCCGCCCTTCGACTAGGCTCAGGACGAACGGTTAAGCCTCGCTCCCTAGGAGTTTGTCAGACTTAGGTTTATGTAGAAAAAATAACTTACAAACAAATCATTTTACTTTGAAAGTTAGGGTTGGTAATTGTTCTTCTTTCAAACATTAATTAGAATTTTTTAAAATATAATTAATTTATTATTCAATAACTTATAAGACCAACAAGCTCCTAGTATCCTGTCTTAAGTTGGTCGCCAAAAATTATAAATAGCCAACGAATAGGCCATAACTATTTTTCACTCCTCTGCGAAACATCGCTTACGTCTAACTTTATTTTACAGTCATCGCAGGTAACAAGGTATAGACATAATCATTCGCTTTCATCGGAGAATGACAGCTAAAACATGTTTTTGTTGTTTCTGCCGAGTGCATTTCAAGCTTACCTTTAACCCAATGCCCAAAACCCCAGCCCCCTGTTTTTGCATATTTTTTACTGTCTTTAATCATCGCTTCTGCCGCTGCAAATTCCGCAGGAACAATAGCCGCCGCCCAATTAGGATGCGCTCGTTCTTTCCAAACAACTTTAGCAATCATCGTTCCATCAGGCCAAGGGGTTACTTTATTGGCACGGGCGGCTTTAATCGCAACATCATTCCCTAAAATAGCGCGTAATGTTTTTTTATCCGTACGATGTGAAACCGATATTAATCGCCAATCTAAATACTCATTATCTACTTTTTTTTCTGCAAAGGCAGCAGGAGCAACAAAGCTCGCGGCTAAAATAAGGGCTAGGCTGTGTGTTTTTTTCATTGTAAATCCTTAAGGCTATGGTTGTTATTTTAAATCCATGTTTCATCTTAATTTTACTTGAACCCTTAATCAGAAAAGGGGTCTTATCGCTTTCATATTATCAATTACACCCAAGGAAAACAAATATGCGTAAATTTCTTTCAATTCTAGTGATCACTCTATGCACCTCCTCTTATGCGATGGCCGATTGGTCACTGGTTAATGATGAGTCAACCTTGAGTTTTATTTCAACCAAAAAATCAGCCGTTAGTGAAGTTCATCACTTTAAAACAATGAGTGGAACGCTTGATGAAAAGGGCGGTTTAAAACTGTCCGTTGATTTAAGTAGTGTTGAAACTAATATTCCTATTCGTAATCAACGCATGATGGAACTGCTTTTTGAAGTCAGTCAATATGCGAATGCAACGCTAACAAGCACACTTGATTTTCAAAAAATAATGAATCTGAAAGAAGGCGATACTTATCTTGAGACACTCACTTTTGATGCGTCATTACATGGAATTGCACAAAAAATTAAGACCCCTGTAAAGTTTATTAAGTTATCTAATAATAAATTAATGCTGATGTTAGAGAAGCCTGTGGTGATTAATGCCAGTCAATTTGGTTTAGGTAAAGGCCTTGAGAAATTACAAGCGATTGCAAAGTTACCGTCGATTAGTACCGCCGCCCCTGTTACGTTTAGCTTAACTTTTACGCAATAAAAAGATCTAAGTTACCCTACGAGCTATTCTTCATCCGAAGGAATAACTCGCCATCGAACAAAACAAAATCACAGCAATCTTAAAATTTATTTATTATACTTTTAACCCCGTTATACAGAACCCTACATTATTAATTTATCCTATTGATATTAAACCTAAAATAACGTATGTGTTCGACCTATAATGGGGTTGCAAGGGAAACAAAAAAATTGACAAGCCCCACCAAAAAAGGTAATCTTATTAGTTCAGCTTCAAATAACTTTGAAGTTACTGTTTTAGAACTACAGTTAAAAAAGATGCATTGTAAGCGCACCGTTCGGTTACGCGCTTTTTTTATGCCTAAAATCTACCCTTATGGTGGGTTGTCTTGGAGACCTTAGGGTCGCTGATTCCTTTTTTTCGGTAGTTCTAATCCAATTCAACCTACCACCCGTATTTAGAACTTACGGCTGGTGGATTACAATTTAAAAAAGGTAAACACCATGAGCTTTAAAGCTATCACATGGGCATTCAACCAAAGCCCTAATAAACCCATTCAAAAACACCTTCTTTTTATCCTAGCCTATCGAGCGGATAAGAATTATCAATGTTACCCATCCATTTCATGCTTGATAAGAGACACAGGCATGGGACGTAGAACGATTCAAGAGCATTTACGTGAACTCTTAGCCCAAGAATTAATCACCATTACTGAGCGCATTGGTTCATCAAATATCTATACTTTAATCCTATCTAATGAAGGGGAAAAGGGTGACAAAATAAAGCCATTTTTTCAGCACCACCGTAAGAAATCTGCACTCCCCTTGTGCGAAACCCGCATACAGAATCAGTCAATTAAAACCTCTTCTCTCTCTACGGAGGAAGTTAAACAAATAATGATCCCTGTGGATAACTTGACTGCCGAAATGAAAGCCGCTTACAACTGGGCAAAAAAAGAACCTTTTTGGTCACCCAGAATTGAACAAATAAATAACTTCATTCGCTTTTACACCACAGGCGATCTGAAAAACCAATACCTTCATACTTTAAATAAAAAAAATAAAGCCACAAAACCGATAAGTTACAGCAAACCGTCAGAACCTGAAGCTCACCCTTGGAATCAAAAATCGAAACCCATTGATAAAATAGAAAATATCATTCATTTCAAAAATTTATTAAAAAAATTCGGCGAAACAGCTTTAACCAGTATCCCCGTTGAATATCATTCACAATTGCAGGGTATTTAAAAAATTTCATTCCCAAATTCTGTTTGGTTTATCCATAAACACGCAAGCTGGACTAAGGTTTGTAGGCTGGATTGGAGCTAAATTTTTTTCGCTAACGCTCTACCCAACCTTGTATCTATAAATACTAAAAAAGAAAGTAAATTATTGCTGAGTTATGAAAGCAGAGTATGATTGAGCAGACATGAAAAGTAGGAAGAATCCTTTTTCTGCACAGTTAAAGCAGCAAAGTATTGAGTGACAAGTAGCTGCAGATCTTTGATGTTTTGAAAACCTCAACGGTTTTTATCGGTTTGGTATTTGATTAAAGTGACTATGTGGTTAGAAAACCCAAGTTACTCCGACCCCTTTGGTCTTTGGTCTTTGGTCTTTGGTCTTTGGTCTTTGGTCTTTGGTCTTTGGTCTTTGGTCTTTGGTCTTTGGTCTTTGGTCTTTGGTCTTTGGTCTTTGGTCTTTGGTCTTTGGTCTTTGGTCTTTGGTCTTTGGTCTTTGGTCTTTGGTCTTTGGTCTTTGGTCTTTGGTCTTTGGTCTTTGGTCTTTGGTCTTTGGTCTCTTGGTCTCTTGGTCTCTTGGTCTCTTGGTCTCTTGGTCTCTTGGTCTCTTGGTCTCTTGGTCTCTTGGTCTCTTGGTCTCTTGGTCTCTTGGTCTCTTTGGTCTCTTTGGTCTCTTTGGTCTGCTTTGGTCTCTTTGGTCTGCTTTGGTCTCTTTGGTCTGCTTTGGTCTGCTTTGGTCTGCTTTGGTCCTCGACCCCTTTGGTCCCGACCCCTTTGGTCCTGTTATCTATTCCTGAAAACATTCGTGAACGGGTGCTTGAGAGCCATTTAATTACCCAAGAAGCATTTAAAGCATTAGAAGCAGATCAGCCAGAAGAATTTATTAAACTCAGAGCGGCTGAAATGGAGCGTAAAGAGATAGAGTTTATGAAAAAATTTGGAGGAATTATAAATGATTAGTCATGTAAATACTCTCTTAAAACATACCATTAGCCCCTGCGTTTTATTTACGCGAAAACTGATTATTCCTAAGCTCAAGCGCAGGCTTTTCTACCCAGAGATAAAGCAGCAATGAAATGATTAATGTTAAGATAATCATTAAAGCGATTAAGCTTAAAAGTGGCCATAAATCTAAGCTCATTGTGGCATATAAAAAGTCTGCATACAGTCCAATAACCATCAAATGTAATAAATAAGCCGAATAAGAAAGCTGTGCGATAGGGTACCAAAAAGCACTGCTTAAAAATCGGACGATCAAACTCTCCCGCCCCATACTTAAGCTATATAAAACCAAAAACCCTATGGCTAATGAAAAAATATTTCTAACCCCTGCAATTAAATAAGCGGTTTGTATAACATTCGCATTAAGTTTTGATACGGGTATAAAAATATAAATCAGCAATAATAATAAACTGAGACTCCATAAACTGCGGCGCAAAGTATGATGATGCTTTAAAAACTCAACCGCCTTGGTATAAACACTTAAATACGCCGCAATCACTCCCACCATTAATCCCCCATAACGGGTGTAACTTTTATCGTAGATTAAATTAAAATAAGAATACATCTTCTCTTTATCAACCACACCATGCGTTACTATAGGTAATTGAATTTGATGTGAGTAAGACAATACGAAACGAATCACAAATGAGATTAAAAAAAGCATTACCAAAATCGACAACATGCGTTTAGTTTTGCCCATTAAAAGTATTAAACAAGGAAAAATCGTATAAAATTGCTCTTCTATGGCTAAGGACCAAGTCCATCCCATGAATTGCTGTTGTAGGGGTAAGAAATTATTGACGTAGACTATATTTGCCCAAATTGTGTTTAAATTATGCGGGTAGGCCACAGCAACAATCAGCATGACCACAAAATATGCGGGTAATAAACGCAAAGCGCGACGAAAATAAAATTGTTTTAGATTAATGGTTTGATGTTGTTGGTATTCACTGAATAAATAATAACCTATTAGAAATCCGCTGATCACAAAAAAAGTATCTACCGCAAGATGTCCTTGAAAAAAAGGGGATAATTCTATGCGAGAACTGAGCTTTATATAAGTCTGTTTATCCAGATGATAACCAAACATCCATAGCGTATGCATTGAAATAATCCATAAAATAGACAGAGCGCGTAAGCCATCAATAAAGGGGAATAAGGGGCGTTTTTCTGGTTTAAAAAGTTTTTTTAATGAGGATGACATAAATCAATTTATCTTTTTGGTGGCGTATAAAGTCTCGTAGGGTCGGCATAGCATACCAAAAACCGCATAAAACGTAGGATGGTATGCGAATAACTGGCGGAATAACGGGGGATAAGAAAATTTAAATTTACGCTGATTTCAGTTATTTCTACTGCGATACGTTAACGATCAATTTAAGACGGAACACTATGAAGCGAGGCTTAACCTTAATTTGTCCTAATCTTAAGTTGATAGCTAAAATCTCGAAGATCTGAATTCAACTGTCCGCCTTAAATTGGTAGCTGATAAGTTGATGCGATGAACAAACTCAAAATGATAAAATAAGGTCTCAATTTAAAAACTATTCTCATTTTAATATCGTACAATGAGTGAACCTATGATTAAAGTCACGGGTTATAAACATCAATCTAAACTCTCTTCTAAATGCGAAATAATCAAAAATAGGATTACTTGTTATGACTTCATCTCATCAGGCTACCAACTTAAGGCGGGACAGCTGTAAATACAACTACTGCGGAGACATTATCTTTCATTGAACTACGATGTTAAAAGTGTCCCGTCTTAAACTGGTAGCCCAAATCAGGCGCATTAATTATTCATATTATCTTATCTTAGCGCATACCATGCTTTTAAGCAGTATAGAACTAGGCGCGCGATTTTATTTGGTGGGCGTTTTTTTATTTGCGACAGCGGCGGAAACAATTCTTTTAGAAGGCGCATTTGCTATAGATTTAGCCATCATGATTCCTGTAATTTGGATTGGGATATATATAGAAAAACAATAGACTTGTTCTTTAAGAAGAAGTTAATATATCATGTTAAAATTCCATAGGATAGCCGCTAAAAAAGAAAATAAATCTTTTACACCTTCTTTTTTATTTCTAAACTTGTCAACTAGACATCTATATCTTTTCATTCCACCGATTACATGCTCAACAATGACTCTTTCACGACTCATCTCTTTGTTTTCTTTTTTTTGTTTTTCAGTTAATGTTGGGTTTGGATTATGCTTAGATTTATTTGGTTTTTTATGAGGAATATTTACCGAATTAGTTTTATATTCATTATTAAACCCCAAATAACCTAAATCAATAAATATATTAAAATTACTAAACCAATTTAATTCTGGATTAAATTCTTTTTAAACATTCCATAATCATGATTTTTACCGGAAAACTAACCCCAATATATAAAATTAAATGACCTAAAGAAGCTATAGTGGTATTTTTAATTGTATGCTGTTTTTTTACCACTGTAAAATTCATTTTGTTCTTCATAGTCACTAGGGCGTTGTACAGCACGCTCTGTAGCATCTATTATCAATGTTTGAACTCCGCCAAAAGCCTGCTGCATTTCTTCAGGGGTTGAAAAACTTGTTGCAGGTAAAACATTAAATATATCTAACGTCTTTATTAAAATTGGAAATAATTTGTATACATGAGTATGAGCGCATGATTTATTCATATTAAAAGAAAACCCTAAGTGATCGAAAGTAGAATAACACTTCATATAATTTAATATAAATAATAATTTGTCTGCGGGTGTTTTTAATGTGCTATCTAAACCACTACCGTATTTTCTTTCTTTATTTTCATGTTTTTCTTTTTGATCTTCAATAAGGGTCTTTTCAAATAGAGATAATAGTAAAATAAAATGTTCTGTTTTTAATCCTGTTAAAGCTCTTAACTGTCTATCATCATAAATTCTTGGTAAAATTTCTTTTATTTTCATGTTATACTTTGATTTTTATTTTTTATAGAAATTTATTATAAAGCTTATTTATTATTTTTAATAATTTAATTTAAAGTTTATTTATTAGGCTGTATCAACTGATTGTGAATGTTATCAAGTATATATAAGCAATTGATTTTAATATATTTTATTTAGAAGAACAAGTCTAATATTTATTCCCTGTTTTAAGAAAAACGCATCAATCTAACAATAATAAATAACGAGAATCAGAGTCAATGCCAATATGAATACACCCCCATAAACAGAAGTCATAACAATATTTTTGGTGGATGACACTATCGCTTATCCACCCGACTATTTATCGAGCATCGAATGAATCCCCTCCCAGTTTTCGGGGGGATACTGTTGTAAATATAGACAACGTTTAAGCATTATTTGACTGGGGGCATCCTCATTCAACGCGGTAAAAATAGTTGCAGCCGCCCTAAACTTTGCTTGGCGATAATACGTAAGTCCTTGATGATACGCGCTCAGGGTTTCACGCCTTAATAAATCGACTTCCCCATCAACCCCCACTAACTCATAAATATTTTCACCCTCTTTACGGCCCTTAACTCTAACCGTATCTAACTCCCTAATCACAAATCCCTCAATATTTTCAACCGTTTCCTGATCTATCATAATTTGAGTGCGATAATGCTTATTTAAACTTTCAAGACGTGAACTGTAATTCACCTTATCCCCGATACAAGTATAGCTTCGAGCTTGTTCAGAACCAATATTACCGACAATCATTTCACCTGTCGCAATCCCAATACGAATCGTTATGTGAGGCCCATAGTGTTCTTCCCATAATGGCCGCAAATGAATCAAACTTTTCTGCATATTTAAAGCCGTTTGACAGGCTCTCTGGGCATGTTGATAATCACACAATTGAGGACTCCAAAAGGCCATAATCGCATCCCCAATAAACTTATCCAAAATGCCCTGCTGTAAACTAATTTCTTGCGTCATCGCGGTTAAATAATTATTTAACACCTTCACCAAAATTTCAGCGGGTAATTTTTCACTAAAACCTGTAAAACCTGCAATATCTGAAAATAAAACACTTTGCTGTTTACGCACCCCACCTAATTTATGATCATCGGGGTTATTCAATAGTTCTGACACAATCGTCGGATCAACATATTGATTAAACGTACGCCGAATCCGTTCTTTTTCTTCTAATCCTTCAGACATAATATTAAAGGCGGTGGCTAATTGCCCAACTTCATCCTCACTTTTATAATCAATACGGTGTTGGTAATCGCCTTTTTCAATCGCTAACGTTCCTCTGGTTATTAAGCGTAACGGCTGGGTAATTCGTCGAGAAACCCATAAAAATAAAAGTGAACCCAGTAATAATATCCCTCCCCCTGTGATTAAAATTTGTTGCTGCAATTGTTTAAATGCGGCCAACGTCTGATCCAAATTAGCACTTAAAATATAGCCTGCATCAGAATCACCTGCGTTAAATAAAACTTGTTTACCAATGAACCGTTGCTGATCAAATAAAAATTGTCCTGAGTCTAAAATCGTTTGCCGATTCGCTAAAATAGTCGTCGCTAATTCAGCCGTCGTATTACTAGCAACCACCTGCTTATCACTAAAAAAAACCGCTTGAAAGAAAGCGTTTGTGGTTAAAAAGGTGGTCATCCACGCATTATTCACTTGATTAATCACAATAATTAACCCAACCGCATAATCATCCATACGATTTTCTTTTAGTGGAATAAAGTGACTACTATAGACCTCCGTTTCCAGATGAATCATTTTGGACTTTTTTAAACCCGACTCTAAATAGGCTTCGATTTCAAACTCAGCGAAATGCGGTTTTAAAGCTAAAGTTATGGAATCATGCTTGGAATAAACCGCCCTAATTGAGGGAGCATCATCAATCATAAAAACAAAATCAGCGCGGGTATCCCGACCAATTTCAGCGGTGAAGGGGTAAAAATTATCTTTAATCTGCGATAAGAAAGAGCGAAATTTTTGATCTGAGGTAATAATGTGACTTAAGGTTTGAATATGTTGTTGCCGTGTTTCTAAATCATGCTGAAATTTTGCTTGAGTTTTATTGAGATCCGCAATAATTCGATCAATTTCTAGTTTTTCAGCTTGTGTATCAATTAGATACAAAGTAGTGCATAATAAAGTGGTGACTGAAATAAAGAAGGTTATAAATATTTTTTGATTAAGCGTCATACGCATTCATTTATCGAACTTAGCACTGACAAGAAGATGAAAAAAAAGACATCAACAGGATTATTAATTAGTTTAGTTTATTTCCTATTGCTTACCCCTTTATCAGCAAACTCGTTATCTGGAAATATTGAAGCCCCCGCGCGGGTTAAAAAATTAATTATTTACCTCACCCACGAATCCAGTATTCAAAAAAATAAAACCCCAATAGTCCATCACGTTTCACAAAAAAACACACGCTTTAGCGAGCCTTTACTGATTGTTAGATCGGGTGATACCATCGAATGGTTAAACAATGAAGCCAAAGAAATTGACCATAATATTTTTTCACTCAGTCCGTTAAACCGTTTTGACTTAGGACTTGGGGTTAAAGGTTCAACGCTGTCACACGTTTTTAAAAAAACGGGGGTTCTCAATTATTACTGCTCCGTTCATAAAGAAATGGAGGGAAAAATTGTTATTTTACCCAGTCGCCATTATCAACTTTTAACCCAACCCGGTCATTTTAAAATAGATAATATTCCTGAAGGTCAATGGACATTGAAGGTGATTGTTTTTCACCGTCGCTATCAAGTTAAAACCATGCAGATAACCGTTGTTAACAATCAGCCGAACACCGTCAATCTGAAGGTGATAAAACGATGAACTATTTATATTTATTACCCCTATTTTTATTAAGTGCCTGTGTTCAGCAACCTAAAATTATTGCAGGAAAAGGAGCTGTTTATGGGGTTCTATCGGCGGATGCTCACCCTGCGTTTAAAAATAAAATTCAAAATGCAACGAATGACACTGCATCTGCCTACGGTGACAGTACTTATAATGAGATAAATTATAAAAACAACATGGTTAATTACCCAAGCCTTAAAGCCTTATATGTGGGCTTAGTCACCCCTGACCACAGCCCCCAGTCGCATCATTTATCGGTTAATCCACAAGGTATATCGCCTTATTCATTGGCCTTATCCCCTGATGATACCTTACATATTCATAATAAGACCCCCAATACGCAACATTTTTTTATTACAGCAACCTTGGGAAAAGAAGGTTTTCAAAGTTTCCCCGCGCTTAAGGCAGGTGAAAAGGCGGGGTTCACGGTAAAACTTGAAGGAAATTTAGACTTATTATCGTCTGACAATGACAAACTGAAAGTTCATCTTTTTCCAAAAAAAAATATGCAGAGTAAACCACTCTCAAGTGGTCAATCTTATCAATTTGAATTACTCAATCCAGGCGATTATCAATTGATTTTTTGGTATTGGCGACTAGGTAAGATTCAACAGCACATTCATATTAACGCAGAAGAAAACCGTCAAGTAAACCAAGTCTTAACCGTTAAAAGCGTTATGCAGGCCGATTAAATTTTTCGTATCAAATAATGATTATTGCTGAAAACTGTGTATTTCGTTAGACTATTTTAATTTAAACCTCTAATTTTTTAACCAAATTTATACCCCTATGAACAAACTATTTTTAATTCCTGCCCTCTTAATCTCAATGACAGCGACCGCCAATGACCTTGTCACACAGGATATGCTTGATGCTCATAACACATGGCGGAAAAAGGTGGGAACCCCTGCTCTAGCATGGTCAGCTCATTTACAAACGCAAGCACAAGCGTGGGCCAATGAATTAAAAAATAAAGGCTGTGCCATGAAACACAGCGATTCAAAATCAACGGGCGAAAATATATTTTGGGCAAGCTCTAAAAAAACCGCGAACAGTAAAGATGCAAATGGGGAATGGATTTGGAATAATACGGTACAAACCATAAGTCCATTGAATGTGATCGATATCTGGGGCAGTGAACAGCAATGGTATACCCTTGAAACCAATGAATGTAATGCTCCGTCAGGAGACGCTTGCGGACATTACACCCAAGTTGTTTGGAAAAAAACCACCGAAGTCGGCTGCGCTAAGGCCATTTGTGATGATTCCTCTCAAGTTTGGGTCTGTAATTATTCGCCCGCAGGTAATTTTATCGGTGAAAAACCTTATTAATTGATGTTACTCAAAAAGTGTCAATAGCCAAATAACGACTCCCCATTTAAGGCTTAACCTCACGTTGTCTCGGCTTATGTTGGACTCCGCTTTTATATAAAAATGTGAAAAAACGGTTTTTTTCACTCCAGATCCCCTGTTATTTAAACTTTATTCCTTAGATTACTTATTATGACCCAACTCAATGAACAAAAACGCCTTGGATTTATCGGTATTGGTTTAATGGGGAAACCCTTAACCTTACGGTTATTACAAGCGGGGTTTCAAGTTAATGTTTGGAATCGTAGCGTTGAAAAGCTTACCGCAGTAACCGATCAAGGCGCGGTTGCTTGTGACTCCATTACTGACTTAGTTCAGGCTTCGGAGGTAATTATTTTATGTCTTGCCGATAATCAAGCTGTGCGTGAGGTTATCGAACACGGTATTTTAAACAGCACGGCTTCCCATAAATTAATTATTGATTTATCCAGTATTCATCCTGAAACCACGCGTGAATTAGCCTTAAAATTACAGAAAAAATGTGCTATTTCTTGGGTCGATGCGCCTGTTTCGGGGGGAACCATCGGTGCAGAACAAGGCACATTAGCGATTATGGCGGGGGGACGTGAAGAGGATATTGCGATTGCCCGTGCGGTGTTAAAACCGTTATATCAACAATTAACCCACATGGGTGAACTGGGAACGGGACAAATCACTAAAATTTGCAATCAAATGATTGTCAGTTGCAATGTCTTGGTGATTGCTGAAATGATTGCCTTGGCGAAAAAAGCAGGCGTTGATGCCGCAAAAATACCTCTCGCTTTAGCGGGGGGCTTTGCGGATTCTATCCCCTTGCAAAGAGTGGCTCCTGAAATGGTTGCTGAAAAATTTGAACCTGTAAAATGGCGGGTCAAAACCTTATTAAAAGACTTAACAATGGCCGTAGATATTTCCTCTCAGCAAGGAAATTCGATTCCAATGTCAGCTCTGGCCGCACAACTGATGCAGCTACATGGCTCACAGGGATTTTTAGAGCAGGACCCCTCAACACTGATTAAATTATTTACCGAAAACAATGCTGAAATTTAGTGCTAATTTAAGTTTATTATTTACCGAACTGAGTTTTATGGATCGCTTTGAAGCCGCTAAAACCTGTGGTTTCGAGGCGGTCGAGATTCAATTTCCTTATGAATTATCGGCGGAAGCGATTCAACAGCAGCTCGAACAGCATCATTTAAAACTGGTTTTATTTAATGTCGATGCGGGTGATTTAATGCTCGGCGGTGAAGGATTAGCCGCTGTTCCTGAAAAAAAAGATGACTTTAAACAGGCGGTGAAACAAGCGGCTCACTATGCTAAAATTTTGAAACCTGAGATGATTAATGTGCTTGCGGGGCGTTGTTTTGATGACACGAAAAAATCACTTTATTTAGAAACCTTTAAAGAGAATCTTGAATACACGTTATCCATACTTTCACCGTTAGGGGTGAATACTGTTTTTGAAGCGATTAATGGCTATGATATGCCTCACTTTATCGTTGACAATAGCCCACAAATGCGAGCGATACAGCTTGCCATCAACCATCCTGATTTGTTGATGCAGTATGATATTTATCACATGCACCGTATGGGGGAAACCTGTGCGGAAATGATTCGTGCCTACGCCCCTTATATGGGTCATATTCAATTTGCCGATTCACCGAAACGAGGACAACCCGATACGGGTGAAATTAATTTCAAAGAACTTTTTGACGCGATTGAGCAGTCTACTTATCAACATTGGTTAGGGGCTGAATATAATCCCATTGGAACCACACAAGAAAGTTTAGGGTGGTATCCCCCTGCAAAATACAAGGAAAAATAATAATGACGTTAGATGATTGGCAAAAAAAATTAACCCCTGAGCAATTTAATATCTGTTGGAATCAAGGGACTGAGCCTGCTTTTTCAGGCGACTATCTGAATAATAAACAAACGGGAGTTTATGCCTGTGTTTGTTGTGAGCAAGCTTTGTTTGATTCCAGTACTAAATATGATTCAGGCAGTGGTTGGCCGAGTTTTTGGGATGTGATTGCTAAAGCCCATGTTAATGAAATCGTGGATAGTCGTCATGGAATGCGTCGTGTTGAAGTGGTTTGTCAGCATTGTGAGGCTCATTTAGGTCATGTTTTTGAGGATGGTCCGCAACCGACGGGGTTACGTTATTGTATTAATTCTACCGCCTTACGGTTTAAAGCCTTATGAAAACGGCTCATCAACACGTTTCTGATTTATTAACTTTTATTGATGAAAGTCCAAGTCCTTGGCACGCAGGTCATTCGGTTAAGAAACGATTATTAGCCGAAAATTTTAAAGAATTGAAAGAAACCGAGCCGTGGCAATTAGAAAAAAATGGACGTTATTATATTCTGCGTGATGATTCGTCCATTATCGCGTTTATCATTGGTCATCAGCCGTTATCGACAACGGGTTATAAGATTATTGGTGCGCATACCGATTCCCCAAGTCTTCGAGTCAAGCCGAAAGCGGCGCATTATGAATCGGGGCTGTTACGTTTGGGTGTTGAGGTTTATGGCGGGCCGATTCTTGCTACCTTTAGTGATCGTGATTTAAGTTTAGCAGGGCGATTAAGTTATAAAGATAATAACGGGGTGATTACAACGCGGCTCATTGATTTTAAACAGCCCTTATTGCGCTTACCCAATTTGGCTATTCACATGAATAGAAAGGTGAATGAGGAGGGGTTAACGTTTCATAAGCAAAACGAGTTGCCGTTATTGTTAGCGTCTGCGAATGAGCAGTTACCTGAACAACGTTTTTATCATTTATTAGAGCAGGCGAGTGGTTTAGAGGCGAAGCAAATTTTATCATGGGAGTTGAGTGTTTATGATACGCAAAAGGGCGCGTTTTGGGGAGCGGAGAGTGAGTTTTATGCGAATAGTCAGTTAGATAATTTGACCTCGTGTCATGCGGGAATCACGGCGTTATTAGATAACGAAGTCGATCAACCTGAAGCTACTTTAGTGTGTGCTTTTTTCGATCATGAGGAAATTGGCAGTGAAAGTTATAAGGGCGCTGATGGGCGTTTTTTGAGTGATTCATTAGCGCGTATTGCCTTTAGTTTGGGGCAGGATACGGAGGATTATCAACGGGCGTTAGCTCAGAGTTTTATGATGAGTGTGGATATGGCTCATGCGTATCAGCCTAATTTTTCTGCGGCTTATGAGCCTAATCATAAGGTGATGGTGAATCAAGGGCCGGTAATTAAGGTGAATGCGAATCATCGTTATACCAGTGAGAGTATTTCTGAGGCGATTTTTATTAATCATTGTCAGCAAGCGGGTGTGCCGTATCAATTTTATAGTCATCGTTCGGATATTCCTTGTGGGAGTACGCTGGGGCCGATGAGTTCGGCTAATTTGGGGGTTCGATCGGTGGATGTGGGGAATCCGATGTGGGCGATGCACAGTATTCGTGAGAGTGCGGGGGTTGAGGATCATCTTTTTATGATTAAGGTGTTGCAGAATTTTTTTGTGTCTTAAGATGATGGTGAATAGAGAAGTACCCGTGTTGCGGTTTCCTGAGTTTTCGGGGGAGTGGGCGGTTAGGAAGTTAAGTAGTTTCATTGAAAGTCTTGATGCTGGTGTTAGTGTTAATTCTATTGATAGAAAAGCAAAGTCAAATGAGAAAGGTATATTGAAAACAAGTAGTGTTTCTTTTGATGTCTTTAAAACTGAAGAAAATAAAGCTGTTATAGAAAATATAGAAATTCAGCGACTTAAAGAACCAGTACAAGGAAATACTATAATTATTAGTCGAATGAATACTCCCGCATTAGTTGGTGCTAATGCTATTGTTTATCAGGATATGCCTAATATATTTTTGCCTGATAGGCTTTGGTCTGCAAAAATTAACCCAGATTATTCAGTTTTTTGGCTTGGAAAATTGATGTCATCAAAAAAATTTAGAACGTTGTTATCTTCAAGGGCAACAGGAACAAGTGCTTCTATGAAAAATATCACTAAAACAGATGTTTTATCATTGCTGATTGCCTCACCTTTGCTGAGAGAACAACAAAAAATAGCGAATTTTTTAACCCAAATTGACCGAAAAATAGAGCTACTAACTAAGAAAAAACAGCTTTTAGAATGTTATAAAAAAGGGGTTATGCAGCAGCTTTTTTCTCAAAAATTGAGATTTAAAGATGATAATGGCAATGCTTACCCTGATTGGGAAGTTAAGAAGTTGGGGGACTTCAAAAATTTAATTCATGGTGATGGAGACTGGATTTTATCAAAAGATATTTCCAAGAAGGGAATGTATAAAATTGTCCAGCTTGGAAGTATAGGAGTTGGAAAATATATTTATAAAAATTTAAAAACTATATCTAAAGATAAGTTTAAAGAATTAAAAGGAACTCAAATAAAAAAAGGTGATTTACTTATAAATAGAATGGTTGATAAAAATATAAATAGTTGTATTTTCCCATGCAATGGAGATTTTATTACAAGTGTAGATGTTTGTTGGGTAAGGGAAAACTCTTATTTCAATAACTATTTTTTTATGGCATTGATTAATGTAGAAATAAGTCAAAATAAACTCTTAAGTTTATCAAGTGGTTCAGGTAGAGTAAGAATAAGTAAAAAAAATTTATTTGAAAAATTTAAGTTTTTACTCCCATCCCTTGAAGAACAAACCAAAATCGCCAATTTTCTAAGTGAAATAGATAACAAAATAAACCAAGTTGAAGAACAGCTAAACGGTACAAAGGATTATAAAAAAGGATTACTGCAACAGATGTTTGTGTAACTTTAAATAGTAATACTAAGGGGTGTATGAAAATACAAGTAAAATCAGCTTGTTACTTAATAGTCATGTAACACTCTAAGAAGTTACATGTATGAACATCCTATAGTGTTATAAGCATGTAACATCATAGTAAGTTACACATATGTAACTTTAAAGGTTATAATGCAATTTATTACTTTTTCGCTGGAGTAACTAAAATTGCAAATGACAACAAATATATTTTTAGGAGCTTTCATATTGTGAATAATGAAATTGAAAACCCACTCTTGGGATTTACCCGACCTAATGCAAAAATGAAACTTTGGGATTATCTGGTTAGAAATATGACGGGGTGGAATAAAATTACCTTGATTCAGTCCCAATTATGTAAACAGTTAGGTATGACTAGACAGCATTTAGGGCGAACACTTAACTATTTTGAAGAAAACCTATTAATTGTTAAAAACGGGAAAAGTCAAAGTAACAATATTTATATGATTAACCCGTTAAAAGTCTGGAATGGTTCGGCTGAAGATCATATAAAAGCGAATGCTAAATTTTGCGCCTTGCGTGACAAGAAATAAATTTCTCGTACCCAAACTCCAGAGGCTGTGAAAGTACTAAACGGTACAAAAGACTATAAAAAAGGACTCCTTCAGAAGATGTTTATTTAACCCCCTATAAAAGATAAGAAGGGGAATGTTTCTATAAGCCAGTAAACACAAGCTATCTTGATTATTTTTTTACTCATAGAACGCGATTTTTACTTGTAGGTAGTTATTTTTACTCACAGAACCCTACTTTTTACTTAAATATGAGTAAAAACAGCCATGTAGGTCGGGTTACGTTATCTCGCTACGCTCAATAAGCTAACCCGACCTACCTAGCTATTAAATCTTCAAATGCGTCGCCACTCCACGTTGTTTCCTATCCCGATAAAATAGAAAAATATGGATATTAAGACATACAAATAAATAACAACTAAATCTTAATAAATTTAAATGAGGTAACTCTTAAACTTAATAAACAAAAAACTTACTACTTAAAAAAAACAATATTATAGGTACATTTATGCGTAAACATCTCATCCTACTTTTAACCTCAATAGTATTACTATCAGGTTGCCAATCCAGCTTTGGTCCAAGCGGCTTATCCAATACACACCCCGCTTACAACCAAACCATCATCAATACCTTAAACCAACAAATGCTCCTTAATTTGGTGCGTTTAAAGTATCGTGATGAATCCTACTTCTTAACCATTAGCAGTGTCACTTCATCGTTAAATTTTACAGGTAACATCGGCGTGAATGCGTCAATGAACCTACTCGGAAGTAACTCAATCAGCCCACAATTAGGCGTTTCTTACAGTGATTCCCCTACAATTTCATACCAACCGTTACAAGGTGAAGACTTTCTAAAAGGAATTTTATCCCCTATTTCATTAGAATCAATCTTAGTCATGTCTCAATCAGGGTGGGATATTAAACGTATTTTTGGCATCTGTATTGAACGTATTAATAATATTTTAAATGCGCCAAGAGCATCAGGCCCAGCTCCTGCTATTGAACCCGAATACAAAAAATTTAAAGCCTTATTAGATTTATTTAAAGAATTTCAGTACAAAGGTCGTATCGAAATAGGACCGAGTGCGTTTGATAATAAAAAATTGGTGATGATGTTTAAAACAAACACCGCAAATAAAAACATGTTAAGCCGACTTGCCAACTTATTAAATTTTACCATCACCGATAATGGGAAAGTGTATATCGAATTAACCAATAATTTCATCAATACCGATACCGATAAAATGGCCATTCGGACACGTTCAATTTCCAGTGTTTTATTCTATTTATCACAAGGTATTGATATTCCTGAAGATCATATTGAAGAGGGCCTAGTCACCATAACTAAAACAAAATCAGGCTCAAACTTTAATTGGGCAAATACACCCGCAGGCTCCGCATTCAAAGTAAAAGTAAGCTATTTTTACCCTGACAATGCCTTTATTGCCGTTAACTATCGTAACCATTGGTTTTATATTGAAGACAGTGATTTAAACTCTAAATCAACCTTCATGTTATTAACCCAATTATTTGATTTACAAGCAGGACAATCAAGCTATTCAGCACCAACTTTAACCTTGCCTGTTCGTTAATATTAAATGACTTAGAAATAGAGGCATCCTTCACTTAGCTCAAAAATAGTTTACACTTTATTCTTAAAAAAGAGGACGGCGTAAAATAGCTTTAGCTATTTTCGTAACTCGCCAATAGCTAAAGCTATCGAAAGGGCTAATTTAAACCCTTTATCATTAAGAAACAACCTCGCATTGTCACAAGGTTAGCTCCATTATTAACAGGGCCTATTAGGGGGAATGTTGACGAATATTGTGCAATTATAATCGTCATTATACAATAAGCTCGCAGAACATCTAAACAGCGTCATCTAATGTAGATCCGTTGCTTAAAAAATAACCGCGTTAAGCATAACCATGTTTAAGGCGATAAAAAATAATAAAAATAGGAAGATTAATTTATGTGTTGGAGTGGAGAAGCATCAGGGGTTCTCGCCGTTGCGGGGCTGGGAACAGCTCTTTATGTCGCGATCAAAGGAGAGTCTAAAGAATTATGGATTCCATTAACCTATTTTGCCTTAATGGAACTATTGCAAGCGGCAACGTATGTTTATATTGATTTATGTGATAACCCCAATAATCAAATACTGACCCTGTTTGGGTATTTACATATTGCCTTTCAGCCCTTTTTTGTCAATATGGTGGCCATGTACTTTGTTCCCGAACCGATTAAAAAGAAAATAAGCACCACAGTTTACACCATTGCGGCCATGGGATCAATCGCAATGTTGGTGAAAATGTTTCCTTTTGATTGGGCAGGCTCATGTAATATCGGCATTGAAGGGTTTTGTGGAACGCAAACCTGTTCGGTTTCAGGTGCTTGGCATATCGCGTGGCAAATGCCTCTCAATGGAATTATGTCGGAACCTGTTGCATGGTTATTTAATTTTAACTGGGGCTTACATGCACTGGTTTATATCTTAGTCGCGTTTGTGATGCCTTTAATTTATGGCTCATGGCGATTTGTGGGCTTTCATTATTTAATAGGCCCTTTAATTTCAGACCTTCTAACCGATGACCCGAATGAATACGCCGCCGTATGGTGCTTATTCTCAATTGCCTTATGTGTTTCGGTGATTAAAACCCCCATTAGGAAACATTTGCATGTTGAGAAATGGCCCTTTTACCCCAAAGCTGTAACCCGCGAATAAAAATGAATCGACAGGGGCTGCGCCGCCCGTATCCCCTGTCATTTACCCTCTGATTTTTCTTGTAAAACCACAGTAAGCCCTTCAAAAACAGGTTGACTGGCAAATAAAGCACTAATATCACCAAACTGCGTATGGGCTTTAACAAAAGAATCCGATTGCGTCCAACGATCAAAATCGTCTTTACTGTTCCAAATAAAATGTGAAATGTATAAGGTATGCACCTCTTCCGTTTCACCGCGCAATAAATACAATCCACGATAACCGTTCACACAACCCAAATAGCTTTTACGCTTTTTCCAAGCCGATTCAAATAATAATTCTTGCCCTAATGAAACCTGAAAACGTGTCATTGCCATATACATGAGAATTAAAACCCTAGACTAGAAAATATAATGCGGTTAAAAACAAAAAAATAAAGTCGAAAAACGATCATTTTTTAAGCAACAAAGCGTCATTAATCGAATCGTACTCTTTAAAATTCGATACCTTGAGTGGCTTTTATTCCCTGACTAAAGGCGTGTTTAATTGGTTGCATTTCCGTGACTGTATGAGCGATATTAATAAGTTCTTCAGGGGCATTCCGACCTGTTAACACTAAGTGCATCCATGCTGGTTTTTTATCGTTTATAAATTCTGCAATTTCTTCGCCTGAAATCCAATCATAACCACAACAATAGTTAATTTCATCAAGTAACACGAAATCAAATTCTTCCGAGGTAATTTTTTGTTGAGCAAATTCCCATATTTCACGACTGGTTTTAATGTCTTGTTCTGGGTTTTTAGTGTCCCACGTAAAGCCGTCACCCAAAGTATGCCATTCAATATTTTCAAATTTTTCAGCCGCTTTTTGTTCGCCTGTTTGCCATTGTCCTTTGATAAATTGAATCACACAAACTTTCATCCCCCAACCCGCCGCTCTAAAAACCATGCCAAATGCACTGGATGATTTTCCTTTGCCTTTACCTGTGTGAACTAAAACCAACCCTTGCCGATTCTCTCTTGCTTTCATGATAACCATCCTGCGATAACGTTAGGCGCACTAGCAAAATACCAGTGAATATAAGATGCACGTACCTTTTTATAGCGGATTCCCTTATCCCCTCGATTCAGCTCAAAACACGAGGGTAAGTTTTCTGCATTAATACGTGCGGAATGATGAAATTCATGCCCCCTAATCCCGCTGTTTTCTTGTCGATAACCCAACGAAACTAAGCGATCTTTCATCACGGAACCATAGGGTAAACTGTTCGCCATCGGCCATGATTTGCCATCAAGATCAATAATAAATTCACCTAAAAGCATGGCTCCACCACATTCCGCTAATACGGGTTTATCCGCCGCAATGAATTGATTAATGGATACCCAACTAGAGGATTCCGAGAGGGCTTGTGTATATAATTCAGGATAGCCTCCTGGTAACCAAAGTGCATCACTATCAGGGGGAAGGTCATCCCCTTTTATTGGCGAGAAAAAATGAAGTTTAGCCCCTTGGGCGATTAACCAATCAAGGTTAGCAGGATAAATAAAACAACAAGCGGCATCGTTGGCAATGGCGATGGTTTTTCCCGCTAATAAGGCGGGCGATTGATTCGGTGTGATCGTGGGCGAATTAAAAGGGGCTAATGCTTTTAATAAATCTCTTTTTTTAAGTGTAAACTCTGCTGAAAAATCAGGAACATTGGTTTCTTCAGGTGGCGTTAATCCTAAATGCCGCTCAGGTAACACAGGCGCATTTTTTTTCATCCAGCCTAATAGCGGTGATAACTGATGATCGCTTAATAACCCATCCAATAAGGTGGCATGATGGTCACTGCCCACCCGATTAGCGATAATGCCTGAAATCTGAAAGCCGAGTTTATCCGCATAATCACAAAAACCAGCCACTAAAGGTACGATTGACCCTGACATACCTTTCGCATCGACAACAAGAATCACGGGAACGCTTAAAGTCGCCGCAAGATGCGCGCTTGACCCCAGTTCACCCACCCCTGTCGCCCCATCAAACAAACCCATCGCCCCTTCAATTAAGGCCACATCAACCGTTTCTGTTTGTGTGCTGAGTTGATGACGACAGGCTTCAACGCCCATCATTTTGGTATCTAAATTATAAGAGGGGGATTGGGTTATCACTTGATGCCAGAAAGGATCGAGAAAATCAGGCCCTGCTTTAAAAGCTTGAATCGTTAAATTTTGATTTTTTAAGGTCTGTAGAAGAGCGAGCATCACCGTGGTTTTTCCACATCCTGATTGCGTCCCAACAATAAATGCTGTTTTTAACATGGTTTTTAAAGACTACATGAGTGAAAAGGGGAAGTCACAAGGTAAGAGGGTTATGGTCATTAATAATTCATTTCAAATGACGACTAATCTTAAGCTTTAAGAAAATATACCCATAATTCGGAGTGAAAAACACGTTTTTTCATGTTTTTTTTCACTCCATTTGGGTGATTATATTTTTCAATTTTCTAGCTACCAACTTAAGACAGGACACTATGGTGCAAGGCTTAACCTCAACTTGTCCCATCTTTAAGTGGGTCGTCAATTTTCTTTACGCTAAATAAATTCCACCCAAAATAACAGGTGAACTTGCGCCTGTCACTTTAGTAAGATTTCCTGCCAAATGATTCATGGTTTGTTTAGCCAACCATGCAAACGCCGTGGCTTCAACATAATCAGGATGCACCCCTTCTGTTAAGGTTGACTCGACTTGATAACCCTCTGCCGCCAATAAAGATAATAAATAATGATTATGGACCCCCCCCCCACAAATTAATAACGTCTCAATTTGTTCACCATGTTGTCGAATGGCATCAATAATACTATCGGCTGTCAATTGGCATAATGTTGCTTGAATGTCTTCAGCAGGCGAGGAAGTAAAGCCATCTAAATGCTGCATTAACCAATCCCTTGAAAAATATTCTTTTCCCGTACTTTTAGGCGGTAACTGTTTAAAATAATTAGCGCGTTTAAAATTTTTCAGTAAAGCAGGAATCACATGGCCACTTTTTGCCCAATTCCCCTTGTTATCATAAGGTTTATTCAAGTGCTGTTGACACCAATAATCCATTAAAGTGTTGCCTGTTCCCGTATCAAACGCAATCAACTCTTGATTAGACAATAGGGTAATATTAGCAATTCCACCAATATTAACCACACAGGTTTTTTTTTGTAGGGATTTAAAAATAGCTTGATGAAAAGCAGGTGCAAGCGGCGCACCTTGACCATTGACCGCTATATCACGACGACGAAAATCCGCCACGGTGGTAATCTGCGTTTTCTCTGCAATAATATTAGGGTCGCCAATCTGTAAAGAAAAAGGGTGTTGACTCTCAGGATAATGAAGTAAGGTTTGCCCATGACTCCCGATCGCTCTAATATCAGAATGCGAAACTCCTGATTGCTTAAGCAACCGATTAGCCGCTTGGGAAAATAAATGCCCGAGCTGACAATCCAGCTCACCATAATCTTTGAGCAATAACGATTTATTTGTGCTTAAGGTTTCAATTTGATCTTTAAGTTTCGCCGAAAAAGGCGTGCATTCCGAGGCTATTAAGGTAGGGTGTTGCTGACTAAAGTCAACTAAACCGGCATCAATACCATCAACGCTGGTTCCAGACATGAGTCCGATATAAAGTTCTGCCATCAAAAAAGTACTAAAGTTTTTTAGTTTTTTTACTAAATAGTTTATTAACGTTAATTTTTGCAGTATCACTCATTGCGCTATTAAGCTGATCCACATACGGCTGGGCTTGCTTTTTAAAACGCGCAATAAAAACATTATTGCTCTTAATTTGTGTACGCGGTAATTTTACGGTGAGTGGGTTTTTATGAACCCCATTAACTAAAAATTCATAATGTAAATGCGCGCCTGTCGCGAGTCCTGTTTTTCCAACGTAACCAACCACCGTGCCTTGTTTAATGGTACTGCCTAATTTGTATTTACCATTAAATTTAGACATGTGGGCATAAAGGGATTTATATTTTTTACTGTGTTGAACAATAACTACATTACCATAACCGCCTTTACGACCTCTAAAGATAATTTTACCATCCCCAGTCGATTTTATCGGTGTGCCGCTTCTTGCTGCATAATCAACGCCTTTATGCGCGCGAATACGGTTTAAGACGGGGTGTTTTCGATGAAGGTTAAAGTGAGAGCTGATTCGCGCAAAGGCAATCGGGCTACGTAAAAATGTTTTACGTAGTCGGCGAGCAACATTTTTGCCTTGAGGGGAATAATACTCAACATTTCCCTCTTTATCTTTGTAGCGAATAGCCGAGTAGGACTTTCCACTAATTACAAATTCTGCGGCTAAAACTTCGCCTGTTTTTACGCGTTCGCCTTCAACAAGGGTTTCTTCATAAATAACGGTAAATTTATCATTGGGTTGAAGGTCTTTATTAAAATCTATATCCCAAGCAAAGATTTTATCTGCAAGCTTATTAATAATACCAACAGATAACCCAGCTTTTGCACCATCGGCGGAAAGACTGGTTTTAATCGTTCCTTTTGCTAAGGCTTCATGTTGTTTTAGTGGACGGCTTTCTTTACGAACATCAAAGCTATCGCCATTACGCGTTGCAATAATCGTGTTAACAATATCTTGTTTATACGATAATTGTTGAAGTTGATAGGTTTCATCAAGCTCAATCATTAAGATTTTATTGACGGTCAATTTTGCAAATTGCGCGCCAATATCATTGGATTTGGTAATTTTTTCCAGCGTTGCGCTATTAATCTTATACAGTGGAAAAATGGATGATAGGGTTTGAGCCGGTAAAATCTTATGTTCAATACTACGTTGACGTACTGGTTTTTCTAATTCTGCAGTTTGTCCTAAAAAATTTGCAGTAGTTTCATACAGCGAGGGGAGTGCAATCGTGGGAGCCAAGTTTTCCATACTAGCCTGTGTCTCATTTTGTGGCGTAATCAGGGCGTAACTAGCACTGGCTGCGATTGCGGAGGTAATTCCTAAAAATAAAGATTGGTACAGTCTATTTTTCACGAGTTTTTTTAGGTAGTTAAAAAAAATAGGCACAAACAAAAATATAACAAATCGTCCAGCCTTATCGAATTATAGACTATTAACAAGTTATTTTCCCAGCAATTAACCCTAACTCACTTTATAATAACGCTATTATTGATTAATTTATGGGAAAAAATAATGTCAGATGATGTTCTGAAAACCTTGATGAGAGGGACGGATGAGGTTTTAATTGAAAAAGAATTGATTGAAAAATTACAACTTAATCGTCCATTGCGAATTAAGGCAGGTTTTGACCCTACTGCTCCTGATTTACACCTAGGACATACCGTTTTAATTAATAAATTAAAGCAGTTTCAGGACTTAGGCCATCAAGTTTTATTTTTAATTGGTGACTTTACGGGCATGATTGGTGATCCAACGGGAAAAAATGCGACGCGTAAACCCTTAACCCGTGAGCAGGTTTTAGACAATGCCAAAAGTTATCAAGATCAAGTTTTTAAGATTTTAGATCCCGATAAAACACAGGTGATGTTTAATTCAACATGGATGAGTGCGATGTCTTCTGCGGATTTAATTCAATTAGCCGCGAAACATACCGTGGCTAGAATGTTAGAACGCGATGATTTTAGTAAACGTTTTAAAGGCAGTCAGCCGATTGCTATTCATGAATTTTTATATCCTTTAATACAAGGGTATGATTCGGTAGAAATGCAAGCCGATGTGGAATTAGGCGGAACCGACCAAAAATTTAATCTCTTAGTCGGACGGCAATTACAATCCGTTTATGGACAAAAACCTCAAGTCGTTATCACGATGCCTATTTTAGAAGGCTTAGATGGGGTTCAGAAAATGTCAAAATCACTTAATAATTACATTGGTATTTCAGAACCAGCGGATGAAATATTTGGTAAAATCATGTCAATTTCAGATGAATTGATGTGGCGTTATTTTGAGTTGTTAAGTTTTAGACCGATGACTGAAATTGAGCAATGGCACGATGAATGTAATCAAGGGGCGAATCCTCGGGGCTATAAAGTATTATTAGCCCAAGAAATTATTGAGCGTTTTCATGATAAGCAAGCCGCTATAAAAGCCTTGGAAAATTTTGAAGCTCGCTTTCAACGGGGCGCGATTCCTGATGAAATGGATGAAGTCACTCTAAAGACTGATCTTGATGGGTTGGCAATTGCCAATATTTTAAAAGAGGCGGGGTTGGTCAAGGGAACCTCGGACGGGATGCGAATGATTAAACAAGGCGCGGTCAAAATTGATGGTGAAAAAGTGACTGACCCTAAATTAATCATTGCGGTTAACACTCAACAGGTTTATCAAGTCGGTAAACGAAAATTTGCTCGTATTGAAATTATTAAAAACTAATTTTTAAATTTACCTCATCAATCAACAGGCTTTCGTGATGATCAATAAAATCATTACGAAAGCTTTATTAACGCTCGTGTAATTGAATATTAATAATTCTAAGGGCCGCTAATACGGCGGCAAAAACCTGATTAGAATGCACGCCCCGCGTTTTTCTTAATTTATTTTTACAATCCCACGTAATCACACATTCAGTAATCGCATTGGTGTGGCCGCCCCTAGGAATTCTCACTTCATAATCTAATAATGCAGGTAAGGTATAGTCATGCAATTTCATGACTTTATTAATCGCGTCAATAAATGCATCAAAGCCGCCATTTCCTGAACCCGATGACACGTGCATTTCACCTTTGACTTCAACACGTAAACTCACGGTAGCCTCTAAATTAAACCCACTGGTAATCGTGCAATTTAACAGTTTAATATGTTTATATTTTTTACTTTCTAAAACATCCGCAATAATAAAAGGCAAATCATCGGTTGTAATCGTTTGTTTTAAATCACCCAGCTTTACGATGCGCGCCAAGACCTTTTTTTGATTTTCTTCCGATAACTCCAGTTCGAGTAATTCTAGATTCTTTTTTAAGGAAGCCTTGCCACTCATTTTACCTAACGCGTAACTGTGTATTCGTGAAAAACGTTCAGGAACCAACTTACTTTTATATAAGCCGCCTTTTTGATCACCATCCGCATGAATCCCTGCGGTTTGAGTAAACACATCACTTCCAATAATTGGGGTATTAGCCGCCACGCGTTTACCTGAAAAATTTTTCACCATGTCACTTAATCGCATTAAATGACTTTCATCAATGGATAATTTTTTATTCATTTTATCGCGCAAAACCACGCTCACTTCGGCTAACGAGGCATTTCCTGCTCGTTCACCTAAACAATTGATCGTACAGTGAATTGACTTAACCCCCGCACGAACGGCTGCCATCACATTCGCCGTTGCCAGCCCATAGTCATTATGTGGATGAAAATCAAACTCAAGTTCAGGATAACGCGAACACATATCATCCAAACTGTTAAAAACTTCCTCGGGCGACATCACCCCTAACGTATCAGGTAACATAAAATGACTAATACCCGTTCGCTGTAAACTATCCATCAATTCAAAAACATAATCACGATTATCTCGATAACCATTTGACCAGTCTTCTAAATAAACATTCACCGATAAACCTTTACTCAAGGCATAACTAACCGTTTTAAGAATATCATTTAAATGTTGATCCAACGTTTTTCTCAGTTGTTCACGGCAATGTTTTTCACTCCCTTTAGTCAGAAGATTAATAACACTGCCACCTGTTTCCAAAATCCAATCAACACTCCGCGTATGATCGACAAAGCCTAAAACTTCAACCCGACCATCAAATCCTTCTTGACGCGCCCATGTGTTAATGCGACTCACAGCTTGTTTTTCACCCTTGGAAACCCGTGCAGAAGCCACTTCAATGCGATCGACTTGTAACGATTGTAATAAAGCTTTCGCGATATTAACTTTTTCATCAGGTGAGTACGAAACCCCTTGTGTTTGTTCACCATCGCGTAGCGTGGTGTCCATTAATTGAATGTAATTTTCTTGATTGGACATAATGTATAAATAACGTTAAAAAGTAATCGTTTAGAGCGTTTAATGATAAACGGGAATTAGAGGCGTTAATTATTCGATAAATAGGCTTTAATTTCTTCTTTTGATAAGCCCGCTAATATTTTTTTATGGTCAACTTCTGATAATATAGCATCAACTTCTAATCCCTCTAAACGTTCTTTTGCATCTAACCCCACCATACGCTCTTTTGCATTCAATCCTGCTAACTTATCCACTGGGTTAATTTTATCTAAAAGTTCTTGTGCATTGAAATAAGGTAAAATATCTTCAACTTCTAATGAAGTTAAAAAAGTATCTCCCCAAAAATCACTCATGGCGGCTAAATCTTTTTCTGTCAATTCGATACGCATTTTACTTTCCTCTCGGTCTTTAAACCAATATCCCCATAAACTTGATAAAAATAACTTTAATCGTAACGAGGCTAAATTGAGTCCTGTTTGATTTAATAATGCAAAGGCTTTTTGTTTCTCTAATCGTCTACTAGCAAAACATTTTATCCACGCATTATGTTCTTTTCCTGACAATTCATTTAAAACAATCAAGACCACTTGCCGTAAAACCCGTGTTTGAGTGATATAAATTCCTTTATATTGACTTTGTTGATACGAAAATTGAGCTAACGTATCTGCTTTCGGGGTTCGAGCACTGATTAAAAAACTTTGTACTTGGGAATCATTTAAATGATGACTTTTTTTATAAAAATAATCATAACCCAAGGTTTGTTGCATGGCCTTTTCGTTAACCGATTCGCTGTATTTAAATTCTAATAAAATATGACTTGCCGTACTATCACGAATTCCATCAGGAAGACGTAATCGTTGCTCATCAGTCCAGTACTTAGTTTTTCGTCGCAACAACAGAATATCAGCTTCGGGTGGGTTCGCCATAATTTTAACATCACATAAGACAGTGATGCCCACAGACGTTAATAATTGTTCTAGCAAGGTTCCCAATAAACGATGCCAACGTGTTTTAGGGGGTTTTTATATTTTTGTCATCGTTAAAACAATAACAAACCTAACGTGATTCTTCAAGCAAAATTTTTACGGTGGGAGGGCTATTATTCCAATGCGTCAAAGATCATCGACTTAACCCCATTAAGCACTAAAAAATGCCGACCTTTCGCTCTTGAAATTAAAATAACCCCCGACTGTTTGGCCATTTCTAAACCCATTTGAGTCGCCCCTGAACGCGATAATAAAATAGGAATCCCCATTTGCGACACTTTAATAACCATCTCAGAGGTTAATCGGCCTGTGGTATAAAAAATTTTATCATCGCCTTTAATTTTATTAAGCCACATGTAGCCTGCAATCGCATCAACCGCATTATGTCGCCCGACATCTTCAATAAAAAAATCTATCGTCGCGCCTGAACACAACGCACAGCCATGAACGGCCCCTGCTTTTTTATACACTTCATTGTGTTCTTTTAACGAGGTGAGCATGGCATAAAGAATCGACTGTTTTATATGCGTCTCGGGAAGATTAATTTTTTTTAATTTATCCATTAATCGCCCAAAAACAGTGCCTTGTCCACACCCTGTTGTCACTGTTCGCCGTGCCATTTGTTCTGAAAAATCACTTTTTTCATGATGGGTCACAACGGCAACAGCCTCGGTTTCCCAATCAACTTGTACCGCTTTAATCTCAGTCAAGTTTTCAAAAAAACCTTGATTCTTTAAATAACCTAACGTTAACAACTCAGGATGTGTTCCCATCGTCATTAACGTTACAATTTCTTGTTTATCAACATAGAGCGTTAAAGCGCGTTCACCCACCAATTGTATTTCTCGTGACAGCCCTCTTTCATCGGTCACCACCACAGAATTTGAAAGTTCGATACCTTCATGACTCAATTCAGGCAGATAAGTCGATGAATTTTCCAACGCCAATAATTCATCTAAGGTATTAATATTTAAAAAAATCTCAGCTTGCTGACTAAAATCCACCTTAACTAACTTATGTTGTTGTAACCAGCGATCAATTTTACGTTCACCTGCGTTTAAATACGCCTCTAAACTCGTTTTTAAATGTGTTTTTAACGCTAAAAAAACAGGATGCAAACGTTCACCATCAAAGGCCACTGCAATTTCAGCTTGATTTTCTTCTAACGACGTTAATAGCTTTCTTAAATGCTCAGGCGTAATTAAAGGCGAATCACAAGGAATGACTAATAAAGTAGCGTTGTCTGTTGCCAGCATAGCGGTTAAAACCCCCGCCAAAGGCCCGTCAAACTGTTCGGTTTGATCGGCAATAACAGGAAAACCCCAGGCTGAATAACGCGCATGATTACGATTAGCATTAATTAACACCGTGCTAACTGTCGTCTTCATCGCCTGAATGGCATAGGAAATTAAAGGCTGCCCCTTATAAGAAACTAAGCCTTTATCTTGATGATTCATTCGTCGCGCTAATCCGCCCGAAAGAATGACCCCTGTTACGTCTGTTACGTCTGTGAACAATTCCATAATTAATTTTGAAATAGGCAGGAAAGTATCTGTATTATCGCGATAAAGCGGACCGCATAAAGACGAATACAGGAAAAAAAGCTGAATACTTAAAGAGGAGGGTCACGATAACGTATAAGAAACGCATTATCTGAATGACTATTTCAACTGGTCGGGGCGAGAGGATTTGAACCTCCGACCCCTACAACCCCATTGTAGTGCGCTACCAAGCTGCGCTACGCCCCGACAATTGAATAAACACGGATAAGAACCGAAAGACTCAGTTCTAAAATAAGAGAGCGAATTATACGTTATTCGCTCATCAAATTATAGTTATTTTAACAGTAATAACATTTCTTCTAGCTCACCAATCATTTGATGGATAAGTTGATGACGTTGATTTGAGTCATCTTTATTATCATCACTTTCAAGATGCGCCCTTGCCCCCCCGATGGTGTAACCTTTTTCATATAATAAGGCACGAATCTGGCGAATAATCAAAATATCCTGTCGCTGATACGAACGACGATTTCCTCGCCGCTTAACGGGATCTATTTGACTAAATTCCTGCTCCCAATAGCGAAGCACATGAGGCTTTACCCCACATAACTCACTGACTTCACCAATCGTAAAGTACTTTTTTGCAGGAATGGCTGGCAATTCATTATTATTACTCGGCTCCAACATACGCTTCGACTCTTCCTCTTAATTTTTGACCCGAACGAAAGGTCACTACCCGTCTTGCTGTAATAGATACCTCCTCTCCCGTTTTAGGGTTTCGACCAGGACGTGGGCTTTTATCTCGTAATTCAAACTTACCAAAACCCGATAATTTAACTTCATTACCCGCTTCAAGAGAACTTTTAATTTCTTCAAAAAATAATTCGACCATTTCTTTTGCTTCGCGTTTATTTAATCCTAATTCATCAAATAATTTTTCAGAAAAGTCAGCTTTTGTTAATGCCATTTAATTAATCTCTCAGTTTTGCACCGATTTTATCGGTTAATGTCGTTAATACAGTGCTAAATATAGCATCTATTTCAAACTCTGCTAGCGTTTGTGCAGAATCTTGCAATTGTAAGCTTAAAGCCACGCTTTTATAGCCTACGTCTACGCCTTGGCCTCGATAAATATCAAATAAATGAATTTCTATTATCGCGGCTTGTTCGCATTGTTCAATACACTGTGTAATTTGTTTCGCCGTAATCTCTTCCTTAACTAATATCGCCATATCACGACGAACAGAAGGGAATTTAGAGAGTGAACGAAAACTCGGAATCATTTTATTGAGTACTTTTTCAAGCTCAAGTTCAAATAAAAAAACCTGCGTTTCAAAGCCTAATTTTTTTTCTAATGTGGGGTGTAACATCCCCAGCCAACCTATCAATTCACCCCGCTCATTACTAATCTTAGCACTTTGCCCTGGATGTAAAGCGGCGTGTTGTTCTGCTGTGAATTCAAGGCTTAAGTTTGATAATGAAAACAAGGCTTCTAAATCCGCTTTCACATCAAAAAAATCCACTTTACGAATTTTTTCACCCCATTGTTCAGCTTGAACCGAACCTAAAGCTAATCCAGATAAGCGTTTAGTTTGTATCGTTTCACCTTCAATCTCCACAAACGATAAGCCTGTTTCAAATAAACGCACTCGATTTTGTTGACGATTGGTATTATACAAAGCCGCTCGTAATAAGCCGCCCCATAAGGTGCTGCGCATCACTGATAATTCAGATGAAATTGGATTTTTAAGTTTAATAACTTTATCATTAGGCGCGATTAATTGCTGAATTTCCTCATCAACAAAACTATAGGTAATGGCTTCTTGATAACCTTTAGCGACCAATAAATCTTGCGCTTGTTCTAAAGGCAATAAAGCTTCGGGGGCCTTACCTAATTCGGACCGCATCAACAGGCTGCTTTGAGGTAAATTGTTATAGCCATAGATTCGAGCAATTTCTTCAATTAAATCGGCTTCAATGGCAATATCAAAACGCGCCCCTGTTGGCGTGACCGCCCAACTTTCTGTTGAGGTTTCAACGCTCATTCCTAAACGCTTGAAAATAGCCGTGACCTCGTCATCCACCATTTCAATGCCAAGCATTTTGTTAATACGTTGTTTTCTTAAGGTAACCGCAGGACGTGTGGGTAAACATTCATCACTAGCCACTTCATTAATAGGCCCGACCGACCCTCCTGCCATCTCAACAATTAATTGCGTTGCTCGTTCAATGGCTTTCTGTTGTAGAAAAGGATCAACGCCCCGTTCAAAACGATGCGATGAATCCGTATGTAAACCATATTTTCGAGCCTTACCCGCAATCGCCGTTGGGATAAAAAAAGCACATTCTAGGAAAACATCGGTCGTTGTTTCACTCACCGCTGTTTCACTTCCGCCTATAATTCCAGCTAAAGCCAAGGCTTGTTTATCATCGGTAATCACTAAAGAATCGGTTTCTAACTTAATCTTTTGGTCATTCAGTAACGCCAGTTCTTCTTTATCTTTAGCATAACGAATGGTAATTCCATCGGTTAATTTTGTTGCATCAAACGCATGTAAAGGCTGTCCTAATTCTAATAAGACATAATTAGTGACATCGACTAAGACACTTAAACTTCGTAAACCGCCACGTCTTAAACGTTCTTGCATCCATAACGGCGTTACCGCTTGTGGATTGATCCCTTTAATTAATCGACCTAAATAACGAGGACAGGCTTCTGGCACATCGACGTTAATACTTAAAGTTTCATCATGACTTATTTTAACGTTTTCAAAAGCAAGCGGCTCAAAATCCATTTGATTCAGCACCGCAACTTCTCGCGCAACACCTTCAACACTCAAACAATCGGCTCGATTTGGGGTTAAGTCCAATTCGATAATATGATCATCTAAACTTAAATACTCTCGAACATCGGTACCGACAGGTGCATCATCGGCTAATTCCATTAAGCCATCCGCACTGTCTGCAAGTCCGAGTTCCGTCTCTGAACACAACATTCCAAATGATAATACGCCGCGTAATTTGGATTTTTTAATTTTAAAATTTCGAGGTAAAATTGCACCGATTAAAGCGGCTGGAATTTTTAAACCGACACGAACATTATTTGCCCCACAAACAATTTGTAATGGCTCATCCTCGCCTACTTCAACGGTACAAACGTTTAATTTGTCAGCATCAGGATGTTTTTCAATGGTTAAAATTTCACCGACCACGATTTTAGAAAATTCAGCCGCCGCAGGTTCAACTGAATCGACTTCTAATCCAGCCATTGTTAATTGTTCAACTAATTCATTGGTAGAAACCGCAGGATTAACGCGTTCTCTTAACCATGCTTCACTTATTTGCATAATTTAATTTTAAAAAAGGTTTTTGTTAAGGTTTTAGTTACACGCATCTTTATCTGTGCGGATTAGTATTCTTTTTTTATGATTTTAACGTTTATTTAAGAGACCGTTTTAGATAGTACACCGAGTAATAAGTCGATTGAGTCAATAAAATAAGTTTTTTTATCAATATAAATTTTATTTTTTTCTAACTTTAAGAAATGCCAAATACTACCCGTAGAAACGATTCCATAAATAGTCCGTTCAACATTTTCTTGTTGGTTAAAAATTTGTGCGGCAACCATTTCTGCCATACATTGCCCTAAGCCACTATTAATATTATCATTTTTTGCTTCGACAAGGGCTAAAACAGGCGCGGTTAAACTGTATTGAATCGGTGATGCACTAATTAAAAAATCACAACGTCCTGATAAGCCATGTTGTTTATCGACTGTAAAATTAATCCCCGAAAACAAACTAATAGAATGATTGGTTATTTCAGTTAATTCAGCCAATAAAGGCGCGATAATAAACTCAGAGCGTGCTTTTTCTGTGCCAATCGCGTGAGCTAATGGCAAATACTTTTCCATTAATTCAATTAAAAATGGACTAGGTTCAATGTGTTTAACATCTTTAAATAAAACTTCATTGTCAATTAAGTCTAAATTAAAAGTTTTTATGACCTTTTGTACGGTGAATTTATTGTATGCCATATTTTTTGATTAGACTTATAGTTTGTGTGTATTTCTTAATATTTAAAGACCTAATTTGGAGTGAGAACCTAGCCTTACTAGTTGGAGACAGTCTATATTTTGTTTTCGATAGATTAAAATCAAATCAGGTTGAATATGACAGTCTCGAAAATCTTTCCATTCACCTGTTAAAGAATGATCACAAAAATTTTCTGGCAAGGACTCATCATTGGCTAGTTTCCATAAAGCTTCGATAAAATTTGATTCAAACGTGCCTATTTTTTTAAAATCCCGTTTAAAGGCTGTTGTCCACTCTATTTTTCTCATGGACTATTGAATTACCTGCATAAATTGCTCTATAGTTTGAGCAGATTGCAATTGACCTATTCGTGCCTCTTCCATTGCGGCAATGGTTTCTGCATTAGGAAGCAGGGGGTCAAAAGGGAGTTTATGCTCACGAGCGACTTTAATCAACATGAGGCGAATAGCATCGGGAATAGTTAGTCCCATTGTTGCCAGCACAGTAGCCGCTTCTTTTTTTACCGTATCATCAATTTGAGTTTGTATTAAAACATTAGTTGTCATTTCAAAACCTCGAAGAAATTATGTAAAATTTTATTTAATTGGTTCTAAATCGCTTGCAGAAAAATTTGCAGACCTACGCATTACATCCACTTAAAACTGATTCTAGTTAGTTATTTTTGTGAGTTACCTTAAAACCCTAATTAGGATAAAACTCAGAATCCATAATTTCTTCCCAGTTCCAAGGGCAAATACTTGGAAAGTCTTTTTTACTCAGTTTTGTTTCTTTAGCGGCTTTAACAATAGCTAAACGATAAGCATCTTCTAAAATATCATTTAAGCGTGGTTTTAAGCTGGGGTTTTCTTTTAACACATCTAAAAACTGAATCCGTTGCTCATCAATACTTAATCTCCAACTTCTACTTTTTTTTGAGGGTTGGAATTTCCATTTCAATAAATGCAGTAATAATATTGTTAATCGACTTTGTAGCTCGCGCTTTTCCGACCGCCCCATGCTCTCAATTTCCTCAATAATATTAGTCAAATCAAGCAAATTCAATCGACCGTCTTTAAGTAACGCCGCTTGTTGTTGTGTCCAACCATAAAAGTCTGTTTCGTAAATCATATTCATTTTCAATCACCCAGCTAAATAAAATGTACAAATTAGTCACTCATTTTAAATTTTATAGCCTCAATATCCAAAGGTGTCGCCTTACCACTATCTATACCTTGTTGAATTTCTTTTAAGTTGCAACTTATAAAGTTGGTCGCGTTCCTCTAATAAAGAT
Source organism: Methylococcales bacterium (assembly GCA_030949405.1). Classification (NCBI taxonomy): domain Bacteria; kingdom Pseudomonadati; phylum Pseudomonadota; class Gammaproteobacteria; order Methylococcales; species Methylococcales bacterium. The sequence continues at coordinate 924,196 of JAUZSN010000002.1, read as the reverse complement.
AAGGCTTCTTGAATAATGTCATTAGCTAATGGAATGGTTCGTCCCACTTTTACAACCGCCCTAAAAGGGATGATAATAACCGTTATTCATTTTCAGCACAAGTGTGAGGTCATAGTCATGAGCAAAGTTAATTCAAACAAAAATATCGCCGTCTTAGGGATTGATTTGGCGAAGAATAGTTTTCAGCTACATGGCGTGGATGAAGACGATAACGTGTGTCTGAAAAAGAAACTCACACGCAACAAGCTGAGTGCCTTTATCGCTAATCTGCCGCCGTGTTTAATTGGCATTGAAGCCTGCGGCGGCGCGAATTATTGGAAGCGCATTTTCTCTCAATTTGGGCATACGGTCAAAATTATGGCTCCACAATTTGTGAAGCCGTATGTGAAATCAAACAAAAGCGATGCCTTGGATGCGGAAGGAATTTGCGAAGCTGTGCAACGGAAGTCGATGCGCTTTGTCCCCAGTAAAAGTGTTGAGCAGCAGGATATTCAATGTATGCATCGCATTCGTAGCCAGTTGATTGGGCGACGCACTGCGCAAGCGAATCAAATTCGCGGCTTGCTGATGGAATATGGCATCATCATTGCGCAAGGCATTCACTCGGTCAGTAAGATTATTCCTGAGTTGCTAGAGGATGCAGAAAACCAACTTTCACCGATATTTCGAGAATTATTGCAAGAGCTTTACGATGAAATGAAGCACCTCAATGAGCGGATTGATTCGATCGAAATCAAGTTAAAACAGGTCTGCGCTCAGAATGAAAACTGCCAACGATTACTCACTATTCCCGGTGTCGGACTGTTAACTGCCACGGCTTTAATCGCTGCGATTGGCGACATCAATGTGTTTAAAAATGGACGCGAACTCGCGGCATGGCTAGGGCTGGTGCCGAGGCAACATTCCACAGGCGGCAAGCCGACATTATTAGGGATTAGCAAACGCGGCGACACTTATCTGCGCACCTTGCTGATTCACGGTGGACGCTCGATGTTACGGGTAGCGCATAAATACGAAGACAAGCGTAATAAATGGATTGTCAGTTTAAAGGAACGACGCGGCGAAAATATTTCCACAGTTGCCATCGCCAACAAAAACGCGCGTATCGCATGGGCGGTATTGAGCAAGCAAGAAGATTACTGCATCAAGAGTACTTAGGATTTTAGTTAGGAAAAATCGAATCCACTTTTTAAAGACGAGCAACAGAACAAACGATCAGTTTACAACGAATTGCGTAGATAAAGTTTAAGTGATGGCATAAAAGGTAACACCTGCATTTCCAGCAACCTGTAGCGGACGGAGACCTTCGAGGTCGTTTAGCTGATGAGGAGAAAATGCGCGGATTCCATCAGGGCTAGAGGGCTTTCAGCGCCTCATTTAAAAGCCGGATATATGGCTGCACTATTTTTTTATGTCACGAAAAAACTTTACTTGCAATACGGGACGAACCATATATGTCTCATAAAGTCCACTCGCAAGCTTGTTTTTAAGCACCGCTTCATAATGTGTATTTAATGTAACTTGCATAATCTACCTCTTTAAAAATTTACTTTTATTTAATCAACCCAATTCTCAATTTTTAAACCAGAAACTCTTTTAAATTCACGAACATTATTAGTCACCAAAACAGCCTGACAAGCCAATGCATGACAGGCAATCCATAAATCATTTCCACCAATCGGCGTTCCTGCTAATTTTAATTTTGTAAAATGAATCGCGTAGTAATGACAAATATCAGCCTTTAAATCAAATTTAACGGGAATAATACGAATTAACTGCTCAATTTGTTTTAATACTCGTTCTTTGCGAGTGCTACGTTCTGCTCCTTTTAGCAATTCGGCATAAGTCACAAAAGACATACACAACTCCGCACCTGCATCCAATTCATTAACACGTTGCGCCACTTCAGGTGGTTTATTTTTAAGTAGATAAATAAGGATATTAGTATCCAACATATAAATCATAAATTGACTCTATCTTGCATAAGTAACGATTCTTGCTGATTTTTTTCCAATTCATTAATAAATATTTCATCATCAAAGCTTGTCAAAACCGATAATAAAGCATCACCACGTTTATTAAAAACAGGGTGAATCAAGAGGTCGCCATTTTCAGTGCGACTAATTTCAACTTCCGTGGTATTTAATTTAAAAACATTAGGAATATTAATGGCTTGAATATTATTACTATTTAAAACAGAGGACATTAAAGCAGACATAATTTTATCTCCTAATTATATTAGTGAATTGAAAAATTTTCTCGTTTGTATCATTAATACACCTGATGAATTTAATTTTTTAAGTTCAAGAACTCCATTTTATTCAAGCATAGATAAAATAATCTCCAAAATAATATTAATATCTTTAATATAATACTCTTCAAGATCAATAAACACTTGGCTTTGTTCTAGCTTAAGAAATTTCCAAACCGTTCCCGAGGTTACAATGCCATAAATAACAGGGGTAACATTACTTTCTTGTAAATTGAATTGCTGTGCCGCCACCATTTCAGCAATACATTGACCTAAGCCAGCCATGATATTCTCATTTTTAGCTTCAACTAATGCAATAACAGGTGAATCAATAAATAACTGTTCAGGCGATGCACTAATCATAAAATCACAAAAGCCTGTTAAATTTCGCTCCGCATCAACATCAAACTTAACGCCTGAAAATAAACTGATTTGATGCTTTAATTTTTTACGAATTTCAATTAATACATTCACAATAATTAATTCAGAACGGGCTTTTTCAGTTCCAATTGCCAAGGCTAATGGTATATTTTCTGCCAACGCTTCTTTTAAAAAAATACTTGCTTCAACAGGTGATTCTGAAACAAACAAATTTTGTTGTTCAATATGCTTTAAATCAAAGGTTTGTAAAACTGTTTTGAGAGTAAAATCGCTATAAGCCATCTTAATTTTGTATCTGTAAATCTGCAATAAAAATACCCAAAATTTTAGACACAGAATCTAAATAATATTCTTGAGTATCAACATAAATAACATCGTCAACTAATTGCATAAAACGCCAAATACTTCCTGTGGTCACACAACCATAAACCACTTTTAAAGGTTTTTGTTGCTGCTGATTATAAAGCTGTGCGGCAACCATTTCCGCCATACATTGTCCAAAGCCTGAATTAATATTATCATTTTTTGCTTCTACCACTGCGATTACAGGGGCAGATAAAGATAACTGATTACTGGAAAGAGAAAACATAAAATCACAAAAACCATTTAAGCCTTTTTCTTTATCGACATCAAAACGCGTGCCTGAAAATAAACTGACTTGATTCCCTAATCGTTTTTTTATCTCTGCTAAAATCGGCGCAATAATAAATTCAGAACGGGCTTTTTCCGTACCAATCGCACTGGCTAAAGGAGTCAAATCTTCAAGCAGTGAAGTTAATCTCTCCGATGGTTCTATGGATGAAATTTCAGAAAATAAATCTTTTTGGCTTTGAATAGTCACCGCAAAATCTTTTTCAATCGCTTCAATGGTAAAACTTTCGTAACTCATTTATTTTGCAATCCAAAAATTAATTAAACTGCTGTAAAAACTTCAAATCATTTTCAAAAAATAAACGTAAATCATTAATTCCATAACGCAACATGGCTAAACGCTCAACGCCCATTCCAAAAGCAAAGCCTGTAAATTGATCGCCATCAATATCGACTGACTTAAAAACTTCAGGATGAATCATTCCACAGCCCATAACTTCTAACCAACCCGTTTGACCACAAATACGACAGCCTTTACCTTCACACATCACACATTCAATATCGACTTCGGCAGAAGGTTCTGTGAACGGAAAATAAGAAGGGCGAAAACGTACGCCTATATCTTTTTCAAAAAAGGCACGCAGAAATTCATAAATCACGCCTTTTAAATCTGCAAAACTGACATCCGTATCCACTAAAAACCCCTCGACTTGATGAAACATCGGGGTATGAGTAATATCGGAATCACAACGATAAACACGACCCGGTGCAATCACTTTCAATGGTGGCTTTTCAGCTTCCATTGCGCGAATTTGCACGGGTGAGGTGTGGGTTCTTAAGACCGTATGCGCGTCAAAATAAAAGGTATCGTGCATTGCGCGAGCAGGATGATGTTCTGGAATATTTAACGCTTCAAAATTGTGATAATCATCTTCAATTTCAGGGCCTTCAACCACGTTAAAGCCCACACTCGCAAAAATCTTGTTGATACGTCTTAACGTTAAAGTAACAGGATGCAAACCAGCGGGGGATTGCCCTCGTCCAGATAAGCTAACATCAATAGCTTCACTGGCTAAACGCTCATCTAAGGCCGCTTGCTGCATTGCGTTTTTACGTTGCTCCAATTGCTGTTGAAACTCAGCTTTAGCAGTGTTAATCGCTTGCCCAACACTGCGGCGTTGATCGGGTTCAAGTTTTCCAAGTTGTTTCATCTGTAGGGTAAAAGCCCCTTTTTTTCCCAGATAGGAAACACGTACTTGGTCAAGTTGATTTAAGTCGGTTGTCGCCGTAAGCTCTTTTAAAGCCTCGGCTAAAATTTCATCTAAAGTTGTGGACACAGGTTAGTTTGGTTATCGTTAATAAAAAATAAAATCTATCTTAGCCCACTATTATACGGTATTCGTTTGCTAGATAAAACACTCATTAATACACGACCCCTTTTTATTTTTATTTAAAATCAAGGTATTAATGCGATTAAAAGGTGATCTTTACACTTTAGAGTAAGTAAACGTCAAAAAATGAAGGTTAGAGAGGTCACCACGGTTTCTATTTTAGAATAATGCTAAGTCTCGAAATGCAAGGCTACCAACTTAAGACGAGACAAGTTGAGGTTAGCTGAGCTTATCGAAGTATGAACGGTTAAGCCTCGCTCCATAATCTCCCGTCTTAAGTGGGTAGCCAGATGCAAAACAGGGTCTATTTTCCAATTATTTATGGTAGGTTACCCCACCCCAGTTTAAAATTGATCGCTATAAAATTCATTTATTTAACAAATAATTTTAATAGACTTGTTCTTTAAGAAGAAGTTAATATATCATGTTAAAATTCCATAGGATAGCCGCTAAAAAAGAAAATAAATCTTTTACACCTTCTTTTTTTATTTCTAAACTTGTCAACTAGGCATCTATATCTTTTCATTCCACCGATTACATGCTCAACAATGACTCTTTCACGACTCATATCTTTGTTTTCTTTTTTTTTATTTTCTGTTAATGTTGGGTTTGGATTATGCTTAGATTTATTTGGTTTTTTATGAGGAATATTTACCGAATTAGTTTTATATTCATTATTAAACCCCAAATAACCTAAATCAATAAATATATTAAAATTACTAAACCAATTTAATTCTGGATTAAATTCTTTTTTAAACATTCCATAATCATGATTTTTACCTGGAAAACTAACCCCAATATATAAAATTAAATGACCTAAAGAAGCTATAGTGGTATTTTTAATTGTATGCTGTTTTTTTTACCACTGTAAAATTCATTTTGTTCTTCATAGTCACTAGGGCGTTGTACAGCACGCTCTGTAGCATCTATTATCAATGTTTGAACTCCGCCAAAAGCCTGCTGCATTTCTTCAGGGGTTGAAAAACTTGTTGCAGGTAAAACATTAAATATATCTAACGTCTTTATTAAAATTGGAAATAATTTGTATACATGAGTATGGGCGCATGATTTATTCATATTAAAAGAAAACCCTAAGTGATCGAAAGTAGAATAGCACTTCATATAATTTAATATAAATAATAATTTGTCTGCGGGTGTTTTTAATGTGCTATCTAAACCACTACCGTATTTTCTTTCTTTATTTTCATGTTTTTCTTTTTGATCTTCAATAAGGCTCTTTTCAAATAGAGATAATAGTAAAATAAAATGTTCTGTTTTTAATCCTGTTAAAGCTCTTAACTGTCTATCATCATAAATTCTTGGTAAAATTTCTTTTATTTTCATGTTATACTTTGATTTTTATTTTTTATAGAAATTTATTATAAAGCTTATTTATTATTTTTAATAATTTAATTTAAAGTTTATTTATTAGGCTGTATCAACTGATTGTGAATGTTATCAAGTATATATAAGCAATTGATTTTAATATATTTTATTTAGAAGAACAAGTCTAATATAATGAAAATGAAGGAATCATTGAAGAGTTAATACATTTAGGGGCTAATATTAATGATAAAAATAAACAAGGAAAAACAGCCCTTGATTTAGCAATTAGAAATAATAATTTTGTAGCTGAAAAATCATTAGACTTGTTCTTCTAAATAAAATATATTAAAATCAATTGCTTATATATACTTGATAACATTCACAATCAGTTGATACAGCCTAATAAATAAACTTTAAATTAAATTATTAAAAATAATAAATAAGCTTTATAATAAATTTCTATAAAAAATAAAAATCAAAGTATAACATGAAAATAAAAGAAATTTTACCAAGAATTTATGATGATAGACAGTTAAGAGCTTTAACAGGATTAAAAACAGAACATTTTATTTTACTATTATCTCTATTTGAAAAGACCCTTATTGAAGATCAAAAAGAAAAACATGAAAATAAAGAAAGAAAATACGGTAGTGGTTTAGATAGCACATTAAAAACACCCGCAGACAAATTATTATTTATATTAAATTATATGAAGTGCTATTCTACTTTCGATCACTTAGGGTTTTCTTTTAATATGAATAAATCATGCGCCCATACTCATGTATACAAATTATTTCCAATTTTAATAAAGACGTTAGATATATTTAATGTTTTACCTGCAACAAGTTTTTCAACCCCTGAAGAAATGCAGCAGGCTTTTGGCGGAGTTCAAACATTGATAATAGATGCTACAGAGCGTGCTGTACAACGCCCTAGTGACTATGAAGAACAAAATGAATTTTACAGTGGTAAAAAAAACAGCATACAATTAAAAATACCACTATAGCTTCTTTAGGTCATTTAATTTTATATATTGGGGTTAGTTTTCCAGGTAAAAATCATGATTATGGAATGTTTAAAAAAGAATTTAATCCAGAATTAAATTGGTTTAGTAATTTTAATATATTTATTGATTTAGGTTATTTGGGGTTTAATAATGAATATAAAACTAATTCGGTAAATATTCCTCATAAAAAACCAAATAAATCTAAGCATAATCCAAACCCAACATTAACAGAAAATAAAAAAAAAGAAAACAAAGATATGAGTCGTGAAAGAGTCATTGTTGAGCATGTAATCGGTGGAATGAAAAGATATAGATGCCTAGTTGACAAGTTTAGAAATAAAAAAGAAGGTGTAAAAGATTTATTTTCTTTTTTTAGCGGCTATCCTATGGAATTTTAACATGATATATTAACTTCTTCTTAAAGAACAAGTCTATTGAGCGGCAATGATTAAAGCCGTTTCATTATTATTTACTTTCTTATTAATCGGCTACCAGTTTAAGACGGGACACTTTTAACATCGTAGTTCAATGAAAGCTAATGTCTCCGCAGTGGTTGGATTTACTGCTGTCCCGCCTTAAGTTGATAGCCTATTAATCTGAGCTCCCAGAGAAACTAATTCCCGAAGTATTTTGGGGTGTTTACTATAACCCGCCGCCCCTGTTAATGCCGTTCCTGAAAAAAGTAAATCCGCCTCTGTTACATCGGCACCTCGTTCGACTAATGCTTTAATAATAGCGATATCCGATACACTCATTGCCGCCCACATTAAAACAGGCCCATTTTTATTCCCAATTTTTAAAGCGTCGTCTGGAATATCGTTAACACTTGCTAATGTTGATTTTTCCCAATACTCAGAAGAGCTGTATTTACGATAAGGATTATTTATTTTTAAAAAAGCAACAAATAACAGAGTACAAATAAGCACAGCAATATATATTGGATTAATCGACTTCATAACATCCCTTAATTTATTTTTATATTTTGATAATAGAAACCAGTCTATAGTACTAGACTATTAATACTCCCTTAAGGTTGAATACACGACCTATTATCACATTCTAGCATTTAACTATGTATGTGACAAAACTTAAACATTGCCTCGAATAGGTGATAAAAAATGTTAAGATGACCTTGTTTGCTTCCTAATAGTTATTTGTAGACCCAATAGATAAGGTTCTAAATAATAATTTTAAGATCTTTTCGGAATTCAAAAACATGCTTTATACGCTAACATTTATCGCAAATATGAAACATCTAAAAATTTATGCACAGCGACTTATTTACTTTAAAAGTATAAATTTATAACCGAAAAAACCTATTTTATAATAGATAACGTGCTTATCTTAAACCACGGCTATAACTAACCATCATTTTGCTAAATTTTTTCAAACTCATAAACACTTATTAAATATCTATAAACTGTAAACGTTAAAAAAATAATTAAATTAATGGTGATGTAAATGGATGAAATGAAAATATGTGCGTGGAATCAAAACTATACTGTCGGTGTCCCTGTACTGGATAGGCATCATCAAAAGCTTTTTGATATATTAAATGATCTTTATGTTTTAATGCGAGATGGGTCTGAAGATCAAGCAATTATTCGTGTTATTGATGAGTTGCTGGATTATACCCACTACCATTTTGATGAAGAAGAGAAAGTGATGGAACAAATAAAGTACCCTGAGTTAATCTCTCATCGACAATTGCATCAGAAATTTGTTACGGTGGTCAAAGAATTACACGCTAAATCACATAATGGTATGGCTATTTTTTTAGCCACTAAAGTTTCTAATGCGAGGCTAGGATGGTTAAAAACACACATTCGAGGGGTCGATAAAAAATATCACGACTATATGAAATTACGGGGGGTTGATTTAGACCATTAAAAAATAAAACTTAGCAATAAAACTAAATATGGAGACTATTAACCTATCCTCCATATTTAATTAACTTCCCATTAATTCAGGGGCAAATCGAGGTAATTTCACGATAAACTCAGCCCCTTCATCTAACACACTCTTTACACTCAATGTCCCCCCCAGAAGTTGAACCAGCCTTAATGAAATACTTAAACCCAAACCTGTCCCCTGCGGATTAAGATGCTGTGACTTTTGAATTTGAAAAAAATCACTAAAAAGTTTCTGTTGATTTGCTTCCGAAATCCCAATACCCGTATCTTTAATAGAAAACATAAGCCATTGATCATTATCAAAAGTATCAACACTAATATTAATTACACCATGATCTGTAAAGTTTGCCGCATTAGTAATTAAATTAATGAGTATTTGAGTTAAACCCGCTTTATCTGAAAGCATATCCCCTGCATTAGCCAAATAAGAAACATCTAAATGATTGCTATTCTTAGTGACCAACTCAGTACAATCACCCACTATTTCATCCAACATTTCTGTGACTGAAAAATGGTCAATCACCGTTTCCACTTTACCCGATTCAATTTGTGAAAGTATCTGTAATTTATTAATGATATTTAATAAATGATGGCTAGAATGAACAATTTGATTAACGGAGTCTAAAACGCTTTGATTACCTTGAAAATCCATTTCCAATAACTGAGAAAACCCTAAAATAGAATTTAAGGGCGTTTTTAATTCATGGCTCATGGATGAAATAAAAATTGATTTATCTTGATTGGTTTTTTCAGCTTTTTCTTTAGCCAATTGCAGCTCACGTTCAAGCTTTCGTCGGTCTAATTGTAATTGAACCCGTGCTAAAATAACATTAGGATCAACAGGTTTTGTTACATAATCATTTGCTCCATTTTGCAATGCAATCGTAATGTTTTCAGCATCATATAATGCCGTAATAATAATAATTGGAAGTTCAATCTGAGAAAAATCTTCTCGTAATTTAATTAATGTTTGATAACCCGTCAAGCCTGGCATTAACTGGTCCAGTAACAGGCTACCAACTTAAGACGGGACAAAATAAAGAACTAACTGCGATATTCTTGTATCATAGGTTAATGACTAAAAAAACAGAACAACACAGAAAATACGCGCAGCTAGTCACGCAATTATCGCTGAAATTACAACAACAGGCAAGCAAACTGTTCGTAACTTAGCTTCAATTGTTGGTCGCTCAAAAAGCAGTGTGCATCGTCATCGTCAAGCGCAAACAAAGCGAAATCGACATCCTGAATCATCATTATGGGAAACCGAGGCAGGTAGTTCTTGGCAAAGATTAATGGTGTTTTCCGCCTTGTATGTCTTTGGATTAAAGGCAGGCGTAGGTGCAGAGACTTTATCGCTGTTTTTTAAAATGATACGGATTGACACCCATGTGGGCGTATCACCCGACGCACTACGGACTCAAATCAATAAAATGGAAGTCTTATTGCCGCAGTTTCAGCAAGAATGCGAAAAAGTGTGAAAAAACAAACACGTAAAGTTGTTGCTGGGCTGGATGAGACTTTTTTCGGCAACTTTATGATTTTAGTTTTAATGGACTTACGTTCTGGCTATCTTTTGTTGGAAGATATTAGCGATGATAGGTGCTACGATACTTGGTATAAAAAGGTTTCGCCACGATTAGAATCATTAGGCATTGAGGTTAATCATGCGATTAGTGATCGCGCTAAGGCGTTGATAAAAATGGCAGTGACGGGGTTTAAGTGCGAATCGGGGGCAGATATTTTTCATGCTCAACAAGATATGAGTCGCTGGTTAGGCGCGAAAATCGGCAGGCGTGCAGCAAGGGCTGAAAAACAGCGGCAAGCAGCGCAAACCGCAGAGTCTACTGTTTCTAAAACGGCAACGATGCAGAAAATTATTGGACTTAAAACAACACGGATAACGGCTGAAAAAGAGCTTGAAGAAGCCAAAAAAATACAAACAGATTATCACGAAAACTTACAAGGGATTGCGGATGAAGTTCATCCTTTTTCACTCAATGATAGTCGTAGAAACGATGCGGAACAGGTTGAGAAGTTGCTAGAGTTAAGAGCGCGAGCCTTTGAAAAAATAGCGGAAAAACAAGGGATTAACGATCATAAAGGCGTGATGAAAAAGTTTCGTAATCAAATAAAACCGTTAGCGGTATCCATCAGTTTTTGGTGGCTTTGGGTACGCGAAACCTTGCAAAATTTGGGGCTTGATGCGGATACCGAATATTGGTTGACCACAACATTATTACCCGTTGTTTATTGGCATCAGAAAATGGAACAAACTAAAAGCCGCAGGTCAAAGGAAAACTATCGAAAAGCTTGGGAAACCGCGTCTGATAAGCTCAAATCAGACCCATTTAGTGCAAAGTTATCAATCAGTGAAATGCAGCGATGGCTAACATTGGCGGAGCATATGGCAAGGCAGTTTCAACGCAGTTCATCTGCGGTGGAAGGGCGAAATGGCTGTTTATCGCAAATGTATCGCAATGGGCGAGGTTTGAATAAAAAGCGATTAAACGCGTTGACGGTCATTCATAACTACGGAATCAAACGTGAGGATGGCACAACCGCCGCCATGCGTTTATTTGATACCGAGTTTCCAGACTTGTTTTCATGGCTACTGAATGAAATGGGCGAGTTACCGCTTCCTAGAAATAGTCGAAAGCGTGTGTTTTCTAACCCTTTGAAATTGCTGGATGTCCCGTCTTAAATTGGTAGCCCAGTAACAAACAATCAAACGGTTGCACCTTAACCAATTCAAGAACCTCTTCACCCGTCCCCGCTTGAACAATTTCAAAATCGGGCGATCGAAATGCAAAGGCCAGCATTGCTCTATTGGTTGCCATATCATCAGCAATTAAAATACGTGAAATGCTCGCCTGTTTTGATAATACCATTTTTATTATTGAATAAATAACTAGATTAATAGTTGTTAAATTAAATACCACAAATAAAATTTTGGGTAACTTTTCAGTGTATAAAATAGAGATTTTATACTCCTATACTCATCATAAAGTTTGTTTTTTAACAACTAAATCATTATACTTAACGCAATAAAAATGTAAGTAAAAGCGTAAGAAAAGTAAATTATATTTTCATTATAAACTGTAAGTAAAAAAATAAAAATAAAATAAATATAAAAGTATCGATTTATAACAATACTTACGTTTTAAACTGAAAATTAGGCTAGAAATTTAATGATTCTGACATAAAAATGTGATCTTTATCATGCTTACTTTGTTAGCTTTAAATCCACCTTATCAGCGTACTGAAACGGAAAAGGAATTGCAAAGCTAGTCACTCCAATATCGCCTGTAATTTTATAATCTAATGTACGCTTGGCCAGTGAAAACCATTGTCCCCAGCCATCAATAACGTCTGCCAAATTACTACTAACATCCGTTTCTAAAAACCCTTCTCCCCCTGCTGGAATGGTTACTGCATCATTACTTGTTCCCTTAGCAAATTCTTGATCATTGATAAAAAGTTGATAGTTTAAATTCTGTATCGGCAAAGGAAAAGAATTGGGGTTTTTTATTAATAAACGTAAGCGATAAACTTGTTTAGTAATTCCCATTTTAACCAATTGAACCTTGTCTAAATTAACTTTCGGAGCAATGGCTTGAATTCCTGAAAAAGAATTCCCTGTTGATGAGCAGGCGGTTAAGGTCAATAAAGCAATAATAGACTTGTTCTTCTAAATAAAATATATTAAAATCAATTGCTTATATATACTTGATAACATTCACAATCAGTTGATACAGCCTAATAAATAAACTTTAAATTAAATTATTAAAAATAATAAATAAGCTTTATAATAAATTTCTATAAAAAATAAAAATCAAAGTATAACATGAAAATAAAAGAAATTTTACCAAGAATTTATGATGATAGACAGTTAAGAGCTTTAACAGGATTAAAAACAGAACATTTTATTTTACTATTATCTCTATTTGAAAAGACCCTTATTGAAGATCAAAAAGAAAAACATGAAAATAAAGAAAGAAAATACGGTAGTGGTTTAGATAGCACATTAAAAACACCCGCAGACAAATTATTATTTATATTAAATTATATGAAGTGCTATTCTACTTTCGATCACTTAGGGTTTTCTTTTAATATGAATAAATCATGCGCCCATACTCATGTATACAAATTATTTCCAATTTTAATAAAGACGTTAGATATATTTAATGTTTTACCTGCAACAAGTTTTTCAACCCCTGAAGAAATGCAGCAGGCTTTTGGCGGAGTTCAAACATTGATAATAGATGCTACAGAGCGTGCTGTACAACGCCCTAGTGACTATGAAGAACAAAATGAATTTTACAGTGGTAAAAAAAACAGCATACAATTAAAAATACCACTATAGCTTCTTTAGGTCATTTAATTTTATATATTGGGGTTAATTTTCCAGGTAAAAATCATGATTATGGAATGTTTAAAAAAGAATTTAATCCAGAATTAAATTGGTTTAGTAATTTTAATATATTTATTGATTTAGGTTATTTGGGGTTTAATAATGAATATAAAACTAATTCGGTAAATATTCCTCATAAAAAACCAAATAAATCTAAGCATAATCCAAACCCAACATTAACAGAAAATCAAAAAAAATAAAACAAAGAGATGAGTCGTGAAAGAGTCATTGTTGAGCATGTAATCGGTGGAATGAAAAGATATAGATGCCTAGTTGACAAGTTTAGAAATAAAAAAGAAGGTGTAAAAGATTTATTTTCTTTTTTAGCGGCTATCCTATGGAATTTTAACATGATATATTAACTTCTTCTTAAAGAACAAGTCTAATAAAAAGAATTAGTTTCATAATAAATAGATAAAATTAATGGATTAATCGGTTAGTTAAATTAAATTTTTATAAGTAAATAATCTAACCATGTTGTCGGTAAAATACGTTTTAAATAACCAAATAAATACGTTGGAAAAGTTACATAGTAACGAGCTTTCGGTTTTGTTGATTCTAAAGCATGTAGAACTTTTTTAGCAACCGCATCAGCGGGTAATGTAAAAGGAACCGCATCCCCTTCTTTTTTTAATCGTTTTTCTATTTCTAAATAAGCCTCTTTATGAAAACTAATCTTAGAATTAATATTCGTTTGATACATTAAAAAAGAATTTTTTCTAAAGTTACTTTGGATTGGCCCTGGTTCTATTAACGAAATATAAATTTTTGTTTCCCTTAATTCTAACCTTAATGTATCCGCTAGACCTTCTATTGCATATTTACTTGCATTGTAAGCCCCTCTGTATTTTAAAGCCACCAAGCCTAAAATAGAACTGTTATAAATAATCCGACCATAACCTTGTTGACGCATTATCGGTAAAATAAGGTTAGTTAATTCATGGGTTCCAAAAAAATTAGTTTGGAATTGCTGAATTAAAACATCTCGACTTAAATCTTCTACGGCACCAGGTTGACCATAAGCCGCATTGTTGAATAAAGCATCCAGTTTTCCATCGGTTAATTTAATTAACAACGTCACGGCGTGTTGAATACTTTCGCTATTATTCAAATCCAATTGCAAGGTTTCAAATCCTTCCGCTTCTAATTTCAAAACATCGGATTTTTTTCGTGCTGAGGCAATCACTCGATGACCTGTATTTTTTAAGACATGGGCGGTTCTATAGCCTATACCAGAAGAACATCCTGTAATCAAGACAATTTTATTTTTTTTACTTTTCATTCAAAATTCCTAAGAAATCAATAATAGATAATAATATATATTATTATTATTAAGGGACGCATTTTCTGTGGATAACTCAATATTCCTTTTTAAAATCATTAGCTTATCCTGTGGATAACCCTGTGGATAACCTGTTGACAAATTGTGGATAACTTTTTCCGAATAACTTACCCACAGGTTATCCACAGGGTTATCCACAGGGTTATCCACAGGCTATATTGCAAATTTTACGGCACTTCTTGTACAATATTTATTGCAATTTACCTAAAATATTCGATAATCGCAACCTCAAGGAGAGCTTTTCACTCATGCCTGCTAAGAATAAATCCCTTTTTTCTCTACAAGAGCTTCAAAATCATATTAACCAACAAATCATTGGCCAAGAGGTTTTGGTTGAGCGAATGTTGATTACGTTATTGGCTGATGGCCATCTTTTGGTTGAAGGTGCGCCTGGATTGGCTAAGACTCGAGCGGTGAATGTTTTAAGCCGTGGAATTGAAGCTGACTTTCACCGTGTTCAATTTACGCCCGATTTACTGCCTGCTGATTTGACTGGTACAGAAATTTATCGACCCCAACAAAGTGCCTTTGAATTTCAAAAAGGGCCTTTGTTTCATAATATTATTCTTGCCGATGAAATTAATCGCTCGCCTGCTAAAGTTCAAGCGGCCTTGCTGGAGGCAATGGGGGAGCGACAAATTACGGTTGGGGCCTATACGTACCCTCTGACCCCCTTGTTCATGGTGATGGCCACTCAAAATCCTATTGAGCAAGAAGGCACTTACCCATTACCCGAAGCCCAGCTTGATCGTTTTTTGCTGCATGTGAAAATTGATTACCCTCATGCCGAACATGAAAAATCTATTTTGCATTTAGCGCGAGAAGAGGCGAAAAAAGAATTAAAAGCCGATAGTCCTATCGTGGATCGGGTGTCTCAAGAAACATTGTTTGAAGCCCGCGCTCAAGTGTTGAATGTCCATTTGGCGGATAGTTTGGAAGATTATTTATTACAAATTATTTTAGCCACCCGTGAGCCTAAAGTTTACGGTCAAGATTTAGCGGGTTGGTTGCAGTACGGGGCCAGTCCACGGGCAAGTATTGCGTTGGATCGTTGTTCGCGTGCTAGAGCATGGCTTGCGGGACGTGATTTTGTAACGCCTGAAGATATTCAAGCCTTGGCGTTTGATGTGTTACGTCATCGCATTATTTTGTCCTATGAAGCCGAGGCAGAAGGCATTACCAGTGATTATTTCATTGAGCAATTAATTGCTAGAATTGCTGTTCCGTAGATGTTTTTTAAGAAAATAAACCGAAATCTGCCTGTGGATAACATTGTGGATAACTGGGGGGGGGCTGTGGATAACTCTGACCTGGTGTCGGTAAAATTATCCACTTTGGTTGGTTTAGCCCCGTTTTCAAAAGCGATTAATTTACGTCATCGTCGGATTCGTTCTCTGCAAAGTGGGGGTTATTTATCCCCGTTCAAAGGGCGTGGAATGGAGTTTGAAGAGGTGCGTCCCTATCAGTCAGGAGATGATATTCGGAGCATTGACTGGAAAGTCACCGCACGCACCGATAAACCGCATACTAAAATTTTTCGTGAAGAACGAGAGCGTCCTGTGTTTATTTCTGTCGATAACCGAAAGACAATGCACTTTGCAACACGAGGCGTTTTTAAATCCGTTCAAGCCGCAAAGTTGGCAGGATTAATTGCATGGGCGGCAAAGAATCACGGGGATCGTGTGGGTGGGCAGTTGTTTTCGGATAATTATTGTCAGGAAATTAAACCGCAAAATGGAAAACACGGCGTATTGCGATTTTTAAACACGCTGGTGAATCCTGCAACAACCCCTGCGCATGAATTTTCATTTGAGCGCGTATTATCGCGCCTACAGCATCATATCAAACCAGGCAGCCTGATCTACCTCGTGAGTGATTTTCGAGGCATGAGCGCGAACACAGAGGCGTATATGACGAAATTAGCACGGCATTGTCAGGTGGTCTTGATTTTTATTTATGATCCATTGGAAAAAGCCTTACCTGAGCAAGGTCGTTATCGCTTCACGGATCATCAGCGCGATGTGGTGATCGACAGTAGCGACACGCAAAAATTATCCAGTTATCAGCAGCGTTTTGAAATTCATTATCAAAAATTGGAAGCGTTGGCTAAAAAATTGGGGTTGTTATTAATTCAATGCGATACCACCGCAGATCCACTGGAGTGTTTACGATAATGGCTGAAACTGAACTTGCTTTGCGTGACATCCATCTTCCCGAAGCTCTTAGCAACGCGTCTTTTGCTATCGGCTGGTGGATGTTGTTGATTTTAATTCCGCTGCTTTGCTTTTCTGGCTACTGGTTGTTTAAACGCATTACGCGCAAAACAGCGATTAAAGCGGCTCGAAAATTATTGAAAAATTTAAAAGTCGATGATTCACAAACAAAACGTGAAAAATTAGAAATTGTTTCCGCCTTGTTGCGTCGCGTCGCAATTAGCCTTAATTCGCGCTCAGATTGCGCTGGTTTGACAGGGAAGGCTTGGTTGTCATATCTGGATAGCTTGTGGAAAGAAAACGCCTTCAGCGAAGGCTCAGGACAAATTTTAATTTCAGGCCGATTTCAAAAGCAATCGGATGATTTTGATATGGAGGGCTTAATTGCCATGACAGAACGTTGGCTAAAGGCTCAAAAATTATGATTCATTTTTTCTGGCCGTGGATATTTTTAATACTCCCGTTGCCTTATCTGCTTAGAATTTTATTACCTGCTGAGGTTCACAGTGAACAAGCGGCCCTGAAAGTGCCTTTTTTGGATGATTTTTCCACAGAAGGAGCAAACGTGGTCAGTCAGCCGAATAAGTGGGCCTTATGGCTGGCAATGATTGCGTGGCTTTTGTTGGTTATTGCCTCAGCGAGGCCGCAATGGTTAGGTGAGCCGATTGAGCAAGCGATGAGTGGGCGGGATTTAATGCTCGCTGTCGATTTATCAGGCAGTATGGATGAGCAGGATTTTTTGCTGAATGATAAGCCTGTGAATCGTTTGTTAGCGACCAAAGTGGTGGCCACTGATTTTATTCGTCGACGTATTGGCGATAGAATTGGCTTGATTTTATTTGGTACTCATGCTTATCTTCAAACTCCCTTGACCTTTGATCGTGAGACGGTGATTAAATTACTCAATGAATCATTTATTGGAATCACGGATGATGAGCCTGCAACCTCGATTGGGGACGCAATTGGGTTGGCGGTTAAACGCTTGACGAAGGAAGCTATTAATAGCCGAGTATTAATTTTATTAACCGATGGTGCGAATACCGCAGGGGAGGTAAGTCCTTTAAAAGCGGCAGAACTTGCCGCCAATGAAGACTTAAAAATTTATACAATTGGGGTCGGTGCGGATGAAATGTTAATCCGTAGTTTGTTTGGCTCTCGCAAAGTAAATCCATCAAAAGATTTGGATGAAAAGACGTTAAAAGCGATTGCAGAAAAAACGGGTGGGCGTTATTTTCGGGCGCGAAATACCGAAGAGTTAGGGCAAATTTATCAAATTTTGGACGCGTTAGAGCCTGTGGAAAAAGATAAGCAATATTTTAGACCTCGGAAGGAGTTATATTTTTATCCTTTAGCGTGGGCCTTATTATTGACAGCGGTTATTTGTGGGTATCGGATCGTTGAAAGTAGACGTTTTTAATCGTCGGTTGTTTCGACTTCATCTGCGGGGTGTAAGTTTAAATTGCAACGCATGGCATTGGCGTATTTGAAACCTACGGGTTTTACGGTGCCGATCGGTAAGGTGTTAAGGCTAAGAGCGGTCATAGTTGAGGCTTTTCTAAAGGTATTTGATTTCTTTGCCAGCAGCGACAAAATAAACAAGGCCTCATCCTCGGTTATTTCATTATCCGTCATCATTTTTTGCGCTAAGTTAGTGACTTTGATATAGGCTCGAATGCGTTTATTACGATTGATAAACCCAATAGAGGGCATACTTTTGAGTAATTTTTTATAAACCTCAACAGGGTCTTTTGTATCCATGTTTTTGTTTTTATGATGAGAGAAAATTGTGATTATCAATGATTTTTGATTATTTTCAAAATTTAAGGCTAATTTTAGCGGATGAGGGTTTGGTATGAGTGAGCATTTTTTAACGAATATAGAGGTTAAGCAGTTTAAATGTTTTGGTGATTTTAAGGCTAAGGGGTTTAAGCGCGTTAATTTGATTGGCGGGAAAAATAATATTGGTAAAACAGCGTTTATGGAGGCTTGTTATATCAACACTTCGGACAGTTTTAAAAAAGATAGCGGTCTTAATTCTATAAGCAATTGATTTTAAAGGGTTTTATATTTACGAGATGTGTTGGTAAATTCTTTTTTAAATCAATGCGTTACAAAAACTGTCCGAACTATTGTAACCTTGAAATTAGAAAAATGGGATTTTAGGAGTCTTTAACCTTCTGAAAACTGTTTAAAATAACTACAAAACCTTTCATTTTAATTAAAAAGAATATAAATATTAATGGGTTAGCTTAAGTTACTGGCATTGTGTCTGCCCCCTTATTTCACTTTTTCTTATTTCAAGTATGCAAAATGCAAGACTTGACCCTTTCTTTTTAAAATATAATATAGTTCAAATCATAGACCCTATATTAACTAATTTTAAAAGTCTTTTTTCATAATAGATTCGTAGCCCGTATGGAGCGAAGCGAAATACGGGATTTCGGTATGGTGTTTTATCCTATTCATAACTATAGGGTAGTTTACAAATAAAGTTAACGTAGGGGTTCCCGTATTCTACAAACTCCTTGCTATTCTTGTTATAATTTCAAACAATAATCACTAGGAAAAAACAATGGCAAGAAAACTCATCAGCTTTGATTGGGCAATTAAAAAAATACTCAGAAGCAAAGCTAATTTTGGAATTTTGGAAGGTTTTTTAAGTGAACTATTATTCACTGATATTACAATTTTAGAAGTCTTAGAAAGTGAAGGTAATCAAGAATTTAAAGACAATAAAACTAACCGCGTTGATATTAAAGTCATTGATAGCCATCAACAAATTATTATTGTAGAAATTCAATATTCACGGGAATTAGATTATTTACAGCGCATTCTGTTTGCCACCTCCAAAACCATTAATGAACATATGTTAGAAGGCGATGCTTATGCCAATGTCAGCAAAGTAATTTCTATTAATATTCTCTATTTTGATTTTGGTAAAGGGGATGATTATATTTATCATGGTAAAACAAAATTTATAGGTTTACACAATCACCATGAACTCCAATTAAGCGATGAACAGAAAAGACTTTATACCGTTAATACGGTTAGCGATATTTATCCTGAATATTATTTAATTGAACTGCGTAATTTTAATGACATTGCCAAAAATAGTTTAGATGAATGGATTTATTTTCTTAAAAATGAAAAAATTAGTGATAATTTTCACGCCAAAGGGCTTAAACAAGCACAACAAACCTTGGATGTGCTTAAAATGGATGAAAAAGAACGTTTTCAATATGAACAACACCAAAAGCAGTTGCATCATGAAGCAAGTTTGTATCAGTCAACTTATGTATTAGGAAAAATGGAAGGGATGGAGAAAGGGATAGAAATTGGAGAGGAACGAGGCATGGCAAAAAATAATTTATCAACGGCAAAACGACTAAAAGAGGTGGGGGTTGCTATCGAAATCATTATGTTAGCAACCGATTTATCAATAAATCAAATAGATGAATTATAACCTTAAGTAAAATGATAGAGATGCAATATTCTGCATCTCTACAAATTAACCATTATATTGCAAAATCCCATTCTGATGTCGATGCATAATGAGATTTCATTTCAGGAGATGAAATAATTTGAGTTGCTAAATCCTCAAGCGTTAATGTTTTATTTTCTAAATGATTAACCCAAAAATCTTTGCCTACTGGATTAGAAGGTCGTCCTAAAAAACTTTTATAAAATTGCTCAACTTGCGTTGGAATATCAGCTTCAGTTATATCAAAACCAATTTTTTGTTGTTGTTCTTCCGAGTTCATAAAAAATAGTGCCATGCCACCTAATGTTAAGCCTTTATTAATAATGGAGTCAGCCCAATATTGTTCACCATTCATATCAGCTTGTCGTCCAAACATTTGAGAATAAGTTCCTGAAATTGCACTTATTTCTAGGCTATGTTCATAATTGATGATTATAGCCTCATCAGCAAATTGTAAGTTTTCAGCATTTACTAAGGTGACAACATCGTTAGAGTCTGTAATAGAGGTAATCGTTATTTTTGCAAAATCTTGTTTGATTGTATAATCACTTTTATTACCTTCAAAGTTGATTAAATCTGTATTTAAGCCGCCATGTAATAAATGCGCCCCTTTACCCACATAAAATAGATCATCACCGCCGTTTCCAAATACTCGTTGTTCAGTTTGAGTTTCACCAATGATTAAAGTATTATCTTCATCACCCGCTTCAATTGAAACCTCCCCTGTTATCGCTGCAAAATCAATTTGTTTTAATTGTAATAAACTATTTGCAGGTAAAGTGCTTGCGTCAATAACCAACGCATTAATAACAGGACTACTGCTGTTAGATTCATTCTGTGTCCCTTCAATAATAATCGGCTTATTGGCTGAATTATCATTATTGCTCGTTAATATTATTTTTTGCTCAAAGAATGACTGAGACTCTTCATTAAAAAGGTCTAAAAATTGTTCACCACCAAAGACAGGTTGCTTTTGATTTGTAGTAAATATGGCTTTAATAGACTTGTTCTTCTAAATAAAATATATTAAAATCAATTGCTTATATATAATTGATAACATTCACAATCAGTTGATACAGCCTAATAAATAAACTTTAAATTAAATTATTAAAAATAATAAATAAGCTTTATAATAAATTTCTATAAAAAATAAAAATCAAAGTATAACATGAAAATAAAAGAAATTTTACCAAGAATTTATGATGATAGACAGTTAAGAGCTTTAACAGGATTAAAAACAGAACATTTTATTTTACTATTATCTCTATTTGAAAAGACCCTTATTGAAGATCAAAAAGAAAAACATGAAAATAAAGAAAGAAAATACGGTAGTGGTTTAGATAGCACATTAAAAACACCCGCAGACAAATTATTATTTATATTAAATTATATGAAGTGCTATTCTACTTTCGATCACTTAGGGTTTTCTTTTAATATGAATAAATCATGCGCCCATACTCATGTATACAAATTATTTCCAATTTTAATAAAGACGTTAGATATATTTAATGTTTTACCTGCAACAAGTTTTTCAACCCCTGAAGAAATGCAGCAGGCTTTTGGCGGAGTTCAAACATTGATAATAGATGCTACAGAGCGTGCTGTACAACGCCCTAGTGACTATGAAGAACAAAATGAATTTTACAGTGGTAAAAAAAACAGCATACAATTAAAAATACCACTATAGCTTCTTTAGGTCATTTAATTTTATATATTGGGGTTAGTTTTCCAGGTAAAAATCATGATTATGGAATGTTTAAAAAAGAATTTAATCCAGAATTAAATTGGTTTAGTAATTTTAATATATTTATTGATTTAGGTTATTTGGGGTTTAATAATGAATATAAAACTAATTCGGTAAATATTCCTCATAAAAAACCAAATAAATCTAAGCATAATCCAAACCCAACATTAACAGAAAATAAAAAAAAAGAAAACAAAGATATGAGTCGTGAAAGAGTCATTGTTGAGCATGTAATCGGTGGAATGAAAAGATATAGATGCCTAGTTGACAAGTTTAGAAATAAAAAAGAAGGTGTAAAAGATTTAGGCTACCAACTTAAGGCGGGACAGTTTTAAATCCCCAATATTTACAAAGTGAGGAAAATCAACAATCGTGCAGTAGTTGATTTTACTGGATGTCCCGTCTTAAGTTGGTAGCCTATATTTATTTTCTTTTTTAGCGGCTATCCTATGGAATTTTAACATGATATATTAACTTCTTCTTAAAGAACAAGTCTAATATCTGTAATTAAATTATTTTTAATTTCAGAAAGTGGTTGAAACTCTGTAATTCCCTTAGCGATAAACTCTATATTAGCAGGTAGGCTTATATTAACCCCCGACCCATCAATAGTTTTTTCAGTTACGATAGAAACTGGTGGTGATGGGACAACGGTATCAACAGTCATGGTTAATTGCGTGGCAGCGGTATTATTATTGCCTGCGGCATCGGTAAATTTATTGGCGGTAATATCAACAGTCGCTGCCGTAGTGCTATTTGCGGTTGGGGTGAAATCAACGGTATAGCTTTTGCCAGTGCCAGAGAAGTTACTTAAAGTGCCTCCACTAACATTAATGTCATCCACGGTAAAATCAGTTGCCGACTCGCTTAATGTAATAGTTAATCCTGCCACATCACCCGTTTTTAATGCCGCGTCATCCGCATCCGAGCTAATAGAAACTGTTGGGGCAGTAGTATCAGGAGCTGCTGGTGGTGGTGGTGGTGGGACAACAGTATCAACAGTCATGGTTAATTGCGTGGCAGCGGTATTATTATTGCCTGCGGCATCGGTAAATTTATTGGCGGTAATATCAACAGTCGCTGCCGTAGTGCTATTTGCGGTTGGGGTGAAATCAACGGTATAGCTTTTGCCAGTGCCAGAGAAGTTACTTAAAGTGCCTCCACTAACATTAATGTCATCCACGGTAAAATCAGTTGCCGACTCGCTTAATGTAATAGTTAATCCTGCCACATCACCCGTTTTTAATGCCGCGTCATCCGCATCCGAGCTAATAGAAACCGTGGGTGATATTGTATCAGAAGTAGAAAAATTTAGTGTTGTGGCATTACTAATTCCAGCATAAGCATTGCCCGCACTATCATTAATCACCCCACTGGCTAATTGAACGTTATAACTGGTATTCGCATTAAGATCAGCCGTTGGATTAATGGTCACCGTTTTACCGCTAATAGTGATTTGAGTTGAATCGTCAATAGCAATCGTTCGTGTATCACTACTATCATTTTCATTGGTAATTACAATATTGCCTGTGCCAGCAACTACATTTTCGCTAAAGGTTAAGACTCCAGAACCATCAACTGGAACAGACGTTGAGTTATCAGAGGGCGTACTGCTGGTTAGCGTTGGTGCAATAACATCATCTGGGTCAGCAAAATCAATGCTTAAATCAGTTTTAGTGGCATTCGTCACTTCGGATGCAGTGCTATATGTAAAATCACTATCTGAAAATGTTACGGTTAGATTGGATATATCATCTGCATTGGCGTGAGCGTCGGCTGTGCCTGTGAAACTCAAGGTTGCCGTGGTATTGCTGGCACGGACTAAAACGGCGGTTAATCCTGATGGGACATTGGTTACTGCGCCTAATGCGGAACCATTAACACTTGTGAAGGTTTCATTAACTAAAGTAATGGTTACTGGTAGTCGTAATAGAGCCATCATTAGCCGCAGCTTCTGTAAACGTACTACTACTGTAAGAGATATTAATATTTCTGGGCGGCATTATGGTCATGGCGGCAAAGGAAATGGAAAGAGGGAAAGGGAAAGGGAGGACGACAACGCCCTCCAATGGAAATATATTGAGTTGAGTTTCCCCATTGTGATTTATGAAAAATATCCAAATCTCTCAAAGGAAACGCAATTTTCATCAATTGCTCTGTTTTCATTTTTTAACTAGTTTTCATTTAAAAAATGAATTTAACATTTTAAATTCATTTTTGCAACTATAAGAGATTCATAAATACAAGGAGTTAAAAATCAAGGGTTCAGAGAAAATACCAGTAAGTTAATTACAACCAATTGATTGTATTAGGTTAAATTACCTTGAAATATTTTATTCTCAAGCTGAGGTTAAGGAATAATGTAAATACCAAAAGGTTTAGTTACAACTTACACAAAAACACTCAAAAAAAATCACCCGAACAGGTTATTTTTGATAAAACTTAAAAAATATTTCACATCACTCAACTAACCCTGAATCACTGAATCAAAGGGTTGGCCGCATTTTTCAAACTACCTAAATAATCATGATAGTGTTGTTGTTCATTCATTTTGAAACCCTATTATTTAGCCGAAACCATCAAGCGTGTTTTAATAATTTGTTTTAAGGCTTTAAGCATTTTGAAAATTGCAAATACCTGTTTATTATCCGCGCTGTAATTTTTACTAATGCAATATTCATGTCCGTCTAATATCACAAAATTCCAGATTAACCCAACGATAAACAAACCATAAATGGGTTTGCTATTCTGATTTATTTCTCTGGCAACCAACATCGCTGCTAACACTTGCGCGTCTGGTGTCCCTTGATTTTCCACACTGCGTTTATATTCATGAAAACAAAAATAGGGCGTGTGCGGATTACGGACACCCGTCGCAATTACGCCATCAACAATGCCTGATAATTGGTAATCACCCACTATACCGACAAATGACCTCTCCAAAAAATAACCAATTTGCTCATCATCAATATCTGCCACCATAATTAAAGGACTGATAAATTTATTTTCCAATTCCGTTTCATTCCAAGCTCTACCACCGCGAACAAGCGTTTTTTGAAGTTGTATCACATTGCGTTTTTCAAAATCATCTATTTCTTGCGTGTTATTTTCCCATTCGTCTAACGTCGTATTGCTCCAGACTTGTTTTAACTTAAATGCCGCATCTAAATCATCTAAATCCCATTCTTTAAAAGTCGCTGTTTTCATAAATTATCATCCTGTTGCTTGTCAAATTGCAATCAAGCAATCAAGGGGTCGGAGTTGTTGGTTTCACCCCTTTGTCTTGCAAACAAGGGGTCAGCCAGATTTTTTTCAATAACTCCGACCCCTTGAAAACAGGATGTACTGAGGCACGAAGCGCATTGATCTGTCTTCATCTTATCACTCCTCAATATTAGGGTATACCATGATTATTATACTTAAATGGAGTGAGTAAATGAATATTATTACACTTTATTATTGTGGTAATAACTAAT
This sequence comes from Methylococcales bacterium, assembly GCA_030949405.1. Classification (NCBI taxonomy): domain Bacteria; kingdom Pseudomonadati; phylum Pseudomonadota; class Gammaproteobacteria; order Methylococcales; species Methylococcales bacterium. The sequence continues at coordinate 898,667 of JAUZSN010000002.1, read as the reverse complement.
ACTCAATAATTAAGGGTTATAAACTATGTTTGCGTACTTGTATCAAGGGTAATTAAAAAGGAACAAAAGAGGGCGACAAGTTAAGCTTGTCATTTCTTGAAAAACAACTTTTTTCGAGTAAAATAACACGAATGATGCGCCTCCTATCGTGTTGACAACCTTGATAAATTCTCTGGTTTTCTTTGATGATAAAAAGTGTGTTATGTTAATTGGAGGCCGATCCTCCATTATTCGTTGCTTGTTGCCTATTGAAAATAGCTGAGTTAAGTTTCCCCATTGTGATTTATGAAAAATATCCAAATCTCCCAAAGGAAACGCAATTTTCATCAATTGATCTGTTTTCATTTTTACAACTATAAGAGATTCATAAATACAAGATAAACTTGATAAATAAAAGAAGCAGGTAGATACTTTTTTAAAAAGTAAGTCTAATTTTGTAAAAAATCATAAAAATTTTATGAATTTATTTCAATAGGTAGCGTATAAAAACGTGTCCCATCACATTCTGTTTTAGCTCTCAACATGCCATAAATGACGTGTAACAGCCAAGTAGGGTGGGCAAGCGTATTAAAACGCCGCCCAATACGTTATCTTCAGCATGGAAACAAAATATCTAAATCCTCGATACTCTCATTAACAGGGTGTTGAATAGCCTCAGCATAAGTAACCCTTCCTATGATAAAAATAATCTAACACCCCATTTTTTCAGGTAATCGAGTAATGACTCAATTTAACTTTATTTCAAGCAAAAAAAACCGTTCACTTTTATAAACGGTTTCAGATGAAATACGTTTAAACTCTTTTTTTATGCGCCCAATAAAACAAACCCGCCCCAATCACAATCATCGGGACTGATAATAGTTGCCCCATCGTAACCCAATCTAAGGCCAAATAACCCAAATGAGCATCAGGTAAGCGAAAAAATTCAACAAAAAATCGAAAATCCCCGTAGAGAAATAAAACCAATCCCGTAGCGGCCATCGTTGGACGTTGCTTATTTGTGTAAATCCAAAGAATCACAAACAACACCAGCCCTTCTAAAAATGCCTCATAAAGTTGTGAAGGATGTCGTGGCAAATCCCCGCCATTCGGGAAAACCATTCCCCATGAGACATCCGTAACCCGTCCCCATAATTCAGCATTAATAAAATTACCTATTCGTCCTAACCCTAATCCTATTGGGACTAACGGAGATAATAAGTCGGTTAATTGCAGCATGGTGCAGTTCTGCTTTTTAGCAAAAAACCACATTGCGACAAAAACCCCCAACATCCCCCCATGAAAAGACATTCCGCCTTGCCAAATTTTGAATAAAATTAAAGGATCGTCTAAAAATAAACCAAAATTATAGAATAAAATATAGCCAAACCGCCCCCCAATAATTACCCCTAATGCCCCAAAATAAACAAGGTCCTCAATGGCTTCAGGCTTAATCACGGAATAGGATTGTTTAGCGCGATACTGCCCTAAAAAATAAACCCCCGCAAAACCTAAGAGGTACATTAAGCCATACCAGTGAACTTTAATAATGCCTAAATCTAAGGCAACGGGATCAATATTAGGATAAGTCAACATAATTATACGTCCAAGTTACTCACGTCTAAGGCGTTTTTAACAATAAAATCACGACGAGGTTCAACTTCATCGCCCATTAAGGTGGTGAAAATTTCATCGGCAGCAACCCCATCTTCAATGGTAACTTGTAATAATCGCCGATTATCAACATCTAACGTGGTTTCCCATAATTGGTCAGGGTTCATTTCACCTAAACCTTTATAACGTTGGATATGCTGTCCTTTTTTAACTTCTTTCATCATCCATTCGTAAGCCTGCTTAAAATTACGCACGGGATAGTCACGCTCACCCATTCGCATCAGTGATTTTTCAGTAAATAAACCTGCGGTATCATGAGCATACTGAGCAATTTTTTTGTAATCATGACTATTAAAGAAACTCGGCTTAATCACCAAGGTTTTATCAATACCATGTAAACGTTTATTGACGACTAATTCGTAATCATCAGCGGCTTGATACGTTAACTGAATCTTAAAGACAGCGGGCATATCGCCATCATTATTTAATTTTTCTTCTAATAGCGCAGTCCATTTTGAAAATTCAGCCTCATTGTTTAATAACGCTTCATCAACAACGGTCATATAGGTTAAATAGTCTAAAAACAAGCCATCATAACGCGGGGTTAAATGTTTAATAATCGTACTAACCCGCGCAAATTCTTGAGCTAATTTTTCTAAGCCCGTGCCTTGAATAACAGGAATATCGACATCGGTTTGTAACTGCGCTTTATCTAAGGCCATTTGCAGCAGATACTGATTTAACTCATTATCATCTTTAACATAATGCTCTTGTTTCCCTTTTTTAACTTTATATAACGGCGGTTGTGCAATATAAATATAACCGCGCTCAATGAGTTCACGCATTTGTCGATAGAAAAAGGTCAGTAATAAGGTACGAATATGCGAGCCATCGACATCCGCATCGGTCATAATAATGATGCGGTGATAGCGTAATTTATCGGGATTGTATTCTTCTTTACCAATTCCACAGCCTAACGCGGTAATTAATGTGCCGACTTCTTCAGAGGAAATCATTCGATCAAAACGCGCGCGCTCTACATTTAAAATTTTTCCTTTCAAGGGTAAAATAGCTTGTGTACGTCGATCACGTCCTTGTTTCGCCGACCCCCCCGCAGAATCCCCTTCCACAATAAATATTTCAGATAATGCAGGGTCTTTTTCTTGGCAATCGGCTAATTTTCCTGGTAATCCTGCAATATCTAAAGTTGTTTTGCGGCGAGTCATTTCTCGTGCTTTTCGCGCTGCATCTCTTGCTCGTGCGGCATCAATGATTTTATTAACAATCGTTTTAGCAATTTGCGGTTGCTCTAATAAAAACTCTTGAAGCTTCTCGTTCATCGTGGATTCGACCAGCGGTCTAACTTCCGATGAAACTAATTTATCTTTAGTTTGTGAAGAAAATTTAGGATCAGGCACTTTAACCGATAACACGGCGGTAAGTCCTTCCCGCGCATCATCGCCTGTGGTGGAAACTTTTTCTTTTTTAGCCAAACCACTGCTTTCAATGTATTGATTAATGGTTCGAGTTAATGCTCCACGAAACCCCGCTAAATGCGAGCCGCCATCGCGTTGAGGAATGTTATTGGTATAGCAAAAAATATTTTCTTGATAGGAATCATTCCATTGCATCGCTACTTCAACAGTCACATCTTCTTTATCCGCCGTAAAATGAAACACATCAGGAAATAACGGGGTTTTATTTTTATTTAAATGCTGAACAAATGCACTAATCCCGCCTTCAAATTCAAACACATCTTCTTTTTCGGTGCGTTCATCTTTTAAAGAAATCCGTACGCCCGAATTTAAAAACGATAATTCCCGCAAACGTTTGGCTAAAATATCATAATGAAATTCAACGCCAGAAAAGGTTTCAGTACTGGGTTTAAAATTAATTTTAGTCCCCGAACCCGTCGTATCACCCATTAATTTTAAAGGGGCTTGCGGTTCACCCATTTTATAAACCTGATGATACAGTTGACCGTTTTTACGAATTTCTAAGGTCATTATTTCTGATAAGGCATTAACCACTGAAATTCCAACGCCGTGAAGTCCCCCTGAAATTTTATAAGCATTGTCATCAAATTTCCCCCCCGCATGAAGGACGGTCATAATCACTTCAGCCGCCGAACGACCTTCTTCAGCGTGAATATCAACAGGAATTCCGCGACCATCATCAGCCACACTGACGGAGCCATTGCTATGAATAATGACATCAACGCCTTTACAAAATCCTGCTAAGGCTTCATCAATCGAATTATCAACAACCTCAAAGACCATGTGATGCAAACCTGTGCCATCATCGGTATCCCCAATATACATCCCAGGGCGTTTTCTTACTGCATCCAAGCCTTTGAGAACGGTGATATTAGAACTATCGTATTCGTTATTGTTTTCTACCATGCTGTTTCCAGTTATTCCGTTATGAATGCTTCATGTGAAACATTACCATTGCATTATGCGAATCAGGGGGTATTTTACCATAATAAAATAGGTAAAAAATGGCTCAACTCTTTTTAACACACAGTCAAAAATTAACGAAAAAATACGAGGTAACTATTTTATTCATTTAAATTTTACGTTGCCAGTATGAAGGTTGCCTACGCGGGTGCATAATGGCAATAATATAAACGGATGTATTCCTTAATTCATAAAGGATATAATAAGGAAAGCGTTGAATTGTTTTTTACAGATTTCTTTAACAACAATAGCCGATATTTCAGGATAATCTACGATTTGATCAACATTTCGATAAACGTCATTAAGAAAACTATCGCCCAAATTTTGGGTTTGTTTTTCATAAAAAAAAGCGGCATCTAGCAATTATTTTTCAGCAAGATAATGAAATAAAACGCCTTTCATTGATGAATAATTTTTTTTATAAACGAAAAAATCGCCTCCGTAGAACGGACTTGCGAATCATCCTGATCTAATGCGCCACTTCGATGCAAAGCCTCATCAAGCCAAAGCGGTTTATTTTCAGTAACTGTTACCTCATTTAAACTTAATAGCAATTTTTGGGTTAATTCAGCACGAAATTCATAGGATAAATTTAACGCCTCATGCTCTACAAGTTGAAAATCCATACGACTCCCCTCATATTTTTTAATTTCTTAATTTAAGTTAACGTTTAGCATTAACCTAAATAAACGGCCTTGTTAGTCCTTCCTACTTTTCAACAAGACAGCAATAATAAATAGGTTTCACTGGAAACATTCGCCTTTGTCATAAAATTGTCACATTAACGTCATACTATTGTCACTCTAAATTAAGACAATATCTCCCACATTATCTTAAAAGAGGTTCGTATGAAAACGTTTAAAATAAAATCATTAGTGCTGGCACTGGGGTTTGTTTCAACATCTTTGTTAAGTGGTACTGCCGCCGCCATTCAAACCGTTGATGCTAAAATTCCAACCTATATAAAATCCAGTGGCATTTCAGGAAATTTATCCAGTGTCGGTTCGGATACTCTTGCGAATCTAATGACCCTTTGGGCCGAAGAGTTTAAGCGTGTTTATCCTAACGTTAATATTCAAATTCAAGCCGCAGGTTCATCAACCGCGCCCCCTGCATTAACCGAAGCAACCTCTAATTTAGGCCCGATGAGTCGGAAGATGAAGGACAAAGAACTCGATGCTTTTGAAAAGAAATATGGGTATAAACCCGTCGCGATTCCTGTCGCTATTGATGCGTTAGCTGTTTTTGTTCATAAAGACAACCCTATTACAGGGTTAACCGTTCCTCAAGTCGATGCCATTATGTCCTCAACGCGCAAGTGCGGTTATGCTACGGATATTTCAACATGGGGCGCAGCAGGTTTAACAGGTGATTGGACGGCAAAACCGATTCAATTATATGGTCGTAATTCAGTGTCAGGTACTTATGGTTATTTTAAGAAAAAAGCTTTGTGCAAAGGCGATTATAAAAATAATGTCAATGAGCAACCGGGGTCAGCGTCTGTGGTTCAATCCATTACCTCTTCTTTAAATGGGATTGGTTATTCAGGCATTGGCTATAAAACATCAAGCGTTAAAGCCGTCCCTTTAGCAAAAGAAGCGGGTCAAGACTTTATTGCCGCAACCCCTGAAAATGCAGTGACTGGAAAATACCCCTTAGCCCGCTTTCTGTATGTCTATGTGAATAAAGCTCCGAATAAAGCCCTTGCACCTTTAGAACAAGAGTTTATTAAATTAGTCTTATCGCAATCAGGTCAGCAAGTGGTTATTAAAGATGGTTACATCCCATTACCCGCCTCTGTCGTGAAAAAAGCATTAGCAAACATTCAATAACGTTTGCCTAATATTTAGAATGCAATCGCTATCAAGATTGCATTCGTTAATAAAAAATAGTCACCCTATTTGTCTCCATTCATCTTCTTATGCCCGAAACCAACTCACAACTTCCAACCTCTGCGTATTATCAACAGTGGCGACGAATAAAAGACAAGCTCGCACAATACAGTGTCGTTGCGGGCGGCTTAGGGGTTATTGGAGCGATTGTCCTTATTTTCTTTTATTTACTCTATGTGGTTTTCCCATTATTTTTAACCGCTGAGTCGCATTCTCTTACGCGTTATCAGGTCCCTGCGCCGCAATCAGGAAAAACCTTATTACTGGCGAATGAAGAACAAAATGAAGTCGGTGTCCGTTTTACCGACCAAGGACTTGCTGTTTTCTTTTCAATGGCGACGGGCAAAACCTTACGCATTGAAAAAATCGCCATTCCAGACGCTCAGACATTCACCAGTTTTGCCCAAGGGAATCCTGCTTCAGGTGTTGTGGCCTATGGTTTAAATAATGGACAGATTATTGTTGCCAAACATGAATATAAAATTACCTACCCCAATGATGTTCGTTTAATTACCCCCTCTATTAGTTATCCGCTCGGAAAAGAACCATTAACCCTAAAAGAAACCACCCAAGCGATTACTAAATTAGCCATCAAAGTCGATGAAGAACAAACCACGCTGGTGGTTAAAACGGCGGATAATCATATAATTTTAACGAACTTTAAAAAACAAGACTCTCTGTTTGATGACAATGCTCGCTTAGAACAAACCTCAACGCTACTCGATATTGCAGGCACTGACGTAAGTGATATTTTATTAGATAAAGAACACCGTAATTTATATTTAGCCACCTCCAGCGGTCGTTTAAGTTTTTTTGATATTAGCAAAAAAAATAAACCGATTATTCGTCAGCATCTTAATGTGATTGAAGCGGGACTAAAATTAACGCGTATCGTATTTTTAAATGGGGACTTATCCTTATTAATAGGCGATTCAGGCGGTACGGTTTCCCAATGGAGCATGGTACGCGATGAACAAGGTCGTCCTGCGTTAAAAAACCTTCGTCACTTTAAGGTATCGGATAACCCCATTACCGAAATTAAAGCGGAACAACGGCGTAAAGGCTTTATTACCGTGGATAATACCGGTGAAGTCGGAGTTTATCATTCAACCGCTGAACGCGAATTAATTAAAAAACAAGTCGCTAATCAAACCCCTATTGCCTTAAGTTTATCCCCTCGTGCTAATAATTTCATGTTGGAAACGGCTGATAATCAACTGCATATTTGGGCCCTTGAAAATGAACACCCTGAAGTTTCCTTACAATCACTTTGGCAAGAAGTCTGGTACGAAAGTTATTCTAAAGCCGATTATATTTGGCAATCCTCTTCGGCGAGTAATGATTTTGAACCTAAAATGAGTTTAACGCCGTTGGTTTTTGGCACCTTAAAAGCATCCTTTTATACAATGTTGGTGGCGATTCCGCTGTCATTAATGGGTGCGATTTATACCGCTTATTTCATGTCGTCATCATTACGCGGTTATGTGAAACCCAGTATTGAAATGATGGGCGCGTTACCCACAGTCATTTTAGGTTTCTTAGCAGGATTATGGTTAGCCCCGATTATTGAAAACTATTTAGTTGGAATTTTAAATTTACTGCTTATTATTCCGATAGCGGTGGTGTTATTTGCTTATAGTTGGCAATATTTACCCAAAAAATTTCGCCAAAAAATTCCCGAAGGCTGGGATGCTATTATTTTAATTCCTGTGATTTTACTGGCCTCGTGGTTAGCCTTTTCATTAAACACCCCTTTTGAGGATTTATTTTTTAATGGCGACTTACAAACATGGTTAAATAAAGAATTTGGGATTAGTTACGATCAACGGAACTCCTTAGTGGTTGGGATTGCAATGGGAATTGCAGTCATTCCAACTATTTTCTCGATTACCGAAGATGCCATTTTCAGCGTCCCTAAACATTTAACCATCGGTTCCCTTGCGTTAGGCGCAACGCCTTGGCAAACGATGACTAAAGTAGTGTTATTAACAGCCAGCCCTGGGATATTTTCAGCCATTATGATTGGTTTTGGACGAGCTGTTGGCGAAACAATGATTGTACTGATGGCAACAGGCAATACACCCGTGATGGATTTCAGTGTCTTTGAAGGCATGAGAACCTTATCCGCTAATATCGCGGTGGAAATGCCCGAATCCGAAGTCGATAGCACCCATTATCGCGTCTTATTTTTAGCGGCCTTAGTGTTATTTTTATTTACCTTTGTCTTTAATACCCTCGCCGAAATCATTCGTCAACGATTACGCGAAAAATACAGCTCCTTATGATAATAAAACAGTGGTTTAAAAGTGGTTCTCCGTGGATTTGGATGAATGCCGCAGCGGTTAGTATTTCACTCATTTTAGTGATTGGTTTATTGTTCTTGATCGCGGTACGGGGTTTAGGTCATTATTGGCCTGCTCAAGTGACTGAATATACCTATCAGGATTCAAACCAATCGACAAAAATTATGGGGGAACTGGTGGATAGCACGGTGATGTCAGCACGACAAGCCCGCGCGTCTAATTATCAACTTGAAGCGGGAGCGGATCACTTAGTCCAGCATTTATTAAAAGTCGGTAATCGTGATTTAACAGGAATGGATTTTCGTTGGGTTGACGCACCTAAAATAAACGCCGAACAGGTTCCTGAAAATGCCCTTGTTATTGAACGTCGTGAATGGGGGAATTTTTACGGTTACTTAGTCGCCCTTAAATCCGAGGGTAAAATTATTGCAACGGGGACGCAAGCATGGAATGAACTGCAACCGCGTTTGGAAAAGGCATTAGAAACCTTTGAGGAAATAAAGCAATTACAAAACGGTGCGGTCGGTAAAATAAATTATGCTTTAGAAAAATTACGCTTAAAACAACGGCGATTAGAAATAGATCACCAATGGGATAAAGCCGCTGAACAAGACATTACCCAACAAAAAAATCGCCACAATGAAGATTATAAAATCCTACAACAAGACTTAGCGGTTTTATACCAAAAAATTAGAGTAGATAGTTTGGTGGTCAAATCGGCTAATGGAAAAGAAATTGAGATTCCTTTAGAAAAATGTGTACGAATTTATCAACCTAATGCGATGAGTCTTGCGGCTAAAATCGGGCATTATGGGGAAAAATTCATTGAATTTATTATTGAAGAGCCTCGTGAAGCGAATACCGAAGGGGGCATTTTCCCCGCTATTTTTGGTACGGTTATGATGGTGATGCTAATGGCAGTGATTGTGACCCCTTTTGGTGTGATTGCGGCCGTGTATTTACGCGAATATGCCAAGCAAGGATTTACCACACGTCTTATTCGGATCGCCGTTAATAATTTAGCGGGTGTTCCTTCCATTGTTTATGGAATCTTTGGACTCGGATTTTTTGTTTATATTTTAGGCGGAAATATTGACGAATTATTTTACCCTGAATCGGCACCCTCGCCTGTTTTTGGAACACCGGGTTTAATGTGGGCCTCATTAACACTGGCCTTATTAACCTTACCTGTCGTGATTGTTTCAACCGAAGAAGGTTTATCACGGATTCCAAAGTCTATTCGAGAAGGCAGTTTAGCGTTAGGGGCGACTAAAGCCGAAACCTTATGGCGAACGGTGTTACCGATGGCAAGCCCTGCGATGATGACGGGTTTAATTTTAGCCATTGCCAGAGCCGCGGGTGAAGTTGCGCCGTTAATGTTAGTTGGGGTGGTTAAACTCGCGCCGACCTTACCATTAGATGGTAATTTTCCTTATTTGCATTTAGAGCGTAAATTTATGCACTTAGGTTTTCATATTTACGATGTTGGTTTTCAAAGCCCGAATGTTGAAGCCGCACGGCCTTTGGTGTATGCGACTTCATTATTATTAGTGGTGGTGATTATTTGTTTAAATATGTTTGCGATTAGAGTGCGTAATAATTTGCGAGAAAAATATCGAGCATTGGAAGGCTAATGGCAAATTACCTTTTCTTAGCCTTAAAACGTGTGACCTGATAACCCCGTGCTTTAAGTTGTTCCAGCACGCCCTCTTTCCCCACAAGATGTAAAGAGCCGACTAAAACCAGTTCTTTTTCTGTTGTGGCTAATAGTTTTTCAAGTTTGGGTATCCAGTTATTATTTCGTTCCACTAAAATGAACCGATAAAGAGCGGGGTATTCATGACGCATAGAGCTAATGCCCATTTCCTCTAGTTGAGCTAAATCACCTTTACGCCACGCACTTTTTAATTTCGTCATCGTTTCTGATAATTCATTTAAATCGTTTAAGGTACTTAAAATTAAATCATCTTCGTGACCTTTCGCCATATTTTCTAAAAGCGAGATTTGTTTTTCGACACTTTCTAAATAGTCGCGTTTTTTATTTTCGGCGGATGCTTTTTGATTAAAAAACAGATCAACCCCCGTGCCTGCCATGCCTAAATTGTCTAAAGCGAGCATCGTTAAGGTAATGATAACCATTGAGGGTTTAAATGAGTTAAAAACCGCAATTGGTATTTTTTGGCTATTTAAGTAGTCGGTTAATAATTGGTAGGTTTCTGCTTTTAACTCATTTTTTAAGCTACCGCTGTCACCATACCTCATCTTTTTTGCCAATTGCATTTGTATCTTTGGATTACTCAATGCATCCATATCGGTTTCTAAAACCAGTATTTCGGCTTGGTTGTAAGCCTGTTCAAATTCGTTAGGAAGTGGATAGTCTTTTGGGCTTAAGACATGAATAGTCCCGCCGATAAACAACTCGTTGCCTGATTTACTTACTCGCCAAACGGAGGAGTCAGAAATTGCGGGCAAAGGGATTAATAAGCAAAGTAAGATTAGGTATTTCATAGATTACGCCGACTGAATAAAAATTATTTTGTTTTTATTTTACATTATCAAATTCCCGTTTGGTAATGCTTACTTTTAAGATCCGTTTCATGATAAGCCAAACCGAGGGACAAGAAATAAACAAGCGGCGGCATTGGTCGGCGTTGCACCGATGAATCGAGAAAAAGCCAAATACAAGCAATTAGTGGCGATGGGAAAACCCAAAAAAGTAGCGATAATTGCTTGCTTAAGAAAGATGATTATTATCCTAAATTCGATGGTGCGAGACGGCGTACATTGGGACTTAGAGCATTGTCAAGACCCGTATGATTATGTACGGTTTTAGTAAAAATATCGGGGGTTGTTTTTTGCCATTCCATTAATGCCTGTATTGGTGTTTGATGGTTTAAGGCACGTTGCGGAATTTGGTGGTTGTAAACTTTCAAATAGGCATATAAAGTAGCTTCAAGTTCAGCCGCACTGGTGAAGTGGGTTTGTTTATTTAGTTCGCTGATGCGTCCATTAAATCGTTCCACCATACCGTTAGTTTGTGGGTGGCGTGGCGGAATGAGTCGATGTTCAATTGCGTGTTCGGTACAAGCCTTATCAAACGCATGATTGCCTGTAGCTTGCTTTTCCTTGCTGGTAAAGCGATCAGTAAATTGAGTACCATTATCCGTCAATATTTTATTAATGTGAACGGGGCAAGCTTCAGTTACCCGCCGTAGGAAATCAACGCTACTGACTTGGGTTTGGTCAGCATAAATACGAAAGTAAACCCAACGTGTGGCTCTATCAATGGCGACAAATAAATAACGATGATGGGCTTCGTCAGGCATTTTGGGTAAATATTTGATGTCGATATGAATAAAGCCAGGCGCGTAATTTTTAAACGCTTTTTTGGAGACTGTTTTCTCTTCACTTGGGTTCTGTTCGGCTCTTAAAGCCCTGATATTACCTACGCCATGACGGGTTAAGCAGCGTCCTAATCCAGAGCGAGAAACATCGAGGTTAATAAACTCGCGGGTAACAACTAACAAATCATCAATCGGTAACAGTAAAAAGCGGCGCAGCTCAACGACAATATCTTCCTGAGCCTCGTTCAAGGTGGTATTAAGTTTGTGTGGACGATGCGAACGATCTTCAACCTCATCGCGTCCACGCCATTTTAAAGCGGTTGCTTTGGTGATATTGTATTTTTTAGCTAACTTTGTCAGACCAAGTGTTGAGGCCTGAATTTCAGCTCGAATCTTGGGTGTTGTGCGTGCTTCAGAATGTAGTTGATAAGCCATAGGATTTGGTTAATTTTTAATAGCGTTGAGAACTTCCGACATTATGCTTTTTGCTTGGAATAAAGACCCGCTTCTTGTCGGTATATAATCACACGGTTCCTGACAACTTTATCTACGCAATTCGTTGTAAACTGATCGTTTGTTCTGTTGCTCGTCTTTAAAAAGTGGATTCGATTTTTCCTAACTAAAATCCTAAGTACTCTTGATGCAGTAATCTTCTTGCTTGCTCAATACCGCCCATGCGATACGCGCGTTTTTGTTGGCGATGGCAACTGTGAAAATATTTTCGCCGCGCCGTTCCTTTAAACTGACAATCCATTTATTACGCTTGTCTTCGTATTTATGCGCTACCCGTAACATCGAGCGTCCACCGTGAATCAGCAAGGTGCGCAGATAAGTGTCGCCGCGTTTGCTAATCCCTAACAATGTCGGCTTGCCGCCTGTGGAATGTTGCCTCGGCACCAGCCCTAGCCATGCCGCAAGTTCGCGTCCATTTTTAAACACATTGATGTCGCCAATCGCAGCGATTAAAGCCGTGGCAGTTAACAGTCCGACACCAGGAATAGTGAGTAATCGTTGGCAGTTTTCATTCTGAGCGCAGACCTGTTTTAACTTGATTTCGATCGAATCAATCCGCTCATTGAGGTGCTTCATTTCATCGTAAAGCTCTTGCAATAATTCTCGAAATATCGGTGAAAGTTGGTTTTCTGCATCCTCTAGCAACTCAGGAATAATCTTACTGACCGAGTGAATGCCTTGCGCAATGATGATGCCATATTCCATCAGCAAGCCGCGAATTTGATTCGCTTGCGCAGTGCGTCGCCCAATCAACTGGCTACGAATGCGATGCATACATTGAATATCCTGCTGCTCAACACTTTTACTGGGGACAAAGCGCATCGACTTCCGTTGCACAGCTTCGCAAATTCCTTCCGCATCCAAGGCATCGCTTTTGTTTGATTTCACATACGGCTTCACAAATTGTGGAGCCATAATTTTGACCGTATGCCCAAATTGAGAGAAAATGCGCTTCCAATAATTCGCGCCGCCGCAGGCTTCAATGCCAATTAAACACGGCGGCAGATTAGCGATAAAGGCACTCAGCTTGTTGCGTGTGAGTTTCTTTTTCAGACACACGTTATCGTCTTCATCCACGCCATGTAGCTGAAAACTATTCTTCGCCAAATCAATCCCTAAGACGGCGATATTTTTGTTTGAATTAACTTTGCTCATGACTATGACCTCACACTTGTGCTGAAAATGAATAACGGTTATTATCATCCCTTTTAGGGCGGTTGTAAAAGTGGGACGAACCATTCCATTAGCTAAAAGCGTCATAAATTTTGCAAAAAGACGCAAAATTTATGCCCCTTTTATCCGCCGCTTATTTTGGCGTTATATGTAAAAGAAACTCATGAGCATGAAAATAGTAAATACATTATTAGTTATACTATCTATTGTATGTGTTTTCCTTAGTGCAGCTCCATTCACTTCTGCCATCTTTCTTTCAATACTGTTAATGTGTGTTGCTGGTATTTATGGTTTTTATCACAAAACTAATATAGCTTTATTTTTATTGTGTTTTTCTACACTAGCAATAATTGCAAGCCCATGGGATATTACTGTAATAAATGTAGGTTACATTTTAATCCCATACTTTATAGGTTTTGGTGGGACAATTTTAGGATTAAAAAAATATAAGGTTTCTGAATTGATAAGTAGTATCAATAATGATATTATTGAAGGCATGGATAGCATAGCAAAAATTGTAAAAGAAATGAAAGCGAACTCGAAGGAAGTTCGTTTCAATGATCTACAGAAAGTTTGTGAGTTTTATTTTGGCAAAGTTCGCCAAACTGGAAGTAGTCACTGTATTTATAAGACACCTTGGTCGGGTGATCCGCGTGTAAATATACAAAATAGCAAAGGAAAAGCTAAGTCTTACCAAGTGAAGCAAGTCCTAGGTGCTATAGAACAAATTGAGGTGAAAAATGGCTCTTAACTTTGAAAAATACACTTACCGAGTAACATGGTCAGAGGAAGATGAGGAGTTTGTGGGGTTATGCTCTGAGCTGCCTAGTCTTAGTTGGCTTGATGCTACGTCTGAAAAAACACTTAAAGGTATTCATCTAGTTGTGGAAAAGTGTTTAGAGGATATGCTTCAAAACGGAGAAGAAATTCCTTTACCTATTTCTTTGCGAGATTACAGTGGAAAATTTATGGTGCGTATTCCCCCAGAGGTACACCGACATTTAGCTTTAGAGGCAATAGAAGCTGGAGTTAGTTTAAATCGTATTGCTAGTTCAAAATTAGCACATTACTAAACATATAATCGGGTAGCCAGGGGTATCTCACCCTCAGCCCCCACAACACCCTGCATGCGGATCCGCACAGGGCGTTTCACTAACCGTAGTGATATTTAATCCAGCCATCTCGGAGTGAGAATAGCCCTTGCTGTTTCAGGTATTCTTTCCCCAACCCCTTATTAATGCAAGGGGTTTTCGCGTTTCTCCAGTAGGATTTACTGCTTAATCCAGCCAATATTGCGGCGTGTTTTTCAATCCCTAATTTCATTAAATTGCGAGCCAAGAAGAAAAACGTTACTATTGCTTTGGCTTGAACCAAGAAAGAACAGGCGTTTTAACTGTTCGGTTCACCTATCGTTTGGAACGCATCAGAATTTTTGGTGCTGGTTATTAGCGCAAAGGTAAAAAAATATATGAGCAAAGTAATTCAATACAGTGATAAACCGATTGGAGAGGTAAAGTTAGTAGCTGACTTTTTGCCTTCCCCTTCTGAGCTTGCACTTAAAAGCCAAAATACAAAAATCACCCTTTCTCTAAGTTCAGAAAGTGTTGATTATTTTAAAGAAATGGCTGAAAAACATCATATGCAATATCAAAAAATTATTCGTCAATTATTGGATGAATATGTAATGCATCAAAGAAAAATACTAACAAGTGACCATGGTGTCAAGAACTCATTTTTTGACATGTTCTGAGTCCCAATGTACGCCGTCTCGCACCATCGAATTTAGTAATTCCTCTGAATCCTTACTCCTTACTCCTTACTCCTTATCAACGATTTAAACAATATCTGTGAATTTCGCTGATAATTGTATAGTGATTTCTTGTTCGGAGAGAGCTCTTCAATTGTTCCTTTTGTAAATCCACGCTCCCGAAACCAATCGATGGTATGGGTGGTTAGTACCAGAAGCTGGGTTTTTCCCTGTGTTTTCGCCAGTTGGGTAACGTGTTTAAGCAGCTTGTCGCCACGGTTGCTGCCACGATAATGTGGGTGAACGGAAAAGCAGGCAAATTCAGCAACTTGTGGGTCATCAGTATTGTAAAGAGCGGCACAGGCAATGATTTTTTGGTCACGAGTAATAATGTGGAAGTTGCCGATTTCCAGTTCCAGTTGTTCGCGGGAACGTTTAATTATTATTTCTGCATTTTCCAGCGGGCGGATCAGGTCGAGAATGCCACAGATATCTTCAATGCTGGCTGCTCGAAGGCATTCGAATTGCTCGGAAGAAATCATGCTGCCTATGCCGTCGCGAGTGTAGAGTTCCAGTAATAGGGCGCCGTCGGTCTCGGCGTTGAGCAGATGAATACGTTCTACATCTGTTTTCAGCGCTTCAATGACAGCAGACAACAGTTCATTTTTTAGGGTATGGGTTCTGGCTTCTTCCAGTGTTAGTTCGTGTGGCAAGTTCAGTGGCTGATGACTGAGGAAAATCAGTTTGTCAGCCTTGAGAGCTTTGGCAGCGGCAATGGCTGTCTGCTCGTAACGCAGATTATAGGTTTCTCTTGTTGGTGAGCAACCCATCGGTGACAGCAAAACAATATTGTCTGCGGCGAGTTGTTGCTGGATGAGATTGTGATTAATCTTGCGTACCAGTCCAGTAAAACCATAGTCGATACCGTCGTGGATTCCCAACGGGCGTGCAGTAATAAAGTTGCCGGATACAATACCAAGATTATTGCTGGAAAGCGAAAGCCTGTTCAGTGCATGTGTCATAAGGTTTTCAATATGGATACGCAGGAAACCGATGGCTTCCTGCGCTACCAGCAGGGCAATGTGGTCAGTAATACGGATGCCCTTGTGAAGACGAATCGGAATATTGCTGTGATGCAGACGTTCATTGAGTTGTGGCCGATTTCCATGCACCAGTATCAGTCGTGCGCCTAGGCTGGATATAATGGCAAGGTCCTGCACAATTTTCTGAAACTGGTTGGTGGCAATGACTTCACCCGAAAAAGCGATGACGAAGGTTTTACCGCGATGGCTGTGGATGTAGGGGGCTGCTTCGCGAAAGAATGAAACGCTATTGCAATCTTTTTCTTGCATCATGTCGATACCTTAATTCTATGGTTGGATTCAGCAGCATTTAGCCAAGAAGTCAAAGCTGACTATTCTTCTATTTGGAGGATGTGGAGAATACACAACTAGGATTCTAAACGGTATAGACGGATTACACGGTCATTCTCAAAGACATCAGGGAACTTCGCCATCAGCTCCTTTCCCTTTGAATCGGTTTCAAATTTTTTAAAAACTTTATCAAGGGTGCTCAGAGACTCATGATATCCTATAAAGTGTAATTGGTTTGACGCGCCACTGCAGTTACTCAGGACTTCTGCTTTGTGAGTGTAATTTTCCATCACATGAGCTGCAACATCTAGAAGTAGTTGACGTGCTTCTATCACTTTCCCGGGTTTTGCCGTCATGCTAAGGATACGATAAATCATTTTTTTCTCCTTTGAATTATAGAGGATCTGTGTGCGCGGCTTATCACGCTATAAACTAATCCAGTAACCAGAGTACTCAAGGGGGAAGGAGAGTATGCTTCCCACAAATGTCGCCATCGGGTTGAAGGATCCTGACACAGTAAGTTGTGAAGATAAATTAAGCCTGTTCGGGCTTGGTGATGAACAATGGTCATTTAATTAGCGCTTGCAAGATTTCGTAAGGTAAATCTTTAAAACGACCCATCTTTGGATCTAAGGTCAAATTCAAGTAACGTGCACTGAGCCAATATAAGACTGTATCTGCGGGAATAACTGGGCATTGCGCAATCGCTTCTAATTCACATAGTATTGCCAGTGTTCTTACTCCAGTCCCTGTAATAACAATTGCCTCGGCCTCAGGGGCTGCATCCTTAATTAATCGGACCGATTCCTTGATCATATCTGAAGGATTATTCCATGCATATTTGAACAGATTTTCTTCATTTTCCGCCTTAACCAGACCCTGTTCAGAAAAACTTGCCGCCTGTAATACTTTAAAACCGCATAACGCCAAAAAAGAAGAAAAACATTCTTTCCAACTTAATGTGTAATACGTGCAGATGGCAACCTTTTTAATTCGATGGACCCGTAAAGCATCCACGATCGCGAGGGAGGTCATTATACTTGGGATATTAGCTGCCTTTTCTATCCGGGTATTTCGTTGACGAGCTTGTGCTTCCAACCCTGATTTTGCCCAGGAAAAAGGGCTTCCTACCTGGACAAGCAAGTCACACCCTGCGGCTTGTAGACTCCTTGCGCAAAGGCAGAATCTTTCTTCGACGAGTTCAGATGTAATATTATCCAGAGAGTAATCAAAATCAGGTAGTAGTGGAAAGGCTTGTTGCGTAATAATCTTTTCTTGAACAGCTGTTGTAAATTCGTAAGGTGCTGGGTCAGACCAGGCTGGAGCACTGATGAAACCAATCGAAGGAAGTTGATTATTCCGCTTGTTACTGTCATTTATCATAAAAATACCTGAAACACGTGAGCGGACAAATATGGCTGCTTGACCTCCAAAACTCCTCATTTTCTGATCAATATCGAAAAATGAGGAATAACATCGTAACGTATCTACTTTAAATCTCAGGGTAAAGATAAAATTTCTAAAATAGATTTGACAACATATCATAAAAGAACGAACATTTACATACTTTGAATATCCACGACCTACAGGCTGAAACTAACGTCATTTATCAAGCAATCGCTCAAATGGAAAGTAGCGAAGCGCAGGATATTGTCAAAAAAATATTCAATCTTATTGAACGCTTAGCCAGTGATAAATTGTCTTTAGAAACTGAATTACAGCAACTTCGTGACGAGGTTAATCGCTTGAAAGGTGAGCAGGGAAAGCCTGATATCAAACCCAATAAAAATAATAAGGGTGATGATATTTCATCCGAAGACGAACGTAAAAAAGCACAAGTTGACGCGCAAAAAGAAACTAATAACGACACTGAAAATACGGACTCGGATAAGAAAAAACGCCGCCGTAAACCCAAGATCCCACGAGTTAAAATCGACCAAACGCTAAAATGCCTACTCGACAAAACTGGCTTGCCTAGCGACTTAGTATCTAAAGGCTTTTTCGTAGCTTAATTCCCATGCTTAAGTCTCAGGAAAAAAGCGAGCTTTATCGCTGCGGTATTCTCAACAGTGATTACGGGCAGATTGATGATACCAGTGCGCGAGTCAACGGTGATAACCACTATTGTCAGGTGGTCTGCAATGACTTGTTTACCGCTTATTTCACCCCTAAAAACAAAGACCGTTTATCGGTTCTGGACGTGCTGACCGATTATGCGCCACGCCATTATATCTACAATCAACAAGCTCAATCCTTGCTTGACGAGTTCAAGTTAGCTGATAAAGCGCGGGTAAAAGTTGATGCTCAAATACCTGTTAATACAGTGATGAATCAAGAAGACAAGCGCGTGCGTGAGACATAAGCTTCCAGACTCGAAATGAGAAAGGCACGAAAATCAAAGACAGTTTTATGAGTCTTGCTGAAACGGCTAAAAAACTAGCCGTGAGTTTTTATGATTATGTTTATGACCGAGTTAGTGGTGAATTCAAAATGCCGTCTATGGCGAATCTTATCGCTCAAAAAGCGCAAAGTTTGCAGGTCTGATATTTGTTTTACCCTGAAATTTAAAGTAGATACAATAATGGCTTGTTTTTCACCTGACTTAAGCGTGCCACGCATGATTTTGCCATCAATAGCAACCCATTCATTGGCAATAATATGAGCTGTTTTTTCATCAAAAAAGGCATTAATTAACTGATTTAAGTCCTGCCAATCCAAATTTTCCAACATTCGTGGAAAATGCGCGCGAGAAACCAGAGGGGCATCTTTAATCCCAGTTACTTCACGCAGCCAGACAATTTTATGAGTCATATAACGATGAATACTGAATACTTTTGAGCGTCCAACCAGCATGGCAAAAACAACAGTGACGATAAAAAAGGTCAGTGAATGCCACTTGCCGCGATTATCACGATAATCGGAGAGTCCTTTCAAAGCATCAATGAATTTTCTTTCATTTATTTCTATTGTAATTTCAGGTTCATTAGACTTGTTCTTCTAAATAAAATATATTAAAATCAATTGCTTATATATACTTGATAACACTCATAATCAGTTGATACAGCCTAATAAATAAACTTTAAATTAAATTATTAAAAATAATAAATAAGCTTTATAATAAATTTCTATAAAAAATAAAAATCAAAGTATAACATGAAAATAAAAGAAATTTTACCAAGAATTTATGATGATAGACAGTTAAGAGCTTTAACAGGATTAAAAACAGAACATTTTATTTTACTATTATCTCTATTTGAAAAGACCCTTATTGAAGATCAAAAAGAAAAACATGAAAATAAAGAAAGAAAATACGGTAGTGGTTTAGATAGCACATTAAAAACACCCGCAGACAAATTATTATTTATATTAAATTATATGAAGTGTTATTCTACTTTCGATCACTTAGGGTTTTCTTTTAATATGAATAAATCATGCGCCCATACTCATGTATACAAATTATTTCCAATTTTAATAAAGACGTTAGATATATTTAATGTTTTACCTGCAACAAGTTTTTCAACCCCTGAAGAAATGCAGCAGGCTTTTGGCGGAGTTCAAACATTGATAATAGATGCTACAGAGCGTGCTGTACAACGCCCTAGTGACTATGAAGAACAAAATGAATTTTACAGTGGTAAAAAAAACAGCATACAATTAAAAATACCACTATAGCTTCTTTAGGTCATTTAATTTTATATATTGGGGTTAGTTTTCCAGGTAAAAAATCATGATTATGGAATGTTTAAAAAAGAATTTAATCCAGAATTAAATTGGTTTAGTAATTTTAATATATTTATTGATTTAGGTTATTTGGGGTTTAATAATGAATATAAAACTAATTCGGTAAATATTCCTCATAAAAAACCAAATAAATCTAAGCATAATCCAAACCCAACATTAACAGAAAATCAAAAAAAAGAAAACAAAGAGATGAGTCGTGAAAGAGTCATTGTTGAGCATGTAATCGGTGGAATGAAAAGATATAGATGCCTAGTTTAGGCTACCAACTTAAAGCGGGACACTTTTAACTTCAAGGTTGAATGAAAGTTAATAACCATGCAGTAGTTGAATTTACTGCTGTCCCGCCTTAAGTTGGTAGCCCAAGTTTAGAAATAAAAAAGAAGGTGTAAAAGATTTATTTTCTTTTTTAGCGGCTATCCTATGGAATTTTAACATGATATATTAACTTCTTCTTAAAGAACAAGTCTATTATTATTTGAGGTTGGAATTGGCATGTTGTGGTAAATTTAAATAATTGTATTTTACCAAATATGTCAATGTTATTTTTTATGAGAAAGCCGTGGGGGTAGACCTGAGTTTAATAAAATGCTCTTCTCAATACGAGGAGCTTTGTAGCTTCGGGGTTATCTCGCATTAAAACTGTCCGAAGTGTTGGCACCATGCAAAGAATAAGTAAATGCACAGCTAGCTTGTTATAACGGCTTATAGACGATTTATTGACAGATTTTAATAATAGACTTGTTCTTCTAAATAAAATATATTAAAATCAATTGCTTATATATACTTGATAACACTCACAATCAGTTGATACAGCCTAATAAATAAACTTTAAATTAAATTATTAAAAATAATAAATAAGCTTTATAATAAATTTCTATAAAAAATAAAAATCAAAGTATAACATGAAAATAAAAGAAATTTTACCAAGAATTTATGATGATAGACAGTTAAGAGCTTTAACAGGATTAAAAACAGAACATTTTATTTTACTATTATCTCTATTTGAAAAGACCCTTATTGAAGATCAAAAATAAAAACATGAAAATAAAGAAAGAAAATACGGTAGTGGTTTAGATAGCACATTAAAAACACCCGCAGACAAATTATTATTTATATTAAATTATATGAAGTGCTATTCTACTTTCGATCACTTAGGGTTTTCTTTTAATATGAATAAATCATGCGCTCATACTCATGTATACAAATTATTTCCAATTTTAATAAAGACGTTAGATATATTTAATGTTTTACCTGCAACAAGTTTTTCAACCCCTGAAGAAATGCAGCAGGCTTTTGGCGGAGTTCAAACATTGATAATAGATACTACAGAGCGTGCTGTACAACGCCCTAGTGACTATGAAGAACAAAATGAATTTTACAGTGGTAAAAAAAACAGCATACAATTAAAAATACCACTATAGCTTCTTTAGGTCATTTAATTTTATATATTGGGGTTAGTTTTCCAGGTAAAAATCATGATTATGGAATGTTTAAAAAAGAATTTAATCCAGAATTAAATTGGTTTAGTAATTTTAATATATTTATTGATTTAGGTTATTTAGGGTTTAATAATGAATATAAAACTAATTCGGTAAATATTCCTCATAAAAAACCAAATAAATCTAAGCATAATCCAAACCCAACATTAACTGAAAAACAAAAAAAAGAAAACAAAGAGATGAGTCGTGAAAGAGTCATTGTTGAGCATGTAATCGGTGGAATGAAAAGATATAGATGTCTAGTTGACAAGTTTAGAAATAAAAAAGAAGGTGTAAAAGATTTATTTTCTTTTTTAGCGGCTATCCTATGGAATTTTAACATGATATATTAACTTCTTCTTAAAGAACAAGTCTAATATAGCTAACTCATCACTGCTTAATGATCTATCACGGCTTTTAGCGGTGGCAATATATTGGGCATCAATTTTGGCGGCTGGATTCGTTTGCACTTTGTCACGTGTAATCGCATAAGAAAATAAGCGTTTTAAAATTCCTCTTGCATCTAAGGCGATAGAATCAGAACCACGTGCCTTTATCCTATCGGTTATCCTTAAAATATCGGAAACAGAAACATCCTTTAAAAGCTTATCGCCAATAATAGGCATTACATCCTTGGTTAAAATACGCTGAATGGCTATAGGCTTCTTGTTATTGGGAATAACCATGTCTTGTACCCAAAGCTCTGCAAATAAAGCCACGGTATCAGGTTCTTTTAATACTTTATTTTTTTGTTTCTCTTTCATTGGCGAACGACCGTGAGTAATCATTTCTTTAAACTCATGCCGCTTGGCCCTGGCTTCTGCCAATGTAATAAAAGGATATTCGCCAATCGTTACCCGTTCCTTTTTTCCATCAAGCCTGTAACTCATCCGCCAAACTTTCTTACCACTTTTTAATATCTCAAGTGATAACCCGCCCCCATCGGCTACTTGGTAAAGCTTATCTTTTTTAACTAAATTCCGTATCTTGGTATCTGATAAAGCCATGTTTACCCCTTTATTTGCAAGAATGTACCCATCTTAAATACTACTGAATAACAATAGCTTAGGGTTAAATGTACCTATTTACAGGGTAAAAATGCTATTTTGTACCCATCGGTTATAAGCAATATTAGCATCATGGGTACATTTATAGGGGGTTTTATGGGACTAACTGAAATGTAGGGGGATAGTAATACCTTAATAACAGAGGCTTTAAGGTGTTATTTGGATGCTATGGACGTGTTGATTTATGATTTTACTTTCCAATACAAAAACTAGAAAAAATCTTCCCTAATAAATCATCTGAACTCACTGTTCCTGTAATTTCCGCCAAACTAGTTTGTGCTTGACGTAAATCTTCGGCGACTAACTCACCCGCTAGTGTGGTTTGTAATTGGTTTAACGCATTCCCTACATATTCATTAGCACGATTTAAAGCTTCAACATGACGACGACGGGCAATAAAAACCGTATCACTACTTTCTATGTAACCCATGTTTTTCTTTAATTTATCTTTAAGTAAATTTAATCCCCTTTCTGGTTTTAAGGATAAATAAATTTCACAGCCCGTTGGGGTTTCTTTGCTTTCGGGTGAGTGATTAATTAAATCAATTTTATTATAGAGGGTGATAAGCGGAATAGAGGGCGGTAAACTATTTAACAGTTCAGCATCGGGCTTCCCTTCTCTGGAATCCACTAATAAAACAACACAGTCGGCTTTTTTTAATTCTTCACGCGCTCGACGGATACCTTCTTGTTCAATTGGATTATCACTTTCCCGTAAACCTGCGGTATCAATAATGTGTAAGGGCATTCCTTCTATTTGAATCCGTTCTCTTAAAACATCCCGTGTCGTGCCTGCAATTTCAGTCACAATCGCGGCATCATGACCTGCCAGTGCATTTAATAAACTGGATTTTCCTGCATTGGGTTTGCCGACTAAAACCACGGTCATGCCATCGCGTAATAAACGACCCTGTTCCGCTGTTTTTTGGATGGTTTGAATTTTTTCAATTAAGGTGGTTAATTTCGTTTCAACCACGCCATCACCTAAAAAATCAATCTCTTCATCAACAAAATCAATTGCCGCTTCAACATAAATTCTTAGCTTGGTCAGATCTTCAACTAAGGCGTTAATTTGGTCTGAAAAAACCCCTTGCATTGATTTTTGTGCCGAGCGTACCGATTGCTCGGTACTGCTTTCAATTAAATCGGCAATCGCTTCGGCTTGGGTTAAATCTAATTTATCATTTAAAAAAGCACGTTCGGTAAATTCGCCCGCATTAGCGAGTCTTGCCCCTAAAGAGAGAACTCGACGTAAGAGCATATCTAAAACCACTGTTCCGCCGTGAACTTGCAATTCAACCACATCCTCGCCTGTATAAGAGGCAGGGGCGGGAAAATAAAGACAAATTCCTGAATCTAAGACTTGGTTCTCCTTTTCATAAAAAGAACTGAAATGGGCAAAGCGGGGTTTGAAGGTTGGATGTTGCGTCAGGATTAAGGCAATAGCCTTGGCTTTTTTACCCGATAATCGAATAATGCCTACGCCTCCATTTCCTGCGGCGGTGGCGATTGCAGCTATAGTATCAGTCATTTTTTAAATTAGTTTCTAAGAATTCTTTTAAAGGATTTAAAGGATTTAAAGCCTGACTGTCTAAATCCCAATGCTTAGGCTCTAAAAAATTTCGCTGGTGATCTTTAATTTTATCTTTTTCACTTCGGGAGTTTCCAACCAACGTTTCAAGATAACAATATATTTTTGACTTTTTAGCGGGGGTCGTTAAATTTTTATTATGATGCTCTAAACAGCGTTCATATTTTTCCCAGCATTCAAAAATCACTTGGTTTTCAGGGACTATAATTTTTTCAAGTAAATCTTCTAATGCACCTGTACTTTTTTCGTGATTGAGAGGAAAAAGAAATAATTCAAATTGACAATCTAGTTCCCATTGATTTATTTCGGTTTGTCGTTTTATAAAATTTAAGTCCGTATCAAAAATAATTAAATTTATACCCCCTTCCGCCGTATTTCTATTCATCTGAAGCTTCAGATTTCTTCCTTTTTCAGTTGAGCTTGAAATAGTTGTCCATCCTCTAGTCTGTATAATAGTTGGTTTTACCCTCAAATCTAAATAATAGACTTGTTCTTTAAGAAGAAGTTAATATATCATGTTAAAATTCCATAGGATAGCCGCTAAAAAAGAAAATAAATCTTTTACACCTTCTTTTTTATTTCTAAACTTGTCAACTAGGCATCTATATCTTTTCATTCCACCGATTACATGCTCAACAATGACTCTTTCACGACTCATATCTTTGTTTTCTTTTTTTTTATTTTCTGTTAATGTTGGGTTTGGATTATGCTTAGATTTATTTGGTTTTTTATGAGGAATATTTACCGAATTAGTTTTATATTCATTATTAAACCCCAAATAACCTAAATCAATAAATATATTAAAATTACTAAACCAATTTAATTCTGGATTAAATTCTTTTTAAACATTCCATAATCATGATTTTTACCGGAAAACTAACCCTAATATATAAAATTAAATGACCTAAAGAAGCTATAGTGGTATTTTTAATTGTATGCTGTTTTTTTACCACTGTAAAATTCATTTTGTTCTTCATAGTCACTAGGGCGTTGTACAGCACGCTCTGTAGCATCTATTATCAATGTTTGAACTCCGCCAAAAGCCTGCTGCATTTCTTCAGGGGTTGAAAAACTTGTTGCAGGTAAAACATTAAATATATCTAACGTCTTTATTAAAATTGGAAATAATTTGTATACATGAGTATGGGCGCATGATTTATTCATATTAAAAGAAAACCCTAAGTGATCGAAAGAGTAGAATAGCACTTCATATAATTTAATATAAATAATAATTTGTCTGCGGGTGTTTTTAATGTGCTATCTAAACCACTACCGTATTTTCTTTCTTTATTTTCATGTTTTTCTTTTTGATCTTCAATAAGGGTCTTTTCAAATAGAGATAATAGTAAAATAAAATGTTCTGTTTTTAATCCTGTTAAAGCTCTTAACTGTCTATCATCATAAATTCTTGGTAAAATTTCTTTTATTTTCATGTTATACTTTGATTTTTATTTTTTATAGAAATTTATTATAAAGCTTATTTATTATTTTTAATAATTTAATTTAAAGTTTATTTATTAGGCTGTATCAACTGATTGTGAATGTTATCAATTATATATAAGCAATTGATTTTAATATATTTTATTTAGAAGAACAAGTCTACTGAACATAATCTTCTATAAACTTTTGATCCGCTATTCCTTCAACAAATATTTGAGTATTCATATTTAATACCGCATTTCTTGGTTTAGTTCAATCGCTTCTTTAATTCCCTCAAAAGAGTATTGATAAGCTTTTAAGCCATATTTTTTTGTATTAACTAAATTAAAAATGGCCATTTCATTTTGCATAGATTGATATTCATCTAATTCTAAAACTTCTTTAAGCGAACTCAACGTTTCAATATTATGCGTGGTTATAAAAAGTTGAGTGTTTAAGGTTTTACAGAGTGCAAAAATACCCTTCCATAGTTCACTATGCGCTGAGTAATGCAGCCCTGTTTCTATTTCATCAATGAAAATCACGTTAAAGTCTTCATTAGCAATCTGCGTGATAATATTAAAGGCTTGCTGTATTCCTCCCCCTAAGATTTGGATAGGGACTAATTCATTCATCTTATCGTAGATAAAAAATATTCCCTCAGGTAATGCCTGTATACCTTGTATCTTCGGTTCTATTTTTTGTAATATTTCTAAAATAACGGCTTCTTTTCTTTTTTTTATGAGTTCAGAATAACAAGTTAAAGCAAATCCACCTAAGAAAATAGGTGGGATAAAAGCAGCAGTTATGTTGCTTTGATAATCAGATAAGATATTTTTTTGATTGCCTTCATCATCAAGCATATAACTGGCTTTATAAATTTTTTCGGAAGATAGTTTTAATTCTAAATTAATCCCGATGACTTTTTTAGAAACTGAACTTGAAAGACGAGTGATCGGTTTTTCATTTATAGTTGCAATATTATAATTGGGGGATAGTTTTAATTCCGTATTTCTTTGGTCACTAAAATTAATTTTCAATATAGGGGCGGTATTTAAATCAAAATTATGAAAAAGATATTTTAATTGCTCAGAAGAATAACCTAAACCACGAAGATTATTCAGACCAGCGGGCATAAGAGGATTAGCATCAATAGCAATAAATAAGCTTTCTAATAAGCATGATTTTCCACTATTACTTTTCCCAACTAATACATTAATTGTTTTAAAGTCGCCAATTTCAAATTTTTCAAAGCATCGAAAATTATTGATCTCTATCTTTTTTATATGTGACATTTCATTAACCATTATTTTAATAGTTCATAAAAAATGCCGAATACATTTTAAATATATTCGGCATTTTTATGATAACTGATAAGACTTAGACTTAGACTTAATTTTCAGCCGCAATCCTTTTGGTAATAAACCATTGCTGAATAATAGACAAGGTGTTATTACAAATCCAATACAAAACCAAACCTGATGGGAAAAACAAGAAGAAAAAGGTGAACATGATTGGGAACATCTGCATCACTCTTGCTTGTACAGGGTCTATCGGAGGCGGATTCAAACTTTGCTGAATCTTCATCGTAATCCCGTATAAAACAGGCAATAAGAAAAAGGGATCTTGTGCCGATAAATCCATCAACCAGCCTAAAAATGGGGCTTGACGCAATTCAACGGTTTCAATCAATACCCAATAAAGTGAAATAAAGACGGGGATTTGTACCATAATCGGTAAACAACCACCCAACGGGTTCACTTTTTCTTTTTTATACATCGACATCATTTCAGTGTTGAAACGTTGTCTATCGTCTGCATATTGTTCTTTTAATTCTTTTAACTTCGGCTGAATTTTACGCATTCTTGCCATAGAACGGTAACTGGCTTGCGATAAAGGAAAGAATAATAATTTAATACAAAAGGTGACGCAAAGAATAGACAAGCCCCAGTTATGAATGTGTCCATTAAACCAGTTAAGTCCTGCGTAAATATATTTTCCAAAAAAAGTTAACCAACCATAATCAACGGTTAATTCTAAACCCGGTGAAACTTCTGCCATCATCGGTTGAATTTTAGGGCCGACAAATAATTGGGCTTTTAATTCGGCTTGTGTGCCTGCGGCAACCGTAATCTCTGGGGAGTACGAACCGATAACATAACGCCAATCTTTTAATTCTTTACTGTAAAAATTATTTTCTTGCTCAGCGGGTGGAACCCATAATGCGCCAAAATAGTGCTGAATATAACCACTCCAACCTCCCAGCGTGGTAACTTTTAGGCTTTCTTCGGCCATGTCTTCAAAGTTAATTTTCTGGTATTTATCTTCTTCAGTATAAAACACGCCGCCCGTATAGGTTCGGATAAAAGTGTTCTTTTTCTCTTCTTCGTAGGGACGTTTTTGGAACTGGCTATATTGTCTACCCGTCCAAATTTGATCGCTGGTATTATTTAAGGTTTGTGATAGTTTGATATTATAACTACCCCGAGTAAAAGTTAATGTTTTTGTAACTTTTAAACCTTGACCGTTATCCCATGTCAACGGAACGACTAATGTTTCTTCACCAATCGCCATTTTATAGCTATTTTTTTCAACGGTAAAAAATTGATGATGATCAGGGGCGGTCGCTGAGTTTGTGCTTGCAATTAAACCACTTTGGGCTAAAAACAATTTCTCAAGACTGCTGTCAAATAAGCGCATGGGGCTAATGTCGGTTTCATCAGCCTCGATTCCAATCATTTTAAGTAGCTTTGTAACAACGGTATTTTCTTTTTCAAGTGGATATTTGATTAAATCAAGATTACGTAACGTACCCCCTTGTGTATCAACTTCTAAAGAAAAAACATCGGTCTCAACTTTAACTAAATTACCTGAATCAACCTGTGCTAAAGGAACGGAAGAATCAATTGTAGTTTTATTATTAGTTTGTGCAGTGCCGCTATTAAGCGGCAACTCCTCTTTATTATCAACGGTGGGTAATTCTATTGCGTTAATATCGGGTTTTGGGTAAACATAATCTATCTGCCATGATTCCCACATCATGTAACCAATCATTGCTAAAGCAAGCATTAGTATAAATCTAATATTATCCATTTTTTTTACCAATTTTTTCGGGAACAGGGTCTAGCCCCCCTGGGTGAAAGGGGTGGCATTTTAATAAGCGTTTAAGTGTGAGATAAGACCCCTTAAAAGCACCATGCAGTTGAATGGCTTCTAGGGCATAACCTGAACAACTTGGATGAAATCGACAATGATTCCCCAACAAAGGACTTATAAAAATTCCATAGAATTTTATAATGGCTATCAGCAATTGTCGCATTTCTTGACCAATTTTTGCCAATGCCTTTCGAGTGATGTTGCTAATTGAGTGGATGTGGCATTAGCCGCATCTCTGCGCGCTAACACGACAATATCGATTGCTATGCGCTGATGCGGTTGTAATCTAAAACTTTCTCTGGCTACTCGCTTGATTTTATTTCGATCAACAGCCCGTTTTATATTTTTTTTTGCAATCGCAAGCCCCAGCCGAGAATGTTCAAGCGGATTTTTTATTGCTAACAAGGTAAAATACCGATCGGTGGATTTTACAGGGCAGGTAAAAACATGTTTAAACTCAGCTGGGGTTTTTAAGCGTGAAGCCGGAGGAAAGTTAAAATGTTGACTTGTCAACGGTCAACTACACGGTTAATTTAGCACGGCCCTTAGCACGACGCGCTTTGATCACATTACGACCCGCTTTAGTCGCCATTCTTGCACGAAATCCGTGAGTACGAACGCGTTTGATTTTACTGGGTTGGTAAGTTCTTTTCATGAGTCTTGAGACCTAAAAGTTATGTTTAATAAAAAACGGATAAAAAAGACGAAGGATGATATGATAAAGCATGTCTATCTGTCAATGTTATTGATTAAACACTGCTTTTAATCTGTGTTGATAATGATTAAAAGCCCTCTTCGATTTTTAATGCCCCACAATTTTATAGATAAAAAGCTAATGCTGTTGATTTTTACTTTTTGCGCGACTTATAGTCCTAGAAAACTATGAGTATGACTTGGAATAATTGCCTTTCCCGACTTGAGAACGAAATCCCATCGTCTGATTTTAGTACTTGGGTTAGACCTTTGCAGGCAGAAGAAAATAATGAGCGGGTAAAATTACTTGCCCCCAATCGTTTTGTTCTTGACTGGGTTAAGCAACATTATTTTAATAAATTTGAAGATGTTATTTATGAGTTTTCTAATGGTACGTTAGAGCTTTCGCTTGAAATTGGCTCTAAATCTCAAAAATCTATTTTCACTCAAAAAACTAAAAAAAGTTTGGCTGCGAAGGCGGTACAAAAAAAACACCCCAGTTTTTTAAATAAAGCGTTTACTTTTGACCGTTTTGTTGAGGGTCAATCGAATCAATTAGCTAAAGCCGCAGCCTTTCAAGTGGCTGAAAATATGGGGAAATCTTATAACCCTTTATTTATTTATGGTAATTCAGGTTTGGGGAAAACACATTTAATGCACGCTATCGGTAATGCCATTGCTGAGGATAAGCCCCAATTAAATGTAGTCTATTTACATTCTGAAAAATTTGTTGGAGATATGGTAAAAGCCCTGCAACAAAATAGCTTTGCAAAATTTAAAGATTATTACCGTAGCATTGATGTTTTATTAGTCGATGATATTCAATTTTTAGCGGGTAAAGAACGGTCTCAGGAAGAGTTTTTTCATACCTTCAATACGCTTTTAGATAAAAAGCATCAAATTGTTTTGACCTGTGATAAATACCCAAAAGAAATTGCAGGACTTGAAGACCGTTTAAAATCTCGTTTTGGCTGGGGCTTACCTGTTGCCATCGAACCTCCTGATTTGGAAACTCGAACGGCGATTTTAATGAAAAAAGCCAGTATTATTGGGGTGGATTTATCTCAAGAAGTTGCTTTTTTTATTAGTAAACGGGTGCCGTCTAATGTCAGAGATTTAGAAGGCGCGTTACGTCGCGTTCTAGCGAATGCTCAATTTACAGGCCAATCCATTACCCTAGAGTTTACCAAGGAGTCGCTTCAGGATTTAATCTCTTTGCAAGAGCGGCGTGTTAACATTGATAACATTCAAAAAACGGTTTCAGAATATTTTAAACTTAAGGTGATTGACTTATGTTCTAAAGCCCGAAAACAAACGATTGCCCGACCTAGACAAATTGCAATGGCCTTAGCCCGCGAATTAACCACCCACAGTTACCCAGAAATTGGTCATGCTTTTGGTGGTCGTGACCATACAACGGTGATTAGCGCGTGTAAACGGGTTAATGAACTTAAGGCCAGTAACATCAAGTTTAATGAAGATTATATGAATTTACTCCGAACACTTTCCCATTGATTTAAACGTAAAAACAGCCACCCTTCTTCATTTATTTTTAATTTTTTATTACCTACCTTCTATCTTACTATTTCTTATGAAATTTACTATCAACCGCGAACAAATTCTAACCCCGTTACAGCAAATTGTCAGCGTCATTGAAAAAAGACAAACCTTACCGATTTTGTCCAATGTACTCATTGGGGTAACGAATAACCAATTGATGCTTACAGGAACAGATCTTGAAATTCAAATTGTTGCTAAACTCCCTTTAGATACTTTTGAAGAGGGTGAAATTACGGTTCCCGCTAGAAAATTTCTTGATATTTGTCGGTTATTACCTTCGGAATCAGAAATTAGGGTTGAGCTGAAAGAAGATAAAGTTAAAGTGGTCTCAGGAAAAAGCCGTTTTTCACTTTCATCGTTAGATGCTGAAGACTATCCTGAATTTTCAGAAGCAAAATTAGCCCATCGTTTTGTCATCAATGCAGGCAATTTTAAGAAAGCATTAAATAAAACCTTGTTTTGTATGGCCAATCAAGATGTGCGCTATTATTTGAATGGTTTAATGTTAAATATTTCAAATAGCAAGTTAAAACTGGTTGCCTCGGATGGGCATCGTTTAGCCATTTATAAAGGTGAAATAGGCACGGAAACAGGCTTTGAAGAACGTATTATTATTCCTAGAAAAGGGGTGATTGAATTAAACCGTTTACTTGATGATCCTGACGCGGAATTAGACATTGAATTTTCAACCAGTAATATTCGTATTATTATTAAAAATCTAATTTTTTCAGCAAAATTAGTGGATGCTAAATACCCTGACTTTAGCAAAGTATTTGATCAAGATTTTTTTGAGGCGATTCAAATCCCTAAACAGCGTTTTAAAGAATCGTTAAACCGAGTGTCTATTTTAGCGAATGAAAAATTTAAAGGGGTTAGTTTTGATATTAATGAAGATCTTTTAAAAATTTCAACCCATAATCCTGAGCATGATGAAGCGGAAGAAGAGTTAAGCATTGATTATCAGGGAGAACCGCTGTCGATTGCCTTTAATGCTCAATACTTATTAGATGCAATTGGTAATTTAGGGTCGGAGCAGGCACAATTAACGATTGCTAAAAATGCGAGTAGTTGTTTTATTGAAGATCCTAGTGATGCAACCTTTAAGTTTATTGTTATGCCGATGCGTTTATAAAATTAGGCGTATTTAAATATAAATTTTCCTAGTATCAGGACTCTTAACTAGTTTATAAAAAGCGTTAGAATATGAAATATAGTTTGGCTACTAATTTAAGACGGGACACGTTGAGGTTAAGTCGTTCGTACTGAGCTTGTCGAAGTTGAACGGCTTAACCGTTTGCCCTTTGACAGGCTCTCACGAACGGTTAAGCCTCGCCCCGTAGTGTCCCATCTTAAGTTGGTAGCCCATTTCAATAAAGTGATACTAGTGATAACCCGTCTGAGTAAGTAAAAACACACAGCCTATAATGAGTACAAAGGGCATCCCTAACGTAACACGAGCCAATGACCATAATAGATGACTCTCTTCTTCTGTTTTTTGGATAAAGTGATTTAGGCTTAAATACAAAGTGATAACCTGTGTTATCACAACCAGTAAAATTAAAAGGCTGCCGATAATATAGGCTGTATCGGTCATAATCTCTATAAAAAAACCAATATAAACGAAACTTAATATCAGTCCTATTAACCAAAAAATCCAGAAAAAAAACTTGAATCCGAGGGTATATTTTTGATCTATTGGCATCTAACTCACCTTCTTGATAAATAAGAGTAATCGTAACCTATTCCCCCAAATCACCCCATAACAATTGCACGGCCGAAAGCGCGGCTAAGGATGCGGTTTCTGTTCGTAAGATTCTTGCCCCTAAACGAATGGGAATAAAACCATGCGTGATGGCGTGTTGTTTTTCTTGTTCACAAAATCCTCCTTCTGGACCCGTTAATAAAACCACCTGAGTAGGCGTATTTTTAACCTGTGTCAACGGTTGTTCAGAAAACGGGTCTAAAAATAATTTTAAAGTTGCATCAAACGAGCGTTCAACCCACGATGAATACGAAACAATCGGTTCAACGTCGGGAACCTGCGTTCGCCCACATTGTTCAGCGGCTTGTTGAGCTATTTTTTGCCAGTGTTGACGTTTATGTTCGGCTTTATCGGCTTTTATAACGACATTACAACGCTGAGTAATAATCGGGTTAATGCGATTAACGCCGAGTTCCACTGATTTTTGTACCGCCATATCCATGCGATCCCCCCGTGAAATTCCCATACCCATTGAAACATGAAGCGGAGATTCAACCGAACGTGCTATTTTTTTATCTATATGTACACGGACTCTTTTCCGACTCACCTCTAATAAAATCGCCGTATATTCCCCCCCTTGGCCATTGAATAGAATTACCTGAGCGTCTTTTTTTAAACGTAAAACCGTTCTTAAATAATGGCCGCTTTCTTCGTTCAATTCCAGTGTCTGTCCTGTGTTTAAAGGCAGATCAACAAATAATCGTGAAACGCGCATTAGTTGGCCACCGCTAATTGAATCCCTTGCCACGCAACATCCGCTAGTTGTTGAATTTGTTCCGCTGTAATCACATAAGGTGGAATAAAATAAACCACATTCCCAATCGGTCGCATTAAAATACCTTGTGTCAGTGCATAGTGATAGATTTTTAAACCTCGGCGTTCTTGCCAAGGAAAGGCTTCTCGCGTTTGTTTATTTTTAACCAGTTCAATCGCTAACACCATGCCTGTTTGCCTCACTTCACTAACATTAGGATGGTCAATAAAATGCGCCGTTGCTTGTTTCATCACCTTAGCCAACTGTTTATTTTTTTCAATAATCCCCTGCTGTTGAAAAATACCTAACGTTGCAATCCCAGCACGACACCCTAAAGCATTCCCCGTATAGCTATGAGAATGAAAAAACCCCGTTAATTTTTCATAATCATCATAAAAACTTTGGTAAATTGCATCGGTTGTTAAAGTCGCGGCCAAGGGTAAATATCCTCCTGTTAAGCCTTTAGCGACACATAAAAAATCGGGGGTTATATTGCCTTGTTCACACGCAAATAAAGTCCCTGTTCGTCCAAAGCCGACCGCCACTTCATCCGCGATTAAATGAACCTCATATTTATCACATGCTGCTCTTAATAACGTTAAATAAATGGGGTGATACATTCGCATATTACCCGCACATTGAATTAAAGGCTCAATAATAACGGCACATAATTCATCGGCTTGTTCGCTTAGTATTTTTTCCATTCCTTCAAATTGACGAATAGAATAATCTTTCCATGTTTCGCCCTGTTCACGATAATAACAATCAGGACTGGGGGCAGTAATAACATCCATCAATAAAGGCGCGAAGGTTTGTTTGTATAACGCGACATTACTGACCGCTAATGCCCCCAACGTTTCACCATGATAACTATTAGCCAAGGAAACAAATTTAGTTTTTTTGAGATTTCCTTGATTACGCCAACTTTGAAAGCTCATTTTTAAAGCAATTTCAACCGCTGATGAGCCGTTATCGGAATAAAAACATTTATTTAAACCTTCGGGAGAAACGGCGACTAATTTTTCAGATAAAACAACCGCCGCTTCATGGGTAAATCCGCCCATCATCACATGCTCTAGCGTATCTAATTGTTCCTTAAGAGCGTTGGTAATAATCGGGTTACAATGACCAAATAAATTAACCCACCAAGAGCTAATCGCATCAAGATAACAATTGCCTTTAAAATCTTCAAGAAAAACGCCCTCACCGCGTTTAATTGCAATAACAGGACTGTTTTCATGGTCTTTCATTTGAGTACACGGATGCCAAAGTACAGAAAGATCGCGTTCTGAAAAGGAGGAATGAGTCATAGGTAAAAATGAAGTAAAAGTAAGAGAGTAATCAATGTTAAGCGAAAATCATAACAAGGCTGTTAAGGACGATAACCTAACTGATCTAATAATGGTTTTAGTTTCGACTGCTGGCGCGACCTAAGTAAACGTTGACTTAAAATAATACTTTTTAACGCCGATAACGCCTGTTCAAAGTCATCATTAACAATGAGATAGTCAAATTCATGATGATGGCTAATTTCAATCACCGCATCTTGCATTCGCCGCGTAATAATTTCTTGACTATCTTGCCCCCGATTTTTTAACCGTTGCTCTAATACATCAATAGATGGCGGTAAAATAAAAATAGAATGGCAATCAGGTAACATTTTTCTAATTTGTTGCGCCCCTTGCCAATCAATTTCTAAGATAACATCCTTTCCTTGTGTGAGATTATCGACAACACCTTGTTGAGAGGTTCCATAAAAATGATCGAACACTTGTGCAGATTCCAGAAAATCAGGGTGTGCTTGCATCTGTTTAAACTGCTCAATGGAGACAAAAAAATAATCAATGCCTTGTTGCTCACCTTCTCGCATAGCGCGTGTGGTGTGGGAAACAGAAACATTAAGATCGTTTATTTCGTTGAGAAGCCGTTTCACTAAACTGGTTTTCCCCGCGCCAGAAGGGGCGGAAATAATATAAAGTTTACCTTGGGTCATTGTAATTTTAAATCAAAAATAGGTTTGAAAATGGGTTCCATGATAGCAAATAAGGGCAAATGCGTTAAATGATTGAGGGGAAAGGTTGTAAATTTTTTATTAGACTTGTTCTTTAAGAAGAAGTTAATATATCATGTTAAAATTCCATAGGATAGCCGCTAAAAAAGAAAATAAATCTTTTACACCTTCTTTTTTATTTCTAAACTTGTCAACTAGGCATCTATATCTTTTCATTCCACCGATTACATGCTCAACAATGACTCTTTCACGACTCATATCTTTGTTTTCTTTTTTTTTATTTTCTGTTAATGTTGGGTTTGGATTATGCTTAGATTTATTTGGTTTTTTATGAGGAATATTTACCGAATTAGTTTTATATTCATTATTAAACCCCAAATAACCTAAATCAATAAATATATTAAAATTACTAAACCAATTTAATTCTGGATTAAATTCTTTTTTAAACATTCCATAATCATGATTTTTACCCGGAAAACTAACCCCAATATATAAAATTAAATGACCTAAAGAAGCTATAGTGGTATTTTTAATTGTATGCTGTTTTTTTACCACTGTAAAATTCATTTTGTTCTTCATAGTCACTAGGGCGTTGTACAGCACGCTCTGTAGCATCTATTATCAATGTTTGAACTCCGCCAAAAGCCTGCTGCATTTCTTCAGGGGTTGAAAAACTTGTTGCAGGTAAAACATTAAATATATCTAACGTCTTTATTAAAATTGGAAATAATTTGTATACATGAGTATGGGCGCATGATTTATTCATATTAAAAGAAAACCCTAAGTGATCGAAAGTAGAATAGCACTTCATATAATTTAATATAAATAATAATTTGTCTGCGGGTGTTTTTAATGTGCTATCTAAACCACTACCGTATTTTCTTTCTTTATTTTCATGTTTTTCTTTTTGATCTTCAATAAGGGTCTTTTCAAATAGAGATAATAGTAAAATAAAATGTTCTGTTTTTAATCCTGTTAAAGCTCTTAACTGTCTATCATCATAAATTCTTGGTAAAATTTCTTTTATTTTCATGTTATACTTTGATTTTTATTTTTTATAGAAATTTATTATAAAGCTTATTTATTATTTTTAATAATTTAATTTAAAGTTTATTTATTAGGCTGTATCAACTGATTGTGAATGTTATCAATTATATATAAGCAATTGATTTTAATATATTTTATTTAGAAGAACAAGTCTATTCTAACCCATCAATCAATTCTTGATAACGTTCAAACAAAAAGGCAACCCGTGCGGCATCGTCTTTTTTGCCTTTATATCCATAAGCGGCATCGACTACTTTATCTAGAGCGTTGTGGGCTTTGACTAAATCGGCGGGCATTCCCTCTTTAGCGTATAACATCGCTAATGAGCATTTTTGATTTTGTTCTGCACATAAATCTTCTTCAGCTTTTCGGGCATCTAAAATTTGTTGTGCGGCGGTTTCTATTTTTTTTATTTGTGCCGATTTTAGGTTTTCAGGAAAAGGATAATTGTTATAAACAACGGTGTTTGAATAACGATAACGACTTTCTAATCTTCCACATACAGCTCTCATCCAAGCATTATGAAAAGTTGAGCAAAGTAAGCCAAAATTATATAGACTGGCATTAGGCATCATAAAATTGGCATATCCGCAAATTACATCGGCATTAATATAGCCAATCGGTATAAATCGGCGTGTTTCAGAAGAGACAACTGGAATTAATAAATACGGTTGGTCAGTTTGACGAATTTCACCAAATAAATAGGGTGTCTCAGCTAACTTATTTGTTACTATGCGATTGCTTTCTAATCGCCATTTTTTAACCAATTCAGTACGTTGTTTTATTTCGGGTGACTTAAGTCGGTCATTTACAGTGCTTTCTTTTAACCATAAACAATAACGAGGTAAATTATTAATAAATTCAGCAGCCCCTAAAAACTGGCGAATATATTTACTAGCAATGCTATCATTTTGTTTGATAAACTTAGCTTCTTCTTGAGATAACAAAAAATTTCCATCATCAGAAGGAGGTGTTCCTTTTGTCATTTTTGGTGTGTCAGAGATTAAAGGGGTTCGACGTTTTTCAATAAAAATAGTCGAAGCATCCACTAAATAAGGGTTAATTTGTTGTGCTTTTATTTCAATTGGCTCACCACTAATATTATCCCCATAATCAAATAAGCGATAAGACTCTAATTCTTGCAACCCAAAACCCATAATGACGCAATGGACAGCCGCAACGCCTTTACCTTCATTACTCCAACGAAAAGTACGATGAGCAAAATAAAGCCGAATATTTAATCTTAATAATTCTGTCCATAAAATAGCGACTTGTTCACCTTGCGTTAAACTATTCGTTGAAACAAAAGCAACAGCAGTATTATTATTTGTTTGAATATAACGTGCCGCTTTAACATGCCATGCGGTCACCAAATCTAAAACACCCGCCCCTTTCATTCCTTTAAAAATTTTGGCGCAATCCGCTTTTTGTGCTTTAGTTTGATATTTATAACCCACAAACGGCGGATTACCCATAATAAAACTACACTTTTCAGGCGCAATCACTGTTTTCCAATCAATTTGTAAAGCATTCGCATGAACAATATTCGCCTTTTTAACCAACGGAATCCGATTAAAATAATTACCCAATTCCTGCACTTTTAAATTCATTTGATGATCCGTCAACCACATTGCCACCGTCGCAATATTTACCGCACTGCCATCAATATCAATCCCATGAAACTGGTCAACATCACATTTAATTAAAGTTTCAACCGATAATTGTGCCGATTTCGCCTTACTAAACTGTGCATGAATAACGTCCAATTCTAATAACCGTAACTCCCGATAAGCAACAATCAAAAAGTTACCACAACCACAGGCAGGATCAAAAAAATTCAAAGCCGCTAACTTTTGATGAAACACCGCCAACTTAGCCGTCTTAACCTTACCAACACGACTACCTTTAGGACTAATATGCTCAAATTCAGCCCGTAAAGCATCCATAAATAAAGGATCAATCGTTTTTAAAATATTCTCTTCACTGGTGTAATGCGCCCCAAATTCACGACGTTTCTTAGTCTTTCCGCCCGCTTTCTCATCATCAAAGTGCATAATCGCTTGAAATAAAGAACCGAAAATCGCGGGGCTAATCTCGCTCCAATCCAGTTCACAACACTCAATTAAAATAGTCCGCACTTCCTCATCAAAATAACAATCCTCCAATGCGCCCTCAAACAAAGAACCGTTAATATAAGGAAAAGCGGCTAAATGTTCGGGCAAGTTTTTTAAGCGTTTCTTAGTCGGTTGATTGAGTACCTTAAATAACGTTTGTAAGCGTTCGTGTAAATTTTCACCGTCAACCTGCGTATAATTTTTTAAATAATCCAAAAAAACAGTGTTTTCACCAAACAGATTGGTATTATCCGCAAACAAGCAAAATAACAAACGTACTAAATAGGTTTCTAAATCTTTACTGTTATAACCTGTGGCTTTAATGACATCATGTAAGCCTGCCATTTTTTCCGCCGCATCCTTATTAATCCGCTCTTGACGTTCATTAAATAACTTTTCATAGCCTGTTATAAAACGAAAACTCTCAATATATTGCGGTAATTCTGCTAACTTGATTTTTAAGACTTCGCCTTTATTTTCTTGGTTATATAAATGCAGGTTTTGAAAATCACTGACCAAAACACAGCGCGGCAACTCCTCATTTTTTAAACCATGAAAATAATCGGTTGCTTGAAGGTAGGCTTTATCTAAATCTTTCCCCTCTGATTTCATTTCAACTAACAATAAGCTAGGAAAAAAAGCATCTATACGACCACTGCCCTTTAACTTTTTAACCCGTGCTTCAAAACGAACCGAACGGCGATAATTTAAGTTAAATATTTCACATAAATCACGGATAAAATTTTGTGCCTCACCCATTTCATAATGAGAGTTTGCGTAATTTTTAACAAACTTCGTCGCGCGTTTTCTTAAGGTTTCAATCGTTAAGGTCATAATACAAGATACGTTTATAGGTTAGTTTCAAATCAAAAAAATCCATGTGTTATTTTTGTTTATTTATTATAAAATCTAAATTCATTGTCTTTATAAAATCAGTCACTCATTGAATGAAATTAAGTAGCGTTATTTGATGGAGAGGAGGCAGCCAGTTTAAGAGCAAAACAAGGGGTCAGCCAGCTTGATTTTTCGACCTTTAAACAAGGAAACAAGAAAAACAAGGGGTCTATACAGGTTTCTTATCGACTGCCTGTTAAGCAGACCTCCCCAGATAAGAACATGAACTGTCACGCCACAACCTCATCATTTACGTTATCTCACAAACCTTGGGTTTCGTTGTCTTGTGCCAACTCACCTCAGAGACTACGCCTAATATGATATTTCTGTTCGTAGGCTTGTCGTTTTGCGCTTAGGTTTCCTTCTCACAACACTTCCAGCAACTCCCGCCCCAGGTATTATTTTTTTATTTTAAAATGAGTACAAAATTTTATGAATAAGTCACCCTTCGGCAAGATAAACCGACTAAATTTACTAGGTAAACTATTTTATATTAATACGCAAGAAGAAGAAATTATATAACCTTTAATTATTTTATGAGCTATCAAAACCCTCTTTTATATCAATATTAGGTTCTAATATATACGGCTTATGTTTATTTATAATTGATAAATAAAAAATTTCCCAATCTGGAATAAAATAAGACAGGAATAAAGCTGTCATTTTATGCCATAAATAAGTTTTTGTTCTAAATTTTTTTCTAGCGTTTTGAAATAATTCACAACATTCTTCTTGTACTTGATCAATTAGAAAAGCTAACATCATTAGCATTGAAAATACTGTTGCTAAATGAATTTTTCCATGACCATAATTATGTTCAAAGTTATAACCTTTATTCTTCAGCGTATTATGGAATGCGGATTTAATAAAACCCAAAAATTAATAAATTATATTAGTTGGTAACAAGCTTTGAATCAAGTATGCTCTATTGTTATGAAAATACAAAATTATCCAGTAAACATTGAAGCGCAAATGCGCAATTTTTATAATAGCTTATCGGAAAAAGACCGTCGCCGTTACTCGCGGTCAACAGGAATTAAAAACCGACCTATCTAATGAAAAGCAACGCATTCGCAAATCAGGAGGAGGACGTAACTTTTTACTGCCAACCCTTGATGGAATAGATGAGGTATTTTTAGACGTATTGAAAAATAACACGGCGGGATCTCCCATGGATGAAACGATAAAATGGACAAATTTATCGCGCCCTGCTATCGCGAAAAAGCTTGGGGAACAAGGCTTTCCAATGAGTGTAACGGTTGTTGATAGACTGTTGAAAAAACATAATTTTCGTCCACGGCAAGCTTTTAAAGCCGAGGCAGGAAAGTCTAATATCCCTTATCGAGACGAACAATTTAAGAATATTGAACGCCTCAAGCAGGAATATACAACACAGGGAGATCCTGTTTTGAGTATGGATGTTAAAAAAAAGAATTAATCGGTAATTTCTTTCGTGCAGGTACGCTTTACACACAAGAAATTATCAATAATGGTATCTACTTTAAATCTCAGGGTAAAGATAAAATTTCTAAAATAGATTTGACAACATATCATAAAAGAACGAACATTTACATACTTTGAATATCCACGACCTACAGGCTGAAACTAACGCCATTTATCAAGAAATCGCTCAAATTGAAAGTAGCGAAGCGCAGGATATTGTCAAAAAAATATTCAATCTTATTGAACGCTTAGCCAGTGATAAATTGTCTTTAGAAACTGAATTACAGCAACTTCGTGACGAGGTTAATCGCTTGAAAGGTGAGCAGGGAAAGCCTGATATCAAACCCAATAAAAATAATAAGGGTGATGATATTTCATCCGAAGACGAACGTAAAAAAGCACAAGTTGACGCGCAAAAAGAAACTAATAACGACACTGAAAATACGGACTCGGATAAGAAAAAACGCCGCCGTAAACCCAAGATCCCACGAGTTAAAATCGACCAAACGCTAAAATGCCTACTCGACAAAACTGGCTTGCCTAGCGACTTAGTATCTAAAGGCTTTTTCGTAGCTTAATTCCCATGCTTAAGTCTCAGGAAAAAAGCGAGCTTTATCGCAGCGGTATTCTCAACAGTGATACGGTCATATTGATGATACCAGTGCGCGAGTCAACGGTGATAACCACTATTGTCAGGTGGTCTGCAATGACTTGTTTACCGCTTATTTCACCACCAAACACAAAAACCGTTTATCGGTTCTGGACGTGCTGACCGATTATGCGCCACGCCATTATATCTACAATCAACAAGCTCAATCCTTGCTTGACGAGTTCAAGTTAGCTGATAAAGCGCGGGTAAAAGTTGATGCTCAAATACCTGTTAATACAGTGATGAATCAAGAAGACAAGCGCGTGCGCGAGACATAAGCTTCCAGACTCGAAATGAGAAAGGCACGAAAATCAAAGACAGTTTTATGAGTCTTGCTGAAACGGCTAAAAAACTAGCCGTGAGTTTTTATGATTATGTTTATGACCGAGTTAGTGGTGAATTCAAAATGCCGTCTATGGCGAATCTTATCGCTCAAAAAGCGCAAAGTTTGCAGGTCTGATATTTGTTTTACCCTGAAATTTAAAGTAGATACTCGGGTGAGCGATGCCCACCCGACCATCATTACGTTTCTTCTTTAGGCCGTCCAATACCAAAATTTTCTAACAGCATTAAAAACACCCCCACACAAATTGCAGAATCAGCCACATTAAACGCGGGCCAATGTTTATCCTGATAATAAACATCTAAAAAATCAATCACATAACCATACGCGACACGATCTATTAAATTACCCACCGCGCCCCCTAAAACCAGAGACAAGGCCACCGCTGATAATAATTCTTGCTGTTTTAAACGCACAATCCAAGCTGTAATCAGAATGCTCATAGCAAAAGCGAGTCCTGCAAATAACCAACGTTGCCAACCCCCTGCCTCACTTAAAAAACTAAAGGCCGCGCCTTCATTACGCACGTAGGTTAAATTAAAATAGGGCATAATTTGAATCGACTCATAGAGCTGCATTGTCGCTGTCACCGACAACTTACTCCATTGATCTAAAATTATAATCAGTATAGATAATCCAAACCATTTAAGCATAGTGCCGAACCTCACCTTCTCCTGCAATATTTTCTACACAACGACCACACAGTTCAGGATGTTCTGTATGTGAACCGACCGTTTCTTGATGATGCCAACAACGAACACATTTTTCATGATTTGAAGCCACGGCTTTTAATTTCAAACC
The DNA here is from genome assembly GCA_030949405.1 of Methylococcales bacterium. Taxonomy (NCBI): domain Bacteria; kingdom Pseudomonadati; phylum Pseudomonadota; class Gammaproteobacteria; order Methylococcales; species Methylococcales bacterium. The sequence goes on along the minus strand of JAUZSN010000002.1, from coordinate 855,747 downwards.
CGCTAAATCAGTCTGCATCGCCTCTTCAGGGGCATCATTTAGTGGTTTGATAATCGCACTGGAAGTAATAAAAATAAAATGTAATTCCGATTCAATCGGTTTTAAACTTGAAAGCATTGCATCATCACAATAAAGCTCTACTTCCGCATTTAAAGATGAACCAATTTTTCCATCTGAACGTAAGGTTTCTAATTCTTTACTCAGGATGGTTCGAGTGACAATCAATTGATCCCAAAACTCTGTGGTTAAAGGTGTATCTGAATCTAAGGTAAATAACCCCTCATACCATGTTTCTAAAAAGATAGAATCACGACGCTCACCTGGAATATAGTTCCAAATTTCATCAGCCGTATAACTAATGATTGGAGCTAGCCAACGTGATAAGGCTTCGATGATATGATAAATGGCCGTTTGTGCTGAACGGCGAGCTAATCCATCAGCTTTAGCGGTATATTGACGATCTTTAATAATATCTAAATAAAAACCACCTAATTCCATTGCACAAAAATGATGAACTTTTTGATAAATATGTTGGAATTGATAAGTCTCATAATCGGCTTTAATTTCTTCTTGTAAGTGATAGGTTTTATCAATCACCCAACGGTCAAGGGCTAATAAATCATTCGGTGCGACTTTATCGGTGGTGGGATCAAAATCCGTTAAATTGGATAATAAAAATCGTGCCGTATTGCGTAAACGCCGATAGCCATCGGTGGTTTGTTTGAGAATATCCAGTGATACATTCATTTCACCGCGATAATCCGTAGCCGCTACCCATAAACGTAACACATCCGCGCCTAAGTCTTTCATCACCGTTTGCGGTGCAATCACATTACCTGCGGATTTAGACATTTTTTTGCCTTCCGCATCCACGGTAAATCCATGCGTTAACACTTGTTTATACGGGGCAACGCCATTTATCGCGGTTGAGGTTAATAATGAGGATTGAAACCAACCCCGATGTTGATCTGAGCCTTCTAAATATAAATCAGCAGGAAAGGTTAATTGCTCACGACGATTAACGACAGCTTCATGCGTCACACCTGAATCAAACCAGACATCTAAGGTATCGCTCATTTTATCGTAGTGTTCAGCGTCGTCCCCTAAGAAATCGGCGATGTCTAATGAAAACCACGCTTCAATACCTTTTTCTTCAATTTTTAATGCGATTTCTTCAACTAATTCATGAGTCCGTGGGTGTAATTCCCCTGTTTCTTTATGTACAAAAAACGGTATCGGCACGCCCCAAGTTCGTTGTCGAGAAATACACCAATCAGGACGACCTTCTAACATGGACTCAATGCGTGCCATGCCCCAGTCAGGAATCCATTGGACTTTTTTCGCTTCGGCTAAGGCTTGTTCACGCAGTTTATTTTTATCCATAGCAATAAACCATTGCGGGGTGGCTCTAAAAATAATTGGGGTTTTATGTCGCCAACAATGTGGATAACTGTGTAATAACGCATGGTGATGAATTAACGCGCCTTTTTCTTTTAATACCTCGACCACATGGGCATTCGCATTAAAAACATGCTCACCAGCAAAAAATTCGGTATTCGGTAAAAATACGCCATTATTTCCGACTGGATTATCCACGGGTAATCCATAACGTTGACCCACAATATAATCGTCTTGACCGTGACCGGGTGCGGTATGTACTGCGCCTGTTCCTGCGTCCGTAGTCACATGATCGCCTAAAATAATCGGAACTTGGCGATCATAAAAAGGATGCTGTAATAACTGATTTTCTAACGCATCGCCTTTACAATATGCGAATACATGATAATCATCAATGCTGTAGCGCGACATCACGTCTTTTAATAAGGCTTCGCCAATCACTAAACGTTCTTTAACGCCTTCATTTTCAACTTGAACGAGGGCATATTCTAATTCAGGATTAACCGCAACTGCTTGATTAGCGGGGAGTGTCCACGGGGTGGTTGTCCAAATAACCACTGATAAAGGGCCTTCGCCTTCATGATCTTTCACATGATGACAGCTTTCAATGAATGCTTTAGGGTTTGAAACTTTAAAACGCACATCAATGGCAGGTGAATGTTTATCTTCATATTCGACCTCTGCCTCGGCTAATGCAGAACCACAATCTGTACACCAATGAACAGGCTTCGCGCCTTTTTCAACGTGATTATTGGCATGAATTTTACCTAATGAACGCACAATATCGGCTTCAAATTGATAATCCATCGTTAAATAAGGCTGATCCCATTCCCCTAAAATTCCTAAACGAATAAAGGCTTCTTTTTGGAGTTTGACTTGCTTGGCTGCGTATTTTCGACATTCTTTACGAAAAATTTCAGGGGAAACTTTAACCCCTGCTTTACCAATTTTTTTCTCGACTTGTAACTCAATCGGTAAGCCATGACAATCCCAACCAGGAACATAAGGCGCATTAAAGCCCGATAAGGTTTTGGATTTAAGAATAATATCTTTGAGAATTTTATTTACCGCATGACCAATATGAATTTCACCATTGGCATAAGGAGGGCCGTCATGCAAAATAAATTTAGGGCGATCTGCGGTCAGGTCTCTAATTTGTTGGTATAAATCCGCTTGATTCCATTGCTTTAAACGCATCGGTTCGCGTTGGGCTAGATTGCCTTTCATCGGGAAAGCGGTTTTGGGTAAGTTGAGCGTTTTTTTGTAATCCATGATGGGTATTTAAAAGGTGTAAAAAGAGAAAAAATCAGTTACGAATTATTTTAACAGGCAACTATAAATTATGTAGAATATTAAAAAAAATCATTGTTTCCATTTTGGTAACTAATGTGTGATATACTTTATTCTTCTAAGAAAAGAGACTTTATATGAGGATAATATCTAACAAAACACTTAAAAATTTTTATGAACTAAATTCTGAATATAAAGATTCAAAAGTTCCTCTTGAAGTATGGTACTTAGAAACTCTAAAGGCAAACTGGAAAAAACCACAAGAAATAAAAGCGAAATTTCGTTCAGCAAGTATATTGAAAAACAGTCGAGTTGTGTTCAATATTGCAGGAAACAAATACCGACTTATTGTTGCAATTGATTACAATAGACAAGTTTGTTTTATAAAATTCGTTGGAACACACAAGCAATACGACCTTATTGACGCAGAGATTTATAATGGATATTCAACCAATAAAAACCGAACAGGATTATGAAAATAGTCTTCATAGAATAGAACAATTATGGGGAAGTCCTGAAAATTCAGTAGAAGGGGATGAACTTGATATTCTTTTAGTACTTGTTGAAGCGTATGAAACCAAGCACTATCCTATTGCACTGCCTGACCCAGTAGACGCCATAAAGTTTAGAATGGAGCAGTCGGGATTAACCCGTAAAGATTTAGAACCTTTTTTAGGCTCAAGAGGAAGAATTTCTGAAATATTTTCTAAAAAAGAGATTTATCGTTAACCATGATTCGAGCCTTACATAAAAATCTACAGATTCCTTTGGAAAGCTTAATTCATTGACGTTCTTAGGGTAAAAAATACCTATTAAAGGGGGTAGAGGCGCGAAGCATCACGCCTCTATCGTGTGTTATTCCATTATAAAATATTACCCTTGATAATAAGCCAAGACCTTTTTGACATAATTACGGGTTTCTTTATAAGGTGGAATGGTATTATTGTATTTTCTAACCGCTCCTTCCCCTGCGTTATAACCCGCAACGGCGAGGCGCATATTTGAATTAAACATTTTCAATAATATTTTTAAATAATGCGTTCCTCCATCAATACTTTGTTGTGGATCATTTCGATTCGTCACGCCAAAGCGTCTTGCTGTGGCAGGCATTAATTGCATCAATCCCACTGCCCCAACGGGTGAAACCGCATTAGGGTTATAAGCGGATTCAGCTAAAATAACCGCGTGAACCAATTTCTGATCAACATTGTATTTTTTAGCCGCATTCGCAATAAAATGGGAATATTTTTTTCTATTGGCTTTTGCTGAATGTGATATTCGGCTGTACCGTGCTTTTTCTTTACGACTTAAGCTGCCTTTTTTTGAAAACCCTTTTTTTGAAAAACTACTTAAACGTCCTAGCGTGTTATCATTATTTCTAAGTCGAACTACCACTTTAGTCCGAATAATGCGTTTATAGTTTTTATTAGGCGGGCTGTCGGTATAGTGAATTTTACCACTCTTATCTTTATACTTATAAACATCAGCATTCGCAAATTCTGAAAAAATAAAAGCGACTAAAAAAACCATTAGAAGTTTGATCATATATCCTCCCCTTATTCGTTGATAATTTTTATTAACTGAGCCGCTTTGATGGCATTGGCTTTTGCATCCTCCGTATTTTCTGCCACACTAATCGCGACCCCCATTCGTCGGGAGACAAAGGCTTCAGGCTTTCCAAATAAACGGACTTCGGTTTCAGGAATACTAAGGGCTTTATCTAATCCCTCATAAACCACAGATTGGCTGTCTATTCCCCCTAAAATCACCGCACTCGCCCCTGCTGTTTGCAAGGTGGTTGAAATAGGCAGTCCTAAAATAGCACGGGCATGTAAATCAAATTCACTTTGTCGTTGACTTAATAGTGTAACCATTCCCGTATCATGAGGTCTGGGACTTACTTCACTAAACCAAACATTATCCGCTTGGATAAATAATTCGACTCCAAAAAGACCTAAGCCCCCCATTTCATCGGTTATTTTTTGTGCAATTTCATGTGATAATTGAATCGCCTTTTCACTCATTCGTTGAGGCTGCCAACTTTCACGATAGTCTCCGTCTTCTTGTCGATGACCAATCGGTTCACAAAAAGAGGTTTCGACTTGACCTTCGCTATTTAAGGCACGAACGGTTAATAAGGTAATTTCAAACTCAAAATCAATGCTTGCTTCAACAATGACTTTACCTGTTTTCGCTCGACCGCCTTCTTTTGCAACCCCCCATGCCGCGTCTAATTCAGCCTCTTTCGTTACTCTTGATTGGCCTTTTCCTGATGATGACATCGTTGGCTTAATAAAACAAGGGTAACCGATTCCATTATCAATCGCGGCTTTTAATTCATCAAACTGCGTTGCAAACGCATAAGCGGATGTGGGTAATCCAAGTTTTTCTGCGGCGACCGTTCTAATGCCTTCACGATTCATAGTTAATTGCACGGCTTTTGCATTAGGAATAACCTTATGCTGCCCTTCCGCTTCAATTTCAGCTAGAGCATCGGTAGCAATCGCCTCAATTTCAGGGATAATAAAATCGGGATTTTCGTCGCGCACTAATTTTTTAATCGCCTCGGCATCGGTCATATCAATCACATGCGCTCGATGGGCGACTTGATGAGCGGGTGCATTCGGATAGCGATCCACCGCAATCACTTCAACACCATAGCGTTGTAAAGAAATAGTTAGTTCCTTACCTAACTCCCCACTCCCTAAAAGTAAGGCTCTCGTCGCGTTGTTCGTTAATGCCGTTCCTATTTTCATATCAAATTTTATAAATAATAATTAATACGTCGCATTCTTCATTTTTTAAATTTAAAGTTCACTCGTTTTGACGACTGTTCTATTTTTGGGCGTTATGAAAATAATTTCATTGCTCACAATTTTTTTAGAAAAGTGTAAACTACCGTTAAAACTCAATAAAGAATGCGTCAGATTTTAAAAAAACCGATGTTTTATTATTCCATCGGGGATTATAAGTCGTTAAATATAATCAATTATAGTGCTGTTACTTGAGTTGTGTAACCTTGTTTTTGTTTTCTCCGCTATTTATTAAAATAATTAATTATAAAACGGCTATTCTTCACGACTAGCGTCCCAATAGTTCGTAATAGAACCCACATTAATTAAGGTTAGCCATTGCTTAAGTATTTCAAAGTATTCTAAAATCAACCCTTAAAAACTTGAATTATGACTTAGAAAATAGCCATTATTTTTTAAATCTTAGCTAAAAATGCGACTTTCCAGCGTTATCAATCAGGGGGAAAACCATGTTAAAAAAATTAATCGTTATCGTCTCTATCAGTTTATCTTTATTTGCCTGTAGTACCTATAACGAACGGGTAACCCCTGTTCTGTTACCGAGTTTACAAAATGATGCCATTGATGTTGAGGGTGTTTTATTAGTCGCGCAGTCTTTTGTTGATGAAGATAAAGCAGAAACGGCCTTTGGTTTTGATATTCGTGGGGCGGGTTTATTACCGATTAAAGTGGTTATTGATAATCAAAGTAACCATGTGGTGAGTTTAGTGGGGCAACAAACTTTTTTGCTCGATCAAAAAGGACAAGCGTGGCCATTATTAAGCGCACGTCAAGCGAATGAACGCGCGAGTGATGAAGTTCAAATCACCGAAACCGCATTAGGAGCAGGCGTTCCCAGTATATTAATGGGGACAGCGGGGGCAATTGCAGGGTTAGCGATTGGGGTTTTAACCGGAGATAATTTAGGCACGGCAGCAATGAAAGGCGCGGTTTTAGGCGGGGCGGTCGGGGCTATTTATGGCGGGGCGGCCAAGCACGATGAAATAGAAGGGGATATTGCTTATAATCTGGCCGATAAATCCTTACATAATCAACAGATCACACCAGGGTCATTAGCTCACGGTTATTTGTTTTTTCCTGGATTAGATGAAGCCGAGTCGGCACAAACCTTACGTTTATCCCTTATTATTAACGGCCATACGCGTATTGTTAATATTGGCTTAGACGGCTATTATTGATATTTTTAAGGCATCCTTCATTTAGCTAAAAAGTAGTTTACACTTTATTCTTACAAAATAATGTGGCGTAAAATAGCTCAAGCTATTTTCGTGACTCGCCAATAGCTAAAGCTATTGGACTCCAATTTAAACTGCAAACCGAAAAATGAAAGATGCCATTTTTAACTTTCTTATTTTTATTTAATCAATGACTCTCTCTCTCATTGTTGCAATGGCAACGAATCGTGTAATTGGTCTTAATCAACAAATACCGTGGCATTTATCGGCGGATTTAAAACGATTTAAACAAATTACGCTTGGGCACCCTATTTTAATGGGACGAAAAACCTATGAATCCATTGGTAAACCCCTCCCCGGTCGAAAAAATATTATTATTAGCCGTAACCTCGATTACCAGCAACAAGGGTGTGAAGTTTTTAATGAATTCACCACCGCGATGGAAAGCTGTTCTGAGGCTCAAGAATTATTTATTATTGGCGGGGCGAGTTTTTATGAGTCAACCCTCGATCAAGCGGATGTTATTTATTTAACTGAGATTCATCAAACATTTGAAGGGGATACTTATTTTCCTAAGATTAATCCCCTTGAATGGCAGGAAGTTGAACGCGAAACGATTAATAATGATCCCAAGGTTAATTTTTCTTATAGTTTTGTTAAATTACAACGCATAACGTAATGTCATTGATTAAAAAGTCGCAACGTCAACAGGCTTATGCCCGTAGAAAGGCGCAATGCCATAAAGATGAATTAAGTCGAGTTATTTGCCAGCAATTTTCTCAACACGCGGCTTATCAACACGCGACGACTCTTTTGGTTTATTTGCATTGTCGTTCGGAAGTAAGAACGCTTGAGTTTGTAAAAACACAGCTTAAAAATGATAAAAAAATAATTATTCCTTATTGCACTCACGATGAACACGGGCATCCTAAATTGGGATTATGGCGATTAACTGACTTAAATGAATTGGTCGCAGGAACATGGGGAATTTTAGAACCCCCAAAAGAACACTGGTTAAATCCATTAAAAACGATTAATCCGCAACAACTTGATCTAATCATGGTTCCTGGTGTTGCTTTTACTCAACAAGGGGCGCGTTTAGGCAATGGTGCGGGGTATTATGATCGTTTACTTAATCAGGTACGAACGGATTGTATTTTAATGGCCATCGCTTATGAATCCCAAGTCGTTAAAGTGCTTGAAATGAATCCACATGATGTTTACATGAATTTTGTTTTAACTGAAAAAAAATGTTACACGGGATGTTTTTCAAGAAAATGCTAAGCTAAATTTTTCTCATTACCGATAGGCATTGTATTCATGAGTATTCCAGAAAAAATGACACGATTAGATCCGCAAATGCGTCAATGGCGGCATCATTTACATCAGTTTCCTGAAACCGCTTATCAAGAAGTAAAAACAGCGGCTTATGTGAAACAAATTTTAAATGACTTAGGTTTACAGGTACATTCAGGGTTAGGAAAAACAGGACTGGTGGCTTGTTTATCAAGGGGAGAGAGTACTCAAAAAATTGCATTACGAGCCGATATAGATGCTCTCCCTATTAATGAAAAAAATACACTCCCTTACAAATCCCAACATTCGGGAAAAATGCACGCCTGTGGACACGATGGACATACGGCGATGCTTTTAGGGGCTGCGGCTTATTTGGTCAACGAAGGAGATTTTAACGGCACGGTTTATTTTATTTTTCAACCTGCCGAAGAAGCACATGCAGGAGCGAAAGCGATGATTGATGAGGGCCTCTTTGATCTTTTTCCAGCGGATAGTGTTTATGGATTACATAATTTTCCAGGTTTTCCACAAGGACATTTTGGGTTCAAAAAAGGAGCGGTAATGGCTTCGTTCGATTGCTTTGAAATTACACTAACAGGACAGGGAACCCATGCGGCCATGCCACATTTAGGGGATGATCTAATTGTCGCTGCGAGTCAATTGGTCGGTGCCTTACAAACCATTGTAAGTCGTCAAGTTGACCCGACACAGGCGGCTGTTGTCAGTATTACTCAAATTCATGCAGGGGATACTTGGAATGCGTTGCCAGATAACGCGGTTATTCGGGGGACTTTTCGATGCTTCACCCCGTCTTTGCAAAACCTTATCCGTGAACAAATTACTCAAATAAGCGATGCAATGGCTTTGGCTCAAAAACTCAGCGTTGAGGTTGTGTTTAATCCCGATAATGTGGGTTACCCCGTTACGATTAATACCGCTGAAGAGACCGCGATTGCAAAAACAGTCGCTGAAGAATTAATTGGAAAAGATAAAGTTTTTCAACCCACACCAAGTATGGGGTCGGAAGATTTTGCCTTTATGTTACAACAAAAACCAGGCTGTTATGCGTGGATCGGGAATGGATCAACCGAAGGCGGCTGTTTATTACACAACCCACATTATGATTTTAATGATGATAATTTAATACTGGGGGCGAGTTATTGGGTTAAATTAGTGCAAAAGATATTGGCGGTATGATGATAAAAAGTAAAATTTTTGGAGGGTTACGGTCAAAAAAAATTTCTTTTTGTTACGCATTGCTTGCTATAGCATTGTTACTAATGCACTTTATGGGTCAACATCAATATACGAGTTTTGGTGTTGACCATGATATTCGTCAAAAAAATCACTTTTTACATTTATTCGTTCGTCTTCGTTATCCTGGTGATGGTAGTGTTTGGGTCGGAGGAAGTGGCCGATTTCGATCATTGTCATCTTCTATAATAGAATCTTTTGATCTAGCAGGGGCATTTTTTAAAAAGCCACGTCCTCCTCAGCCAAAAACAATAGCCAATCATTATGGATTTTGGTTGATAACAAACGCGCAAGACAATCCTTTTACATCGACAAACCCATGGAGCTTTTGGCTAGCCGTCCCAGGCTGGTTGCCTGTGTTAGTTTTAATCATGATGCCAGTATATTCTATTAGATCAAAAAATCGTGAGTAAAAAGTTTTCGGTATCTAACGGCTGATTATTTACGCGCCCCATAAATTTTAGGTTGGGTATACGATTCAATTAGAGGGGTTGCGGCATTACCAAATAAAATAGCGTACATCACCGCTTCGGTCATCGCCCCATATAATCGAATTAAAACGGTTAAAAATCCCACTAAAACGCCAAATACAAAAATTCCCATTGGGGTTACGGGAGAGGCAACCATGTCACTGGCCATAAAGACGGCGGCAAACATTAAACCGCCTGATAAAATCATAAATAAGGCACGGGGCGCATCAGGATCAATTAAGTGAAAAAATTCCGCTGAAATCGCGGTTCCAAAAATAACAGCCGCTGGGATTCGCCAATCCAGCATATTTCTAAAAACTAAGTAGCCACCACACAATAGAATGAGTAATGCGGAGGTTTCGCCAGCAGACCCAGTTACCGAACCTAAAAATAAGGAGGTACTGTCGGTGATAACCTGTTGAAACTTCATTAATGCTAATGGCGTTGCGCCACTAAAACCATCGGTTGCCACTTGAGCGGTCCATTGTGCCGTTTCTTCTGGGCGCATAAAAGGCAGAGCTAAGGTCGATGGAATAAAGTCAACAAACCGATCAGCTACCTGTGTGGGTGTCCATGTTGTAATCGAAACAGGAAACGCCGCTTGTAAAAAAGCACGTCCGACTAAAGCAGGATTAAAAACATTAAAACCAATCCCCCCAAAGAGCGTTTTCCCCATGGCAATGGCAACAAAACCACCTACCGCCCCCATCCATAAAGGAAATCCAGGCGGTAAGGTCATCGCTAATAAAAGTCCTGTTATCACTGCACTAAAATCGGTAACGGTTGTTTTCTTAGCCGACATTTTACAAAAAAAATGTTCTGTCGCAACACAGGATAAGGGGACGACTAAAATTAAGGCAAACGCACTGATTCCAAAATGAATCACCGAAAATATAATTAAAGGAATTAAAGCATAAACCACATTCCGCATAATTTGGGGAACAGAGGGGGCGCGTCGAATATAGGGCGAAGTACGAAGATCTATTTTAGGGGGTTTAATCGCCATGTTATTGATGCCTTTGTCTATTGAGGGTTTTTGCGATTCTAAAGTACTGAACAAGCGGAATGTTTGAGGGGCAAACGTAACTACAACAGCCACAATCAAAGCAATCATTTAAGTTATATTTTTCTTCCATGACATCATATTGACGTTTTGCCGCTAACAATCCTAATTCAGACGGGTTTAAATTGATAGGGCAGGCTTGTAAGCATCGGGAACATTTAATACAGGGCATAATGTCATCATTTTTGGTTGCCCGTTTATCCAGCACTAATAAGCCGCCCGTTCCTTTGGTTGTCGGGACATCTAACGAGGCCGCCGACATGCCCATCATTGGCCCGCCTAAAATTAACTCGGCTTCATCCCCTGTGAATCCTGCATATTCAAGAATATGGCCTAAAGGCGTGCCGATGGGGACTTGGTAATTTCCTGGTTTTTCTAAATCATCCCCTGTCACCGTCACAATACGCTCAATTAACGCTTGCCCTTGAGGTAATAAACGCCCTATTTCAGCTAAGGTGGTCACATTGAAAATAGCGAGGCCTATTTCAGAGGGCAGTCCTTTCGATGGAATTTCAACCCCTAAAAGCGCGGTCGCTAACATTTTTTCCGCACCTTGTGGGTACTTAGTCACAACGGCCTCAATCGTAATTGAACCATCCGTAGGTAGATGCGGTTTAATGGCTTCTAAAACGTTGAGTTTATTGCTTTCAATTCCGATGATTGCTTTCGGCGCATCCACCGATTTCATCGCAATTTTAATCCCTCGAATTAAATGATTAACCTGTTCTAACATCACTCGATGATCGGTGGTTAAAAAGGGTTCGCACTCACAGCCATTAATTAAGACCGTATGAATGTTACAGTCTTTCGGAATACTCATTTTGACGTGAGTCGGAAAAGCCGCGCCTCCTAAGCCCACCATTCCCATAGTACAAACGGCTTTAATTAAATCTTGCCGTGATAAGGTGTCAAGATCACGTTGAACCCCATCTAATTGACGTTGCCCTGAACTGAGCATGGTTTCAATAATAATCGCAGGTTCACGCGTTCCTCTTGCGGTTAAAACCAATTCTATGCCCTTTACCGTTCCTGTGACTGACGCATATAAAGGCACAGAAACAAAGCCATCGGCCTTGGCGATTAACTCACCCCGTTCAACGTGTTGACCTTTATGAACAATCGACACCGCAGGTTTGCCAATGCTTTGCCCTAGCAACAAGATCACATGAGGCGGAAAGGGTAATCGACGCGTTTCTTTGTAATGGGTTTCTTTATATTCAGGGGGATGAATCCCGTGAGAAAAGGTTTTTTTTCTTCCAAAAAATTGTAAAAAATTCACTAAAAATAATCCTTGATAATTTCTAATTGGAGATTAAAATCGAGTATAAAGTTCATTTTTTGACGCTATCGTTATTCGGTTTATTTTTTCGGGGAAAAAAAATTAAAATAAGGCATCATCATCTTGAAGAGCTGGCTTAGAATTAAGGGGTTGCCCATCCTTATCATACAAAGGTTCCGCTTGAATGACTTTCATGGTCGCAATACACGGCGATAATTTGGTTGGAACAGAGCCTTTTATAAAGGGGTATTTTTTAGCCCCTTGACAATAATAATCGGCTAATAAACCTTGGTTGTCTATCCACGCCATTTCAATCCCATCGGGAGCAATTAAATTAACGGGTTGTGTTGCAATTTTTCGCATTAAATTAATCCATAATTGTAATGCCCCTGATGATCCACTTAATCCTGATGGTTTATTATCATCTCGACCGATCCAAACTACGGATAAATAATCCCCACTAAAGCCTGCAAACCAACTGTCTTTTAATTCATTACTCGTGCCTGTTTTTCCAGCCAAGGCTAATTTTTTAGGCAAATATTTATACGCTGAACGCCCTGTTCCTTTCGTCATGACCTTTTGTAGTATCGTGTTAATAATATAAGTGGCCGCAGGATCTAAACGTTGCTCAATCGTAAAGGGAACATGTTGCAACGGTTTACCATCCATCGCAACGACGGTATGAATCGTTTTTAATTCCGTCATAAAACCATCCCCCGCTAAGGTTTGATACATTTGGCTGACTTCAAACGGTGTTAATTGGAGCGCACCAAGGAGTAAGGATGGAAATAAATTAATTTTCCGACTAACCCCTAATTTTTTTAATGTGCTTTCAACCGCCTCTAAACCCACGTCCATCCCAACACGAACCGTCGCTAAATTATAAGAATAGGTTAAGGCGTTATGCAACGGAACGAGACCATGCTCTTTATGATCGTAGTTTTTAGGTGACCACACTTGTCCCCCACTTTTTACATGAATCGCGGCATCACTGACAGGGGTGACCATCGTAAACCGATCTGTTTGCATTAACGCGGTTAAAAACACCGCAGGCTTGACTAAAGAGCCAATCGGTCTAACCGCATCTAAAGCACGGTTAAACCCCGCCTCTGTTGATTTCTTCCCGCCCATTAACGCAATAATTTCACCACTTTCACGACGCGTTACAATAACTGCGGTTTCTAACTGACTACTTTTAGGTCGTTTTTCAAATGACGCTATTTTTTTAGCCACCGTTTTTTCTAAGCTATTTTGTACTTGCGAATCCAAGGTGGTAAAAATTTTCAACCCTTCCGTAGTTAAATCTGCTTCTTTATATTGTTGCGCTAATTCACGCTTAACTTTATCTAAAAAGGCAGGGTAACGATTAACAGAACGATGTTTATGTTGAATAACCTCCAGAGGTTTAGCAATCGCAGCGGTCATCACTGGTTTTTTAATATAGCCTTGAGCAAACATTTCTCTTAAGACCATATTGCGCCGATCTAAGCCTGCTTTAGGGTGTCGCCGTAAATCATACATTGAAGGCCCTCTTACCAGCGCAATTAACGCAGCGGATTGATGCAGTGGTAAATCTTTTAATGGACGACCAAAATAAAATTGACTGGCTAATCCAAACCCATGTACCGCATTCGCCCCATCTTGCCCTAAATAAATTTCATTTAAATACGCTTCTAAAATTTCAGATTTTTCATAATGAAATTCTAATAATAACGACATAAAGGCTTCATTCACTTTACGCTTTAAACTTCGTTCGGAGGTTAAATAAAAGTTCTTAACCAATTGTTGCGTTAGCGTACTGCCACCCTGAACCAATCCCCCTGCGCGCAAATTTGACCACACCGCCCGCGCTACGCCCCGTAATGAAACGCCATAATGTTGATAAAAATTTCGATCTTCGGTTGCAAGTAAACCTTGAGTTAAAAAATCAGGCGCATCATCCAGTTTAATTAAAATTCGATCTTCTTTTCGCTGAGGATAAAAACTACCAATTTGCACGGGATCTAATCGTGTAATTGCAACGTTTTGTTTCAGGGTTAAATCGGTAATTCGAGTAATACTGTGCTTAGAAAATTGGATTTGTAAATGCTGACTCAGTTGCGGCCCATCCCAAAAATCAAAATAACGACTTTTTAATTCAATTTTATTCGGTAACGACTTATACGCCCCTTCCGAAGTTAATTTCATTTCTTGACGATAATGTAATTGCTGTAATAAATCTTCCAATTCAGTTTGTTTTAAAGCGAGTCCCACATAGAGATCTAAAGGGTTGGCATAAATACGCGCTGGAATATCCCAGCGTTTACCATTAAAGGTGGTCACCACTTCGGTGTTTAATTTTATAAGATACGGCGTTAAAAAAAAAGCTAACCCTAAAATAGCAATAACAATAGAGCGTTTAAGCCATTTAAAAAAAAATGAGCGTGGAGAATCGTCTGTCATTGAATTAGAATTGAATTGAGAGATAAGGTGAGTATTTTATAGTAAACAGGCTTTAGTACGATAAAATAAATTTGCAATGGATACTTATTTTTAACCCAGAGAACGCTATAATACTAGCCACACTTGATTGCTTGGTGATGACATAATTGAGCAAACACTGTTTTTAAATTTAGGACAAAATAAATGAAACGCTTTACACTGATAACGACTTTATTGTTAGCTGCAACAAGTTATACGCTTAATGCCGCTGATAAATTTAAAGTCTGTGCAGATCCTTTAAATCCTCCGTATTCAACCAAAAAACAAACAGGTTTTGAAAATAAAATTGCCGCTTTATTTGCTAAAAAATTAGGTCAAGAAATTGAGTACATGTGGTTTCCACAACGGATTGGTTTTATTAGAAATACATTAAGAGTTGAATTAAAAGAAGGCAGTGGTGAATATAAGTGTGACGTTGTTATGGGTGTTCCCGCAGGTTATGAGCTGACGATGACCACACAACCTTATTATCATTCCCAGTATGTGTTATTAATTGCCAAAGGACGAGGCTTTGATGCCATTACTCAACCTAAAGACATTTCAAAATTACCCTTGGTTAAACAAGAACACTTAAAAATAGCGATGTTTGATCGAGGTCCTGGGACCACATGGCTACAACAGCAAGGGTTATTAGATCAGGGAATTCCTTATCAAACCATGACTGGGGATGATAAGAATAATCTTGCAATGACCATTTCTAAAGATTTAAAAGCCAAAAAATTAGATATGGCGATTCTTTGGGGGCCAATGGCGGGTTATGTTTTATCACAAGCCGCTGCCGATACCTATAGCGTCTTACCGATGGTTTCAACAAAGGCGATAAAATTTGATTTTTCAATCGCGATGGGGGTTCGTTATGGCGATAAGGCGCGTAAAGAGGTTTTAACTCAATTAATTACGGAGAATCAAGCAGAAATTAATGCTCTCATCAAAAGCTATCAGATTCCTTTGCTCCCCATTCCTGAACAAAAGCCGCATGAAGCGGATGATTAAATTAAGTTTAAGGACGCGTCTGTAACGGATGTAACCTATTGGAGTGAAAAAATTCACTCCAATAGTCGGTGTTAATTAGCGGTAAACTTCATCAACTTCATAATATCCACAAGGTTTATCAGCAAGCCATGAAACGGCTTTCTTAACGCCCTCAGCAAAAACTTCTTTATTAAACGATTCGTGTGTTAAGGTTATTTTTTGATTATTGACCGCTAAAACAACCTCATGATAACTCACAATATCACCCGCTCGGACACTATGAATAGGAATGTCTTTATTAAACGTCGTCGCTATTTTTTTCGCCGTGCCACTGGGCCAATCTTTTTTATGTTTAGAATGCTGTTCAATAATTTCAACATCCGCATCATGCCATGATTTATTAAAGACCTTACACGCTTCAATTAAAAGATTGATTCCATCAGAAATACACGGAGCGTAAAGAACGGTTAACTCAGGGTACTCTTTTAACTTTTCTAATTGATCCGCTGTAAACCCCGTTGTAGCAATAATATAAGGCGTTTGGGGCGGTAATTTTTCAATCGTTGAAAGAACGGCTTCGGCGGTGCTAAAGTCCACAACCACATCGGGACTGTGTTTTTCTATTAATCGGTTAAGGTGTTTTTTTGATTTAACTTTAAAATCAAATTTATCCGATTTATCGACTTTATTTTTTAGAGCAAAAACCAGTTCAAAGCGGTCATCTAAATGAATATTTTGAGCAACTACTTTACCTGTTTTGCCTAGACCTAAGAAAGCTATTTTAAATTTTTTCATATAAATTATTTTTTGTTCTGTACACGACAAACTAAATGGAAAAGATAAATCAGGAGAGATTAAAGAGCATTAATTGTCGTGTACAGACCGTAAAAATATGTCTAAATGCTATTTTAAACTAAAACGAAACCATTGACTTAACCTAAAAATAACGATTAAGGTAACACGTTACTCACTAAGCTAGACGACTGTACTCTGAATTATAATAAAGTAAGGGATCCCCAGAATGACACTTTATTTGTTCAACATTACCAATAATAACCCAATGAGTCCCTGCTAATATTTTTTCAGCCACCGTGCATTCAATAGAAACCAGTGCCTTATCAAAAACGGGCATCCCTGTTTTGCCTTCATGCCATGAAACATTTGCAAAACGCTCTTCCTGACTCGCACCCCCTGCAAATTGATTTGAGACCGTTTCTTGATTTATGGTTAAAACATTAACAGCAAAGGCTTGCGCTTCAAAAACGCCTGCTTGGGTTTCTGTATTTTGGTTTAGGCACACTAAAATTTGATGAGGCTCTAAAGAAACACTGCTAAATGAAGTGACCGTCATTCCTTGAACACCGAGTTTTTCACTTTTTGTCGTAACGACCGTGACACCACTTGCCCATAATTTTAGAGCTTTTTTTAAATTCTTCATCATTGACAGACATAACCTTCTCCTTCTGTTATAAACACTGAAAATTTTAATTTTTCAATTTGTTTGATACAACATTAACTGATACTGTTCTTTAAAACTTACTCACATAAGTTGAGTGTGGTGTCTTATCCCGTTTCTAGTTTCACTTAGTAAACTAAGTCAGAGCTTAAAAGGCAATAAGCTAACCCCGTAGAACCGACGGTTTAAAAGCAAGAAAGACAAGGAACATTTATATGAAAATCTAGTTTTCAACCCCTTTATTTGTTATGCTTTTAACTAATTATACATCAATACCTTCGCCAATTTGGATTTTGAGTCAGAATTATTCAAAACCTAACGTTAGACTTTAATAAAAAAAAATACGTTTTAAACTGACTTTTTACGTTTAACGAAGGGATTGATTCATAGTGATCGATAAGAATGACAGAACCGTTGCGAGTGCCATCACACTTTTCTATTCTTAATAAAATAACCCTTGATTTTAAAAATTTAATGATGCTTCAAAAAATGCCCCTAGGTTCTGTCATGATTGATGTTCAGAGCTTAACCTTAACTGCGCTTGAAAAAGAAAAAATTCAACACCCGAATACGGGCGCGGTAATTTTATTTGCGCGAAATTATGAATCTCCCGAACAAGTGAGCGCGTTAATTAAAGAGATTCGTCAGTCTCGAAACGGCCCAATTTTAATTGCCGTCGATCAAGAAGGCGGACGAGTTCAACGCTTTCAAACAGGATTTACCCGCCTGCCTCCTGCGGAAAACTTTAAATCGCAACCTGAATTAGCGGAACAAGCAGGTTGGTTAATGGCCGCAGAATTATTAAGTTGTGGGGTTGATTTCAGTTTTGCACCTGTTTTAGATGTTGATTGCGGAGTCAGTGAAGTTATTGGGGACCGTTCTTTTTCATCCGATGCTCAACAAGCCGCCGTGTTAGCTGCAGCCTTTAGTCGAGGCATGAGAACAGCAGGAATGGCTTCAACAGGGAAACATTTTCCAGGTCATGGGGCCGTGAAATTAGACTCACACCGTGCATTACCCATTGATAACCGTGATTTAGAAACCATTCGCCAACACGATTTAATTCCCTTTAAACAACTTATTGAACAAGGGCTTGAAGCGATCATGCCCGCTCATATTGTTTACCCCCAAGTCGATGATAACGCTGCTGGTTTTTCCTCACGCTGGTTACAGACTATCTTACGTAATGAATTGGGCTTTGACGGGGTTATATTCAGTGATGATTTAAGCATGGAAGGTGCGGCAAGCGTGGGGAGTTTTACCGAAAGAGCGCGGCAAGCTTTAGATGCAGGCTGTGATATGGTTTTGGTCTGTAATAATCCAAGTGCCGCCTCTGACGTATTAGACACCTTAACGATAACGCCCTCGACGGAAAATCAACGCCGATTGACGAGCATGATAGCCACCAAACAGATCAATCGTAACGACTTATTAACTTCAGCCCGTTGGCAAAAAATTTCTTCACAACTTAATGAACTCAATCATGATTAATGAAATTGAACAGGTCAAATCCTCGGCTAAATTACTTTACAGTGAAACCGAAGTTGAAGCCGCGATTAATCAAATGGCCCATAATATTACGTTGTTACTTTCGGATCGCGATCCCTTAATTCTATGCGTTATGAATGGCGGCGTGGTGGTTGCAGGGAAATTATTGACCCGCTTAAATTTTCCGCTCACATTTGATGGAATTAATGCAAGCCGTTATCATAACGAAACATCAGGCGGCGACATTAAATGGTTATTGAAACCAACAACCCCACTGAAAGATCGTACCGTGTTAATTATTGATGACATTTTAGATGAAGGATTCACTTTAGAAGCGATTTATCAATACTGTCGTGAACAAGGGGCCCGTTCTATTTACAGTGCTGTTTTAGTTAATAAAAAATTAGACCATAAAAAACCCATTATTGCCGATTTTACGGGGCTTGAAACGGGTAACCATTATTTATTTGGCTATGGGATGGATTACAAAGGCTATTTGCGTAATGCAGCGGGTATTTTTGCCTGTCATGAGGAGGAATTATGAGTATAGGAATTATAGGCGGGACAGGGTTGGCGGATATTAAAGGCTTAAAAATTATCGCTGAAAAAAAATTAAAAACCCCGTTTGGATCGCCATCAGCCCATTATATAATCGGTAAATTGAAAGAGAAAAAAGTTATTTTTCTCGCCAGACATGGCAATCCTCATTGTATTCCTCCGCATAAAGTTAATTATCGCGCTAATATTTGGGGATTTCAAAAGCTAGGGGTGACGCATATTATTGCGATCACCGCCGTCGGGGGAATTACAAAAAAAATGCAACCCGCACACATAGTCATTCCCGATCAAATTATTGATTATAGTTATGGTCGCGAGCATACTTTTTTTGCCGATGATTTAGACGACGTGACTCACATTGATTTCACTTACCCCTACACTCAAAAACTTCGACAACGACTTATTACGATCGCGGCTGAAAAAAAAATAGCCATTAGTTCGGTTGCAACCTATGGTTGTACTCAAGGGCCTCGATTAGAATCCGCCGCTGAAATAGTACGATTAGAGAAGGATGGCTGTGATATTGTGGGGATGACAGGAATGCCAGAGGCGGGACTGGCTAGAGAATTAAATCTACCCTATGTCGGCATTTCGGTGGTGGCCAACTGGGGCGCGGGAAAAGTAGCGGGTGAAATTACGATGGAAGAAATTCATCAGCATTTAAACAATGGAATGGGTAATGTGATGCAATTACTCACGGCCTTTATTAAAAAAACATAAGCTTTAAAGCCTTAACGCGTTATAGATAGATAATGAATAAAAACATTCGCGCCTTAGTTGAAGCCTGTGACGAGCTGGCTATTAAGTATGAGATTGCCTCAAAGACAGGGAATTTAATAAATTTATTAATTAATCATAAAAATTATCTTTTTATTAATTGGTCAACCCCGCTTGATAATGTGTCTGGTTCTCAGCTATGCCAAGATAAGGCCTATTTTTATGAATTTTTTAACGCCATTATCTCAATACCTACAACAGCAGTTATTTTAGATCCTGATTGTAATAAAAATTATCATCATTATTTGATAGATAACAATCTAAAATCAATGATTTCTACTATTGAAACCTCCCTAAATTATCCTTTAATCGTCAAGCCGAATAAAGGCTGTGGCGGTCAAGGGGTTTTTAAAGTAACCCGTCAAGAAGAATTTATTCAAGCCGTAACGGTTATTTTTAATAAAAATCATAGAGTTTATGACTACATTGCATTGGCTCAACAGTATATTATGGCCCAACATGAATATCGGGCTATTTTTGTAAATTCAACCTTAGTTTTTGCTTATGAAAAGAATTGTTTGAATGCCGATTATAAAGAAAATTTAAGCCCGCTACATTGGGAAGGTTCAAAAGCAGAACTTGTAACCGATCAGACGATTCTTGATACACTTCAATTATTTTCTAATCCCCTCTTTGATAAATTAGCCATCCCTTATTGTGGGCTTGATATTTTAGTGGATTCACAGCAAAACTATTGGCTTATTGAAGCAAATAGTTCACCGAGTTATGATTTTTTTATTCGTGATAATGGCGTGAGTGAATTAAAGAAAATGTATTTAATCATAATTAGGTCACTTATTAACGGATATGATTTAAAGGCGTGAAAAAACATGTTTTTACGCCATGATGTAACCTCCATAATTATTATTTTTTAGCTACTTTTCATCTATTCTATGAGTAAATTATTAACTAGAGAGACCCAAGAAACGTACATGCTAGAAGTTGATTTACCTAATATTTATTGTTGTATTGATGCGCACTCTATTGTTAGAACATTACCTTTTGTTAGCTTACAGCCCATTCCACAAACAGATACTTACATAAAAGGGTTTTGTAATTTATATGGTAAATCCGTCATTGTTATTGATTTAGCTAATTATCTAGGATTAGAACAAGAAATTAACTATTCACTTGATACCCCCTTAATTATTTGTTCTCATCATCAAAAGTATCTAGGGATTATTGTTGAAAATATTAATGGCATTATTAAAATAGATCCCAATAAAGTCCAGCTAGCCAATGAATTTAAACATAAGAGTCCTATTTTTTCGGGGACGATTGTAACGGATAAAGAAACCCGAATTATTTTAAAAATAGATCTATTATTTGAGCATTACATGATTCATAGCGGCTAAAAAATAAGGCGACCCATATAATTATTGAATGAAAAAAAATAAGTTTTTTCATAGGTCTCGAGTACTGTGATAGTCAAGTTTTATGATGGCGTGTTAGGAAACAATGCGCAGTAAAAATGCTTAAGAAAATAGGGCTACATTTGATTTTAAAAATACAGCTACCAAATCTAAAACCTAAGATGGGACACTACAGATCGAGGCTTAACCTTAACTTGTCCCGTCTTAAGTTGGTAGCCTTTAAGTGAGATATTTCATATTTAAATAATCATTCTAAACGCTAATTTAAAAATATCAACAAATAATAACCTCTGTTATCACGTCGGAATAGGCAACTTATCCACCAACTCTTTCACTAAGGTCGTCGCCTCAATCCCTGAAAACTGACTTTGTGATTCCAAACTCAAACGATGTGCAATCACAGGAACCGCCAGCTCTTTAATACTATCAGGGGTGACAAACTCAAAACCATCCAATAACGATAAGGCTTGTGCTGATTTCATTAAGGCTAAGGAGGCCCGTGGACTTGCGCCTAATTTAATTTCGGGATGATTACGTGTAGTGGCAATAATATCGACAATATAATGTTTTAACTCATCACTAATGCGAACCTGCTTAACTTGCTGCTGTAAAAACTGCAATTCATCCGCATTAATACAAGGCTTTAAATGAGTTAACGGGTGATCTTGACCTTGTGAATTTAAAATAGCCACTTCATCCGCATGAGAAACATAACCTAAATTAAACTTCATCGCAAAACGATCTAATTGTGCTTCGGGAAGCGGATAAGTTCCATGAAACTCAACAGGGTTCTGAGTGGCAATCACAAAAAAGGGCGAGGGTAATAACCGAATTTGACGCTCAATACTCACTTGATTTTCAGCCATCGCTTCTAATAACGCCGATTGAGTTCGCGGTGAGGCGCGGTTAATTTCATCCGCTAATAAAATATTACAAAAAATAGCCCCTTTTTCAAAACGAAAACTTTGCTTTTGAGGGTTGAAAATAGAAATCCCTAAAATATCCGAGGGTAATAAATCAGGTGTAAATTGAATGCGCTGAAATTCAGTTTCACAGGAAATCGCCAACGCTTTCGCTAAGGTGGTTTTTCCCGTCCCTGGAACATCATCCAATAACACATGACCGCCACTGCTTAACGCGGCTAATAACCATTGTAAGGTTCGAGATTGCCCTAGCATGACCTGTGCTAAGTTTGCATGAAGTTTTTCAAAAATATGTTGTGCCGTCGCAAAATCAGTCATCGCTCGTCCAGATTAGTGTTTACTTAAATACGATAAAGCGGTTCAAGTGCGTCATCGGTTGTTTTTGAACGTATTTTTTCACGGGCTTTATGCTCACTAAAGCCTTCAAATAATAATTTTCCCTGCCACCCACCTGTTTCTTGACTGTATAAATGTTGATTTAAGTTTAAAATTTCATCGCGTAATCGAGCCTCACAATGATTCGCTAACGCCCCTAAACTGGTGGTTGCATAAGTTAATTGCCCCCAGATTAATAAGGCTTCTTTGGCCGATTGAGCCTCGTCCGCCTGACACGCATGTTTTAAGGTTTTGATACACGCTTTTAAGCTGACAGCCTTATCATCGGCTTTAGGTTCGTCGATGACGTTGGTTTTTTTAGTGAACAATAAATATAAGGTAACAAGCCAAGCCATTGCAAAGAAGATTGTTAACCCTTGCCATAAGCCTGCATTCGCTGTTTCAGATACGACTGTTTGAGCCACGGGCGCAGGCGTTGAAACATTGGCTTGTGCGGTAGGCGTTATTACTGCGGTTTGTGTTTCGGCAACTCCGCCGATTGCGGTTACCACTGTTTCAGGGATAAGGGCGGCTTCCATTTTCCCTGTTTCAACATTAAACCAATCAATTTTAATTTCAGGTAAAGTATAAGTCCCGTTTTTAGACGGAATAAACGCCACTTTTTCTTCCCTAAAAGCAATCACTCCCGTGGGGGTTTTATTTTCTTTTAAATTAGGTTGATCGGGGTAATTTTTTAATCCCTTATTGATTAAGGGTTGCTGTAATTGCGGCAGTTGACTCATCGTTGCCCCATTAACCATTAAGGTTAAGGTTCGAGTTAACGGTTCGCCGACTTGTATTTTTTGAGGATCACCTGACCATTGTTGAGTAAGATTGACATTTTTGGCAACTAACCAATGTTTTCCCGTAAAGTCAGCGGGGATAGGGCGTACATCTAAGGTTATGGCTTTGGATTCGACGCGTTCACGTTTGGTACTTTGTGTGCCAAAAAGGCTATTCATTCGAGAGCTATTGCCCATTAAAACGGCCGCCGTGAGTTTTAAGGGGTTAATCACCATTTTACCGCTTTTTTGAGGGAAAATAGCATAGTTACGTTCAGTGACAGCGTAGACCATGCCACCGCGTTCAGTTTGATAATTTTTATCCTCTCCTAGTTTTTCGACTACCGCATCGTTTAATTCAGGGTCAGTCAACCGTGCTTCGACAATATTGACCCGTCTAAAAAACCGTAAACGATAAATTACTTGGGATTGTAGGTAAGGATTAATCGGCGTGGCTTCGACCTCTAAAAATATCGGCGCGTTAATTTCATACGATTCCGCAGGCAGTGGTTTAATTTTATTAACGGTAATTGAAACGGCGGGACTGGTTTCACTGCCAAAACGCAAGGCTGGAATTTGTAATTCCCCCTCTTTTTTGGCGATAACGGTAAAGGTCCACTGAATGTTCATTGAGCGTTTTCCATTCACCCATGATAATTTACTCCCATGATTTTTATGGATAATTTCAAAGTCTTTTTCTAGCGGACTAAAGTCGGGATTAGCATCGGGGTCTTCCGTGGTTGAAAAGTTAATTTCAAAAGATTCATTCACCGCTATTAAAGTGCGGTCAACACTGACATTGATCGGGGCAGCTGTTAAAAATGAGCTGTATAAAAAGAGTAGAGCTAATAAAAATCGCATTTAAATTAAGGGAAGTTAATAACGAAAATAAAGACCATTGTAAAATAGAACGAGAGGCTTTAAAACCTGTTCCTCATCCGTTATTCGCTTTATTCTTTCCCTCATGGCTATTAACCTAAGCAATGAGACTTTATAATATTTATTTAATAAGCAATGAATAGCCACAAAAATGTACGTTAACTCCATTTTGAAGTCCTGTTTTATAATAATTTGTTTCGCCCTTTCAGCCCCCGTAAATGCGGAAGAAAAACCTTGGCGACTTAATCACGCCCTTAATTTACCCGCTTGGTTATCTATTTCAGGGGGAACATCGCTTACGTTATGAAACCTTAGATGAGCAATTTAGAGCAAAAACCAATAGAATAACAGGGAAAGGCGGCGATCAAGCGTTGGTTTTTAGAACCTTATTGCACGCTAAAATTGATTTAGACTTTATTCGTTTCGGGGCTGAAATGGAGGATTCGCGTATTTTATTATCCGATAGCGGAACGGCAAGTTCTAGCAATAAATTATCGACTTCAATCGTCAATTCATTGGAATTACTGCAAGCGTATTTTGAAATTCCTGTGAATGATTTATTTGAAAAAGGCAGTCAAAGTGCTCTTCGTGGTGGATGAATAACAATGGATGTGGGCAGTCGGCGTTTTGTCGCACGGAATCGTTTTCGTAATACACTGAATGCGTTTACGGGGGTTGATTGGCAATGAAAGTCGAAAGATCGTAAATTACGGGCGTTTTATACGTTACCGATTCAACGTTTAAATGGCCAGCATAATGAGGATAATCATCAACAACTTGATCGAGAAGATACCAGCGTTCGGTTTTGGGGCGTTTATTATAGCCAGTCTTTATTGAGTGAGTTTGATAAGGCCGAGGCTTTTTTATTCGGCTTGGATGAAGAGGATTCTGAGGAACGAAAAACGAAAAACCGTCATCTTTATACCTTTGGAATGCGATTTTGGCGTAACGCAAAAAAGGAGAGTTTGACTATCAACTAGAAGCCGCTTATCAATTAGGGCATTCTCGAATTTCCACTAAGGCGACTGAAAATTTAAACCATTGGGCGCATTTTCATCATGCTGAAATAGGCTACAGTTTTGATAGTCACAGGTCACCAAGATTGATTGTTCAATATGATTATGCCAGTGGGGATGACGATGCTAATGACGGTGAAAATAATCGTTTTGATACCTTATATGGAGCGCGTCGTTTTGATTTTGGTCCAACCAGTACCTATGGGCCATTTGCGCGTGGAAACTTAAATTCCCCCGCGCTACGGTTTACCTTTAAGCCCTATAAAAAAGTATCAACGATGATTGCCTTGCGTGGGTTTTGGTTGGCTTCAACGGCGGATGCGTGGACAGGGGCGGGGATTAAGGGGGCTGATTCTTATATTGGAACACAAATTGAAGCTCGTTTACGCGGGGATATTTTACCTAAAAATATTCGCTTAGAAGCTGGAATTGCTCATGTTTTTGCAGGGGATTTAATGGATGGGGCGGATAAAAAAGAAACGACTTATGCTTATACCCAAGCGGTGTTTAAATTTTAATCTTAAATTTAGAATATTAACTTAAAAAAATCATGCAAAATAAAATTAGACTTATTGGCGGCGATTGGCGAAGTCGTCAAATCCTCTTTGATGACTATGAAGGCTTGCGCCCTACGCCTGTCAGAGTTCGAGAAACCTTATTTAACTGGTTACAGTATGATGTCATCGGCAGTCGCTGTTTAGATTTATACGCAGGCAGTGGCGGTTTGAGCTTTGAAGCCGCCTCACGAGGGGCAAAATTCGTATTACAAGTTGAACTTAGCTCACAAATTTGCCAACAATTACACGCGAATACAGTAAAATTAAAGGCAAAACAGATTAAACTCGTGTGCAGTGATGTCTTTCGTTTTTTAGCCTCTACGACTGAAACGTTTGATTTGGTTTTTATTGATCCGCCTTTTGACAAAAAATTAGCGATTCAAACCTGTCAATGGTTGGAAGATAAAGGGGTCTTATCTGACCATGCAAAAATTTATTTAGAGGTGGAACGTCAATTGCCACTTGAAGGGATTCCAGTGAATTGGGTTTGTTTAAAAAACAAGTCCGCAGGTGAATTGGATTATTATTTATTTCAGCGTCAATAAATAAGGACGCTATTTTATTTTGGAGAGTTAACCCTATGATTAAAATAGGTATTGTTGGTGGAACAGGGTATACAGGCGTGGAGCTATTAAGAATTTTA
Organism: Methylococcales bacterium; assembly: GCA_030949405.1. NCBI lineage: Bacteria > Pseudomonadati > Pseudomonadota > Gammaproteobacteria > Methylococcales > Methylococcales bacterium. Next base: position 829,429 of record JAUZSN010000002.1, on the reverse strand, counting down.
GCTTTGCACCCACAGGTTGAAGTCACTGTTGTTACCTCACGCGCGGATACGGATAAACGGATTGATACGGTCTACCCCAACTTAACGGGGATTTATGATCTTGTGTTCACCGCGCCCGATGTCAACGCCTTGATGCAATGTGATCTGGTTTTTTTCGCCACACCCAATGGAATTGCAATGACGATGGCACGGGCATTACTCGATAAAGGGGTTAAGGTTATCGACTTATCGGCGGATTTTCGTTTACAGGACGTTGCTGTTTGGGAAAAGTGGTATGGAATGACCCATGCGTGTCCCGATTTAATCGCTCAAAGTGTTTATGGGTTAGCGGAAGTGAACCGTGAGCAAATGAAAAATGCGGATTTAATTGCGTGTCCTGGTTGCTACCCAACGGCGGTTCAATTAGGGCTGTTACCGCTTGTTGAAGCAGGGGTGATTGACTTAAAGTCGATTATTGCCGATGTTAAATCAGGAGTCAGTGGCGCAGGACGTAAAGCGGCTTTAGGGACGTTAATGAGTGAGACGGGCGAGAGTTTTAAATCGTATGCGGTTGAAGGCCATCGCCACTTGCCTGAAATCAAACAAGGCTTACAAAAAATACAAACATTACATCCTACCGAAGAGACTGAGATTGGATTAACCTTTGTGCCTCATTTAGTCCCGATGATACGCGGAATTCACGCCACCTTATATACCCAAACCGAGGCCTCGTTAACGGAGATAGAAACGCTTTATCAGCAGCGTTATCAAAATGAGCCTTTTGTACAGGCCGTGGCTACGGGTATTTCACCTGATACACGTAATGTTCGAGGGAGTAATCACTGTCAAATCGGGTTATTTAAACCGCAAGGGGAAAATACGTTAGTGGTTTTATCGGTGATTGATAATTTAGTCAAAGGGGCAGCAGGGCAAGCGGTACAAGCGTTAAATATTCTTTATAATTTTGACGAATCACTGGGCTTAAAAACCGTTGCTCTATACCCTTAATTTTTTATTATTTATTAGGCATTATTTATGAAAATTCTTATCGTAGGCAGTGGTGGGCGTGAACATGCGCTGGCTTGGAAAGTAAAGCAATCGGCTGATGTTAATCAAGTTTTTGTCGCACCTGGGAATACAGGAACGGCCTTAGAAGAGTCGGTTGAAAATATTGCGATTGCGGTTGATGATCTGACGGGTTTAATTGCATTTGCAACCGAGCAGGCCATTGACTTAACGATTATTGGCCCTGAAGTTCCTTTAGTCATGGGGATTGTCGATCAATTTGAAGCGGCTGGGTTAGCTTGTTTTGGTCCAAGTGCGAAAGCCTCTCAATTAGAAGGCTCGAAAACATTTTGTAAGGATTTTATGGCACGACATAATATCCCTACGGCTGCTTATGAAACCTTTACTGAAATTGAACCCGCGATTACTTATCTTAAAAATCAAGGGATGCCCATTGTGATTAAAGCCGATGGTTTAGCGGCTGGAAAAGGGGTGGTTATTGCGGAATCTGAACAACAAGCGATTGAGGCTGTTGAAGAGATGCTTGAGGGTAATCGTTTTGGCGAAGCAGGGCATCGTGTCGTTATTGAAGAATTTTTAGACGGAGAAGAGGCCAGTTTTATTGTCATTGCGGATGGTCAAACTGCGTTACCGATGGCGAGTTCTCAAGATCATAAAGCACGTGATAATGGTGATAAAGGGCCTAATACAGGCGGCATGGGAGCGTATTCACCTGCACCGATTGTAACGCCTGAAATTCATCAGCGGGTGATGGATGACGTTATTAATCCGACCTTAAAAGGAATGGCAGCGGAAGGTTATGACTATACGGGATTTTTATATGCAGGGCTGATGATTAATAAGGAGGGCTCTCTCAAGGTTTTAGAATATAACTGTCGTTTGGGTGATCCTGAAACCCAGCCGATTATGATGCGATTACAAAGCGATTTAGTTGAATTATGTCAGGCGGCATTAAATAAGCGTCTGCATTTATCAACGACACAATGGGATCAGCGCGTGGCGTTAGGGGTTGTTTTAGCGGCAGGGGGCTATCCTGATGCGTATAAAAAAGGGGATACCATTACAGGGTTACCGACAGCAGACGATAAAAAAAGTAAAGTTTTTCATGCAGGAACCGCGCAAAAGGAGGGGGAAATTATTACCGCTGGCGGGCGTGTTTTATGTGCTTGCGCATTAGGGGATACGATCGCAATGGCTCAGGCAAAAGCGTATCAACTCACCCATCAAATTAAATGGGATGGGGTTTGTTATCGTGATGATATTGGTTTTAAAGCGATTACTTAAGTGCGATTTATTTTTATCGGAGTTAATTAAAAATAGGACGGTTAACGCATAAACAATCATTAGGAGAACCGTTGTTCTGTTGGCTTACAGCTCGCTTGAAAGTGAGTTCTCCTATGGGTTTTATTGTTTTAGTGATGACTATAATTCGTAAAAATTTATTTACTTTGGAGTAATGGGGATGACCTTTATTAAAAAAGAAAACCTAACGTTAACACTGGCTATTTCAGCCCTATTGAGTGTGCCTGCTTGTCAAGATTCTGATACAAATAGCGTTCAAGAAGAGCCAAAAATAGAAAGCCAGAATGAGTTGCCAACCCTAGAAGAGCAACAAGTGAATACGTTACCTCGTCAAGTCATAAAGAGTGCTAAAGAACAACACATAGAGGCTTATTCTAATAGCAAATATACCTATGATGATGCGGTTTTATTAGCGACCTTTTGGGGAAAAGAAAATACATGGGATGCCAAGCTTAAAATAGGTAGCCTATTAATCGCGGCTAATAATCAATATATTCAACAATCACTCACTAGTGCCAGTAATAATCAAACGATTGTTGTCAGAAAATCCCCAAAAGAACAACAAATAAATGCTTTTTATAACAGTCGCTATACCTATAAAGATGCCGTTTTATTAGCGACTTTTTGGGGAGAAGAAGAGACATGGGAAGCTAAACTTAAAATAGGTGATTTATTAATAAAAGAGAAGAATACAGCCATTCAAGACGCGTTAACGAAAGCTAAAAAAAATGAAGATGCACAAAGAGAGGCTTACATTCAGAGTACATACAACTATGACGATGCCGTTTTATTAGCGGAGTTTTGGGGGAAATCATCACCGTGGGAAGCGAAACTTAAAATAGGTCGGTTACTCATCAATAATGAGCGCGAAACCATTGATCAAGCGATAAAACACTTTTTAGGCTAATGCAACTTAATTGGAAAATCGGTGTTGAAATTGAATTGATCGCGCCAAAAGGACGGAGTCGGCGAGATTTAGCCGAAGCGATTGCTAAACAAAAAGGGGGATCTGTTCGCCCTTTTTTTCATCCTCAAGTTGAGCCGAGTAAAGTTTCAGGGCACTCTTTATTTAATAACTTGACCCAAGCCTTTGAGGTTGTTGATTCCAATGGCGTTGTTATAGCTTACTGTGTGGATGATTTAACCCTTCAAGATGATTGTGATAAATCTCATCCTCCTCAAATGGACTGGTATCGTATTGTCAGTGATGACGGTCGTCTTCTACAGTTAATTTTACAACAGAGCAACCCTAGTGATTCTATTTCAGAGGTGTTAACCCCGATTGCTGATTTATTTGGAACAGAAGTTCAACACAGTCAAGGTAAAATGGTTCGTGTTATTGATCGTACAGGACGTTCGATTGCCATTGCGGCTCCACTTCCCGGTGAGCGTGAACGTCCCTGTGAATTGATTACAGCCCCCATAAAAAAAGATCATTTAGATTACTTAGAATCCTTACTTTCTATTGCTCGAACATTAGGGTTTACAGCACCTATCGAAGGGGCAACGCATCTACATTTTGATGCAACCCCCTTACAATCAACATCGACGCTAGCCAATTTAATGCGTTTATTATGGGCATTTAATGATGATTTAAACCGATTGGTTGAAACGAACCCGCGCTGTCGAAGGCTGGGAAAATGGCCACAAGAACTTTATGATTGGGTACAAACCCCTGAGTTTAGTGAATCCACGTGGGAACAGGGAATGCAATCACTGGCTCAATTTGAAGTGACTAAGTATTGTAATTTCAACTTAAAAAATATGATTGAATTTACCGCCGATAAATATACATTTGAAGTTCGTATCTTCCCCGTTTGGCGAGAAGGACAACGTATTATTGAGGCGGCGGGATTATTTGAAGGGATACTTTATTGGGCAATTAATTCGCCAAAAAATGCGATTTTACCCTGTAATATGAAAACATTATTGAATGAATTGCCGATTTCTACGGAGCTTTGTAATCTTTGGCAACAACGTAGATATTCTCTAAAAAATTAAATTTTTATCAAAAAAATACGAGTATTAAATTTTCAATAAAGCCCGTGTTAATTTTTGCCATTCCGCGTCATTTTTAGGCAAACCCACGCGCAAACTTTCAGGTTGCGTAAATAATCGGACTAAAACACCTTGTTGGGCTAATATTTGATAAAGTTGTTTCGCTTTAGGGGTTTTAACCCATTGAAACAAGGGATGACCGCCACTAATCATCAGTCCGTGTGACTGTAATAATTGTCGTAACCGCTCACCTTGTTGAGGAAGATCTATCAACGTTTGTTGTTGCCAGTGACTATCCATTAAGGCTTGAGTCGCAAGATAACGACTCGGGTGACTCAGAGGCCATACGCCTAATTTTTGTTCCAATACGGTTAATAGAGTCCGCTCGGCGATCACAAAGCCACAACGAATCCCTGCCAAGCCAAAAAATTTTCCGATTGAGCGTAAAATAATTAATCCAGATCGTGGACTCAGCGAGCATAAACTATTCTCAGGGCAGGTATCAATAAAAGCCTCGTCAATAATCAAAACGCCTTGATGACGTTGCAATTTTTTATGCCACTCTAATAATTGCTGCGGGGAAAATAAATGGCCCGTCGGATTATTCGGGTTAATAAGGATTAACACCTTTAATTGATCTAATTGTGCCTCAATCGTAGTTGGAGTAAGTTTAACCAGTTGATGCCCAGCTTGTTGCCAACATGCCGCATGTTCTGCATAAGCAGGCGCTAAAACACCGACCTTTGAGGGCGGGTAAAGTAGGGGTAAACCTTGAATAGCCGCTTGAGAACCTGCAACCGCTAATAGATCTTCCGCTTGATAATAGTGCTGGGCAACCTCTAGTAGCCCATCATTACTTTCGGGTAAACGCTGCCAACAGCTCAATGGAATCGTCGGGATAGGAAAACCATTAGGATTAATACCTGTTGAAAGGTCTATCCAGTTTTCAAGGGGAATTTTAAAGTGTTTAACTGCTTGGCGCAGTTGTCCGCCGTGTTCTAACATAGTCATTAAGCAGTTAAAGTAGGTCAAAAAAGCCTACTTTAACGTTATTTTTTACGCGCCGCGTTTTTCAAGCATATCAACCGCAGGTAACGTTTTCCCTTCTAAAAATTCAAGGAACGCTCCGCCGCCTGTTGAGGTGTAAGAAACTTGGTCATTAATCGCATATTTATCAATAGCGGCCAAGGTATCGCCGCCCCCTGCAATAGAGAACGCACTACTCGTTGCAATCGCAGCGGATAAGGATTTAGTCCCTTCTGCAAATTGATCAATTTCAAAAACGCCAACAGGTCCATTCCAAACAATTGTTTTGGCTGTTCTTAAAATTTCAGCATGTTGCTTTGCTGTTTCAGGCCCTATATCTAAAATTAAGTCATCCGCTTCAACATCCGCTACGTTTTTAATCGTGGCTACCGCCGTATCAGAAAATTCTTTAGCGCAAACAACATCAACAGGTACAGGAATATCCGCGCCTTTTTCTTTTGCCGCTGCCATTAAACGTTTCGCTTCATCCACTAAATCAGCTTCATATAATGATTTCCCAACAGGAAACCCAGCGGCGGCAATAAACGTATTTGCAATGCCTCCGCCCACAATAAGCTGGTCAACTTTAGATGATAAGGTTTCCAAAACGGTGAGTTTAGTTGATACTTTAGACCCCCCTACAATCGCAACTAAGGGTTTTTCAGGGTTATCTAACGCACTAGCAAGGGCTTCTAATTCATTGGTTAATAAAGGCCCTGCACACGCAATGGCGGCTTGTTCACCGACGCTATGGGTAGAGGCTTGCGCTCTATGAGCTGTTCCAAAAGCATCCATGACAAAAATATCACACAGTTTAGCTATTGTTTTACCTAAATCAGCGTTATTATTTTTTTCACCAATATTAAAGCGGACATTTTCACACAAGACCACTTCACCCGCATTAATTTCAACGCCTGCTAACCAAGATTTTTCTAAACGAACAGGTTGGTCAAGTAATTCAGCTAAACGCTCAGCCACAGGTTGTAAACTAAATTGAGCATCATACTCGCCTTCAATAGGACGGCCTAAGTGAGACATGACCATAACAGCTGCCCCAGATGCTAATGCTTTTTTAATCGTTGGGAGGCTAGCTTTAATGCGTAAATCGCTGGTCACTTTACCATTTTTAACGGGGACATTTAAATCTTGGCGAATTAAGACTCGTTTGTTGGTTAAGTCTAAATCAGTCATTTTTATAATAGCCATGGTAGTTCATTTCCTGTAAGTTTGGAGTTAAAAGAAGAAGCCTAACTTTAATAAAACTAAAATTCAATAGGGGGAGTAAATTTATAGGGTGTAAAGAATGATTAAGGCATAAAAACTTAATCATTTTGGCGACACAACATAAGACAGGACACTAAGCCTCGCTTCATAGTGTCCGATCTTAAGTGGGTAGCCAATTTGTCGTACGTTTTCTTAAAAATAAAGCCACCTTACGCTTAAAGAAAAATAGCGGTAACTAATGGGGAACACACTATTTTATACCTCTAGCGAACGCATTTAATTTTTATACAACACAACCCATAAGAGATAAGCCCCTTATTTCTAGCTATTTTTATCCCATACCAAGTGAATTATCAAAAATAAAATGAAAGCATCTAAAATCAGTAGCAGGTAATATAAAAAATTAGAATTAATTAAATGTGTGAGCAATTTCTCTTTAATATATTGTTTTTTACGTTATAATGCGAAGCCTAAGTTGCATTTAAATTTGGGTTTTCATAGAGGCGTAACTTTTTCCAACCGACAAACTTAGTATCATAAAAAGGGATGTCATGGTCAATAGAATGCTCGTAACAATGTCTAAAAATCTTTGCGGTTCTAAACGCATGTAGCTCATCATTAGCCGTAATCGTATCAACATTACCTACTTGAAACGTTTTGTTTTTAGACTTACGATCTTTGACCCAAAAAACGGTGTAGCATAAATAACTTTTATCTTTACGATGATCGTATTTTATGGTTCTTGAAACGCCTGTAACCCCTGTTGTTGTTTTGTTTTTAGGCGGTTTAAGAAACCGTGTTCGGCTCCCTTTTAAGACCACTAACATTTGGTCGCGCCAAGCAATAGCAGCTAGCAGTGATTTAGATTTATTGCCCCAAAGTTTATGTGAAAAATAGCGGCTTGTCTCTTTACCGCGCCTGACGATACGAACTTGAAAACCAAAGGTGTCGGGTTCGGTGATGTGTTTATGTTTAGCCATTGTAATTACTCTTTAAAAAATAGAAAAAGCCTCTTTAACAGCAAAAATAGGCGGCTGGTAGACCCTCAAAAACCGCAGATGTTAAAGATACTAAAGCTTACAACATTTTTTGTAAGCGAATGCCTACAGATTATCCTCGTCAATTTTTAGAAAAGCAAGTAAAATATTTAATAATTATTAAACAAATCCTGAGTAATTTAGTGTAGAATGAAGAAACTCCGCTGCAAAGTGGTTTTACTTTGAATCGAATAAATATTTGATTTACAACAAATTTTGGAGATATAAGATGAGTGTATTAGTAGGTAAGCAAGCCCCTGATTTTACCGTGCCTGCTGTTTTAGGTGATGGCCAAATTGTGGATTCATTTAGTTTGTCGCAGGCAACACAAGGCAAATATACGGTCATTATGTTTTACCCTTTAGATTTTACCTTTGTATGTCCGAGTGAGTTGATTGCTTTAGATCATCGTATGGATGAATTTACTAGTCGGGGTGTTGAAGTTATTGCTGTTTCTATTGATTCACATTTTACCCATAACGCATGGCGCAATACGGCTATCAAGGACGGAGGAATTGGTCCTGTTCGCTATACCATGGCGGCTGATATTTCACATAGTATTTGTCAAGATTATGATGTTGAAGCTGAAAACCCAGCGGTCGCTTATCGCGGTAGCTTTTTAATGGATAAAAATCGTATTGTTCGTCATCAAGTAGTTAATGATTTGCCTTTAGGTCGTAACATGGATGAAATGTTACGTATGGTTGATGCGTTACAATTTTTTGAAGAACATGGTGAAGTTTGTCCTGCTGGTTGGAATAAAGGCGATACAGGAATGAATGCAAGTCCTGATGGCGTTGCAAAATATCTTGATGAAAATGCGGATAATTTATAAGCGTTAAGCAAGTCTTAATTTTAGTTAAGAGCACGTCGTGTCCTGACACGACGCGCTTTTTATTTAAGCCTTATTATTGTTCTTTTTTTCAGAATCATAGATTAACTTTTTCCTAATTAAATAGGCGACGGCTAATGCTGCAAATGTAGGAAGAACAGGGATTGACAGGGTGAAGTAAAGTAAAAACCAAGTAAGCCAATAACCAATTAACCCCACAAGAGCCCACCTAAGCCAATATTCTTTTTTTGCTTGTGCCGTCATTGCAAACCATACGAGCACAGCAATACCTACCATTTTTGCCAAAATAAACATAGTCTTGTCCTTAATTTATAATGATTTAAGTTACGCTGAGGTTAGTCCATAGTTTAACGGTCACTAACTGTAATAATAAGCGGAATCATTTTAAAAATTGTGATAAAGTTCTAATCATATTCGATATTTTTCTTCATAGCACCTAAATTCCTGAGATAACGATGAAAAAATCGCTCAAAATCATCTTATATGTTTTTACAGCGCTGGGTACAATAACCCTTATAACTGCTTTGTGTTTACCTTTTATCGTTAATCCCAATGATTTTAAAGCGCAGATAGAATCGGCAGTTAAAGCACAGACGGGACGAACGTTGACGATTAACGGAGATTTGAAATTATCTATTTTTCCGTGGATAGGAATTTCAACAGAACAAATAAGTTTGGGCAATGCCGCTGGATTTAACACGCCCTATTTTGCCCAAATACAGCAAAGTGAAATTAACGTTAAGCTGATCCCTTTGTTTTCAAAGCAACTTGATGTCAGTGAGATTACGATCAAAGGCTTGCGTTTAGCATTAAGTAAGAATAAGCAAGGGGTTAATAATTGGGATGATTTTAAATCTCAGCCTCAAAGTGATACAACAACCGTCAACCCTTTGGCTTTATTAGCCGTTGCGGGACTGTCCATTGAAGATGCTGAAATTACGTGGCAGGATTTACAAGCAAACCAACAAAGCGAAATTAAAAACCTCCAAATAAAACTCGGTAGGCTCGCCTTTGATCAAAAAGTTCCTCTAAAAGCCTCTTTAAACGTAAGCAATCAACAGCCTTTATTTTCCCAGATAATTGATTTTTCAGGCGATTTAATGATTAATTCGGCACTGGATACATTTCAATTAAAATCCGCTAAATTGAACGTTGAAACCACGAGTTCGGCCTTACCGACGGGATCATTGACGGTTCATTTATTTACTGATGCCTTGTTTAATAAAGCTGAAAATACGTTACATTTGCCTGAGTTAAAAATAATCAGTGGGGCATTTAAGTTTCATGCCGATGTAGAGGGGCATTTTAAAGAGCCTTCAAAAATAGCCTTAACCGCATCGGTTGAAACGCTGAATCTCATAGATTTTTTGCATAAAGTGAATCTTGAAATACCTAAAATGGCCGATGAAAATGCACTCACGTCATTGGCGTTCGATTTTAAATTACACGCTGATAAGCAGCAACTTAAAGTCGATGCGCTTAGGCTTAAAGTGGATGAAACAACCCTAAAAGGTTCTGTTGTCGTAACAAATTTTAATAAGCCTACGGTTCAATTTGATTTAAACGTTGATAGAGTGAATATTGATCGCTATTTACCACCTAATACGAATCATAAGTTAGATAAAATAGCGACCCCTGCAAGTATCGCGGCGATAGGGGTTTCCCTTATTCCTGTTGAGCTGTTAAAAAAATTAGATGCGTCAGGGAAAATTGTAATTGAACAGCTCAAAGTGAATGACCTAAAAATGCAGGGCGTAAGCCTAAATCTTGATGCTGAAAAAGGAATTGTGCAAAGTAATCAAACGATTAAATCGTTTTATCAGGGGGATTATAAGGGAGGATTTAATCTCAATGTTAATGCACTAGAAACGGTTTTTATTTTAAATGAACAGTTTAGCCATGTTCAAATTGCAGCCTTATTAAATGATATAAACGGTGAAGAAACACTCAAAGGTTGGATTGATATGGATGCTCAATTAACAGGGCGAGGGAATACGAAAGAGGCCATCAAATCTTCACTGAAAGGTCAGATTAGTTTTTTATTGAAAGATGGGGCTATTAATGGCTTCAATATTCAAAAATTTATTAATCAAAGTAAAGCCGTATTAAAAGGATCTATCCCTATAGAAAATACGACAGAGGATGAGCAACGTCTCTTTTCTAAAATTAGCGCAACCGCTTATATCAGTGAGGGGTTAATCCAAAATAATGATTTAATTGGAATCTCACCTAAAATTAAGCTCTCAGGACGGGGTTATGCAAACTTAATGACCGAAAAATTGGACTATCAAATTAAACTCTTAAGGATTAAGCAGCAAGCGACCGCTGACTCGCCTGAAGTGATCAGTAGTCAGCCGATTGTTATGAAGGTAGCGGGCAATTTTTCAAAACCGAGTTATAAACTTGATATCGCATCCATGTTGTTAGAAAAGAACTCAGGGAAAATAATTGAAACCTTAGAACGTTTAGATAAAAAACTTCCTAAAAAGCTGGAACGTTTTTTTAAGCATCTTCTTTGATTATTCATAGCGAGTGTTTCGCAGGAAGGAAAATAGGATGACGACCTTTAAAGTAAAAGATTATGTAAAAACCGCTGAAAATCTTTATTTCGCCGTTATCAAAGAAGGCGTAGAGAAAGGGCGAGTCTTAGTTTGTTTGCGCTATATTTTTCAAAGTGGATGTTGGGAAAAATTTGAAACCGCAACGGCAACTTTATTTTTACAACAAAATTACCCTGATTATCTTTATTATTCGCCGTCTATTGATGTGGAGGTTCATGCCCTTCCTGTTGAGGCGATTGTTAAACATTATCAACCGCATGATTGCTTACAAACCCTGTTGCAGCAACCCACCGAAAATGCGGTGATTAATGACTTAATCGCTGTTTGCACTATTTTTTCAGACAATGGGTTGGATATAACGCAACTCGGCATAACAGGTTCTTTATTAATTGGGGCGCAAAAATCCACCTCGGATATTGATTTAGTCTTTCATGATCGGGCTATTTTTCATCAAGCACGTCAGCTCGCTCGCCAATTAATCGCACGTAATCAGTTACAGCCCTTAACGCAGGCGGATTGGCAGCACGCTTTTATACGGCGGGGGTGTGAATTAAGTTTTAATGAGTATCTTTGGCATGAAAAACGTAAATATAATAAAGTACTCATCCATAATCGCAAGGTTGATATTAGTCTTTCACAACCTGCAATCCATGATCCTCGAACCTATTCTAAACAAGGGCCGATTGTTTTAACGGTCAAAATAACAGAGGATAGTCATGGGTTTGATTACCCCATTCGTTACTCAATAGACCACCTTGAAATCAGTACTATTATTTGTTTTACAGCCACTTACAGTGGTCAAGCTAAAGCAGGTGAGTGGGTGGAAGTCTCAGGACAACTGGAAAAATCAGAGACGGGTTATCAGCAAATCGTTGTGGGTTCTGATCGTGAAGCAAAAGGTGATTTTATTCGCGTCATTAATTCCCCGTCATAATTAACCATAAAAATAATAACGTATAATTCTGACATCAATAATTCCATTTTCATTTCATTTCATTTCCTTTCATTACCCCTCATTTTCGTATGCACTCAACTACAATTAATTTTTTAAGAATAGATCATCACAGTGTCATTTCTTCTGACATTGAAAAATCAAAGTTTTTTTACCATAATATTATTGGCTTAGAAATAGACTTAGAGCGACCTCCATTAAAATATGATGGTGCGTGGTTTAAAGTAACCGAAGACACCGCGCTTCACTGTTTGTGCTTACCTAATTATGATCCTGTTAAAGGGCGACCTGAACATGGGGGTCATGATCGGCATGTGGCTTTAAAGATTAATGATCTTTCACCTTTAATTTCACAATTAGACAAACATGCTATTTTTTATAGTCGAAGTATATCAGGACGGCAGGCTATTTTTTTTAGAGATCCCGATGGTAATGCAATAGAGGTGATTGAAAACTAATGAGCTGTTAAAATCCTCTTGTTTTTAAACTTTTTAGTGGAGCTGTGAATGTCGAATAAAGCGTGTACCTATGTCATTTTTGGAGCAACGGGAAATTTATCCCGTGTGAAATTAATGCCCGCTCTTTATCACTTAGAGATGGAGAATCGTTTGCCAGAGAACAGCAAGATTCTCGCCATTGGGCGACGTGATTGGGATAATGAAGTTTTGATTACCGAAGTACGAGAAATGATTGAAGAGAAGGCAAGAGGGGGCTTAGATGAAATAGTTTTTAAGCGTTTTTCTGAACGACTTTCTTATGCTAAGGTTAATATTGATGTCGCTGATGATTATGTAACGCTTGCAAACGAATTAAATAATAGCCATCACTATCCGAGTAATATGGCTTTTTATTTGGCCATTAGTCCTGAGTATTTTGCTAACGTCATTGAAAAATTGAGCCATGCTAAATTGCTAGAAGAATCCAGCGGTTGGCGACGAATGATTATTGAAAAACCCTTTGGCTATGATTTGGAAAGTTCTCAAGCCTTGCAGCAGCGAATTTCACGTTATTTAAAAGAGGAACAGATTTATCGTATCGACCATTATTTAGGTAAAGGAACGGTACAAAATGTGTTGGTTTTTCGTTTTGCCAATATCATGCTAGAACCGTTATGGAATCGTCATTATATTGATCATATTCAAATTACTCATTCAGAAGAAATGGGCATTGGGAGTCGGGCCAGTTATTATGACGATGCAGGGGCGATGCGTGATATGTTGCAAAGTCATTTATTGCAACTAATGGCCCTTGTCGCTATGGAGCCTCCTGCGTCAATGGATGCTGAATCCTTGCGTGATGAAAAAGTTAAAGTCTTAAAATCTATTCGCCCTATTGCAAAACAATCGGTGAATGCCTGTGCTTTTCGCGCACAATATTCCGAAGGGGTTGTTGACGGTAAAAAGCTAAGTAGTTATTTGCAAGAGGACAATGTTCCCGCGGATAGTGTTACGGAAACCTATGCGGCAATGAAGCTTTATGTGGATAATTGGCGTTGGCGTGATGTTCCATTTTATTTGCGAACAGGTAAACGGATGGCGAAAGGTCAATCAAGCATCTCAATTTGTTTTAAACAGCCACCGTTACAGTTTTTTCAAGACACTCAAGTGCAGAGTATGAACCCCAATTGGTTATTATTAGGCATACAACCTGAAGAATGTATTCGTATGGAAATGACCGTTAAAGAACCGGGGTTAGAAATGCGAACCCGTGTGCGGAGTTTGGATGCGAGTTTTAGAAATGATAATGAAAGTCATACCGATGCGTATGAAGACTTATTACTGGATGTGATTGAAGGCGATCGCTCTTTATTTTTACGTTTTGATGAAGTGGAATATGCATGGAAAATTGTGGATCCTATTTTACAAAAATGGGCCGTTGAGCGTGATTTTATTACAACGTATCCTGCGGGTTCTTGGGGGCCTCAAGAATGTAAGCGTTTATTTGAAACCGATCAACAGTATTGGCGTAGTTCACTTACACCGTGTAAATAAAAATAAATTTTGTAACAGGGCATCAATTATAGTGTAATGACCGATGGTTATCATTCGCTATCACGTTATCTATTTTTCTAAAAATAAGGGATATGACTTGTTTGTTTAAGGCATATCTCTTATGTTAGGCATTTATCGCTATTAATATCCCCCTAATTCAATAGTACCCTCTACTCTACAAAGAAATTTCTTTTCCCGTGTTAGCGGGATTTTGTCATGCGACATTTTGTCACGCGGCAATATGTCACATTTTCAAAGTCTACAAAAGTCTTTACACTTGCTGCATCTCTTAGATACGCGGCACGATCATTTTCTAGGGATAAGCAGAATCCTTCCTTTTTATGCGGTCGTTATGGCCGCATTTTTTTTAATAGTGATTGCGATGAAAAGAAATTATTATATTAATGATTTAAATCCTCAGAATTTTAAAAAATTAGCCACTCAGGTTGCCTTCCATGAAGCGGGACATGCCGTTGCTATTTACCTTTATAATAAACAACAACAGTTACCCTCAATATTTTTTCAAATTCATTTGAATAGTTATGATGACGTGACCTTGTTGACAACCGATGACTCACAAACGGCTTATGTCGCAGCATCCATTGAAGGGGGGTGTCTCATAGAAAATTTAGCCCTTAATTTATCGGTTGGTTCCAGTGAAATTTATCCCGAGGAAAAAGAAGAATATCATCGGGCGTTAAATGCGGATGTGATTAATTTATTAGCAGGGTCGATTGCGGAACAACATTACCTTATTTTGCGTGACAACGAAGTGATTGATGTTGATTTAATCAGTATTAAAAACTTAGGACGTTATGGTAATTATTCAGATATGCAAAAAATTAATAATTATTTGCGATTTTTTAGTGATGACCCACGCGAGCAACAAGAAAAATTAACTGAATTATTGAAAAAGTCATTTTTATTTATTACCGATCGACAAACCTGGAAATCGGTTACCGCCGTTGCTTATTACTTGTTAAATTCACAAGAAAAAGACGTTCACTGTGAAGATATTTTTAACGTTATTGATCGCGTTACCGTTTAAAATTTTAGCGAGGGGGGGGAGTAGACGAATGCTCTTCATCACTTGAATGCCCACCAAAAAGATTAAAAATAAATCGGAACACTTTTTTAATGCCTGTCCAAATTTTAGGTAATAACCAGATCATGAAGAGTATAAAGACAACCAACAGGGCTAAAAATAAGACGGGTTGATTTAAGCACAGCCAAATTCCGCCAATAACAGTGACATCTTCGCCTATTGATGCGCCCCAATTCGTAAAGGGTTCGGGGGAGGTATTAATTAAAACGCGCGTCCCCGCCTTTGTTGCATGAGTACCCGTAGCTAATCCGCCACCCACAATTCCCGCCGCCACTTCCATTGCAGGACTTATATCGCCAACAGCGGCCGCCGCTAATAAAGCCCCCGCAGGAATTCGAATAAACGTATGTATTCCATCCCAAGCTGTATCCACCCCTGGTATTTTATCGGCGAAAAATTCGATCACATACATTAAGCCAGCGGCTCCAATAACCCAAGGATTCGCGACAATATCTAAATTAGGCGGCAAGTGAATTTGCTCACCATAAGAAAGTAGCCCTAGGGTTACAATTGCGGCATATAAATTAATTCCACTCGCCCACGCAACTCCCATTGTTAATGCTAAAGTTGCCGAGAGTTGTTCTAATCCTTCCATAATAAAGCCTTTTTAGAGTTAACTTAAAATGGATACTTTATCATCGAAATAAGGTCATGAATAGTCACAGCGTATCTCATCATTAGGCGAATAAATTATAACTAATGAGACCCGTTTAAACCGTCTTTTAGAGGGGATGGATCGATTCGTTACTCATTTTTTGTGAGGTCGTTACGTTTTGCTAATAGGTAATGAAAAATAAAACTCAGTGCCATGATTTTCTTCACTCTTACAGCCTATTTTTCCGCCATGATTTTCTATAATATTACGACAAACATCTAAGCCTAATCCCGTTCCCTCATCGCCCTTAGTGGTAAAAAAAGGTCGCCATATTTGATCCAAAACCTCTTTTTTCATTCCTATCCCATTATCAATAATGGAAACCGTTACCGAATCATGATCTAACTGTGTTTTAAGAGTGATCTCTCCTTTATTTACGCGGTTAGTTAATGCGTGAGCAGCATTACGAATTAAATTGAGCAACACTTGAATAATTTTATTTTTATTAATTTCGACATCCCCTTGATAATCAAGGACTAAATGAATCGATTTATTTTTAACATCCGCATCTAACTGTGATAATTTAACCGCTTCATTCATTATTGAAACCAACGAATAAGGCCGTGTTTTGTAATGAACCTCTTCTTCTTTCGCTAATAACCGAACCTCGTCAATTAATTCTAAAATTCGTGTGCGACTATCATAGATGTAGCCTGCATATTGTTGATGTTTACTGGAAAGATCATCCGTCATTAAATCCAAAAAGCTAATAGGGTTTAATAAATTTTTAATTTCATGAACGAGTCCTGCGGTTAAATCACCAATGATCGCTTTTTTTTCTTTACGTAATAATTGATCTTGCGTTTGACGAAGCTCAGTTAAGGTGTTGCGTAATATTTCATTTTTACTGTGCAAATACGATGAAAGTGCCTCATCTTTACCGAGTAATCGTTCTAAGGTTCCAATAATTTCAAGAGGCTCCATTCGTGTTAAAAAATCAGCAGAAACATAGCGTCCGCAAACAGTTCCCTGTTGATTTAAGACAAAGGTAGCAGGAATCGGTAAATTCCAAGACCCATTAATATCATCTTGTTGGGTTAAATACTGATGAACTTGTCGCCAATCTTGGGGAACTTCAAATTGCAACTGATAATTTTTAATGACTTTTTGCTCAGGGTCACTTAATAATTCAAAATCTAACCCCATTTCTTGATATAACTGAAAGGCTTGTTCCGAGGTTTGTGGTGCAATAGCGAGTAAGCATCCCCCCATCGCGGTTATTTCTTCTAATGCTTCCTGTTGGGCTTTTAATTCAATTTTACAAATAGGACACCAATCTCCCCTATAAAAGGATAAGACAACGGGGCCTTTTTGTAATAGTTGGTTTAAATTAACCTCATCGCCTTGATGATTTTTTAAAGAGAAATCAGGGGCTTGTTCACCTAAAGCAATGCCTGTGGCAATTGCTTCATCGTCTAATTGTTGGCTAATGTGATCAACCAATAAGATATAGTCTTTTGATAAGCTTAACTCAGTAACTAAGGTTGCAATTCGGTTATTAGTAATCATTTTGTCCCCTAACTTCAGAAATAGATACGTACTCTACTGCGATATAATCATAATAGTCTTACTCATTTTTTATAAACTTTTGAGCTAACCAGTAATCCACACTAACATAGCGTCCCGCTCCGATAAAGAATAATACGATTAACATAAGACTATAAGTGGCTGCAAACTCAATTCCATTATTAAGAATGACTAAACTACCCTGTTCCGTTAGCCATTCATAATTACCATGGGTTTGTAAAATTTCTTTAGCTTTCGCTAATCGGGTGGCCGCCTCAATGGTTCGTTCATTGGCAAAAAAACCACTGGGTTCTGCGATAGCTAACCAACCATTTTTCCAATGAACGGTTAAGGCCGCCCCAATCATCGTAAAAAAAAGAGGGATAGAAATCCAGCGAACTGCAAACCCAAAGAGTAAAAAAATAGCTCCCAGTATTTCGACACTGGTGACTAATGAAGCCAGTAGCGTTGGAAAGGGTAAGCCTAATCCCCAGTCACTATTTCCAAACCATTGTACCGTACTGTCAAAGCTTGCAAATTTTTTAGTGCCTGCCATCCACATAATGGGGACTAAATACAGTCTTAATATTAAGGGGGCTAAAAAATCAACGCGCGTGCTTAAATTAAGTATTCGCAGCCCGTTGTTAAAAATTGTTAACATGATGATTCTCCAAATTTGTAATTTAACATCGTGGTCAGTACACTCATGATGGGGGTAATTTAAGGTGTTTTATGGCGTTACAGAACTATTCGTTGTATTAACGTTTTCAATATGTGTAAGCTCAAAGGCTAAGGGGGCTGAATTTAAGAGCGGTGTCATTTCAGCTTTCCATTTAAGCGTAATATCGCCCTTTTCATCTTCTAAATAAATAGTAGGCAATGATAATTTAGCCGAATTTATAGAATAAATAGTGGGAAGTGTTTTTTCAGGAAATCCCAGTGCTTGCCAGTTTTTTAAGGCTTGTTTTTGTTCATCATTAAGGAGAGAAAGAGGGCTAAAGGAGGGCGGCATGTTCATTTGAATGACCCCGCGATTAACGGCTGCGGTACCCCGTGATAAAGCGGTAGTATAGGTATCAAAATCTGCCCCCGTAGGCGCACCATTACGATTTTCTACGGTTAACTCAGAGGAATGGCAAGCGAGACAATTCGTTAAAAAAACTTGAGCGCGAATCCCATTTTCTCCCTCATAAACAGGGTCAATGGCAACGGCTTGATGCATAAAACAAGAAAACGGCAGCGCGATAAAAAGAATTATTTTTTTCATAAAAAATGACCTGAAATTTAAACGTTTATTGATAATTCGGTTAGATGATAACTAACGAAATACTATTTAATAACCCCTGCCTTTATTTCATTGCATGGGTATTAATTAGTCGTTTAAGCGGCCTATTCCTTACATATTAAAGTAAACGTTAGCTTATTGATGGATAAGAGGCTGTTTGCTTAATTTTTGTTTAGCAGGGGGATATTCGATCAGATAGGGAGGCCATGATTCCTCCCTACGATTGTGTGAAAAGTTTTTTAAAAACTACATGTTCGCTAAAATTGCTTTTTTAACCGCGTCTAAATTGGCCTCAATGGTCACAGGATGAGTCTCTTTACACTGTGCTATAGCGGTATCAGGGTCTTTTAATCCATTCCCTGTTAACGTACACACTATTTTAGAGCCTTCTTTTATTTTTCCCGTACTTAGGTCATGCAATGCCCCCGCTAACGAGGCCGCTGAGGCAGGTTCACAAAAAATACCTTCATGAAGGGCAAGCATTTTTTGCGCGGCTAAAATTTGGTTATCCGTAAATTTATCAAACCAGCCGCCTGATTCTTTTTGAGTCTTCCATGCAAAGTCCCATGATTGTGGCCGACCAATACGAATGGCTGTTGCGACGGTTTCGGGGTTATCAATCATTTCACCCTTAACAAAAGGCGCGGCCCCTGCGGCTTGATAACCACACATTATAGGCCGTTTAGTGGCTATGTTATCCGTTGCATATTCGCTATAGCCTTTCCAATAGGCGGTGATATTACCTGCATTGCCCACGGGAAGACAGTGATAATCAGGAGCATCGCCTAAATCATCTACAATTTCAAAGGCGGCCGTTTTTTGTCCGTCAATTCTAAACGGGTTAATTGAATTAACAATCGTCACGGGCGCGTGATCGGCAACCTCTTTAACCAAACTCATCCCTTGATCAAAATTACCGTTAATTTGAATAATTTCTGCGCCATACATTAAGGTTTGGGCAAGTTTTCCTAACGCAATTTTTCCATCAGGAATGAGAACAAAAGCACGAATCCCTGCGCGAACCGCATAAGCCGCCGCTGAGGCTGACGTATTTCCTGTTGAGGCACAGATAATCGCTTGACTTCCTTCTTCAACCGCTTTGGTTACCGCCATCGTCATTCCACGATCTTTAAAGGATCCTGTTGGATTGAGGCCTTCATATTTCACATAAATTTCAACATCTTTACCTATTAAATTTGGAATATTTTCCAATTTAATGAGAGGCGTATTACCTTCACTCAAGCTGATAATGCGCGTACCCTCATTAACTGGTAAACGATCCCGATAACGATTAATGAGTCCTGTGTAGTGAGCCATGTTATTTCCAGTTATTTTGTAAGCACGCGTTAAATTAAAATTTCAACGCGGTTATTTGAGTATTTCCATTCTAATTTTAACGACATCGCCATTAATAGAGTCTAAGGCTTCAATTTTTTTAATCGCCGCATTCATTTCTTTTTCTATTGTGGATTGCATCAGCATGATGACAGGAACTTTAGTGGTTCCTTGATGCGGTTCTTTTTGAATCATGGCCTCTATACTGATCTGATGATCGGCAAAAATACCCGTTACTTCGGCAATAACACCGGGTTTATCATCGGCATCTAAGCGTAAATAATAGGACGTTTCCATTTCCTCGGCATCTAAAACAGGAATATTGGCAATAGAATTCGCTTGAAAGGCTAAATGTGGAACATGATTTTCGGGATCGGTTGTTAAGGTTCGCACGACATCAATAACATCCGCGACAACGGCCGATGCAGTCGGTTCTGCACCTGCGCCCGCACCATAATAAAGTGTTGGCCCAACCGCATCCCCTTGAACTAAAATCGCATTCATGATGCCATCAACATTCGCAATTAAACGTCGATGTGGAATTAACGTGGGGTGGACGCGTAACTCAATGCCTTTTTTTGTTTTGCGAGCAATCCCTAAATGTTTGATGCGATAGCCTAACTCTTCGGCATAATTAACATCTTCGCGGGTAATTTGAGTAATCCCTTCAATATAAATTTTTTCAAATTGTAATGGAATACCAAAAGCAATGGCGGCTAAAATGGTTAATTTATGCGCGGCATCAATTCCTTCGACATCAAACGTAGGATCGGCTTCGGCATAACCTAGGGCTTGTGCCTCGGCTAAGACATCTTCAAAATTGCGTCCTTTGTCTCGCATTTCGGTTAAAATGAAATTTCCTGTGCCATTAATAATGCCTGCGAGCCATTCAATTTGATTGCCGCTTAAGCCTTCTCGTAAGGCTTTTATAATAGGAATTCCCCCCGCAACCGCCGCTTCAAAAGCAACCACAACGCCTTTAGCACTGGCTTGTTCAAAAATCTCATTACCATGTAAGGCAATTAAGGCTTTATTGGCGGTGACAATATGCTTTCCTTTGGAAATAGCAATTAAAACAAGGTCTTTCGCCAGTGTATCGCCACCGATTAACTCTAAAATAATCTCAATATCAGGATCATTAATAATTTCTAACGGGTCGGTCGTTAATTGAATCCCCTGCGTGTCACAAATACGTTCCCGTTCTAAATTTCTAGCACAGGCTCGCGTAACAATGATTTCGCGCCCTGCACGACGGGCAATTTCAGCGGCATTGCGTTTTAAAACATTAATTGTGCCGCCGCCAACAACGCCCAATCCTAATACACCCACTTTTACTGGTTTCAACTCTAGCTCCTTAATGCTTAAACTAATTGGTTATGACTATTATACCGCGTTGTCTTTTTTTAACATATATCGAATTCCTTTCAAGGCTTGACGAATTCTGTGTTCGTTTTCGATGAGACTGAATCTAACATGATCATCCCCATATTGCCCAAACCCGATTCCAGGGGATACGGCCACCTTGGCATCAATAATCATTTTTTTACAAAATTCCAAGGACCCCATAGCTTGGTAGGCTTTTGGAATCTGAGACCAAACAAACATCGTAGCTTTCGGTTTTTCAACGGCCCACCCTAACGCATTTAAGCCGTCACACAACGCATCTCGACGACTTTTATACATGGCACAAATTTCTTTAACACAGTCTTGAGGGCCTTCTAAAGCATGAATCGCGGCGACTTGAATCGGGGTAAAGGTTCCGTAATCTAAATAAGATTTCATCCGTGTTAAGGCCGCGACTAAATCAGGATTTCCACACATAAACCCGACACGCCATCCTGGCATATTATAGCTTTTAGATAATGAAAAGAATTCAACAGCAATGTCTTTTGCGCCCTCCACCTCTAAAATAGAAGGGGCTTTATAGCCATCAAAAACAATATCCGCATAGGCAATATCATGAACAATCCAAATATTATGCTCTTTTGCGACTTTGATAATGCGTTCAAAAAAATCCAGTTCGATACATTGCGTGGTTGGATTGCCTGGAAAATTTAGAATTAACATTTTCGGCTTAGGCCATGAATCAATAATGGCTTTGTGCAGCTCTTCAAAAAAATCAACACCAGGGACGAGCGAAACATGACGTAAATCCGCGCCTGCAATGACGACCCCATAAGGATGAATGGGATAGGCGGGGTTAGGGACTAAAACAACATCACCCGGTCCTAAGGTCGCTAAGGCAAGATGAGCAAGCCCCTCTTTTGAACCAATGGTGACAATAGCCTCCGTTTCAGGGTCTAAATCAACATCGTAGCGTTTTTTATACCAGTTACAAATGGCTTGCCTTAACCGAGGAATCCCTTTGGAGACAGAATAGCGATGGGTATCATCTCGCTGTGCGGCTTCCACCATTTTATCAACAATATGTTTAGGTGTTGGCTGATCGGGATTACCCATGCCAAAATCAATAATATCCTCCCCATTGGCGCGCGCTTTTGCTTTTAATTCGTTAACAATATTAAAAACATAAGGGGGTAAACGGCTGATTCGATGAAATTCTTCCATTGGTAACTCTTGACAGATTAGAAGCTAAAACCATTTAAACTACGGGGGTTAAACATTTATGTCAATGGGGATTACGACCTCATCCTGATTTTATTTAACCGTTATCAACCCTTATTTCTTAAAAAAATCACGCTGATTGCCCTTTAAATTTCAATAAAGTACACGGTATCGAATCATTAATTTTAAATAAAGGATGAAATTATAAGAAAGGGGAGTCTTTTAAATTTTTAGCGTCATTGATTAACCAAAATAAGAGGCGATTTTTTTCGTATCGCAAAATGAAATAGAAACCTGGTCTAAGACTAATTTCTGTTACAATGAAAGGTTTGAAATTCAGAGAAATTTTTCCTAAACTGTCTATTAAATTAATAGTTTGACTAAATTTTAGAAACTTGAATTTCATTTCTTTGTAACCGCCTCACAAATAACTGAAAATTAAGTGGATTTAAAATATATACGAAATTTCTCCATTATCGCGCATATCGATCATGGAAAATCAACCCTCGCTGACCGCTTTATACAGTTGTGTGACGGTTTAAGTGACAGAGAAATGGCCGCTCAAGTCTTAGATTCAATGGATATAGAACGAGAGCGAGGCATTACCATTAAAGCCCAGAGTGTTACGTTAGCGTATAAATCCGATGATGGACACACGTATCAGCTCAATTTCATTGACACTCCCGGTCATGTTGACTTTTCTTATGAAGTCTCACGCTCACTAGCCGCCTGTGAAGGGGCGTTATTGATTGTGGATGCCGCCCAAGGGGTTGAAGCCCAAAGTGTCGCTAATTGTTATACCGCCATTGAGCAAGGCTTAGAAGTTATTCCCGTTTTAAATAAAATTGATTTGCCTTCGGCTGAACCTGAACGCGTGATGCACGAAATTGAGGATGTTATTGGTATTCCTGCGGATAATGCCCTTAAAATCAGTGCTAAAACAGGGATTGGCATTAAAGCGGTTTTAGAGCAACTGGTTCAAGAAATCCCTGCCCCCAGTGGTGATCAAAACGCGCCGTTACAAGCCCTAATTATTGACTCTTGGTTTGATAATTACTTAGGCGTGGTTTCATTAGTTAGAATTGTTAATGGTCGCCTCCAACGCAAACAAAAAATAACGATTATGTCGACGGGGAAATCTTTTTTAGCTGAAAAAGTAGGCGTATTTACCCCTAAACGATTGGAGAAAGACGCGCTAGGAACGGGCGAAGTGGGCTTTATCGTTGCAGGCATTAAAGATATTTTCGGCGCACCAGTCGGGGATACCATTACCCTAACCAGTGATCCTGCGGTTGATAGTTTAAAAGGCTTTGAAAAAGTACAACCGCGCGTTTTTGCAGGGCTTTACCCTGTTAGCTCGGATGATTATACCAACATGCGTGAGGCGTTAGATAAATTACATCTTAATGATGCCGCCTTACAGTTTGAACCTGAAACCTCACAAGCCTTAGGGTTTGGATTCCGTTGTGGTTTTTTAGGGATGTTGCACATGGAAATTGTGCAAGAGCGTTTAGAGCGTGAATACGCGATTGATTTAATTACGACTGCGCCCACCGTTATTTATGAAGTTGAGACGCAAAAGGGGACCATATTAATGGTTGATAACCCTGCAAGATTACCTGATGCGGGCGTTATTACTGAAATTAGAGAGCCGATTATTCAGGCCAACATTTTAGTCCCTCAAGATTATTTAGGCGGTGTGATTAGTCTTTGTGTTGAAAAACGCGGCGTTCAAAAAAATATGCAGTACACAGGCTCTCAGGTTTCATTAAGTTACGAATTACCGTTGAGTGAAGTCGTTTTAGATTTTTTTGATCGCTTAAAATCTATTTCACGAGGCTACGCATCGTTTGATTATGAATTTTTGCGCTTTCAAGAAGCCGCTTTAATAAAACTGGATATATTAATTAACGGCGATAAAGTTGATGCCTTATCTATTATTGTTCACCGCGATTTAAGTCAAACACGCGGGCGTGACTTAGTTGAAAAAATGAAAGAATTAATTCCGCGTCAAATGTATGAAGTGGCGATACAAGCGGCTATTGGCTCTAAAATTATTGCCCGATCTACCGTTAAAGCCTTGCGTAAAAATGTGACTGCAAAATGTTATGGCGGTGATATTAGTCGTAAGAAAAAACTGCTTGAAAAACAAAAAGCGGGGAAAAAACGGATGAAACAAGTCGGTAGTATTGAAATTCCACAAGAAGCTTTTTTGGCCGTGTTACAAGTCAATAAAGACGCATGAGTCTATTTTTTAACCTTATCTTATAATTCAAAGTATGGACATTGATTTTTCTTTTTTTTTAGTGATTGCAACCCTCGTAACAGGTGTTATTTGGGGGGCTTATTTAGTCTATTTAAAATCTATTGATACCCCGTTTAGTGAAGAAGACGAACCCTTATTAGTTGAATATGCACGTTCATTCTTCCCTGTTGTCTTGATTGTTTTACTGCTACGTTCTTTCTTAGTTGAACCGTTTCGTATTCCTTCTGGCTCAATGATGCCTACCCTCTTGATTGGCGATTTTATTTTGGTCAACAAATTTGTGTATGGGGTGCGATTACCCGTCATCAATACGGAAGTCCTTAAACTAGATACGCCTAAACGCGGAGATATTGTTGTTTTTCGTTACCCAAAAAACCCGACTGTTGATTATATTAAGCGAGTCATTGGTTTACCTGGTGATAAAGTGGCTTATTACAACAAGAAAGTTCATGTCAACGGTGAACCGATGGCACAGACTTCCTTAGAAATTTATAAAGGTCTAGGTCAAGGTGATACCATGACAGGTGCCCTGCATTTAACGGAAAATTTAAAAACGGTTGAGCATAGTATTTTAATTCGACAAGGACAACCTTCCATTGAATCTGTTTATATTGTACCGAACGGACATTATTTTGTAATGGGCGATAACCGTGACAATAGTAATGACAGTCGTTATTGGGGAACTGTTCCTGAAGCTAATTTAGTTGGAAAAGCTTTTTTTATCTGGATGAACTGGGATTGGCAATATAAAGGCATTAATTTTGAACGTATTGGCACTTTATTAAAGTAAGCGATATACTTACAATTTATAATTTTTAGGAAAATCAAAATGATCTATTCACCTAGAAAGCAACAAGGTTTAACCATGACCAGTATTTTAATGGTGGTTATTTTCATTTGTGGTGTGGCCTTATTACTTTTAAAAATTGTCCCTATTTATATGAATCACGGCAAAGTACAAAGTGCCATTGAATCCATTACCACAATTTCAGAAGTTGAGCTAAAAAGTAAAAGCCAAATAAAAGCACTGCTCTCTAAACGATTTCGGGTTAATTCAGTTAATTCCTTGCCTAAAGATGCCGTAAAAGTCTTTAAACGAGGTAATTATGTAAAAATAGTCGCTAAATATCAAATAGTTGAACCTCTTTTTAGTAACTTAAGCGTTTTAGTTGAATTTGATGAATTTGTTGAAGCAGGTAGGAAGTGATCAAAGAACCGAAGCAATTATCTCAGCAGCTTGGCTTAGTTTTTAAAGAACCTGAGCTTTTTAAGCGAGCATTAACGCACCGAAGTATGGGAGCCAATAATAATGAACGCTTAGAGTTTCTGGGAGATTCTATTTTAGGTTTTGTGGTTGCACAAAAGCTTTATGATGATTTTCCCAGCGCGAGTGAGGGCGTGTTAAGTCGTTTGCGAGCCAGCCTCGTTAATCAAGACTCCTTAGCGATGGTGGCAAGAGAACATAATATAGGTGATTATTTAATTTTAGGGTCGGGTGAGCTAAAGAGCGGAGGTTATCGACGTGATTCAATTTTATCGGATGCCGTTGAGGCCATTATAGGGGCTTTATTTAAAGATCAAGGGATTCTTATCTGTGAAAAATGGATTTTGCGTATTTTTGCAAAAAAAATAGCGGAATTGGATATAAAAAGTGAACAAAAAGACCCTAAAACTCGCTTACAAGAACTCATGCAAGCACGAGGGGTTATTTTACCGCATTATGATTTAGTGAGCATGTCGGGACTTGCTCATACGCAAACCTTTAAAATTGATTGCACGGTTTTAACGGATAAAAAATGCAGAGGCGAAGGGAGTTCGCGTAAAAAAGCAGAACAAGCGGCTGCTGAAAAAATGTTACAACTATTACAAAGAGAAAAACAATGAATTGTGGTTATGTTGCCTTAATTGGGCGGCCCAATGTGGGTAAATCGACCTTAATGAATCATCTATTAGGGCAAAAAATTAGTATTACCTCGCGCAAACCACAAACGACTCGGCATCGTATTTTAGGGATTGATACGAATGAAAAAGGTCAGGCTATTTATATGGATACGCCTGGAATGCATAAAAATGAAAAAAAAGCCCTGAATCGTTATTTAAACCGTACCGCAGATTCAACCTTATTAGGGGTGAATGTTGTGGTTTGGTTGATTGATGGTTTAGTGTGGCAAGACTATGATGAAGTCATCTTTAAAAAGTTGGAACGTGCTAATTTACCGGTTATTTTAGCGGTCAATAAAGTGGATCGAATCAAAGAGAAAGAAGCGATTTTTTCTTTTTTTGATGACGCGAAAAAAAAATACCCGTTTAAAGAATTAATTCCTGTTTCTGCGTTGAAACGAATTAATTTAGACGCGTTGGAAACTTCAATTTTTTCATTATTACCTGAAAGTGATTTAATTTACCCAAAAGATCAAATAACCAATAGATCAACTCGTTTTTTAGCGGCTGAAATTGTGCGTGAGAAATTAACTCGCCGATTAGGGGATGAACTGCCTTATGCGATAACGGTTGAAATTGATCGTTATGAAGAGTCGAAAAAAATCACTAAAATTTATGCGACGATTTTAGTTGAGCGAGACAGTCAAAAAAATATTGTGATTGGTAAGCAAGGCGAGATGTTGAAAAAAATTGGAACGGATGCCCGTGTTGATATAGAAAACTTGATTAATCAAAAAGTTTATTTACAACTTTGGGTTAAGGTTAAAAAAGGCTGGTCAGACAGTGAGCGGGCCTTGAAAAGTTTGGGATTTAATGATTAGATGAATTAAGGGGCTACCAACTTAAAACAGGACACGTGAGGTTAAGCCTTGCTCCATAGTGTCCCGTCTTAAATGAGTAGCCAATTAAGGGGGCTGAATTGTTGATTCATTACTGAGTTCGTTGGTTTAAGCCTAAAACTCAAAAAAGACCGTTTATGATTGATTGAAATGTGGTCGCTAATAACGTCTAATTGAGAAAATAAAAATGAAACCTAAAAAAAGACTGTTAATAATTAAGATAATAACTCTAAGTAGTTTTTTTTCACTCTTTTTTATAGGCGCAAATGCTCATGCAAAATCAGAGTGTTTGGCTCAAACAAAACTTGATCCGATCAAGAATGCTCTAAAAAAACTCTCTGATTCTTATGGTGATGTGCCTTCATCAATCGACTGTCAGTCGGTCGATAACAAGGACGTTGAAACGTTAACCTGCTCTAATGATTTATTGTCCATTATGGAACGTTTGGATACTCAAGCTTATGTTTATGCGTATGAAAATGCGACAAAGCAAGCGGCTAATCATAAAACACGGATTGATTCAGACTGGGTAGCGGAAACGAGAGACAACGCTAAGAGTGAAAATGATTTGTGTAATCTATATAAAGAACATACAACGAATAGCCTTGGTGACGCATCATCGCCCTATGTTAAAAAAGAAGAAAATACAGAGCCTGAAGAGATAAACGATAAGGTTGCCGGGCCTTCTTTTTCAGTGAAAATTAATTTGTCAAAAAAAGCAAAGGCTAAACTGTCTAAAATTAATGAAAAAATCATTATCAATAGTATGTTTAATGGCAATGGGGAAGGAAAAAAAGAGACAGAAGGCGACCCTCAAGAAGTTAATTTAGGTGATTTTGAAGTTGAAGTCGATCTTGATGAAACTGCAACTTTTAATAAGATTTACTTTCCTAAAGAAGCGGTTAATCGTTTAACACACTCACAAAATTATCAATTAACCCTGAATATTGTCTCTGCTCGAAAAGCGGATGATTTTAACTTGCTTGATTGCAGTTTTGTTTCTGAAGAGGTTCAATCAATTGAAGGAAAAACAATAATTGTTCCCTGTAAATTAATTGGAAAGTATGCAGTTTCTTCAAAGTATGAGATTAAATAATAAATTAAGCCGCACTTGTTAGGTTTGTGACGACCACTGTATTTGTAATTTACGATGATGGACAGCACTACTGGTGGTTGGTTAAACCTTATGAAATCAATCCGTTGATTTACCCAGACAAGGACTTTCACCTTGCAAGATAGGGGTCGGGGAGACCCTCCGAACCGTGCGTGCGATTCTCCCGCACACGGCTCTCCCGTCAAGAATTTCCACATCGGGATTGACATGCCATTATATGAGCATCTTTTAAGGCGAAAAGCCCACATTTAGCAAAATACGAATTTGGCATTAATCTGTGTAAACGTTGTGTTCTCCCAAAACTGGAGTATCCTTTCATTTGCTTATCCTTTAAACTACGCAAACGCCGTCTTATAAATCCATCTAAATTAGGAAACCTCCATTTATAAGCGTGTTTAAAATAGTTAAACCAGCCTTTGATCATTGGATTCAGGTCTTTAATAATGCACTCCATGCTATCACCTCTCGAATGTTTGGTTTTGCGACGAATTTTATCTTTTAAAGCTTTCAGGCTTTTACTTTTGACAAATCACTTACCTGCTTCAAATCGATAACCTAAAAACTCAAACCCCTGCCCTTTTATCAGACAGTTACCTAATTGCGTTTTCTCTGGATGCAAAATTAATTCTCTCTCATCAACCCAGTGTCGAATTAATGTTAAAGCTTCTTTTGCTTCCATTTGACTATCACACAGTATTACAAAATCATCCGCATATCTGACCATTATGTAACCTGCCTGCCTCATGGTTTTATCCAGTTCATGCAGGTACAAATTAGCTAATAATGGGCTGATAATAGCACCTTGCGGTGTACCCGTTATGGGTGTCCATTGTTCAAGTCCATTGACTATATCCTGTTTTAAATAAGCTTTTATCAAGTCCAAAACTTTACCGTCACTAATGTATTTTTTTTCAACTTCGAGCATTAATTTAGTATGAGAAATAGTGTCGAAATAACTCTGCATATCGGCATCTACCACCCACGTTTGTCCCATTTTCAAATGCTTATCGACTTTCCACAACGCATTGTTACAACCGCGCTTAGGTCTGAAACCGTAACTACTTGATACAAACTCATTCTCAAAAATAGGCTCAATGACCATTTTCAATGCCGCTTGCACAATACGATCTTTTACCGCAGGAATACCCAACGGACGCTTACCGCCTCCCGCCTTAGGAATTAACACCCTTTTTAACTGGCAACGGTTGATAGCGACCTTCTTTTAACGCTTCATGAAGCTCTTGTAAATATAACGCTTGCGATGCCCCGAAACGTTCCACACTTACGCCGTCTATACCATGACACCCCTTATTGCGCTTGACCTGTTTCCAAGCTTGTTGCAAGGTAGAAATTTTATAAACTTTGTCCCACAAACTAAACCATTTACCGCCTTTCACACCGTTATCCAGTTCTGCCAACATAGGTTTTGTCCACACCGATGCTTCCACCCATGACCAATGGGCATAAGTTTCTGTTTCTTGTTGTGTGTCTCCAACACTGACGAAATAACGTGCTGTTGCATTAGTATAAACTCCTCCTATTTCTCAACCTGCCATCCTTCCCTATTGCAAGCTTTGCTAACTTGCCGTTTCCACTGTTAGATTCAAGGTTTAGGCTCACGTTTATCTTTCAAGTTATGACATTTTCACGCCAATTTCATGATAAATCTTACCCTACGCTAAATCCATTACAGCTTTCGGTACTATGAAGGCTCTGACTACTGTTTACGATCACCTTAGCAAACAGCTCTCCCCACTTACCTCAATTTACCTTCCTAACATTCCGCTCCCAACCACTTGGTAGACTCTGTTATCGTTTTGCACCACACAAGCGAACATTTCGCAACGTAACAGATGATTTTCAGGCTTCGTCAATCACTCGCAGACTCGCCGCCTTGCCCTGCCGAATCAGATTCGTTATCCTACGGACTGCTATTTCGCTTTCAGTTACTCCCCACCCCACTTCGCAATGACGCAGTTACTTTCAAGCTACAACGTTATGGTATATGCCGATAGGGACTTTTACCCTACTGATAAATTGCCCTCGTGGGCGTACGAGTAGTAAAATTTTTATCTATAGGCATATAATAACTAAATGATTTATCACTAATTTCTTTAAATTTTGAAAAATCATTCGCCTCTATCCATTTATATTTATTTTCAAATTATTGTAAATAATTTATGCTTCGTTCTTTTGCACTTAAACCTTGCTGATGAAATGTCTCACCCATTATTTCTCGTCGTGGTGGTCTAAAAAATATCTCAATTTTATCAATGTAACTTTGCATAGGAGATGATCTAAAGTTTTTCGCACGCACAAATTCAAATTCAGGCCAACTCATATAAATCAATACTTCGGACAGTTTTAAAAGTAGAGGAAATCTTCAATTCATAGGAAAATGTAGTTTCTAAAGCAACAATTTCCTGAAAAGAAGATTTCCATGCAACTAATAGAAACGATTTTAGAAAAAATGTCTAGTGGTTCTAAACCACCGTTACAATGAGTTATCAGAAAAAACCTATCGTCGCTGGTTTAATAAAAAGTTAGATTTTCTTAAATTTAATCAGGTAGGTAATAATGAAATTCTTTCAACGTCGGGACAAAAAATAGCGGCTTTAGAGTGTAGCTTTGTTAACAAAAGTGGTGAAAAAACTTACGGTTTAGCTAAGTTTTGGGATTCTAAACAAAAGTTTACCCATGGCGTGATCGCTAAAGGTTACCATCAAATTGGAAAATTACGTTATGATGCTAATTTACGTTTACTCTACGAAGGTGTGCAAAAAGAAAAAGGTCGCCATAAATGTTATGACAGTAAGTGGATTGTGGGTGAGACGAGAAAATTAGAATTAGCAGGTAAACAGGGTGGTGTTAAGATTTATACAGCAATCGTTAATTCTGTCTCATTGAAATGTAATATTCGCATCGCTTATTTAGTTCAATACTTCGGACAGTTTTAAAAAAGATAGCGGTCTTAATTCTATAAGACATTGATTTTAAAGAGTTTTATAATTACGAGATGTATGGGTAAATTCTTTTTAAATCAATGGGTTACAAAAACTGTCCGAACTATTGGTTTTCTAAAGTTAAGTAAAAAGAGGATTAGTGTTGGAAAATTAAGAATACGAGTGCGAGTAAAAGCTGTTTTTGAAAGACGATATTTATCCATAAATAAACAACTATTTATGGTATTATTTAGTTCTTCACAGATATTTTTTATTGTGTTTTCCATTGTTTTATGCTTGTCTTTTATTTAAGAGATATTGGATTTTATTATAGCATAATCAATTGGTTACTTTAACTTACTGGCATTGACTCCGACCCCCTTGATTCCCGACCCCCTTGATTCCAATAATATAAATCATGATGCGTTGATGGCTATGTTAGAACTGCGAATAGATGACAAAGCGTTTCTAAATCTAATTCGTAAATGGTTAAAAGCAGGCATACTTGATAAAGGGCAGGTTTATTTATGCCGTTATGCCGATGATTTTGTTTGTGCTTTTGAATATGAAAAAGATGCTCAACGTTTTTATAAAGCGTTGAAGTTAAGGCTTAATAAATTTGGCTTGGAAGTTGCGGAAGATAAGACCAATATCATGGTATTTAGTCGTCGTAAATTAAATCGGAAAACAAGAATCCCGATTATTAAGCGACGAACCTCACGAGAGAAAATGCGGGCATCATTAGCGACAACAAAGATTGGCTTAAGCGAAATTGTCGATTACCAAAGGAAATCCTCGTTGATAGCATTAATAGATTGTGCGTGGATATTATAATTATTACGGAATTATTGGTAATTGCAAAAGCTTGACTACCTTTATTTATCGGATTATACTCCTGCTTTTCAAATGGCTCAATCGGCATTCACAACGCAGAAGCTATAACTGGAAGGGGTTTAATGAACTGATAAAGTATTTTGGAATAGCGAAACCACGAATTTGTCATAATTTCTAAGAACTGAATAATAAGAACCGTGTGCAAAGCGAGCAGTTTTGAAGAGCCTTGTGCGGTAATTCCGCACGCAGGGATCTGTGAGGGGGCACTCGGGTGACTGGCTGTTCTACCTCGATCAGCCAGCTTGATTAATCAAGGTAGAACAGTTCTTACCCGATTACCCCTCTTGATTATGTAAAATCAACAACTCTTGTATCTTAGATTCCAGTGTTAATTTAGTTAAATAAATGGCACTATCCAATGACGGTTGGATGAGAGATAGAGACACTGTAAGTACTCTTGATTAGAAAAATCGTGGGTCAGATTAGTGCCTACCTCTCTTTAATAACGCCTTCAAATGCGAACAGTATCTTGTGCCTGCAACTAAGCAAGAGCACGAATAGTTACAAGAATGCCATGACGTTATTTTATCCAATCTTTAGTTTACACTTAACTGGGGATAATACGATGATTTTTATTGGAATTGATATTTCTAAACTTACCTTTGATGCGGCTTATAATCTTAATTCACGCACTCTTCACAAACAGTTTTCTAATAGCACCAAAGGGTTTGAAGCATTTCTTTTATGGGTGAATAAAAGTAACGAAAAGATTTATACCTGTCTCGAAGCAACAGGTGTTTATAGCTTTCATTTAGCGGAATATTTATCCCAGAAAAAAATAAACGTGATGGTTGTTAATCCAATGGTTACTCATGCTTTTTTTAAGATGGAATTAAATCGTAATAAAACAGATAAAGCAGATGCTCAGCTTATTGCCAGATATTGTGAATATGCTGTTTCAACAGGTGATTACAAAAAGAAATCATACCAACCTAAAGGCAAAGACTATGAAGCAATACAACGCTTAGTCACTCGCTGTGACCAATTAGAAAAGTCTAAAACACAAGAAAATAATCATTTAGAAGCTAGTGTAAATAAACAGACATCGCGTTCTATCAAACGATTACAAAAAGCGATTAATAATAGACTTGTTCTTCTAAATAAAATATATTAAAATCAATTGCTTATATATACTTGATAACACTCACAATCAGTTGATACAGCCTAATAAATAAACTTTAAATTAAATTATTAAAAATAATAAATAAGCTTTATAATAAATTTCTATAAAAAATAAAAATCAAAGTATAACATGAAAATAAAAGAAATTTTACCAAGAATTTATGATGATAGACAGTTAAGAGCTTTAACAGGATTAAAAACAGAACATTTTATTTTACTATTATCTCTATTTGAAAAGACCCTTATTGAAGATCAAAAAGAAAAACATGAAAATAAAGAAAGAAAATACGGTAGTGGTTTAGATAGCACATTAAAAACACCCGCAGACAAATTATTATTTATATTAAATTATATGAAGTGTTATTCTACTTTCGATCACTTAGGGTTTTCTTTTAATATGAATAAATCATGCGCCCATACTCATGTATACAAATTATTTCCAATTTTAATAAAGACGTTAGATATATTTAATGTTTTACCTGCAACAAGTTTTTCAACCCCTGAAGAAATGCAGCAGGCTTTTGGCGGAGTTCAAACATTGATAATAGATGCTACAGAGCGTGCTGTACAACGCCCTAGTGACTATGAAGAACAAAATTAATTTTACAGTGGTAAAAAAAACAGCATACAATTAAAAATACCACTATAGCTTCTTTAGGTCATTTAATTTTATATATTGGGGTTAGTTTTCCAGGTAAAAATCATGATTATGGAATGTTTAAAAAAGAATTTAATCCAGAATTAAATTGGTTTAGTAATTTTAATATATTTATTGATTTAGGTTATTTGGGGTTTAATAATGAATATAAAACTAATTCGGTAAATATTCCTCATAAAAAACCAAATAAATCTAAGCATAATCCAAACCCAACATTAACTGAAAATCAAAAAAAAGAAAACAAAGAGATGAGTCGTGAAAGAGTCATTGTTGAGCATGTAATCGGTGGAATGAAAAGATATAGATGCCTAGTTGACAAGTTTAGAAATAAAAAAGAAGGTGTAAAAGATTTATTTTCTTTTTTAGCGGCTATCCTATGGAATTTTAACATGATATATTAACTTCTTCTTAAAGAACAAGTCTAATGAAATTGATCGGGTTAAAAAACACATTGCGGACATTGTTAAAAAAAACGAATGTCTCAGTCAGGGCTACCAACTTAAGACGGGACATCCAGTAAAATCAACTACTGCACGATTGTTGATTTTCCTCACTTTGTAAATATTGGGGATTTAAAACTGTCCCGCCTTAAGTTGGTAGCCTCAGTCAGCAAGTCAAATTATTAACAAGCATTAACGGTATTGGTGAGCGTACTGCATGGAGTATTTTAGCGTATATTGGTGATATTAATTTCTTTTCAAGTTCAAAACAAATTGCCAGTTATGCGGGATTAACGCCTAAGATCATACAGTCAGGTACAAGCATTGATAAATCATCCTTATCTAAGCTTGGGCATAAACGATTGCGTAAATCGCTTTATATGCCAGCACTTGTCGCTATTCGATACAACCCAATGCTGAAGCTTGTTTATGAGCGTTTAGTTAATAATGGTAAGCCTAAAAAAGTAGCGATAATCGCTGTCATGAGAAAATTATTAATTTTGTCCTATGGTGTCTTAAAGTCAGAAAAACCATTTGATATAAATTACCAAATTAAGAGCTAGGGTTTTAAAGAGTAAATCAAAATAAGCTTAATTTTTAATAAATAAAAGTAAAATAGAGTTGCTTTTTAAGACAGTATCTGACCCCTTGAATTTTGTTGTGCTTTCTTTCTTGTGACCCTTTCTTTTCTTTCCTTTCTTTCTGGCAATATTACGCATAGAAACACCAGAAAAACCGCTTTTGGCAAATAATTTTTTTGCTTGTATTAATATTTTTTCTTTTGAATTCAAAATAGTTACCTTAAATAAATGATGATTTAGTTCATGCTTTTTATTGCTAAACTAAACTGTTTAGTTTAGCATAAGCTTTTTTTAAAATCAGACTATTCATAGGCTAATGACTTTAGAAGTAGTAAATATAAAACGACAATCCATTATTGAAGGTGCGACACGCATGTTTCTTCAATATGGTTTTAATGCCAGTAGTATGGATAAAATCGCCCAAGCTGCCCCAGTTTCTAAAGCCACTTTATACAAATATTTTGACAGCAAAGATGCGCTGTTAGCCGCTGTTATTGAAAATTTATGCCTGAATTTATTTCAGGTCGTTGATGAGGCTTCAACAGAAAACGAAAGCATTGAAAATACGCTTAAAAAAATTGCATCGGCTTTTGTTGAGTTGATTTTTTCTGATGATGCTTTGGGCATCTATCGTTTGGTTGTTGCTGAATGCCGTGATTTTCCTCAATTAGGTCAGCTTGTTTATGACAGCGCACCTAACATAGTGAATACACAGTTAATAGCTTATTTAGACGCTTTAAATCAGCGAGATGAAGTGACTGTTTTAAATATTAATTTTGCGGCGGATGCGTTTATCAGTTTGCTTAAAGGCGAATTGCATTTTCAATGTTTGCTGGGAATTAGAGCAATACCCACCTCTGAGGAAAAAAAAGCGCATGTAGAACAGGTTGTTAAACTTTTTATGCAAGGTTTTGTTCATGTTCATTAATAAATACAATTTCTTATTAATCTTGCTTATTTTTTCCAAGCAAGTGATGGCTGCGGAGACTTTGGAGCAAGTCTTTGCTGAGGCACTGAATAAAAATCAGCTTATACATGCTGCTAAGGCGAATACTCAGGCTTCTGAACAACAACTTTTTGCCGCAGAAGGGCAGTATCTTCCAAAACTTAGTGTGTCCAGTGGTTATACGCAATTTGATGAAACGCCTTCAGCAAAAGCAAATTTTGGTGGGCAATCCGTACAATTTCCAATGGGTCAAGCAGGGAGTTTTAATGCTCAGGCAATGGTTTCTATTCCTGTTTTTACCAGTGGTAAAATTGAGCATGGTATTGATGCGGCAAAAGCGGTTAATCTAGCTACGCAACATAATGAGGTCGCAACCGCTTTAAATATTAAACTAAAAGTTGCTAATGTCTTTATTGCGATATTACGGAGTCAAAAAGGCTTAATGGTTGCACAAAGTCATGTCACTAATCTTGAAGCGCATGTTAAGGATGTAAACAACCTTTATCAGCAAGGCGTGATTGCGCGTAATGATTTATTAGCCGCCAAAGTGGAATTAAGTAATGCAAAGCAGCTTGTGATTCAACAAGACAATCAGTTAGATATTGCAAAAGCTCAGTTTAATCAACTATTAAATCGTAATTTAAGCAATGAAGTTGAGCTTGTTGAGGCATTTCCCGAAGTCTCAGCCGATGATTTAGCCGCGTTATTTAAACAAGCTTTAAAACAACGCCCTGAGCTTGAAGTTTTGGCTGAACAAATATGGTCATTAGAGGCTCAGGCGCAAAGTGAAAAAGCCAACTTATTGCCCCAAGTCAACCTTAATGGCGGGTATCAATATCAAGAAAATGAGTATCAGGCGTTTGAAGGTTTATGGATGGCTAATGTGACTCTAAACTGGACGTTATTTGATGGCTCAACCAATCATCGAAGCCAAGCAGTCAAGCGACAAGCACTTTCTTTAAAATCTCAACGTGATGATTTCATCAGTAATATTCATTTACAAGTTCGCCAAGCTTGGCTTGATATTCAAGAAACCCTGAAACGGATAGAGGTTGCTAAACAAGCAATTGAACAAGCCGATGAAAACCTGAGAGTGAGTACCGAACGTTATCAACAAGGGCTAGCGGTACACACCGAAGTCCTTGATGCAGAAGATTTGCGAACTCAAATTTACAATAATTTTCATAACGCTGAATATGATTCAGCAATGGCTAAATTAAATTTACGTTATGCTCTGGGGATTTTATAAATGTTCTTATCTTCTTACTCATCCGCAACACAGTATCCAAATAGGAATAAGCTCATGATTAAGTCCTTATTAGGGTTAATTTTATTATCTGTCTTAGTTGCTTGTGATAACGGTGTTGAATTAAAGCCTGAACCTATACGCACCATTCGTGTTGAAATGGTTTCAAAGAGTAATCCACTTTCTCAAAGACGTTTTGTTGGGCGTATTGATGCGATTAGTACGGTTGATTTGTCCTTTCAAGTGTCAGGTCGCTTGATTAAATTACCTTTACAAGAAGGCAAGGCAATTTCTAAAGGCAAGTTAATTGCCGCGCTTGATTCAAACGATTATCAGTTGGCGGTACAACAAGCTCAGGCGCAATTTAATCTGGCTAAATTAGATGTTACTCGAAAACGGAATCTTTTTAAGTCGGGGTCTTTGCCTAAAGCATTGCTTGATGAGGCAGAAACCAGTATTAAATTACACCAAGTAGCCTTAAAAGCCGCGCAAAGGAATTTATCTTATACGCGCATTACAGCCCCTTTTAATGCCTTAATCAGCCAACGCTTAATTGATAATTATACCAATGTCGCGGCGCATCAAGCGATTGTTCGCATACAAAAATTAGATGAATTGCGAGTACGCATTAATATTCCTGAAAATATGATTAAGTTATTGGATAAAAAAGATAACTTTAAAGCGGTTGCGGTTTTTAAAGACCGCCCTAAACAATATTTTCCCTTAGTTTATCGTGAACATATTACTGAGGCGGGCAGTGTCGCACAGACTTATGAAGTTATTTTTGGACTATCACGCAAACATAACCAGCATGTTTTATCGGGTATGACCGTTGGGGTTATTATTGAGAGCAAATTAGCTACTCAAGCTATTAATATTTCAATTCCTATTTCTGCTATTGATTATGATGAACAAGGAGAAGCTAGAGTATGGTTGTTTGACTCTCAAACAGAAAAAGTTTC
This sequence comes from Methylococcales bacterium, assembly GCA_030949405.1. Classification (NCBI taxonomy): domain Bacteria; kingdom Pseudomonadati; phylum Pseudomonadota; class Gammaproteobacteria; order Methylococcales; species Methylococcales bacterium. The sequence goes on along the minus strand of JAUZSN010000002.1, from coordinate 791,078 downwards.
GCCTCAAACCGTTACTTTAGGCGCGGTTAATCAAAATAATATTTCCATACTCTCAGGGCTTAAAGCAGAAAATAAAATTGTCACCGCAGGGGTGCATTTATTGCGAAAAGGCATGACTGTAAAGCGTTTTACTTCATTTTAAAGGACGATTCGATGAGTTTTGAAATTGCGCGTAGTGCGATAGAACGTCCTGTTAATACATGGCTATTGGTTTTAATTTGCTTTATTGGTGGTTTATGGGGATTAGAAAGTGTGGGACGACTCGAAGACCCCGCTTTTACCATTAAACAAGCATTAGTGGTCACAACTTACGCAGGTGCAACGGCTCTGGAAGTTGAGCAAGAGGTAACAGAATTATTAGAATCAAAAATTCAACAATTACCGCAAATAAAAAGGATTACTTCAAAATCAAAAGCAGGTGTTTCAGAAATTACCGTTGAAATTAAAAATACCTACGATAAAAATACCATGCCGCAGGTTTGGGATGAGCTAAGGCGTAAAGTGACTGATGCACAAAAAAGCTTACCTAGCGGTACTCAGCCCTCCATTGTTAATGATGATTTTGGTGATGTGTACGGTATTTTTTACGCCATTACTGCGCCTGAGTTTTCATACAAAGAAATTCAAGACATCTCTACCTTTTTACGCAGAGAACTATTAACCGTTCCCAATGTAGCGAAGGTAGAAACGGCTGGCGAGCGTACAGAAACCATTTATATTGAGTTAGGCAGTGACCGTATCACTCGCTTAGGCTTATCTACGCAACAAGTTCTTGCGATTGTGCAATCTGAAAATACGGTAACAGATGCGGGAGCGATTACCCTTGATGGGCGACGTATTCGCATTGTATCAGGTGAAGGTTTTGATTCATTAGCCCATATTGAATCTCTACGCATTGGTAAAGCTGGAACAACCGAACAAGTTAGCTTAATAGATATTGCAACCATTACTCGTGAAGCTACTGAAATCCCTGAGCATCTGGTTCGTTTTGATGGTAAAGATGCTTTTACGTTGGCAATTTCTGGAATTTCTGATGCCAATATTGTCACTGTAGGAAAAGCGGTTGAAGCGCGTTTAAAAGAACTCAAAGCACGAATTCCGCTTGGGGTTGAAATTCATCCTATTTATGAACAGCACAAGGTCGTAGAACACGCCATTGATAGTTTCATTAATAGCCTCACTGTCTCAGTGGCTATCGTTATTGCGGTCTTATGTTTAATGATGGGCTGGCATATAGGGTTGATTGTCGGAGCAACCTTATTGCTTACTGTTTTAGGGACGTTATTATTTATGAGTCTGTTTGGCATTGATATGGAGCGTATCTCTCTAGGTGCTTTAATCATTGCGATGGGGATGATGGTTGATAATGCTATTGTAGTTGCAGAGGGAATGCTCATTAATATGCAGCAGGGAATGGCAAAGAAAAAAGCGGCTTGTCTTGCAACGAATCGTACTCAAATTCCATTACTTGGCGCAACAGTCATCGGTATTATGGCATTTTCGGGAATTGGTTTATCGTCTGATATTACAGGTGAATTTCTATTTTCTTTATTTGCGGTTATTTGTTTTTCTTTATTATTAAGCTGGGTTTTAGCGATTACTGTCACTCCTCTATTTGGGTATTTATTTCTTAACGTCAAAACAACTAATAGCGAAATAGACCCCTATGCTGGCTTGCTTTACAATGCTTACAAATGGGTTCTTAAAGCGGTATTACATACTCGATTACTCACCCTGACTATTTTAATTGCTATAACCATTGCCTGCTTTGCAGGATTTGGAATGGTTAGACAAGCCTTTTTCCCAGACTCTAATACCCCATTATTTTATATCAATTATCAACTTCCAGAAGGGACAGATATTCGCACAACTGCGCGTGATATGGCGGAAATTGATAGTTTAATTCGAGCTAAAACAGGGGTTGTTTCGGTCGCAAGTTTTGTCGGGCGTGGAGCAAGTCGCTATATGCTCACTTATGTTCCTGAGCAACCTAATACTTCGTATGGACAGTTTATTGTTCGCGTCACTGAACTTGAAATCATTAATGATATTGCCGCCGAGTTAAAACAAGAACTAAGTGCCGCCTACCCTAACGCAGAAATACGCACCGAACGTTTAGCCTTTGGTTTAGGAACTGCCGCTAAAATTGAAGCCCGTTTTTCAGGTTCAGACCCTAAAATATTACGCCGCCTTGGTACAGAAGCGACGACTATTATGGCGGCTAATAATGCACTAATTGATGTTCGCAACAACTGGCGACAAAAAGAATTAGTGTTATCGCCTGTATTCAATGCTGAACGCGCTAGAATAGCAGGTATTGGACTCGATGAAGTTGCCTTGAGTTTGAAATTTTTTACAGAAGGGGTGCAAGCCAGCACTTATCGTGAAAAGGATAAGTTAATTCCTATTGTCGTTAGACCACCAAAAAGTGAAAGACAAAATACCAGTCGTATAAAAGATCGTTTAGTTTATAGCTCGGTAGCCCAAACCTTTACCCCGATTACTCAGGTGATTGATTCCATAGAGATGCTCAGTGAAGATGGTTTAATTCATCGACGCAATCGAATACGCACACTTGCCGCGCAATCTGACCCCGCCATAGGCTTAACGGCTGACGAAGCTTTCCGACAAATTAAACAGCAAGTTGAAGCGATTAAATTACCCCTCAATTATCAACTAGAATGGGGCGGCGAATACGAAAGCTCGCGTGATGCACAAACTGCCCTTAATTCAAAATTGCCTACTAGTATGTTAGTGATGCTGCTTATCAGTATTTTACTGTTTGGAAAAGTACGTCAACCTTTGATTATCTGGCTGGTTGTACCCATGTCAGTCTGTGGTGTTGTCATCGCCTTAATCGTTTCGGGAAGCCCTTTTACCTTCATGGCATTACTGGGTTTATTGAGCTTATCAGGTATGTTAATGAAAAATGCGATTGTTCTAGTCGATGAAATTGATACGCAAATTGCAGAAGATAAAGACCATTACGAGGCTATTTTACATGCCAGCGTTAGTCGTATTCGACCTGTATTTTTAGCGGCTACCACCACTATTTTAGGCATGTTACCGTTATTAAATGATGCTTTTTTTGCCAGTATGGCAGTCACCATAATGGGTGGATTAGCCTTTGCAACGCTGCTAACTTTAATTGCTGTTCCTGTGTTATATGCATTGTTTTTTAAAATAAAACCGCCTAAACATAAAAAAGCCTAAACCAAAGGGTCAAACCAAAGGGTCAAACCAAAGGGTCAAACCAAAGGGTCAAACCAAAGCAAACCAAAGCAAACCAAAGCAAACCAAAGCAACCACAAAGCAACCACAAAGCAACCACAAAGCAACCACAAAGCAACCACAAAGCAACCACAAAGAGCAACCAAAGGGTCAAGTCTTGCATTTTGCAATCACCCGACTTACCGTTGAATAATGACACCCAAAATAATTTGCAATAGCTTCCATTGTATATCCACCTGATTGATAAGCTTCTACAATAGCATTGTTTCTATTACCACTCATTTTCTGATATTCATCTATTAGACTTGTTCTTCTAAATAAAATATATTAAAATCAATTGCTTATATATACTTGATAACACTCACAATCAGTTGATACAGCCTAATAAATAAACTTTAAATTAAATTATTAAAAATAATAAATAAGCTTTATAATAAATTTCTATAAAAAATAAAAATCAAAGTATAACATGAAAATAAAAGAAATTTTACCAAGAATTTATGATGATAGACAGTTAAGAGCTTTAACAGGATTAAAAACAGAACATTTTATTTTACTATTATCTCTATTTGAAAAGACCCTTATTGAAGATCAAAAATAAAAACATGAAAATAAAGAAAGAAAATACGGTAGTGGTTTAGATAGCACATTAAAAACACCCGCAGACAAATTATTATTTATATTAAATTATATGAAGTGCTATTCTACTTTCGATCACTTAGGGTTTTCTTTTAATATGAATAAATCATGCGCTCATACTCATGTATACAAATTATTTCCAATTTTAATAAAGACGTTAGATATATTTAATGTTTTACCTGCAACAAGTTTTTCAACCCCTGAAGAAATGCAGCAGGCTTTTGGCGGAGTTCAAACATTGATAATAGATACTACAGAGCGTGCTGTACAACGCCCTAGTGACTATGAAGAACAAAATGAATTTTACAGTGGTAAAAAAAACAGCATACAATTAAAAATACCACTATAGCTTCTTTAGGTCATTTAATTTTATATATTGGGGTTAGTTTTCCAGGTAAAAATCATGATTATGGAATGTTTAAAAAAGAATTTAATCCAGAATTAAATTGGTTTAGTAATTTTAATATATTTATTGATTTAGGTTATTTGGGGTTTAATAATGAATATAAAACTAATTCGGTAAATATTCCTCATAAAAAACCAAATAAATCTAAGCATAATCCAAACCCAACATTAACAGAAAATCAAAAAAAAGAAAACAAAGAGATGAGTCGTGAAAGAGTCATTGTTGAGCATGTAATCGGTGGAATGAAAAGATATAGATGCCTAGTTGACAAGTTTAGAAATAAAAAAGAAGGTGTAAAAGATTTATTTTCTTTTTTAGCGGCTATCCTATGGAATTTTAACATGATATATTAACTTCTTCTTAAAGAACAAGTCTAGTATCTATTTGCTGAATAATATTATTCATGATAACCATGTTTATGCTGGTCACTTAACCGACTCTAAAGATGCTGTTGTTTTTGGAGGAAATGTTCCAGAAGCACTAACAACACGAGTTGCGTATAAATTAAATTTAACAGGCCCAGCTGTACATTTTTCCACGGCCTGTTCCACCAGCTTAGTAGCCGTTCATCATGCTTGTCAAAGCTTGTTAAATGGTGAATGTGAAATGGCGTTAGCAGGTGGGGTTTCTTATCTAGGCTCTCAAAATCAAGGCTATTTATATGAAGAAGGTTTAGTGCTGTCTCCCGATGGACATTGCCGTAGTTTTGATGCTAAAGCACGGGGTACTATCTGGGGTAATGGTGTCGGTATTATTGTTCTCAAAATGTTAGACGATGCACTAGAAGATGGAGATTCTATCCATGCTGTAATCAAAGGTTCTGCTATTAATAATGATGGCAACCTTAAAGTGAGTCACAGTGCTCCTAGCATAGATGCACAAGCACGAGCTATTTACCAGGCTCTGGATGTTGCTAATATTGATCCAAAAAGCATTAGTTATATTGAGGCTCATGGTACAGCGACACCTCTGGGCGATCCGATTGAAATTGCGGCATTAACCCAAGCATTTCGTGCCAAGACTGATAAAAAATCTTATTGTGCCATTGGCTCACTAAAAAGCAATATCGGGCATTTGAGTGAAGCAGCGGGGATTGCTGGCTTAATTAAAACCGTATTGTCATTGAAAAATAAACAAATTCCACCTAGTTTACATTTTAAAACACCTAACCCTGAAATTGACTTTGAAAGCACCCCATTCTATGTCAACACCGAACTAAAAGACTGGGAAAGCCCAGATTATCCTCGCCGTGCTGGGGTAAGTTCTTTTGGTTTAGGTGGAACCAATGCACATATTGTGCTGGAAGAATGGAATGCTCCCGCACCATCATACGTTACGAAACGACGACAACAGTTATTATTACTGTCTGCTAAAACCCCAACAGCATTAGAAGCAATAACCGCCAACCTCGCCAATCATTTTAATTATCATCCTGAATTGAATTTAGAAGATGTTGCTTATACCTTAACCTATGGGCGTAAAGCCTTTGCTCACCGCCGTATTGCGGTGGTCTCCAATCAATCAGAAGCAGCAGCTAAAACATTATCACCGCGTGATAATCAACGGGTTCTCACCAATTCTGGCGAGGTCAAGCCACGCTTGGTTGCCTTTATGTTTACAGGACAAGGTTCACAGTACGTCAATATGGCGCGTGAGCTTTATGAAACCGAAGCCGTTTTCCAAAAATACGTAGACAAGTGTTGTGCTTTATTACAAATCCATCTGGATTTCGACTTACGAACCATTCTTTATCCTGCGCCAGAAAACATTGAAGCGGCAACGGAGACACTCACGCAAACCTCAATGACTCAGTCAGCCTTGTTTGTGACCGAGTATGCGCTTGCGCAACTATGGATATCCTGGGGAGTTAAGCCAAGTGCCTTGATTGGTCATAGTATTGGTGAATATGTGGCGGCAACATTGGCTGGTGTCTTTAGCCTAGAGGATGCATTGCTATTAGTCAGTGTGCGTGGACAACTCATGCAGTCCATGCCAGCAGGTACCATGATGGCTGTTCCTTTGCCAGAGTATGAGATAAAACCGTTATTAGAAGGAACACGATTAGAGATTGCAACTATTAATAGCCCAGCTCTTTGTGTTGTCTCAGGTGCAACCAATGACATTGAGGCTTTTGCCAAAAAATTAGCCCTTCAAGATATTGAAGGGCGACAATTACACACTTCACATGCTTTCCATTCATACATGATGGAACCTGTATTAGAAGCATTCACCCAGCAGGTAAGGAAAATTAAACTCAATGCTCCTTCCATTCCATTCCCTTCATTTCTAATATTTCAGGCACCTGGATCACCGACGACGAAGCAACCAGTCCTGAATATTACGCACAGCAATTACGTTCTAGTGTGCGTTTTGCAGAGGGTATCAAGCAATTTTTCAATGACCCTGACCAAGTTTTATTAGAAGTGGGTGCAGGGCGGACATTAAGCAATCTGGCTAAACGTCATCCTGATAAACCTGCTGATCAATTGACCTTTACATCAGTGCGCCCTCCCCATGAGGCAATCTCTGATGTCACGTTCTTATTGAAAACCTTAGGGCAATTATGGCTTCATGGTGTTGATATTGACTGGGGCAGTTATTATGGAGAAGATAGGCATTCGCGTATCCCACTTCCCACCTATCCTTTTGAACGTCATCGTTACTGGATGGATGCCAAACGCTTAGTGAGTTTAGAGTCAACTTATACAGGAAAAAAATCAGATACTGCGGATTGGTTTTATGTAACTTCATGGAAGCGTGTTAATTTACTTGTTAGCCAACAAAAACCATTGGAAGCCCCTGTTTTAGTCTTTATTGATGAACTGGGTCATGGTGATCAGCTGATTGAAAAATTAGCAACACAGGTGAATCCACTAGACATTATTGCCGTCAAAGCAGGGGAATCATTTGAGCAATCAAGTCCTCGGCTTTTCAGTATTAACCCTGGATATGCTCAAGACTACCAAAGCCTGATTCAAGCACTGCAAGCACAAGCATTAATCCCTAAAAGCATTATCCATTGTTGGAATGTAACCGATGCGGATGCTGCAGCACTTGATATTAGCTTAATTGATGCAAGCCAAAATACTGGTTTCTATAGCTTGCTACACCTCGCGCAGGCACTTGGACAACAAAATATTGATAGTGAGATTGAGTTATTAGTTGTTTCCAATCAATTACAAAATATCATGGGTGAGGAAATTGTTTTACCGTTAAAAGCAACACTGATTGGTCCAGTACGAGTGATCCCACAAGAATATCAAAATATTCGTTGTCGTAGCGTGGATACGGTTATCAATCAGCAAAATAGCGCGAGAGTTATTGCTCAGATCATCAGTGAGTTACAGCATGAGTCTGATGACGACATTATTGCTTATCGGGGTAATGCGCGTTGGGTAGAAAGCTTTGAACCACAGCACCTACCAAAACCAGCGGATGCAGTGACTGAATTGCCCTTTAAACCGCAAGGCGTTTATTTGATTACGGGAGGTATGGGCGGCATGGGATTGGTGTTTGCCGAATACCTGGCAAAAACAGTTCAAGCTAGGCTGGTTCTCATCGCTCGCTCCACCTTACCCGAACGTGAAGTCTGGAAACAGTGGTTAGCCAGCCATGCAGAAGAAGACCCGACAAGTATTAAAATAAACAAAATCAAACTAATGGAGGAGATGGGAGGCAAGATCCTGGTCTGTAGTGCGGATGTAACGAATCAGGCACAAATGGCAGAAATTCTTACTCAGGCGCAACAGCAATTTGGACAAATCAATGGTGTAATCCATACAGCCGGTGTCGCAGGCGGTGGGGTAATTCAGTTAAAAACCCGTGACACTGCCCACAATGTACTTGCACCTAAAGTAGATGGAACTATTATCCTGGATACTCTCCTTAAAGAGAATGCTTTAGACTTCATGGTGGTTTGTTCTTCAATGGAAGCTGCCCTGGGAAGCCCAGGACAGGTGGACTATTGTGCAGCAAACAATTTTCTGGATGCGTATGCGCAGTCCAAGGCAAGTGACTCTAATCGTTTAACTCTAAGTATCAACTGGGATGCGTGGCAAGAAGTAGGCATGGCGGTTGAAACGGCAAAATATGGATTAGATAACAAAGTCCTTGAAGTCAAAAAGCTTGATCACCACCTGTTTGATAAATGCATCATTGAGAAAACACGGGAAATCTATATTAGTACACTGATTCCTGATAAACACTGGATCATAGGTGAACACATTGTCTTGAATACACCTAGCCTGGTAGGGACAGCTTATCTGGAAATTGCCCGCTCTGCTTATGAGTGTCATAGTGGTAAGTCCACTATGGAATTACAGGATGTCTACTTTCTGAAATTCCTGTTTGTTGAGGAAGATGAAGAAAAAGAAGTTCGCACTATCTTGACTCCCACCGAAAATGGTGCTAATTTTTCCATTCAAAGCTTAGATGCGGACTCGAGTGAATGGTCTGTGCATGCACAAGGTAAAGTGGTACCTAAAGACTTCCCTGAGCAGGTGAAATATAATATTGATGAACTGGAAACAAGTTGTGATCAGGACATTGCTGTACCTGATCTGCAAGCCTTACCAGATTACACGCGCTATGGCTCACGATGGTTGAACAATATTCAATGGCGTAAAGCGAGTGAACACCATAATTTAGCTTTAATGGAGCTGCCACAAGCCTTTGCAGAGGATGTAGAGGTTTATAAATTTCATCCCTCCTTGGTAGATACTGCGACTTATGTTGTTGCTGATGTTCTACCGAATGAGTTAGCGAGCCAATTTGATTTCTTTACTGAATCCAGTGCTTACCTGCCTTATTTCTATGAAAGAGTCACCATTAAAGGGGCACTGCCTACCAGGTTCTATTCTTATACAACAAGAGAACTCCAAGGACATGACTGGAGTATTAATCTGTCATTCTTAGATTCCAATGGTATTGAACTGGTTTCCATTAAAAATTACCTACTCAAGTACATTGACTCCGCTTATACACTCAAAGATGATCAAAAGTCCAAAGAAACCCAGCAGCGTCAAACACAACTTATAGACACCTCATTAAGCCATGCCGTCTTACCACAAGAAGGCATTGATAGTCTCGAACGTCTCCTACAAAGTCGCCTACCCCAAGCCATTGTATCAACAACAGATTTTGACTACCAAAAGCAATTACTAAAACAACAGCCAGAAGATACAGAGGATGAAGAAATATTATTTGATCGCCCACAATTGAGTCAGGATTATGAGGAGCCACAAAGCCCTACCGAACAAGCCATTGCCAAAGTTTGGCAGCGAGTTTTAGGTATTAAGAACATTGGAGTTCATGACAACTTCTTTGATCTAGGTGGTGACTCATTGATTGTCGTACAAATTCTGCTAGAGCTAAGACAAGCACTCAAAGTATCTACTTTAAATTTCAGGGTAAAACAAATATCAGACCTGCAAACTTTGCGCTTTTTGAGCGATAAGATTCGCCATAGACGGCATTTTGAATTCACCACTAACTCGGTCATAAACATAATCATAAAAACTCACGGCTAGTTTTTTAGCCGTTTCAGCAAGACTCATAAAACTGTCTTTGATTTTCGTGCCTTTCTCATTTCGAGTCTGGAAGCTTATGTCTCGCGCACGCGCTTGTCTTCTTGCGCCAAGTTCGGCTGCATTGTTATGGAGTGGTAATTGTGGAAGCTCCAAAACTCGCAATAATTCAGTCTTTTTCGCCAGTGTTTTGGCGATGCGATCATTGAGGTCTTCATAATCGCTTGTGGTTGCAAACAATTCATTAAATCGCGTTAACAACCATGCCTTTTTATCGGGGCAGGGATTTTTTTGATAGTTAAGCAACTCCTTATAATACTCCCAATAGTGCCCTCGAAAATCGGCTAATGCTTGCTGATGTATTTCCAGAATTGGACGGAGTTTTTTGTAGTGGCGAGCATCGTGAACCCAGCATAACCCCAAATGTTCCGTCAGTAATTTGAATTGCGGCGCATCGTCTGCAAGCAAGGTTTCAATAACAGGAAAATCCGTTTGTTGCTGATAATAGGCAATGGCACAAGCTTCGGTGACATGCGCTACCTGTCTCACGCCTAAGGTATTTAAGATCGCTAAGTGCAACTTAAATTGCGCTTCATTCATCACTGTATTGACAGGTATTTGAGCATCAACTTTTGCCCGTGCTTTATCAGCTAACTTGAACTCGTCAAGCAAGGATTGAGCCTGTTGATTGTAGATATAATGGCGTGGCGCATAATCGGTCAGCACGTCCAGAACCGATAAACGGTTTTTGTGTTTGGTGGTGAAATAAGCGGTAAACAAGTCGTTGCAGACCACCTGACAATAGTGGTTATCACCGTTGACTCGCGCACTGGTATCATCAATCTGCCCGTAATCACTGTTGAGAATACCGCTGCGATAAAGTTCGCTTTTTTCCTGATGCGCCCAGTCATAACCGCCTGTCCATTGCTGAGAAACATAAGTCGGCGACACCACAATGCCAATATTTTCAAAAAAACCGACCATGGGTTTTTCGGTCACGCCCATCATCTTAAGCATGGGAATCAAGCTACGAATTCCAATACCAAATTCGCCCTGACCTCGAACGCCTTCAGGCAATTGGGCGCGGTAATACTTATTTTCAGAAGGTGAATAAAAATCTCACGGAGATACTTAATATTATTGGTTTTGATGACAATGTCTTGAATCACCACTTCCGCAAAGCCTTTAGATACTAAGTCGCTAGGCAAGCCAGTTTTGTCGAGTAGGCATTTTAGCGTTTGGTCGATTTTAACTCGTGGGATCTTGGGTTTACGGCGGCGTTTTTTCTTATCCGAGTCCGTATTTTCAGTGTCGTTATTAGTTTCTTTTTGCGCGTCAACTTGTGCTTTTTTACGTTCGTCTTCGGATGAAATATCATCACCCTTATTATTTTTATTGGGTTTGATATCAGGCTTTCCCTGCTCACCTTTCAAGCGATTAACCTCGTCACGAAGTTGCTGTAATTCAGTTTCTAAAGACAATTTATCACTGGCTAAGCGTTCAATAAGATTGAATATTTTTTTGACAATATCCTGCGCTTCGCTACTTTCCATTTGAGCGATTTCTTGATAAATGGCGTTAGTTTCAGCCTGTAGGTCGTGGATATTCAAAGTATGTAAATGTTCGTTCTTTTATGATATGTTGTCAAATCTATTTTAGAAATTTTATCTTTACCCTGAGATTTAAAGTAGATACCACTCAAAGAAGACCTGACCATTAATGATCTGCTCAATGCAAATACCATTGCCGAGTTGGCACAGATCATAGATCCAACAGCAGAGGAAGTACATAACTTGCCTGCTTGTCTAGTTAAGTTCCGTGAAGGTAGTCATCATATTCTCCCCATTTTTTTAGTACACCCTATTGCAGGTAATACGCATAACTATGTCAACTTACCCAATGTACTTGACCCTGAACAACCCATTTATGCCTTACAACATCCTAAATGGATCAATGAAAACCGAAGCTTTACCCGTATTGAAGAAATAGCAGCCTACTACCTTGAAGCTGTTCGCCAGGTTCAACCCAGAGGTCCCTATAATATTGGTGGCTATAGTGGTGGTGTTTATATCAGTTATGAAATGGCACAACAGTTGACCGTACAAGGAGAAGAGGTCGGTTTCTTGGCCTTAATTGACAAGCCCCATTGGGAAACTGAAGCTGACAAACCTAATTGGAACAAGTCTGAGTTTGGTACGCCACTCGAAACTATGATTTATTTCGCAGATTTGCGTACACCAAAGAGGAATGGTGAAAGCCATTTAAGTGAGTATCAGCAATTTAACAATTTTGATGAGCAATTAAGATATTTCATTAAAAACTCACCTTGGATTGGTGACATGCTACCTACAGATGCGACCCTTGATGACTGGAAAAAGTTTTGGGACGTTTTCGTAGAGCTACGTGTTATGAATGTGAGCTATTCACCTAAAATATATCATGGGCTCACGGTTTATTATGCAGCCGCAGAGCGCGACATCTATTATCCACGACTTAATGAAAAACCCTGGTTTAAATTTGTTCCCAACTTAATTTTTGAAGAGGTGCCTGGTGATCATGTCACTATGTGGCACCATCCGAATGTACAAGTCCTTGCACAGAAAATGAAACACTATTTCTGCCAGGCACCAAAAACTCAAAGCACTAATGAAGGTGCTCAAGTTGCAACCATAAATCAAACCGATCTCAGCAAAGATTTCCTTTTAGAAACCGCACAACAAAAAGCAGGTCTGGATGACTTTGGCAATCAACGCTTCCTGATTGGTTTAGAGCAGCTTATTGAATCAACTAATAAAGAAGCGCAGCTGCATGCAATGGGTAAGAACCTTGTTCAACAATTGATTATCAGATTATTAGTCAATCGTTTACAGATGCAGAATGATTTTAAACAACATCCTGACATTTTACAGACCCCGATTAAACAACCTTTATTTATTATGGGTTTGCCAAGAACGGGTTCCACACACCTACATAATCTATTGGCTCAAGACCCGAATAGCCGATGGTTACATTTATGGGAGGCATTTACACCATCACCATCACCTGATCCAAAAACGGTAGCCACTGATTCTCGAATCAAGAAGACTCAAGAAAGCTTTAAGGCATATGAAATGTTTAATCCTGAGTCAACAGCAATGCACAAGTATAATGCCAATGCACCTGAAGAATGTCTCTGGCTATTACAACATGATTTTATGTCCATTAGTTTTAGCTTCTTAATGTCTATTCCATCTTATACCGAATGGCTTAAAACTCAGGATATGACACCAGTTTATGACTACTATCGTCATCAACTGCAACTGTTAAGCTGGAAATGGTCAGCAGATCATTGGGTACTAAAAAATCCATTCCACATGGGTGATTTATCTGCATTGACAGCCGTATTTCCTGATGCTCACTTTATTCAAACACACCGAGAACCGTTGAAAGTCACTGCATCCTATAGTCGCTTAATCGAGAAACTGCGTCCCGCTTATTCAGACAAAGTTGATTCTCAAATAATAGGCAAAGAAACCCTGGATATATTGTCCCACCAGATTGAACAGGGAATGAAAGCACGAACAGCAATCTCTGATGGGCAGATTTGTGACATACCATTCGATAATCTTGTCAAAGATCCCGTGGGTACAGTCCAGCAGATTTATGATCATTTCGGTTACGAATATAGTCAAGTCATGGCTAATAACCTGGATAAATATATAACTAATAACCCCCGATATAAACATGGTAAATACAGTTATTCCTTAGAAGAGTTTGGGCTTGATGCCAGTGTGGTAAATGAGAGATTCAATGAATATTTAAAGAATAATGGAGCACTATGATGGAGAATTTTACAGCCTTTAATCCGACCAGACTTCATTTTGGTCACGACGTAGTTCATGAAATTGGAAATCATGCTTCACGGATTGGAAACCACGCTTTACTTGTGTATGGGCGTGGTTCAGTCCTTAAAAATGGAAGCTACCTGGATACTATTGGTAGCCTTAAGCAGCACAATATTAAAGTTACAGAATATAGTGGCATCAAGCCCAATCCATCGGTAAATGATGTAATGGAAGCTACGCAAATAGGCAGGGAAAATGAAGTGGATATGGTCGTGGCTGTGGGGGGTGGCAGCGTCATAGATTCAGCCAAGCTCATTTCCATCTGTATTGCAGAGAATTGTGATGCTTGGGAGGTGATGACGAAAGAATATGAGCCGAAGTTAGCAGTCCCCATCCTTGCCGTATTAACACTAGCTGCTACCGGAACGGAGATGAATTCGACGGCAGTACTTCAGAACCGCCTAAACAAGCAGAAATTAGGATTCAAACATGAACTGATGTTTCCGATGCATTCATACCTGGATCCCGCTTATACGCTTTCGGCTCCAGAAAACTATACTGCTTACGGAATAGTGGATCTAGTGGCTCATTGCCTCGAAGCCTGGTTTGGTAAAGGTGACGCTTCTCTTTCTGATCGATTCGTGATATCCATCATTAAGGAAGCCATGGAATATGGTCCAGCTTTAATGAAAGATCTGGGGAACTTCAAACTTCGGGCAAAGATTATGTGGGCGGCCACCAATGCTTTGAATAGCCTGACAATATATGGCAGAACTTCCGGTGATTGGGGTGTTCATATCCTTGGTCATACCCTTTCCGTTCTCTACGATACCCCGCATGGAGCCACACTTTCTATCATTTACCCCGCCTGGATGAAGGTAATGCGTAACAGGGCTGGTGAAAGAATTTCAGAACTGGGACAGGAGTTATTTGGGAACCCTTCGGTGGAAGACACCATAGTATCGTTCGAGAAGTTTTTCTCTGACCTGGGTTGTCCGATCAAATGCCAAGATGTCGGTATCGAGTCCTCAAGTAAGAAGGAAATCCTGCACCTTATGAATAAGAATCCAGTACAGAGTCTGAATTACAAACTTTCCGATGCAGAGCGGGAAGAAGTCTTAGTCGACATTTTTTAAACAAAAAGATAAGTAAGTAAGTAAGTAAGTAAGTAAGTAAGTAAGTAAGTAAGTAAGGAGAAAAGATATGAAACAAAAACCTGTATCTGAAAAACGTTCAATTCGTCCTTTAACCCAGGATGAGATTGCCTTTTTTTCGGAAAAATGGATACGTGGTTGTTCGCGCATTATTTGATGATGAAGAGATGAAACTGGTTCAGGCAGTTTGTCAGTCAGACCCCAATCTTGCCGTTTCCCTAAAAACCGTGGTTGATAATACAGAACATACTTGGGGTGCATCTGTTTGGACTGGTTTAAACGACAGTCTGGTCAGCGCCATAACCCGGACAGCACGCATGGTCGAGATTGCTGAAACCATTGCAGGCGGGGAATGTTATCATATGTATTCTAAAATTGTGCAAAAGCCACCCCATGATAAAAGTATCGTTCGTTGGCATCAGGCCTTTCCTTCCTGGTATGACGATGGTGTTCCTTTTCCGGACAAAGCGACAGACTGTTCGATTGCTGTCACCGAGAACACCAAGGCTAATGGATGCCTTCAAGTCATTGAAAAATCTCATCTGTTGGGGCGTATTGACCGTATTGAGATAGGCAATACAGTCGAGTCTGATCCAAAACACATAGAAAGAGCCTTGAGGGATCTAAAAATCGTCGACTGTGAAATGGATATTGGTGATACCGTATTTTTCCACCCCAATACAGTCCATGGTTCTCAACAAAATACAACTGACAATACTCGTATTCTAATGCATTGTCATTACAATGCCATGTCGAACCGACCTTTTGCAGAAGGTCTGGAGGCTCATTCCTGTCTACCTTTAGAGAAACTGCCAGATTCTGCTATTAAGGATGGAATTTACACAATAGGATTCGATCCCAATGCTAAAGACTGGAATTGGTACAACAAAGATCCTGAGGAGTATCTAAAAGCAATTGCTTAATAAAAATAGTTAAACTTGGTTTGTCAAATACTATCGAGTCAACGTTACGATGTATCTACTTTAAATTTCAGGGTAAAACAAATATCAGACCTGCAAACTTTGCGCTTTTTGAGCGATAAGATTCGCCATAGACGGCATTTTGAATTCACCACTAACTCGGTCATAAACATAATCATAAAAACTCACGGCTAGTTTTTTAGCCGTTTCAGCAAGACTCATAAAACTGTCTTTGATTTTCGTGCCTTTCTCATTTCGAGTCTGGAAGCTTATGTCTCGCGCACGCGCTTGTCTTCTTGCGCCGAGTTCGGCTGCATTATTATGTAATGGTAATTTCGGAAGTTCCAAAACTCGCAATAATTCGGTCTTTTTCGCCAGTGTTTTGGCGATGCGATCATTGAGGTCTTCATAATCGCTTGTGGTTGCAAACAATTCATTAAATCGCGTTAACAACCATGCCTTTTTATCGGGGCTGGGATTTTTTTGATAGTTAAGCAACTCCTTATAATACTCCCAATAGAGCCCTCGAAAATCGGCTAATGCTTGCTGATGTATTTCCAGAATTGGACGGAGTTTTTTGTAGTGGCGAGCATCGTGAACCCAGCATAACCCCAAATGTTCCGTCAGTAATTTGAATTGCGGCGCATCGTCTGCAAGCAAGGTTTCAATAACAGGAAAATCCGTTTGTTGCTGATAATAGGCAATGGCACAAGCTTCGGTGACATGCGCTACCTGTCTCACGCCTAATGTATTTAAGATCGCTAAGTGCAACTTAAATTGCGCTTCATTCATCACTGTATTGACAGGTATTTGAGCATCAACTTTTGCCCGTGCTTTATCAGCTAACTTGAACTCGTCAAGCAAGGATTGAGCCTGTTGATTGTAGATATAATGACGTGGCGCATAATCGGTCAGCACGTCCAGAACCGATAAACGGTTTTTGTGTTTGGTGGTGAAATAATCGGTAAACAAGTCGTTGCAGACCACCTGACAATAGTGGTTATCACCGTTGACTCGCGCACTGGTATCATCAATCTGCCCGTAATCACTGTTGAGAATACCGCTGCGATAAAGTTCGCTTTTTTCCTGATGCGCCCAGTCATAACCGCCTGTCCATTGCTGAGAAACATAAGTCGGCGACACCACAATGCCAATATTTTCAAAAAACCGACCATGGGTTTTTCGGTCACGCCCATCATCTTAAGCATGGGAATCAAGCTACGAATTCCAATACCAAATTCGCCCTGACCTCGAACGCCTTCAGGCAATTGGGCGCGGTAATACTTATTTTCAGAAGGTGAATAAAAAATCTCACGGAGATACTTAATATTATTGGTTTTGATGACAATGTCTTGAATCACCACTTCCGCAAAGCCTTTAGATACTAAGTCGCTAGGCAAGCCAGTTTTGTCGAGTAGGCATTTTAGCGTTTGGTCGATTTTAACTCGTGGGATCTTGGGTTTACGGCGGCGTTTTTCTTATCCGAGTCCGTATTTTCAGTGTCGTTATTAGTTTCTTTTTGCGCGTCAACTTGTGCTTTTTACGTTCGTCTTCGGATGAAATATCATCACCCTTATTATTTTTATTGGGTTTGATATCAGGCTTTCCCTGCTCACCTTTCAAGCGATTAACCTCGTCACGAAGTTGCTGTAATTCAGTTTCTAAAGACAATTTATCACTGGCTAAGCGTTCAATAAGATTGAATATTTTTTTGACAATATCCTGCGCTTCGCTACTTTCAATTTGAGCGATTTCTTGATAAATGGCGTTAGTTTCAGCCTGTAGGTCGTGGATATTCAAAGTATGTAAATGTTCGTTCTTTTATGATATGTTGTCAAATCTATTTTAGAAATTTTATCTTTACCCTGAGATTTAAAGTAGATACCATTATTGATAATTTCTTGTGTGTAAAGCGTACCTGCACGAAAGAAATTACCGATTAATTCTTTTTTTTAACATCCATACTCAAAACAGGATCTCCCTGTGTTGTATATTCCTGCTTGAGGCGTTCAATATTCTTAAATTGTTCGTCTCGATAAGGGATATTAGACTTTCCTGCCTCGGCTTTAAAAGCTTGCCGTGGACGAAAATTATGTTTTTTCAACAGTCTATCAACAACCGTTACACTCATTGGAAAGCCTTGTTCCCCAAGCTTTTTCGCGATAGCAGGGCGCGATAAATTTGTCCATTTTATCGTTTCATCCATGGGTGATCCCGCCGTGTTATTTTTCAATACGTCTAAAAATACCTCATCTATTCCATCAAGGGTTGGCAGTAAAAAGTTACGTCCTCCTCCTGATTTGCGAATGCGTTGCTTTTCATTAGATAGGTCGGTTTTTAATTCCTGTTGACCGCGAGTAATGGCGACGGTCTTTTTCCGATAAGCTATTATAAAAATTGCGCATTTGCGCTTCAATGTTTACTGGATAATTTTGTATTTTCATAACAATAGAGCATACTTGATTCAAAGCTTGTTACCAACTAATATAATTTATTAATTTTTGGGTTTTATTAAATCCGCATTCCATAATACGCTGAAGAATAAAGGTTATAACTTTGAACATAATTATGGTCATGGAAAAATTCATTTAGCAACAGTATTTTCAATGCTAATGATGTTAGCTTTTCTAATTGATCAAGTACAAGAAGAATGTTGTGAATTATTTCAAAACGCTAGAAAAAAATTTAGAACAAAAACTTATTTATGGCATAAAATGACAGCTTTATTCCTGTCTTATTTTATTCCAGATTGGGAAATTTTTTATTTATCAATTATAAATAAACATAAGCCGTATATATTAGAACCTAATATTGATATAAAAGAGGGTTTTGATAGCTCATAAAATAATTAAAGGTTATATAATTTCTTCTTCTTGCGTATTAATATAAAATAGTTTACCTAGTAAATTTAGTCGGTTTATCTTGCCGAAGGGTGACTTATTCATAAAATTTTGTACTCATTTTAAAATAAAAAAATAATACCTGGGGCGGGAGTTGCTGGAAGTGTTGTGAGAAGGAAACCTAAGTGCAAAACGACAAGCCTACGAACAGAAATATCATATTAGGCGTAGTCTCTGAGGTGAGTTGGCACAAGACAACGAAACCCAAGGTTTGTGAGATAACGTAAATGATGAGGTTGTGGCGTGACAGTTCATGTTCTTATCTGGGGAGGTCTGCTTAACAGGCAGTCGATAAGAAACCTGTAAAAGGCGCAGGGTTAGAAAATGTCTTGGCTTTTTGGAATCCATCAACCAAAGAGAGCGAATGTGATGGAAAATCGACGGCGGTCAATTCAGTAATGGATTGATTGTTTAAGCAGAAGTCAGCAGAAGCCATAGTAATCAAACGCCCATCGTAATGGTTGGGACACGGTGAAGGGCTGAACATTAACCAAAAGGTAAGAGGAATGTTTAACTTGAAGAAGCCCTATTTTCCGACAGGAAAAGGTCATCGTCAGCGTGAAAACATAACCCCAACCTTTGATGAAAACTTGTCTAAACGACAAGGGCTATTCTATGTAAGTAATAGCTGGATTAAGTGTTAGTAACACTGGGTTAATGAACCGCCCTGTGCGGATCCGCACGCAGGGTGGTGTGGGGGCTGAGGGTGAGATACCCTTGGCTACCCGATTAGCTGCTTTTTTGCTACTCATAGTCTGTAGACTTATAAGCATCAAAATACTTATTATACTCGCATGAGAAAACCAAGCCAAATTTTAACAAAAACATTATCCAATAACATCAAAAAGCTTCGCAGTGATATGAATTTATCACAAGAAGAGCTTGCCGATAAATGTGGACTTCATCGTACTTATGTTGGGGCGGTTGAACGTGGTGAACGGAATGTAACATTAAGCTCATTAGAAGTTTTGGCTTTGGCTTTAAATGTGGATGTACCTACTTTATTAACCGATAAAGCGAAGTGATTAATATGGATGCAAGATTGAAAATACCACCAAGTAACAAGAGTCTTTTAACCTCTCTACAAAATTTAGCAATAAAACTTGAACCATTGATAAATGCAAAATTTGTTCTAACAGGAAAATCCAGAACAGATGGTTCAAATATTCGCAAATTGATAGCTGATAAATTAATCAATTCTAATCCACCAGAAACTGCAAATAACAATATTTATGATGTGATTCCGCCAAAAGGTGTTCCTAAAATCCTTTTAGAATATGTCGACACATATATCGTAACAACTGGCAAATCGTATAATCTTCAAGTTTGGAATAGAAACCCGTCATCTGAATCTGTTCAAATCCAATATTCAAATGGTGAAACTCTTCAGTCTGGCGAAGTTAGATTTATTTTGGTAAAAGTTGACCCAGAGAATCACATTATTTCTGCTATTGCAGTACTAACACCTGAATACATTGTAAATAAATTTGGTGCATTTGGTAAACCTACAATAAAAAATCAGCTGATTATTTCCTCAACATTGCGACAGTTCGTGTTAGAAGAGCCAAGTTCAATATTATTTTATGATGATGCTATTGGGCATGAACTTAATTTAAAAAACCTATCACGTTTTAGCATTCACGACCAACCAACTTCTGAATCATTGCTACCACTTTCAATTATTAAGGATATTGTCATAGACAAAATAATTGGTAGAAATATTGCGCCAGCAGCAACTAAAAATAGAGGTCAAATGCTTGAAGAAATATTTGCCGATGCACTTGGCTATAGTATTAGGGATGATGAGTTACTTGCTGGTGGTTATCCTGATCTTCGCAATCAAGCTTTGGAGGTTAAAATTCAAGACTCACCAACGGTTGATTTGGGTAAATTCAGTCCAGAATTTGGCTACCAACTTAAGACGGGACAAAATAAAGAACTAACTGCGATATTCTTGTATCATAGGTTAATGACTAAAAAAACAGAACAACACAGAAAATACGCGCAGCTAGTCACGCAATTATCGCTGAAATTACAACAACAGGCAAGCAAACTGTTCGTAACTTAGCTTCAATTGTTGGTCGCTCAAAAAGCAGTGTGCATCGTCATCGTCAAGCGCAAACAAAGCGAAATCGACATCCTGAATCATCATTATGGGAAACCGAGGCAGGTAGTTCTTGGCAAAGATTAATGGTGTTTTCCGCCTTGTATGTCTTTGGATTAAAGGCAGGCGTAGGTGCAGAGACTTTATCGCTGTTTTTTAAAATGATACGGATTGACACCCATGTGGGCGTATCACCCGACGCACTGCGGACTCAAATCAATAAAATGGAAGTCTTATTGCCGCAGTTTCAGCAAGAATGCGAAAAAAGTGTGAAAAAACAAACACGTAAAGTTGTTGCTGGGCTGGATGAGACTTTTTTCGGCAACTTTATGATTTTAGTTTTAATGGACTTACGTTCTGGCTATCTTTTGTTGGAAGATATTAGCGATGATAGGTGCTACGATACTTGGTATAAAAGGTTTCGCCACGATTAGAATCATTAGGCATTGAGGTTAATCATGCGATTAGTGATCGCGCTAAGGCGTTGATAAAAATGGCAGTGACGGGGTTTAAGTGCGAATCGGGGGCAGATATTTTTCATGCTCAACAAGATATGAGTCGCTGGTTAGGCGCGAAAATCGGCAGGCGTGCAGCAAGGGCTGAAAAACAGCGGCAAGCAGCGCAAACCGCAGAGTCTACTGTTTCTAAAACGGCAACGATGCAGAAAATTATTGGACTTAAAACAACACGGATAACGGCTGAAAAAGAGCTTGAAGAAGCCAAAAAATACAAACAGATTATCACGAAAACTTACAAGGGATTGCGGATGAAGTTCATCCTTTTTCACTCAATGATAGTCGTAGAAACGATGCGGAACAGGTTGAGAAGTTGCTAGAGTTAAGAGCGCGAGCCTTTGAAAAAATAGCGGAAAAACAAGGGATTAACGATCATAAAGGCGTGATGAAAAAGTTTCGTAATCAAATAAAACCGTTAGCGGTATCCATCAGTTTTTGGTGGCTTTGGGTACGCGAAACCTTGCAAAATTTGGGGCTTGATGCGGATACCGAATATTGGTTGACCACAACATTATTACCCGTTGTTTATTGGAATCAGAAAATGGAACAAACTAAAAGCCGCAGGTCAAAGGAAAACTATCGAAAAGCTTGGGAAACCGCGTCTGATAAGCTCAAATCAGACCCATTTAGTGCAAAGTTATCAATCAGTGAAATGCAGCGATGGCTAACATTGGCGGAGCATATGGCAAGGCAGTTTCAACGCAGTTCATCTGCGGTGGAAGGGCGAAATGGCTGTTTATCGCAAATGTATCGCAATGGGCGAGGTTTGAATAAAAAGCGATTAAACGCGTTGACGGTCATTCATAACTACGGAATCAAACGTGAGGATGGCACAACCGCCGCCATGCGTTTATTTGATACCGAGTTTCCAGACTTGTTTTCATGGCTACTGAATGAAATGGGCGAGTTACCGCTTCCTAGAAATAGTCGAAAGCGTGTGTTTTCTAACCCTTTGAAATTGCTGGATGTCCCGTCTTAAATTGGTAGCCCAGAATTTGAACTTAAAGTTCCAGACTGTAGAGGTTTTACAACTAGAAATATGCGTTACTTTATTGCTCTTTCCAACCCAAAAACCAACATAGTTGAAGGAGCTATATTATGTCAGGGAAGTAAGCTTGGCTTGCATTTTACCTATGTAGCAGAAGAAAGTTATAAATGTCAGCGGTCAATACCAATGGGGTTTTTTGAAGTTATTCAAGGGCAATCTGTCTTTAACCCATAACTGTTGTTTATTATGCAACATTAAAAACTAACCAAACTATTTCATCAATTTCATTTTCGATAATAATTTGTTTTTTAGCATCCGTTTCTTTGTAGCATTTTTTAGCTAAAGCAATTAATGCCTTGGATTCTATATGATCTGGATTTGGTACAGGGAATTGTTCAACATACTGAGTAATAAATCTCCGTCTGTTTGAGTACAGTTTATTCTGAAATTTTATATCATAAAATTTCTCTATAAAACCTGAATTGGCTATAGCCAATATTAGCCACAAAATATCATCAGGCATTTCTTTATTATCGCGTAACAACCAATAACAATCTCCATTTACAACAGTTCCTTCTTTATCTAACCAGAATGTTGGGCGTTCGCTAATGTCACGAAAGATTACTTTTTCCTGCTTCCAAAATGATGGGTTTTGTGGAACCCATATTTCAAACCAGCTTCTATTTGCTTTAATCACATACTTCCGATTACTAAGTTGCTCTTTGTTTTTTTCAAGATAGCGTTTAGAAAGTGGGAACTGATTAATTTTAAAAGTCTCTCTTTTCCCATCTACCATGGTATGGGTATAAAGAATTGCCTTTTTTGCGTTTTCATTACACTTGAATCTGCTAGCAACATGGTGAGTTGTTAATGGTCGCAATAACTCAGGCTCATAGCCAACTTCGTTTTGCCAATCTGATCGAATAAAAACATTGTCAGCTGTTGTTTTTATGCCAACTCGAACTTTTCCTATATCTTTAAATAAGCACCAAGTCTTAGACTCAACCATATCAAGCCATTTTTCAGATGTCGAATTTTGAAGCCTCCACAAATCAGATGGACTTGAATCAAATGTTAAATATCCATTTTTAACGTAATAATTTCCTTGTTTAGAAGAAACAACACCATCATGTTTTAGGGCTTGAATTTGGCTTTCAACAAAAGGAATGTCTCCTTCATGATTTTCACTATCTACCATGTAGATAGACGAAAAAGGGATATTGGAATTTCTATTTTTATTTTGGGGTGTAAGAATCATCACTGCTGGTAAAACAGCCGCTTCAAAAACTTTGGTGTCACCAAAATCCCATATTCCTTTAATTGAATATTGATTATGAATTATTTCCCTGAATTTCCCTGCCCCTTTAGTTGTTAGAAAGCGATTAGACACAATCACACCAGCAACACCATCTGGTTTTAAGACTGATTTCATTGCAACCAAAAATGCTTGATAAATATCGACACGTCCTTTTAAACCAAAGTTTTTACTTAATAGCTGTGCTTGCTCTGCACCTAAAACTTGTGTCCGTATATATGGAGGATTCGCTATTAACAAGTCAAAATTTGGTATATCACTTGAATAAAATAAATCCTGTGAATCAGATAGATTGCCTTTTTCTATACAAACTTGCAAAAAGTCTTTATTTTGTAATATTGGTGTAATGTCTGGGTATAGTGTTTTTAATCTATTTCTAGTGATTACAATTGACTCAGGATTTGTATCAAAGCCGTAAACATCAATATCATTGAAGGATTGGTTTTTTAAAGCTTTTATCAAACTTATAAGTAATTCGCCATCCCCAACTGCTGGATCAACTATCCTTATAGATTTTTTGAGGCTCGCATTAAAAATAATATTTTCAGATATAAAGTCGGAAAAAACAGCTGGCGTGTAGTGCGCACCTTCTTGTTTTCTTGATTCTACATGGTTATACCGCTCAACTACTTGCATTAATACTCTCCTCAATAATGCTACTTATAGTATTCATTTTATTGAGGGATGTCAATAGTTGAGATGCACTATATTTTGAGGCAGCTAACGCGGTGCTGACCCGCAGCCTGTGATATGTGGAGCTTGTGTAGCAAGGTTTTCATATTATGGGGTGACGGGTCTAGTAGCTTGTTCTGGTGCAAGGCGACAGAACAAGGTGCTTGACGAAGTCAGCACCGCGTTCTCGGCGGCTCAGTCGCCGAGAACGCTTGAGCTCACCGGCTAATTACGAGCGCCAGCGAGTAATTAGTCCGGTGCAGCGATTTGTTATATTTTGTATGCTTGATTCGTGTAGACGATAGATATACAAAATAGAACTAGTTGCAATTACAAGATAACAGACAAAATCTATTATTTGATTTGCTTCTATAGATTGCATTTCACTTATCTCACTATATCCCTTCGTAATCACGCTAAAAACTATGAGGCATGGAAAGAATAGGCTACCAATTTAAGACGGGACATCCAGCAATTTCAAAGGGTTAGAAAACACACGCTTTCGACTATTTCTAGGAAGCGGTAACTCGCCCATTTCATTCAGTAGCCATGAAAACAAGTCTGGAAACTCGGTATCAAATAAACGCATGGCGGCGGTTGTGCCATCCTCACGTTTGATTCCGTAGTTATGAATGACCGTCAACGCGTTTAATCGCTTTTTATTCAAACCTCGCCCATTGCGATACATTTGCGATAAACAGCCATTTCGCCCTTCCACCGCAGATGAACTGCGTTGAAACTGCCTTGCCATATGCTCCGCCAATGTTAGCCATCGCTGCATTTCACTGATTGATAACTTTGCACTAAATGGGTCTGATTTGAGCTTATCAGACGCGGTTTCCCAAGCTTTTCGATAGTTTTCCTTTGACCTGCGGCTTTTAGTTTGTTCCATTTTCTGATGCCAATAAACAACGGGTAATAATGTTGTGGTCAACCAATATTCGGTATCCGCATCAAGCCCCAAATTTTGCAAGGTTTCGCGTACCCAAAGCCACCAAAAACTGATGGATACCGCTAACGGTTTTATTTGATTACGAAACTTTTTCATCACGCCTTTATGATCGTTAATCCCTTGTTTTTCCGCTATTTTTTCAAAGTCTCGCGCTCTTAACTCTAGCAACTTCTCAACCTGTTCCGCATCGTTTCTACGACTATCATTGAGTGAAAAAGGATGAACTTCATCCGCAATCCCTTGTAAGTTTTCGTGATAATCTGTTTGTATTTTTTTGGCTTCTTCAAGCTCTTTTTCAGCCGTTATCCGTGTTGTTTTAAGTCCAATAATTTTCTGCATCGTTGCCGTTTTAGAAACAGTAGACTCTGCGGTTTGCGCTGCTTGCCGCTGTTTTTCAGCCCTTGCTGCACGCCTGCCGATTTTCGCGCCTAACCAGCGACTCATATCTTGTTGAGCATGAAAAATATCTGCCCCCGATTCGCACTTAAACCCCGTCACTGCCATTTTTATCAACGCCTTAGCGCGATCACTAATCGCATGATTAACCTCAATGCCTAATGATTCTAATCGTGGCGAAACCTTTTTATACCAAGTATCGTAGCACTTATCATCGCTAATATCTTCCAACAAAAGATAGCCAGAACGTAAGTCCATTAAAACTAAAATCATAAAGTTGCCGAAAAAAGTCTCATCCAGCCCAGCAACAACTTTACGTGTTTGTTTTTTCACACTTTTTTCGCATTCTTGCTGAAACTGCGGCAATAAGACTTCCATTTTATTGATTTGAGTCCGCAGTGCGTCGGGTGATACGCCCACATGGGTGTCAATCCGTATCATTTTAAAAAACAGCGATAAAGTCTCTGCACCTACGCCTGTCTTTAATCCAAAGACATACAAGGCGGAAAACACCATTAATCTTTGCCAAGAACTACCTGCCTCGGTTTCCCATAATGATGATTCAGGATGTCGATTTCGCTTTGTTTGCGCTTGACGATGACGATGCACACTGCTTTTTGAGCGACCAACAATTGAAGCTAAGTTACGAACAGTTTGCTTGCCTGTTGTTGTAATTTCAGCGATAATTGCGTGACTAGCTGCGCGTATTTTCTGTGTTGTTCTGTTTTTTTAGTCATTAACCTATGATACAAGAATATCGCAGTTAGTTCTTTATTTTGTCCCGTCTTAAGTTGGTAGCCCTATTCGGCTACCAATTTAAGACGGGACATCCAGCAATTTCAAAGGGTTAGAAAACACACGCTTTCGACTATTTCTAGGAAGCGGTAACTCGCCCATTTCATTCAGTAGCCATGAAAACAAGTCTGGAAACTCGGTATCAAATAAACGCATGGCGGCGGTTGTGCCATCCTCACGTTTGATTCCGTAGTTATGAATGACCGTCAACGCGTTTAATCGCTTTTTATTCAAACCTCGCCCATTGCGATACATTTGCGATAAACAGCCATTTCGCCCTTCCACCGCAGATGAACTGCGTTGAAACTGCCTTGCCATATGCTCCGCCAATGTTAGCCATCGCTGCATTTCACTGATTGATAACTTTGCACTAAATGGGTCTGATTTGAGCTTATCAGACGCGGTTTCCCAAGCTTTTCGATAGTTTTCCTTTGACCTGCGGCTTTTAGTTTGTTCCATTTTCTGATGCCAATAAACAACGGGTAATAATGTTGTGGTCAACCAATATTCGGTATCCGCATCAAGCCCCAAATTTTGCAAGGTTTCGCGTACCCAAAGCCACCAAAAACTGATGGATACCGCTAACGGTTTTATTTGATTACGAAACTTTTTCATCACGCCTTTATGATCGTTAATCCCTTGTTTTTCCGCTATTTTTTCAAAGGCTCGCGCTCTTAACTCTAGCAACTTCTCAACCTGTTCCGCATCGTTTCTACGACTATCATTGAGTGAAAAAGGATGAACTTCATCCGCAATCCCTTGTAAGTTTTCGTGATAATCTGTTTGTATTTTTTTGGCTTCTTCAAGCTCTTTTTCAGCCGTTATCCGTGTTGTTTTAAGTCCAATAATTTTCTGCATCGTTGCCGTTTTAGAAACAGTAGACTCTGCGGTTTGCGCTGCTTGCCGCTGTTTTTCAGCCCTTGCTGCACGCCTGCCGATTTTCGCGCCTAACCAGCGACTCATATCTTGTTGAGCATGAAAAATATCTGCCCCCGATTCGCACTTAAACCCCGTCACTGCCATTTTTATCAACGCCTTAGCGCGATCACTAATCGCATGATTAACCTCAATGCCTAATGATTCTAATCGTGGCGAAACCTTTTTATACCAAGTATCGTAGCACCTATCATCACTAATATCTTCCAACAAAAGATAGCCAGAACGTAAGTCCATTAAAACTAAAATCATAAAGTTGCCGAAAAAAGTCTCATCCAGCCCAGCAACAACTTTACGTGTTTGTTTTTTCACACTTTTTTCGCATTCTTGCTGAAACTGCGGCAATAAGACTTCCATTTTATTGATTTGAGTCCGCAGTGCGTCGGGTGATACGCCCACATGGGTGTCAATCCGTATCATTTTAAAAAACAGCGATAAAGTCTCTGCACCTACGCCTGCCTTTAATCCAAAGACATACAAGGCGGAAAACACCATTAATCTTTGCCAAGAACTACCTGCCTCGGTTTCCCATAATGATGATTCAGGATGTCGATTTCGCTTTGTTTGCGCTTGACGATGACGATGCACACTGCTTTTTGAGCGACCAACAATTGAAGCTAAGTTACGAACAGTTTGCTTGCCTGTTGTTGTAATTTCAGCGATAATTGCGTGACTAGCTGCGCGTATTTTCTGTGTTGTTCTGTTTTTTTAGTCATTAACCTATGATACAAGAATATCGCAGTTAGTTCTTTATTTTGTCCCGTCTTAAGTTGGTAGCCTCAACTTTAAAGACAGTGATGATGCTTTTATGTTGAAAGGTTTTATGTTCAAAGATTTAAATAGTGAGCTAAAATCTTTAATTCTTAATTATGAGATAACAGCTATGAAAGTTCATACAGAAGTTCCAGAAATTGTTACAGAAATATTTTTAGATCTAAATTATCAGCCCATTGCGGTTACTTCAAATGAAATGACAACGTCCATTAGCTATGGAAATATCGTAAAAAAAGCTAAAGAGTTATCTAAAGTTGGATCAGGAAAATTTGTATATAATCCAGAAATATGGAAATTATTTGGACATCAAACTAGATATAAAAAAGATGGGTCTTTTACTATTCCTGCAAAAGATAAAGGCGGGTCTATATCTGTAGAAGTTTTAAAAACAATGTTATCTTTCGTGGATAAGGAAATTGTTTTGAACAAAGATAGAAATTGGATTAGAAAAAAATTAATAAAAAGTAAAGATAATAATCTTTCTGATTATGGTCTAGATAATTTTAAAGAAATATCAACTCACATTTGCAAAATATTTGAAGATGAAATTTTAAGTAATGATAAAAATTTATCTCCATTTTTTAATACTCCAGCAGAAAAAAATAAAGCAGTTTTTGTTTCTGAACTCTCTGAAATTCTATATTTATCATTATCTGAAATTGACATAGATCATATTTCTAATGCTAGTTTAGATGAGAATTATAAAATTTATAAAGAGATAAAAGAACTATTTGTTGATGAAATAAAACCTGCTATTATTTCTCAACTTGAAAATGAATCAGGTTTAAATCAAATTAAAAATCAATTTATTCAAAAGATAAACGCATTATTATAAAAAGGTAACGTTATATGGAAAATCAAAAACCGATGAACCTTGATCTATTTAATAGACTTGTTCTTCTAAATAAAATATATTAAAATCAATTGCTTATATATACTTGATAACATTCACAATCAGTTGATACAGCCTAATAAATAAACTTTAAATTAAATTATTAAAAATAATAAATAAGCTTTATAATAAATTTCTATAAAAAATAAAAATCAAAGTATAACATGAAAATAAAAGAAATTTTACCAAGAATTTATGATGATAGACAGTTAAGAGCTTTAACAGGATTAAAAACAGAACATTTTATTTTACTATTATCTCTATTTGAAAAGACCCTTATTAGACTTGTTCTTCTAAATAAAATATATTAAAATCAATTGCTTATATATACTTGATAACACTCACAATCAGTTGATACAGCCT
Source organism: Methylococcales bacterium (assembly GCA_030949405.1). Lineage (NCBI taxonomy): Bacteria > Pseudomonadati > Pseudomonadota > Gammaproteobacteria > Methylococcales > Methylococcales bacterium. The sequence continues at coordinate 761,777 of JAUZSN010000002.1, read as the reverse complement.
AATAAATAAACTTTAAATTAAATTATTAAAAATAATAAATAAGCTTTATAATAAATTTCTATAAAAAATAAAAATCAAAGTATAACATGAAAATAAAAGAAATTTTACCAAGAATTTATGATGATAGACAGTTAAGAGCTTTAACAGGATTAAAAACAGAACATTTTATTTTACTATTATCTCTATTTGAAAAGACCCTTATTGAAGATCAAAAAGAAAAACATGAAAATAAAGAAAGAAAATACGGTAGTGGTTTAGATAGCACATTAAAAACACCCGCAGACAAATTATTATTTATATTAAATTATATGAAGTGTTATTCTACTTTCGATCACTTAGGGTTTTCTTTTAATATGAATAAATCATGCGCCCATACTCATGTATACAAATTATTTCCAATTTTAATAAAGACGTTAGATATATTTAATGTTTTACCTGCAACAAGTTTTTCAACCCCTGAAGAAATGCAGCAGGCTTTTGGCGGAATTCAAACATTGATAATAGATGCTACAGAGCGTGCTGTACAACGCCCTAGTGACTATGAAGAACAAAATGAATTTTACAGTGGTAAAAAAAACAGCATACAATTAAAAATACCACTATAGCTTCTTTAGGTCATTTAATTTTATATATTGGGGTTAGTTTTCCAGGTAAAAATCATGATTATGGAATGTTTAAAAAAGAATTTAATCCAGAATTAAATTGGTTTAGTAATTTTAATATATTTATTGATTTAGGTTATTTGGGGTTTAATAATGAATATAAAACTAATTCGGTAAATATTCCTCATAAAAAACCAAATAAATCTAAGCATAATCCAAACCCAACATTAACTGAAAATCAAAAAAAGAAAACAAAGAGATGAGTCGTGAAAGAGTCATTGTTGAGCATGTAATCGGTGGAATGAAAAGATATAGATGCCTAGTTGACAAGTTTAGAAATAAAAAAGAAGGTGTAAAAGATTTATTTTCTTTTTTAGCGGCTATCCTATGGAATTTTAACATGATATATTAACTTCTTCTTAAAGAACAAGTCTATTGAAGATCAAAAAGAAAAACATGAAAATAAAGAAAGAAAATACGGTAGTGGTTTAGATAGCACATTAAAAACACCCGCAGACAAATTATTATTTATATTAAATTATATGAAGTGCTATTCTACTTTCGATCACTTAGGGTTTTCTTTTAATATGAATAAATCATGCGCCCATACTCATGTATACAAATTATTTCCAATTTTAATAAAGACGTTAGATATATTTAATGTTTTACCTGCAACAAGTTTTTCAACCCCTGAAGAAATGCAGCAGGCTTTTGGCGGAGTTCAAACATTGATAATAGATGCTACAGAGCGTGCTGTACAACGCCCTAGTGACTATGAAGAACAAAATGAATTTTACAGTGGTAAAAAAAACAGCATACAATTAAAAATACCACTATAGCTTCTTTAGGTCATTTAATTTTATATATTGGGGTTAGTTTTCCGGTAAAAATCATGATTATGGAATGTTTAAAAAGAATTTAATCCAGAATTAAATTGGTTTAGTAATTTTAATATATTTATTGATTTAGGTTATTTGGGGTTTAATAATGAATATAAAACTAATTCGGTAAATATTCCTCATAAAAAACCAAATAAATCTAAGCATAATCCAAACCCAACATTAACAGAAAATCAAAAAAAAGAAAACAAAGAGATGAGTCGTGAAAGAGTCATTGTTGAGCATGTAATCGGTGGAATGAAAAGATATAGATGCCTAGTTGACAAGTTTAGAAATAAAAAAGAAGGTGTAAAAGATTTATTTTCTTTTTTAGCGGCTATCCTATGGAATTTTAACATGATATATTAACTTCTTCTTAAAGAACAAGTCTAATAAATTTATAGATAAAGAGAAAGATGTTTTTATATCTACAACTAAAGGATTAAAAAAATCTTTTAATCTTCTAAGAAACTCTATTCCAGAAAAAATAAGAGTCGAGAATGTCAAAACAACACCAAACTCTTCTGTAAAATTACTTACAAAAATAAAAAATGAGGGTGATATTTTAGGATTGCTTCCAGCCCCAAAAACACTTATTAAACATTTTGATGGTTTGGATAGTTTAGAAAAATATTCCAATCTCAATTTAAATGATGATGATGAATCTAAATTTCTCCAAAGATTTTATAAGTTTTTTATAAAAGCATCAAAAAATGGAATTTCTAAAGAAAATAAAAATATTCTTTTAAGCGATAGCGAAACAATTAAAGAGATTTATTATTTAGATAAATCTGTTGAGTCTTTATCTGACGATGACTTTAAAGCTATTGTACAAATCTACAAAATGAAAATTGAAAATAAAAATGACGGTGCTTTGAAACTAGCTAAACAATATAAAAAATCGCCCATTTTTAGAAGAAATATTATCAATATAATTATGATTCATAATCTCGCATTTGATAATGGATTTGATTTTAACTTTGTAAATGAGCATATTGTAGACTTGCTTTTGATATCTTATCTAAATAAAAATATTTCAAAAGCAGTTGTAACCAAAAATATACTATTTACGTTACGAAACCTAAAAGATGAAAAAATTACTGATTTAGAAAGTATTTTTAATAATACTAAAACGAGTAAAGGTGAACTTATTTCCCGTATAAATAAAGATATTAATTTACAAAGTTGGTTGTTGATGAAAATCACTATCGGAAATGCAAAAACAAATAAACTATCTTTTGTAAAAGAGGTTTTTAATTTAGATATTTCTAAATATCAAATGGAAAAAGTTCTTGCGTTAAGCAATGGTTCAGTAAAAAATAGAGAAGCTCTATCTAAGTTGGTTTTAAATTTAAACAGTGAAAAAGATAACCTATTTTTAAAAATTAATTCTGCTTTGTCGTCTTAGCCACCAAATGAGCCAACATAACTAATTTTCCTTGATTATCTATGTATATGTACAAAATAACTGGGCTAGGTAAAATTATTACCCAGTTATTGCTATTCCGACCTCTTGATATTCGCTCCTTAATACTTTTAATGGTACACGGCTATTATTTAAGGTGATTCTAAACCTTGTGCATTAATTTCCGTGTAACCGCTTAAATAACTCATTGCTTTTCTTTTAACTTTGGCAACTTCCATTACCGCGTTAGTCATTGCTGCATCTTTGCGTAAAACATCTAAAATTTCGCGTTCTTCTGCACTTATTTCATTTGTTCCCTCTTTTCCAGTCAGTAAATAATCCGCGCTTACATTTAAAACTTCACTAAGTTTAATGAGAGTTGTTTTTGAGGTATATTTTTTGTTTGTTTCTAATCCAGATAGCCCTCCAGATGTAATTCCTATCTTTTCAGCTAATTGTGTTTGACTCCATCCTTTACTTTTCCGTGTTTTTTTTATTCGGTCGCCCATTTCCATTTTAAAATCTCCTAATAAAGTTATTGACAATTTATTACCAATGGTTAAAAATAGTGCAAAATTATTTCTTGGTAGTCTACCTATAAGTAGTCAAGTTAAGCAATACAAAAAATGTAATTGTCGCAAAGGTTGGATTTAACAACTGATTTGCGACCAATAACATGGGTGGCTTGTGTGTCGGTAAGCATATAAACGTATTTAACCTGTAGACGGCAGGCACAAGCTATCTGAATATCATCCGTTACTGTGGGGATTTGCAAAGCGGAACGCTATGAGTGGTTGATTTTTTTAAAATGAATTGGGCATTAAAACAAGTACAGTGTTCTTGGTAGGACATTCCCAGCGATATAAGTCATTATCGGCTGTACCTTAAAAAATCAATAGTATAGAGCGTGCAAAGCGGCGTTATGGTCGTAATCTATACCGTGTGAGGGCATAAACCTAATCACATCCAGATACGAAAGAGCAATTTTTTGCATCGTTTTTCTGGTTTACACTAAATTAGGCTATTTGCCTTCTTTGGGTAAGCTTTGCCAAAATTGAAATAAAACAACGTTTATCATTCAAAAATTATCACTGATATTACAGATAAAGAAATAAAGGGTCAGTGTTAAGGGAAATAAAGGGAAATAAAGAGTCAGTGTTAATTATATTTTCTCTTTCTTCATCCAACAGGTCTCCCTCTGTTTACACTAACCAAATTATGACCTGTTAACACCTTAATCTGTGCAATAAAATCCTCATTATCAATCGCCATGCCCTTATTCGTGATTTTGCGAATGTTATCAATTAGCTTATCATTAAGTCGTTGCTCGAATAATGACCTATAGTTTTGTTGCCTATTTTTATCATCATTACCCAAAAACAAATACTCACTATGTGGCATCCATAAATCAGAACGTTTACCTAAAGTATTAATTTGATAACTGGAGAAACTATAATCAGCAGGATCGTCAACCATAGTAGCACGTACAGGGTTTAACTCAATGTATCTGTAAACTGCTAACAAATAATATTCAGATTGCACTAAACTTGATTTGTACCGACCTTCCCACAAAGTACCTGTTCTCTTGTAACTCTTGTTAAAGTAACCTACATAAAGCCTACCGACATCTTGCATGGTCTTACTTATAGCATTTTTTTTCATTGGAGTACACAGCAGATGTTACATGGTTGGTCATCAATACCCAAGCATGAATTTGGGCTACCAATTAAGATGGGGCAAGTTTAGGTTAAGTCTTGCTTGATAGTGTCCTGTCTTAAGTTGGTAGCCGCAAAATCTACTACCACACTATTTGGTATCCTTTATTTTTCAGTTGATACTTTGAACTTAAATTTTTGGGAAATAAAAAGTGGAATGATGAAAAAAGTATTATAGTCAGTTAATAACTTTTTCATTCACAGTCTCTTTGTTTAGAAACGAAGTGAACGTGAATTGAAGTTACAAATAATTAACTTTTGCAGGGCCTTCACTAGTAACAATTTCTCCAACAGAAAAAGCATTTTCCCCTTGTTCCTCTAAAACTCGAAGCGTTTCTTGTTCATCTTCAGGAGCGACACAAACAATCATTCCCAAGCCGCAATTAAATGTGGTGAGCATATCCGCCTCGGAAATATTACCTTGGGTTTGTAGCCATCCAAACACATCAGGTTGAGTCCATGACGCTAGTTTTACATTAGCATTTAAATTATCAGCTAAAACACGCGGTAAATTTTCAGTAATGCCGCCGCCTGTAATATGAGCAAGGGCGTGAACATTAACTACTTTTAATAATGAAAGTAATGGTTTAACGTAAATACGTGTCGGTTCTAATAAAAGCTCCCCTAACGTTGTTCCATTCAAGGTTTCATTCAAAGAAATATCATTCATTTCAATGACCTTACGAATAAGTGAATAGCCATTAGAATGCGCGCCAGAGGAGGCGATACCAATTAATTTATCACTCGCTTTAACCTGACTGCCATCAATAATTTTTGATTTTTCAACAATACCGACACTAAACCCTGCAAGATCATACTCACCGTCCGCATACATTCCAGGCATTTCAGCCGTTTCCCCGCCAACTAATGCAGCTCCTGCGAGTTCACAGCCTTTGCCAATTCCTTCAATAACCGAGGCTGCAGTTTCGATGTCTAATTTTCCTGTCGCAAAATAATCCAGAAAAAATAACGATTCGGCTCCTTGAACAATAATGTCATTAACACACATCGCCACTAAATCAATGCCAATCGTATTATGACGGTTTAATTCAACCGCTAATTTTAATTTAGTTCCAACACCATCCGTACCTGAGACTAAAATAGGCTGCTGATAACGCTCTAAAGGAAGTTCAAATAAAGAACCGAAACCCCCCAATCCTGCCATAACGCCTGGAATACGCGTTTTAGCGGCAATAGGTTTGATTCGGTCAATTAATTGATTTCCCGCTTCTATATCAACGCCTGCACTTTTATAATCAAGGCCTTGAGGGTGTTTTTGATTCGCCATGTATCTCTTTTACTTTAATGTGAAAATAGTCTGAGTTTAAAGACTAAGTAGGGGGGTTATGTTTATAATGTGGCATCGGAATAAATCCCTTCAACATTATTTTCGATTTTTTTAGAGGCTAATTCTAAGCCGTATTTATAACATTCACTGGCTTTATTTTTATCATTTTTATTATAAAATAAATCACCGAGTAATTGATACGCGGCAACGGTCGGCTCTAAGGTAATACTTTTTGATAAGTAATCATTCGCTTTATCAGGCTGATCGCATTTTAAACTTAATTTTCCTAACATCCGTAATAACACAGGGTTTTCTGGGTGAGAGGCGACCCATTTTTCAGCGGTTAATAGTTGATTCACATAATGATTCGATTTAATATTACCGAAGATAACCAATAAGGTTTCATTCCAGTCATCCGTAATCGCATCAACAACCGCTGTTTCAATTTCAGCCCCGCCACTGGCAATAATCATTGCAGAAAAATAAATCGTTTTAATTTCATTCAGCTTTTGAATGTGGGAAGGGATGGTTTTCCATAAGGTCTGAATATCAACTACTTTTGCTTTTTCGGCCGCTTGTTTTAATAAACGACTGTAGGTTTCGGTTTCAACCAGCTTTATTTCAGCTTCCATGAGTACTTTATGCTTATGTAACGCAGGAATGAGTTTTCTCAATCCATCCCAGTCACCTAAATTTTGATAGGCTTGATGTAATAATTTTAAAACGCTGGCATGGGTGGGATCAATAGCGTTTAATTGGGTTAAGGTCTTTACTGCATCAGAAAATTGATGTTCTGATAAGTTTAATTCGGCTTGTGTAAGCCCGACTGCAATATCAACATTTGTGCTTTGAGCCGCCGCTTTTTTAAGGTATTCATCCCGTTTATCAATCGCACCCCGTGATTGTGCGGCCCGTGCCGCAGTTAAATAATGCAGTAACGGCGCACCACTATTAGAGGCATGACGAATTAATACTTTTTCGGCATTTTCCCAGTTTCCTGCCGCAGAATCGACTAATCCTTCAATCAGCGCGTGTTGAGACCGATCTGATTTACTGTGTTGACGACGTGTAATAACATTACTCGGCCAGCGTAATAACAAGCCTAATAATCTAAAAGTCGTGTATAAAACGGCAAAACTAATGAGTAAAGCAATTGTAAAAACAACGGTTGTTGTTTCTAGCGACCAATGACCGAAACCGATTAAAACATAACCTGGGTTTTCTTGGCTGCTTAGCCAAGCATAAATAAAATACAGCGGTATTGCTATTATAAAAGCTAAGCTTAGAAAATAAATAATCTTTTTTTTGTTCATTATTGAGTCTCTATTTTATTACTTAGGTGTTGTTTTGGGCGTAACGGTTGTTTTTTCGGGAGTCACGGGTTCGGTTGTCTTTTTCGTCTTATCCGTAGTCGCTTTATTATCGGTTTTACTTGGCTTCTTTACGCTGGGATTAACAACTGATTTTTTTAATTTTTGTTCAAGTTCAGTCGCTTTTTTAACATCCTCGTCGGCTTGTAACGCTTTATCTGTTTCAATTCGAAGCTTGGTAATATCACGTAACATTTTTAATGAAAGGCTGATATCAGGTAATTTGGCATGGACTTGAATTTTATTAAGCTGATTTAATTCGGTTACAAAAAACTTCGCACTTTTATTTTGGGTAAAATTAAGCTTTAACCAGTTTAATGCGTCGTGAACACTGGTCTCATAAAGTGATTTGTTTTTCTGTACCAAGGTGATTTTAATCATTTCTAACTTGATGCTTAATTGTTGTTTAATCAATTTAGCTTCTTCTGCGGTTAATATTTTATCAACCACATGATCTGAATGGCGAATCGTTGCATAACCATCTAATTGTTTTAAGACTTGATTCGTTAGGCTATGCGTATCGGCTGCCCCTTCTTTATGCCCACTCACTACTTTAGATCCAACCAGTGGTTTGGCGGCATACGGTAAAATAAGAGTTAAGGTGCCAACCTTTTCAATTAATAATTGTAACCGCGCATAACTCCCAACAACATCATTCACCGTGATTTCTTTGAGGGAGGCAATTTCTTTTGCAATTTGTTCTCTGACTTTAAAGGCCGCCGCATCCCCACTTTCACGCAACCGTTGATCGGCGGCCGTTAAAGCTTCATGCGAGGTGTTTAAATCATCCATTAAATACAGTCTTTGGTTGGCAACACTTAATAAGTATTCCGCGTCGGCCATTAGCCAGTCACCGCGTGTCTTACCTAATTGCCGTTGTAGCCGTAAAATAGTTTGTCTTAAATCGGCATGAGTCGCTTCTAATTTTTCATCATTACGTTTTGAAAATTCAGACAATCGTTTATTAAAGACATTATCCGTATCGGTGACATCGGCATCAACAGAGGTCAGCTGTGATTGTGTGGACGCGAGTTGCGATTGAATGCTATTCAATTGCTTCGTTAACTCAAAAATTCGTAGGTTTTCATTCCCTATTTTTAGCTGCTGATCGTCTTGCTTAATGCCTAACTGTTGCAAAAAATAAAAACCTATAAACGTTATAATTACAATCAGCAATACAATAAGTACTGATCCAATCCATGCGTTGGATTTTTTTTCTGCTACGGTAACGTGTTCTGTTACGATTTCATCTTTTTGTTGTTTTTCTTCAGTTACTTTTTCGGCCACAGTCTTCCCCATTGCACACTGTTATTACTGTCTTAATAATTGCTGTATTAGCTGGACTTGCGCTCACAAGTACGTCTCTAAATCCTAATTTGATTGCCATTTCTTTTAATCGAACACTGATAACAATCAGTGGTACTTCTAATAGTCGTGTCTCTATTATACGTCCTGCTAATAGTGCTATTAAATTATTTAAGGCTTCGCCACTGGTAATTGTAATTGCGGTCAGTTTCTTTTGGTTTAATAAGCTAACGACTTCACTATCATCCGTTGATTTGGGCTTAACACGTCGATAAACTTCTAAATAGTCAACGATGGCTCCCCGTTGTTTTAATGTGTTTGCTAACGTTTCTCGTCCACCTTGCCCGCGTATAATTAAAAAACGTTGCCCTTTAATGGCGTGTAAAATTGGCCTTTTTAATAAGGCTTCGCTATTAAAACCTGAGTCAGGCGTTAAGTCCACGCTTAAGCCTTTATTTTTTAATGCTTTTGTGGTCGCCTTGCCTATGGCGGCAATTTTAAGTCGTTTGAAATTTTCTATTTTGCCCTTATTGGCTTGATGAGCAAAATTTACGGCATTCGCACTAATAAAAACAAGCCATTGATAACACGCGATATTTTCTAAACGTTTTTCGACTGAAATGACATCCTTTAAAGGTTCAATCGCTAAGGTTGGAAAAATAACCGCGTGGCCTTTTTGTTGTTCAATTAATAAAGCAAGGTCGTTTGCTTGTGGAACGGGGCGCGTTACCAGTATGTTTGAATCCCGTAAACCCGCCATAATATAAGACTATGAATAGAGGGCGGCTAACACTTTATCCGCGCCCTGCCTTAATAAATCATCTGCAATTTCTATCCCAATTTTAGCTGCATCCTCAATAGACCCTGTTCGCTCGGCACGATAAATAAGAGAGCCATCAGGACGACCGACTAAACCGCGCATAAATAATTGTTGATCTTTGATTTCAGCAAAGCCTGCAATCGGTACTTGGCATCCGCCTTGTAACCGCGCGTTCATCGCTCTTTCAGCGGTTAAACGAATGCTGGTTGCATCATCCTTGAGTGTTTGTAAAATCTGGTTAATTTCTTTATCATCACTACGGGCCTCAATTCCAATAGCCCCCTGCCCAATCGCAGGCAAACTAAGGGTACTATCAAGGCATTCCGTAATTCTATCCGCCATTCCAAGCCGTTTTAATCCTGCGGCGGCTAAAATAATCGCATCAAACTCACCCGCATCTAATTTGGCTAATCGGGTATTAACATTGCCGCGTAAAGGTAAAATTTCAGCGTTTGGAAATCGTTCTTTTAACTGGCATTGACGACGAAGGCTACAGGTTCCTATTTGTGCGTTTTCAGGAAGTTCACTCAGTGAATGATAACGATTAGAGACAAAGGCATCTCGTGGGTCTTCACGTTCTAAAATAACCGCTAAATGTAAGCCCTGAGGAAATTCAACGGGGACATCTTTCATTGAATGAACGGCAATATCAGCCAAACCTGCGAGCATTCCTTGTTCTAATTCTTTAACAAATAAACCTTTTCCCCCTATTTTGGCTAAAGGCGTATCTAATATTTTATCGCCTTGGGTCACCATCGTAACCAATTCGGTTTTAAGCTGTGGAAAAGCACTTTCTAATTTAGCCGCAACATGTTTAGCCTGCCATAAGGCTAAGGGACTTTTTCGCGTTGCAATACGAATAACGTGTACCGTCAAAATTAACCCTGTCGATCAATAAAAAAATAGCTATTGTAACCTTTATTAATCATTGAGGTCATGGGTAAATTACAAACACCTTAACCCTTACACAGTCGATTTTTGATTAAGCAGGGCTATTGCAGGGGGGGTATTAGGACGCACGCCACGCCAAACATAAAAGGCTTCTGCGGCTTGCTCAACTAACATTCCACGCCCATCAATGCTGGTAGCGGCTTGGTTTTTTATCCCCCAAAGAACAAAGGCGGTGGGGTCATTGCTATAGGCTAAATCATAACAATCACCGTGTTCGGCTAAGAGTTTGTCCGCTAAGGGAGGCAGTTGATTACTCAGACTGGCAGAGGTGGCATTTATGATTAGATCAAATTGACTGTTAACCAGCGCGTCAAAGCCAACCCCTTTAATATCCCCTAAACTTTGAAACTCAACCGCTAAAGCAATCGCTTTTTCAACCGTACGATTAGCAATCACTAAATGGGCTGGCATTTGCTGCATGATCGGGCTAATAATGCCGCGTGATGCACCGCCTGCGCCTAAAATTAAAATTCGTTTGTCTTTAAGCGTAATTTGATGATTAGTCATTAAATCACTCACTAAACCACAGCCATCGGTATTATCACCTAAAATAGAGCCATCGGTTTGTAAGGCTAGGGTATTAACAGCTTTTGCAAACTCTGCACGGGGGGTTAATTGATCGGCAAATTGATAAGCCAATTCTTTTAAAGGCACGGTACAATTCAGCCCTTTTCCGCCCTGAGCAAAAAAATCACGCGTTGCAGTTTCAAAGCGATCAGCCCCGACTTCTTGCGCATGATAATTTAAATTTTGGGTGGTTTGTTGGGCAAAGAGTGTGTGAATTTGAGGGGATTTACTGTGGCTAATGGGCTGTCCAAAAACAGCATAACGATCAGGGGAACACATAAACAAGGACTCAATAAATAATTTTGAAAAAAGGGGGAAAGGTTTGTTATAGTTCGTGTATTGTCTTATTATCAAACCTATCAGAAATGTGACTTTCACAGATAACCATTTTAAAATTTTAACACGTCTTGCCGATGATTGTTTTCATTCAGGATCAAAATTGTCCGCAGAATTAGGCCTCAGTCGTTCGGCTATTTGGAAATATTGCCAAAGTTTTTCTGAACTGGGTCTGGAGGTCAATGCCGTAAGAGGTAAGGGGTATCGCCTTAACCGCTCCTTAGACTTATTATCCGCCCCACAGATTAAAAAAAACTTAACCCCCGCCGTTCTATCCTCGTTATCCGCCCTTGATATTTACCCACAAATTTCATCAACCAATGATTATTTATTGGACGCTATGAAATTAAGTCCGCAATCAGGTCATGTTTGTTTTGCAGAATCGCAAACCAAGGGGCGCGGACGACGCGGGCGTGACTGGGTTTCACCTTTTGGGTCTAATATTTATTTATCACTGTCTTGGGTTTTTCAACAAGGCTTTTCGAGTCTTTCAGGATTAAGTCTTGCCATCGGTGTCGCCATTATTCGTGCTTTAACGGAACTGGGCGTTGATAATATGGGTTTAAAATGGCCGAATGATATTTATTGGCACGATAAAAAATTAGGTGGAATTTTAATTGAAATTTCAGGTGAATCCAGTGGGGAGTGTACGGCGATCATTGGATTAGGGCTTAATCTTTATTTACCTGAAAAAGAAACGGGGTTGATTACCCAGCCGTGGGTTGATTTAGAAAAAATAATGCCGTCAATGCGCTATTCACGTAATGGTTTATCGGCGTTATTACTCAATCATTTATTACCGATTGTGACCGATTTTGAAACAAAAACCTTTAAACATTACTTAACCGAATGGCGCGATTATGATTGTATGCGTGGGCGTGAGGTGACTATTTATCGTGGGAAACAACAATTTGAAGGCACTATTGTTGGCATTGATGACACGGGGATGCTGTTATTGAAAGAGCTATCCGGTCTGATAACCCCGTTTGCATCGGGTGAAGTCAGCTTTCGACAAACCTAAATGAATTTACTCATTGATATAGGCAATACCCGTTTAAAATGGGCGTTTGGAACCGTCAACAAACTCAAGGATAGTCAAGCGATAAGCCATCAAAATCCAAATTTTAGTCAGCAGTTAATCCATGATTGGCAAGCTTTAGAGTCCCCCGATGCGATTGCTATTTCTTCAGTGAGTTCTGATGCGATTAAATCCATTGTTCTTCGGATATTACGGCAGTTATGGGCGGATAAAAAAGTTATTATTGCGGTAAGTACCGCGAATGCATTTGGGGTGACAAATAGTTATTTACAGCCTCAAAAACTGGGGGTTGATCGCTGGTTAGCGTTAATTGCCAGTTATCATTATTATCAACAAGCCGCATGGGTGATTGATTGTGGAACGGCGATTACACTTGATCTTATAGATGACGATGGACAGCACAAAGGTGGCGTAATTTCATCAGGGTTACAGCTTATGAAATCGGCGTTATCAACGAATACAACCGCCTTAAGCTTTTCCGAAAATAAGTATTCGCTGGGGTTGGCTAATAAAACCGATAAGGCTATTTTCAGTGGGACACTTTATGCCGCTGTGGGTTTAATTGAGCAGCTTGTAAACCGTCAATCCGCCCCTTCGATGTGTATTTTAACAGGCGGCGATGCCCACCTGATTGCTCAAAATTTATCATTTCCCGTCACACTTGAACCCGATTTAGTTTTAAAGGGTTTGGTTATTTTAACAAATAAAAGCGTATGAAAATTTTCTTCTTTTTTCTCTTATTGGTGAACAGTGTTTATTTTTTAGCCCACTATCAACAACCCACTGTCGTCACGACAGTTAATATAGATCCGTTGGCGGAAAAGCAAATTTTATTAGTCACCGAATCCGTGGCTAAAGAAACTAAAAAAACTAAGCGGGTTATAAAATTCTAAGGGATTATACCGCTATTTTTGAGTTGCTTCTATAATTTGAGTCTCAATGTTATCAACAATATCACGTGCAAAACGCTCACTAAATCCTGCAATAAAAGCAATGGCCATAAAAAAATAATTTTCGGTTTCAGGTTTTATATCCAGAGGAACCCAGCCCGATTTAATTAACGCCAATAAAAATAAGGCAAAGGCCATCCCAATAAGGGGTTTAAAGGCCCCTGTAAAATAAAGGATAAAACGATCTTTGACACCAACCGTTAAAAAATCCTGAATTCTAACCATAATACTGACGATACTGCCGATAGCTCCAAATAAAGCCACCGTGAAAAAAAGCGAGGTCGGAATATTAAAAATATAATCTTGGTTCATCAGCATGGGAATAATCGAAGATAATAACGGAATAACACCAAAAAGAAGGGTTACAAGCCCAATCACAACTTGCACGGGCGGTGAAAACTTAGCGCCCCCTTTAAGATCAGCCATGACACTGTCCATAATTTCGTTAGCGAAGATTAAATTTGGATTTTTGATGCTGATGGCTTTAAAGGCGATATTAATACTAGGAATCAAGTCCAATTGATTGGTTTGACGCGCTAAATTAATCGCGTTGATTAAGGTGGCTAATGATTGTTGAACCTCGTCACTCATTTCTTCTGAACAATAATTTTGTATCAAGGTAAAAAGCTCATTAATCTGTTTTTCTATTTCATTTTCATTATCTATTATTGGCTCGTCTCGTTAAAGCGTTTTTAGTTGAAGCGTCGTTGATAAAGTAAAGTAAAGTTAATATTCAAATGATTACGGTTCTATTTGTATACAAAAAACGCTAAAATTTAATGTGTCAGGTTTAGATTATGGTCGTGATCGGATTAAATCGCTTTATTTGTCATGATTTAAGTAAATCCGTATTAATAACCGATGTTTCTTGTTGTTCGGCATCGCGTTTTTTTCGTTTATCACATTTCTCAACACAGACACACTCTGCATTACCCGCACCTCCACAAGAGCCTTTGATTGCGCGACGACCAAAAATAACCCCAACCGCCATTAAAGCGACAATAATCAGCATAAAGATAAAGGTAACGAGAAAATAAATCATGATTTTTCCTTAAAAAATTCGATAAAAGCAGAGGTGCTTTTTTCTACAAAACCCTCAGCAGTTTTAATAATAAATAATGCAGCAATGTTGTGTTTTTCGGCTAATTTGTAGCCTTCGTTTTCCCCTAAAACCATCATTGCTGTTGCCAGTGAATCCGCTGTCATTGATGAGTCACTTAAAATAGTCACCGATGCTAATTGATGTTTAATCGGTCGCCCTGTGCGCGGGTCAATGGTATGGGAATAACGTACGCCGTCGGATTCAAAAAAGTTACGATAATCCCCCGACGTTGCCATTGCACTGTTCGTTATTGCAATTACTTTTTGAATCATCCGTTTTTCAGGGGTGGGTTTTTCAATCGCAATATGCCACGCACCGCCCGTATTGTTTTGGCCTTTTAAACGAATCTCTCCGCCAATTTCCACCATGTAATCTTGAATGCCTTGGCTTTCTAAGAGTAAAGCAATTTGATCAACCGCATAGCCCTTAGCAATGGCGGATAAATCTAAATAAAGCTCAGGAACTTGTTTTTTTATTTTTAACCCCATGGGGTCTATTGATAAATAATGATACCCTGTTGTGGTTAAAATCTGGTTTAAACGGGTTTCATCAGGCGTTGTAAAGCGCATGGGTTCAACCCCAAATCCCCATAAATTTACAAGCTTCCCAACCGATATATCAAAGGCCCCTGAACTTAATTCGCTAATACGCTGGGCTTCAATGAGTACGGTCAATAACGCGTTAGGTATTGTTTGCCAATTCGTGGTGTCACTTTGATTAAATAAGCTTAAAGCCGATTTTTTTTCATAGGTTGACAGTTGGGAATTCAGTGCATCGAGTTTAGCTTTAATCTGTATTTTTAATGCGTCTGCTTTAATGGTTTCAGGTAAATGGGGGGCTTTGATACTAAAGCTTGTTCCCATAATGCCATCGGAATAATTAAACGCATAAGGGGGGTTAACGGGGGATTCATTACAACCCATTAAGACCCATAATAAAATAAAATAAAAACCGCGAACACGATTAAAGCGAGTAAACATAAAAGCCTTTGTTTAAGAGTGATTTAACCCGTGATATTTGTAGGAATTTTCCAGTTGTTGCGGGCTAGAAATAGAAATATTAAGATCTTTTAAGAGGCCATTTTTAATACTGTAAATCCATCCATGTACGGTAAGATTAACGCCATTACGCCATGACCGCTGGGCGATGGTGGTATGACAAACATTAATTACTTGCTCAATAACATTTTTTTCACATAATAAACGGAAGCGATCATTTTTAATGGGTAAACCATCTATTTCTTCGCGATGCGCCCGATAGACATCTTGAATATGGCGTAACCAGTTATCAATTAATCCATGTTCATGGTTTTCCATCGCCGCCCTGACTCCCCCACAACCATAATGTCCGCAAACAATAATATGTTTAACCTTTAACACTTCAACGGCATATTGAATCACCGATAAACAGTTTAAATCCGTGTGGACAACGACATTGGCGATATTACGATGAACAAAAATTTCACCAGGGTCTAAATCTACAATTTGATTAGCCGATGTACGGCTATCGGAACAGCCAATCCATAAATACTCTGGGGTTTGTTGCTTGTGCAATCGTTTAAAAAAATCTGGATCAGAACGTAGCATTTTTTCAGCCCACATTCTATTTTTTTTAAAAAGTGTATCTCGGATCATTTTTTTCCCTAAAATTTAAGTGTTATTGTGTCGTGGTCTTTGATCCATAATGACTTTCAACATAGCGTTCAACGAGATCATGAAATTCTTCAGCAATTCTATCGCCCTTTAAGGTCACTGTTTTAACGCCATCTTCATAAACAGGCGCAACAGGTGTTTCCCCTGTGCCGGGTAAGCTAATACCAATATTAGCATTTTTACTCTCACCTGGGCCATTAACAACACAGCCCATGACAGCGACATCCATTTCTTCAACGCCTTGGTATTTATTTTTCCAAATAGGCATTTGATCGCGTAAATAGATTTGAATATCTAAAGCAAGCTTTTGAAAGTAATCACTGGTCGTCCGACCGCAACCAGGACAAGCAATGACCATTGGCGTAAAGGCTCTAAACCCCATTGTTTGTAAAATTTCTTGCGCAACAATGACTTCTTTTGTTCGTGTCGCACCAGGTTCAGGTGTTAACGAAATACGAATCGTGTCGCCAATGCCTTGTTGCATCAGTACGGATAAAGCAGCCGATGAGGCAACAATACCTTTTGAACCCATTCCCGCTTCGGTGAGACCTAAATGGAGCGCGTAGTCACAACGTATTGATAGGTCTTGATAAATACGAATAAGATCTTGAACGTTGCTAATTTTGCACGATAAAATAATCTTGTCCTGACCCAAACCGATTTCCTGTGCCTTATCGGCACTTTCTAAGGCGGATAAAACAATCGCTTCACGTGTAATAACCGATAGTTCATCAGGGGTTTGTTTTTGACGATTTTCATCTAATAGGCGAGTTAAAACGGCTTGATCTAAACTCCCGCCATTAACACCGATACGCACAGGTTTATTATAGCGACAGGCAAACTCAATCATTTGTTGAAATTGAGGATCCCGACTTTTCCCGCGCCCTACGTTACCTGGGTTAATACGATACTTATCTAATGCGGCCGCACAATCAGGGTATTTTTCCAATAACTTGTGGCCATTAAAATGAAAATCACCAATAATAGGGACGGAATAACCTTGTTTATCCAGTTGATTGCGAATTTCAGGAATGGCTTTCGCCGCTTCTTCTGAGTTTACGGTGACACGAACGAGTTCAGAACCTGCGGTCGCAAGTTCGATAATTTGTTCAAGCGTAGCCTTTTTATTAACGGTATCTGTATTGGTCATAGACTGCACCACAATAGGGGCATTGCCTCCGACTTTCACATCACCAATTAAGACTTGTTGGGTTTTTTTTCTGATACTTAAGGACATAATAAAATTCTTTGTTGGAAAAAATACGAATATCTGAAAGAATAGCGATACTTAGTGAAATTATACTCCATACAGGATAGGTAATAGAGTTATAAATGGTACGGATAAACTATTTTTCAGATATTCATTTAGAGTTTGGTCGTTTAGAGCGACCTGAAACCGATGCTGATCTTGTCATTGCAGCAGGTGATATAGGTGTAGGAAGACAGGGGGTTAATTGGCTTAAAGGCATTAACAAGCCTGTTATTTATATTGCAGGCAACCATGAATTTTATACCCATGAATACCGAAGAACCCTTAATATGCTGCGGAATAGCTGCACGAATAGTAATGTTCATTTTTTAGAAAAAGATGTACTCATTATGAATGGGGTTCGCTTTTTAGGCTGTACGTTATGGACGGATTTATTAAATCAAGGGGAAAAAAAAGCTAACAAACTAAGCACGCGGCTTAATGATTTTAGAAATATTCGTTTCAAAGATGATTTTTTTAATCCTGCTCTTTTCACTCGACTCCATAGATCCTCACTTTTATGGTTAGAAAATGAACTCGATGAACCTTTTGATGGAAAAACGGTGGTTGTTACGCATCACGCCCCCGTTCCCTTAAGTTGGCATGAAACTAATAATGAATTAAAAAAAATAGCCTATTGCAATTCGTTGCATGAAATTATTAATACTTATGATATTAGTGCTTGGTTTCATGGTCACATTCATAGTCAAAATGATTATCAGGTATTAGGAACGCGTATTTTAAGTAATACACGCGGTTACAAAAATCGCAGTGAAATAAAAGACTTTGATTTAAATAAAGTGGTTGCGATCTAATGACGCCATTTTTTATTCAATGTTTAAGCGTTAATCCTAAAACTTTTTAGTAAATAAATTCAAGGACTCTTCAATTATGGCATTAGTATCCCTGCGGCAACTTTTGGATTATGCGGCCGAACACAGCTTTGCGATTCCCTCCTTTAACGTCAGTAATATGGAGCAGGTTCAAGCGATTATGCAAGCGGCTAATGCGTGTAATAGTCCTGTGATTATTCAAGATTCCGCAGGGGCGAGAACGTATGCAGGCGAGCCTTTTTTACGCCATTTAATTCTTGCGGCCATTGAACAATATCCTCATATTCCCGTGGTGATGCACCGCGATCATGGGCCGTCAGCCGATCTTTGTATACAAGCGATTCAGTCTGGCTTTAGTTCGGTGATGATGGATGGGTCGTTACTTGACGATATGAAAAGGCCGTCCTCCTTTGACTATAATGTCAAGGTGACTCAAACCGTCGTTAAAATGGCTCATGCGTGTGGGGTTTCTGTGGAAGGTGAAATCGGTTGTTTAGGCGCGTTAACCTCGACTACGACAAAAAATAATAAACAGTTATTAACCGATCCAGATGAGGCGGTTGAGTTTGTACAGCAAACCCAAGTGGATGCATTAGCGGTTGCGATAGGTACCAGTCACGGTGCTTATAAATTTAGCAAGCCACCAACGGGGGATGTGTTGGTTATTAGCCTATTAAAAAAATTACAGCAAAAATTACCGAATACCCATTTTGTGATGCACGGTTCAAGCTCTGTTCCTCAAGAGTGGTTAAAAAGCATTAACGATCACGGGGGAAATATTACCCAAACTTATGGGGTGCCTGTATCTGAAATTATTGAGGGAATTAAATACGGAGTTCGCAAAGTAAATATTGATACGGATTTACGAATGGCCTCAACGGGAGCGATTCGTCATTATTTGGCTCAACCTGAAAATGCAGCTGACTTTGATCCGCGTAAAATTTATAATGCCGCGAGAGAAGCCATGCAAGCTATTTGTCAGG
This sequence comes from Methylococcales bacterium, assembly GCA_030949405.1. Taxonomy (NCBI): domain Bacteria; kingdom Pseudomonadati; phylum Pseudomonadota; class Gammaproteobacteria; order Methylococcales; species Methylococcales bacterium. The sequence goes on along the minus strand of JAUZSN010000002.1, from coordinate 742,732 downwards.
CGCGTTATGAAGCCTTTGGAAGCGCGGGACATGCGAGTAAAATTAAAGCGGTTCCTTTAGCTGAAATGAGGCTGCGTTATTAAAATTAGCAATCATTAAAGATTATTTAAACTCACTTTATTACGTTATGACCCATGAATTTTAAATTAATACCTGACTTTTTTTATCCTCTACTTTTGGCAACATTAATAACCCCTAGTATCGGGATTACGGCTGTTTATGCGGATGAGGTTATTCAATCTCCGTTAACATCCCTAGCTCTTCCGCAATTAAAAA